>NZ_SRYA01000065.1 GCF_004793545.1 Petralouisia muris | reverse complement strand
CTAATTCCCCCATGAATGGGGGCTAGGGGGCTGAAGTGTCGAAGACACTTTTTTACTGCACGATGAGCCGAACCCGGAGATGACTTCCTTCGTTTTCCGTGAAACGCTGATGACGCACCTGCTCCTTTGGGGGAACGCCTACGCGCAGATCATCCGAAACGGCAAGGGCGAGGTTATCGGGCTGTACCCGCTGATGCCGGACCGGATGGGCGTGGAGCGGGACTCCAAAGGGCAGCTCTATTACGAGTACACGGTCAGCATGGAAGACGCGCCTACGGTAAAGGGCAGCACGGTCGTCCTGCCGCCCACAGAGGTGCTGCACATCCCCGGCCTTGGCTTTGACGGGCTGGTGGGCTATTCCCCTATTGCCATGGCAAAGAACGCCATCGGCATGGCGATAGCCTGTGAGGAGTACGGGGCGAAGTTCTTCGCCAACGGCGCACAGCCCAGCGGCGTGCTGGAGCATCCGGGAACCATCAAAGACCCAAGCCGTGTGCGTGAGAGCTGGCAGTCCACCTTCGGCGGCAGCCACAACGCCAACAAGGTGGCCGTTTTGGAGGAGGGGATGAAATACACGCCCATCTCCATTTCACCGGAACAGGCGCAGTTTCTGGAGACGCGGAAGTTCCAGATCAATGAGATCGCGCGGATCTTCCGTGTGCCTCCGCACATGGTGGGCGACCTGGAAAAGAGCAGCTTCTCCAACATCGAGCAGCAGAGCCTTGAGTTCGTGAAATACACTCTTGACCCGTGGGTGTCGAGGTGGGAGCAGTCCATGGCGCGGTCGCTGCTGACGGCGGAGGAGAAAAAGAAATATTTTGTGAAGTTCAACGTGGACGGTCTGCTCCGTGGCGACTACCAGAGCCGCATGAACGGCTACGCCGTGGGGCGGCAGAACGGGTGGATGTCGGCAAACGACATCCGGGAGCTGGAGAACCTTGACCGTATCCCGGAGGAAGTGGGCGGCGACCTGTACCTCATCAACGGGAACATGACAAAATTAGCCGATGCGGGGCTTTTCGGGAAAGAGGGGGCCGCACCGGGAAAGGAGGAGTCGGATGAAGACAAAGAAGTTCTGGAACTGGAAGAAAGTGAAAAACCAGGAAACGGGGGCGGAGGAGCACATCCTGGAACTGAGCGGCACCATCGCGGAAGATAGCTGGTTTGACGATGACGTCACGCCGCAGCTTTTTAAGGATGAGCTGAACAGCGGCACGGGCGACATCACCGTGTGGATCAACTCGCCGGGCGGCGACTGCGTGGCGGCGGCACAGATCTACAATATGCTTTCCAACTATAAGGGGAAAGTCACCGTGAAGATAGACGGCATCGCTGCAAGCGCCGCCAGTGTGATCGCCATGGCAGGCGACACCGTCCTGGTATCCCCGGTTTCCATGCTGATGATCCATAATCCTGCCACTATTGCATGGGGTGACCATGCGGAGATGCAGAAGGCCATGGATATGCTATCCGAAGTGAAGGAATCCATCATCAACGCCTATGTGTTAAAGACGGGGCTTTCCCGGCCGAAGCTGTCGCACCTGATGGATGCGGAAACGTGGATGGACGCGAACAAGGCGGTGGAGCTTGGCTTTGCGGATGAGATCATGACGCGGGCAAAGGCGGAGCCGGAAAAGGAGCCGGAGGAAGGCGAGGGGGATACGGACGGGGAGGAAGAAGAAAAGAAATTCCCTCCCGCGCCTAGTTCCATGCTGTTCTCCCGCAGGGCGGCGGACAATGCCCTGCTGAACAAGGTCATTGCAAAATACGGGGAGGAAAAGCCCAGGGCGGGCATCGGGGAGCAGGCGAAGATCCCTGCTCCGGGAGAGAAAGGCACACCAAAAACAGAAACCGGCCGTTCCGTGGACGTACTCATGGAGCGGCTTAATTTATTAAAGCGATGAGAAGGAGGATTCCATTATGACGATTCTTGAACTGCGTGAGAAACGCGCGAAGGCATGGGAGGCGGCGAAGGCATTCCTGGATTCCCACAGGAAGGAGAACGGCACCCTTTCCGCAGAGGATGACGCCGCATACACAAGGATGGAGCAGGAGATTACCGACCTTGGGAAGGAGATCGCAAGGCTGGAGCGGCAGGAGGCACTTGACGCGGAGCTGAACCGCCCGATCAACAAACCCCTTACGGGGAAACCGGGTGGAAAGGCGGAGGCGGACGGTGCGGAGGATAAGACCGGGCGTGCCTCCGACGACTACCGGAAGAACTTCTGGAACGCCATGCGCTCCAAGGCACCGATGCCTGCGGTCACCAATGCCCTGCAGATTGGCACGGACTCCGAGGGCGGCTACCTGGTGCCGGATGAATATGAAAGGACGCTGGTGGAGGCTTTGGAGGAGGAGAACATCTTCCGCCAGATGGCGAAGGTCATCAAGACCTCCAGCGGTGACCGCAAGATCCCCGTGGTGGCAAGCAAAGGCACGGCATCCTGGATTGACGAGGAGGGCGCATTCCCGGAGAGCGACGACTCCTTCGGGCAGGTCTCCATCGGCGCCTACAAGCTGGGGACAATGATCAAGGTCTCCGAGGAGCTTTTAAACGACAGCGTCTTTGACCTGCAGTCCTATATCTCCCGCGAGTTTGCCCGCCGCATCGGGGCGAAGGAAGAGGAGGCGTTCTTCACGGGGGACGGCAAGGGCAAGCCGCTGGGTGTCCTGGCGGCAACTGGCGGCGCGGAAACGGGAGTGACCGCAGCGTCTGCCACGGCAGTGACGGCGGATGAGCTGATGGATTTATATTATTCGCTGAAATCCCCGTACCGCAAGAAATCCATGTGGGTGCTGAACGATTCCACCATCAAGGCCATCCGCAAGCTGAAGGACAACAACGGGCAGTACCTGTGGCAGCCGTCCCTGGCAGCCGGGACGCCGGACATGATCTTAGGCCGCCCCATCAAGACCTCGGCGTATATGCCGGTTATGGCCGCGGGTGCAAAGACCATCGCTTTCGGCGACTTTTCCTATTACTGGATCGCTGACAGGCAGGGGCGTTCCTTCAAGCGCCTGAACGAGCTGTTCGCTGCAAGCGGGCAGGTGGGATTCCTCGCCTCGCAGCGTGTGGACGGGAAGATGATCCTTGCGGAAGCGGTGAAGGTGCTGGAACAGAAAGGGGCTTCGGCCTAAGGTTTTTCGGAGGGAGGTGGAGGCATGGCAGTGACGCTGGAAGAAATGAAGAACTACCTCCGTGTGGACTATGACGAGGACGACGCCCTGATCGAAAGCATCATCGGGGCGTCGGAACGCCTCTGCATGGATGTGGCGCGGATGGATTCACTGGAAGAGTTTTCTGCCGTGGAGAATGCCAGGATTGCCGTGCTGTATGCGGCGGCCTACCTCTACGAACACCGGGAGGAGGCAGACCACCGCGCCCTCACGCTCACCCTGCGGGCTTTGCTCTTTGGGGCAAGGAAGGAGGCGTTCTGATGGATGTGGCGGCGATGAACGTGCGGATTGTGTTCCAGAAAAATGAAACGGTTTCTGATGCCATCGGAAACCACACAAACACATGGGCAGACTACTACTCCTGCCATGCCACCATCAGCGATTCCCTGGGGAAGTCCTCTGCGGAATCCGAGGCGGCGGGGCAGACCGCGGCGCACCCGGACATCAGCTTCACGGTGCGTTTCTGCCAGAAGGCAAAGGCTGTGGACACCACGGGCTTCCGGATTTTATGGGACGGCGGCATTTATGACATTCTGAAGGTAGACCATCTGAACAATAAAAAACGGGCATTGAAATTCAAATGTGAGAAAGCGGGGCGGTAATGATGTCAGACAGGGTAAGGATCGACCAGCTTGCGGCCGCAGTGATGGAGGGGCTGACGGAGTACGCGGACCTTGCGGCGGATGATCTGAAAAAGGCGGTGAAGAAAGCGGGGAATTCCGTGAAAAAGGATATCCAGGAGGGAGCGCCGAAGGACACGGGCGCCTATGCGAAAAGCTGGTCTGTGAAGAACGTGAAGGAGACTTCCAACTCCATCGAGCTGGTGGTGCATTCCAGGAACCGCTACCAGCTCTCGCACCTCTTGGAATTCGGTCACGCCAAACGGGGCGGCGGGCGCGTCCCCGGAAAGGCGCACATCGCGCCTGCGGAGGAGCGGGCGGAACGGACGCTGGAGCAGGAAATTGAAAAGGCTCTGAGGGGGTGATGCATTTTGGAAAAACTTGTAAGCATGATTGCGGAGATGGGTCTGCCTTTTGCCTACGACCATTTCGTAGAAGGGGAGTCGCCGGAGCCGCCGTTCCTCTGCTACCTCATTCCGGGGAGCGACAATTTCGCAGCGGACGGGAAGGTGTACCACAGGGGCGCAAGCGTCCATGTGGAGATTTACACCGATAAGAAAGACCTGGCGGTGGAGAAAAAAGTGGAGGATGTGCTGGACGCGCATGAGGTCTTCTACAACAAATCGGAAACATGGATTGGTAGCGAGCGGCTTTATGAAGTTCTGTATATTTTTGGATGGGAGGCATGACGGATGCAGAATAAAAAGAACAAAGTGAAATACAACCTGAAAAACACGCACTATGCGATGCTCACGGTTTCGGAAGACGGGGTGGTGTCCTACGGGACGCCTATCCCGATGCCCGGCTCGGTGTCCATCTCGCTGGACGCCAACGGCGAGCCGGAGAACTTCTATGCGGACGGGACGGCGTACTATGTCATCAACAACAACATGGGCTACGACGGCGACCTGGAGCTTGCCATGATCCCGGAGTCCTTCCGCAAAGATGCCTTACGGGAGGAACTGGACAGCAGGGGCGTGCTGATTGAGAACGCCTCGGCGGAGCTTGCGGCTTTTGCGCTGCTCTTTGAGTTTGACGGCGACCAGAGGCACATCCGCCATGTCCTCTACAACTGTTCCGCCTCAAGACCGGGCATCGAGGGCAAGACCAACGAGGAGAGCCGGGAGGTGCAGACGGAGACGCTGACCGTCAAGGCCACGCCCCTGGCGGACGGGATGGTGAAGGCGAAGACCGGGGATTCCACAGACGAAACTGTTTATAAGGACTGGTACAAGGCGGTGTATATGCCCGCGGCGGCAGATGATGGCGGCGGGGAGCAGGGCAATGAGGAGGGCGACGCATGAGCATGACAAGGAAGATTGAGATTGACGGGAAGGAAGTGCCGTTCCGGGCATCGGCGGCCGTTCCGCGTATTTACCGGATTAAGTTCCACCGGGATATTTACAAGGATCTGAGTGCGCTGGAAAAGAGCATCGGGAAAAGCGATGAGGAGAATTCCAATTTAGACTTGTTTTCACTGGAGCTGTTCGAGAACATCGCCTTCATCATGGCGAAGCACGCCGACCCTTCCATCCCGGACACGCCGGAGGAATGGCTGGACGGTTTCGGCACGTTCTCCATCTACCAGGTGCTGCCGCAGCTCATCGAGCTGTGGGGGCTGAACGTGAAGACCGACGTGGAGGCTAAAAAAAACTTCGCGCAACTGACCGCCCGATGACCACGCCGCTGTTCCTGCTGCGGTGTGTGCAGCTCGGCATCTCCATCCGGGATTTAGATTTGCTGACCATCGGCATGGTCAACGATATGTACGCGGAGAGCAGCAATGACAGCGCGGACTACTCCATTATCGCAGGGCAGGACGAGTTCGATTTATTTTAACCGCAGATTTGGATTTTTTTGATAACGCCTGGGCAGCCGGGCTTTTTTTGCGCCGTTAAGGGGGTGTTGGTGTGGCGGCAAACAGGATAAAAGGGATTACGGTAGAGATTGGCGGCGACACCACGAAGCTCCAGACGGCGCTAAAAGGCGTGAACACGGAGATACGGAACACGCAGTCACAGCTTAAGGACGTGGAGAAGCTGCTGAAGCTCGACCCCGGCAACACGGAGCTGATGGCGCAGAAGCACCGGCTGCTCGGCCAGGCAGTTTCGGAAACGAAGGAAAAGCTGGAGACGCTGAAAACGGCGGCAGAGCAGGCGAATGACGCGCTGGCAAGGGGCGAGATTTCCCAGAGCCAGTACGATGCCCTCCAGCGGGAGATCATCGAGACGGAAAACAACCTGCGTGACCTGGAGCGGCAGGCGGGGCAGTCCGCCGTGGCTTTGCAGAAGATTGCCGCCACGGGGGAGAAGTTAAAGACGGTCGGCTCCGCCATTGAGGGCGTGGGGCAGAAGCTGATGCCCGTCACTGCGGCGGTGGGCGGGCTTGGCGCGGCTGCCGTGAAGGTGGCTTCCGACTTCGACTCCGCCATGAGCCAGGTGGCGGCTGTGTCCGGGGCGACCGGGAAGGACCTGGAAGCCCTGCGGGATAAGGCCCGTGAGATGGGCAGCAAGACCAAGTTCTCCGCATCCGAGGCGGCGGAGGCGATGAACTACATGGCCATGGCCGGCTGGAAGACGAACGATATGCTCTCCGGCATCGAGGGCATCATGAACCTTGCCGCAGCCTCCGGGGAGGATCTGGCGACCACCTCGGACATCGTGACGGACGCGCTGACCGCCCTGGGGCTGTCGGCGGAGGATTCCGGGCATTTCGCGGATATCCTTGCGGCGGCAAGCTCGAATGCCAACACGAACGTATCCATGATGGGCGAGACGTTTAAATACTGTGCGCCCGTGGCCGGCGCACTCGGTTTTTCCGCAGAGGATACCGCAGAGGCCATCGGCCTGATGGCGAATGCGGGCATCAAGTCCTCCCAGGCAGGCACGGCCATGCGCTCCATGATGACCAACCTCACCGGGGAAGTGAAGTTTACCGGGGCTGCCTTCGGGGAGCTGACGGTACAGACCACGAACACGGACGGCAGCATGAGGAGCCTTGGGGACATCCTGGCAGACTGCCGCGCGGCATTCGCACAGATGTCCGAGTCGGAGAAGGCCGCCAATGCGGAGGCTCTGGTGGGCAAGAACGCCATGTCCGGATTCCTTGCGGTGATGAACGCCGCGCCGGGGGACATTGAAAAGCTGAACAGCGCCATCAACAACTGTGACGGCACGGCGGAGAAGATGGCGGCCACCATGCAGGATAACCTTGCGGGGCAGCTTACGATCTTAAAGAGCCAGTTGGAGGAACTGGCAATCTCCATCGGGGAAATCCTGATGCCCTACATCCGGCAGATCGTGGGCTGGATTCAGGGGCTTGTGGACTGGCTGAACAGCCTGGACGAAGGCACGAAGAAGATCATCGTCACGGTGGCTTTGGTGGCCGCGGCGCTCGGCCCCGTCCTGATTGTCATCGGGAAAGTGGTCGGGGCAATCGGAACAATTATGACCGTGGTGCCGCAGATCGCCAGCGCTATTTCCGGTGTAATCGGGTTTGTGTCCGGGACGGTGATCCCGGCGATCTCCGCCGTGGTGGCGGCTATCGGGTGGGTGCCTTTGGCAATCGCCGCTGTTGTCGCCATCCTCGTGGTGCTGTACAACAAATGCGAATGGTTCCGTGAGGCGGTCAATGCCATCTGGACGCAGATCAAGGAATTTTTTGTTTCCGCATGGGAAGTCATCTGTTCTTTCTTTACGGAGACCATACCGAATGCCTGGAATTCCCTGGTCTCATTCTTCCAGGGCATCCCGGCGTGGTGGAGCGGGCTGTGGCAGTCCGTGGGCGACTTTTTCAGTAACATCTGGACGAACATGATGAACAATCCCGTGCTGACGGGGATTGTGGACATGATACGCTCCCTGTGGGAGAACCTCTCCACGACGCTGCAGGGCATTTGGAACGGCATCAAGACGGCGGCTTCCGGGGCTTGGGAGCTGATCAAGAATGTGGTGCTTGGGCCGGTGCTTCTGCTGATCGACCTGGTGACCGGGAATTTTACCAAGCTGAAGGAGGACGCCGCCAACATCTGGAACAACATCAAGAATGCGGCGTCCAATATCTGGAACGGCATCAAGCAGGTGGTCGGCTCGCTGGCGCAGGGGCTTGCGAACCACGTTTCCATCCTGTTCAACGGGCTGAAAACCACAATCGCAAATATCTGGACGGCAATCAAGAATACAGCCTCGTCCGCCTGGAACGGGCTGAAAAACCTGGTGTCGTCCATTGCGTCCAATCTGAAACAGGCGGCGGTGAACGCTTTCAAGGCCATGGTTTCCGGCATCGGCTCCGCGCTTTCCTCCCTGGGGAGCGTAGTGCAGTCCGGGTTCCAGTCCGCCATCAGCTTCATCACCTCGCTGCCGGGGAAGGCGCTGGAATGGGGGAAGGACTTCATCAACGGAATCGCGGACGGCATCCGCAGCGCCATCGGCAACGTGGTAAATGCGGTGTCGGATGTAGCGGACAAGATACGCTCCTTCCTGCACTTCTCCGTGCCGGACGAGGGGCCGCTGACGGATTACGAGAGCTGGATGCCGGACTTCATGTCCGGGCTGGCAAAGGGCATCGAAAAGAGCCGGGGCATGGTGAAGAAGGCCGTGTCCGGGGTGGCGTCCGACTTAATGCTCCAGCCGCAGGCGGCTGTCCAGGGGATGCAGGGCGGCAGGGATTCCTCCGGGGATCCTTCCGTGGGCGAGCTGCTCGGAGGGCTTAGGGAGATGCTTTCCGGCCTGCAGGAGATGGCGGGCGGCGGGACCATCTGTATCCCCGTGTATGTGGGCGGGACGCTGCTGGATGAAGTGGTGGTGGACGCGCAGGCAAGGCAGAACTTAAGGTCGGGAGGGAGGTAAGGCGGCATGGCGTATATACAGTATCTGGCAATTGACGGTGTGCCGCTCCCCCTGCCGGACTCCTACGAGGTGCAGATGGCGGACGTGGAGGCGGATTCCGGGGGCGAGACGGAGGCCGGGACCACGCAGAGGGACGTGGTGAGGATGGGCGTGGTGTCCATCCCCGCCGCTTTTTCTGTTTCCCCCAAATGGCTGAAGCTGCTGACGGGGTTTAAGCAGATGGAAAAGCTCACAGTAGATTATTTTGACACGGAAACGTTGGAAATAAAGCGGACGGAAATGTTTATTAGCGGCTACAAGGCAAGCCTTGTGAAAGACACATCCTATAAGGGGCTTTGGAAGGTGTCGTTCACGCTGAAAGAGTTATAAGGACACAGAAAGCATGGCGGGAGGAGGTGGAATCGGATGTACCCGGTGAGCGATGCGTTCCTGCGGGCGGTGCAGGAGAACACACGGAACTACTGCTGGACGGGGCAGATCACGACAAAGGGCGGCGCTGTATACCCGTTTGTTTACGAAGATATCGTGAAAGGGAGCGGGTACCTCACGGCGCAGTGCTGCGGCAGCGCAGAGATTGAGCTGGGGACGGTGTACGCCGCCGAGATGGGCATCACGCTCTTTTCACAGATTGACCGCTACACGCTGGAAGGGGCGGAGGTGCGGCTCTCCTACCACCTGCGGCTTGCGGACGGGAGTTTCGAGGAAGTGCCGATGGGCATCTTCGAGGTCAGCGAGGCGAACCGGACGGCGCACTGCCTGGAGCTGAAAGCCTACGATTATATGCTGCGCTTCGAGAAGAGTTTTAACGGTTTTGAGACGGTGGGCAACGCCTGGGCGTTCCTGGATTTATGCTGTAAGGCGTGCAACGTCGTATTGGCGCACACACAGGCGGAGATCGAGGCCATGCCCAACGGCACGGAGCTGCTCTCCATCTACCCGGAAAATGACATCGAGACTTACCGTGACGTGCTGTACTTTGTCGGGCAGGTGCTTGGCGGCTTTTTCTGCATTAACCGGGAAGGGAAGCTGGAGCTGCGGAAATATGGGACACAGCCGGTGATGGAGGTAAAGAGCAGGCACCGTTTCACCAGCAGCTTTTCCGACTTCATCACCCGGTACACGGCGGTCAGCTCCACGAACCTGCGCACACAGACGGCGGAGTATTACGCCCTGGAGCCGGACGACGGGCTGACCATGAACCTGGCGGTGAACCCGCTCCTGCAGTTCGGGCTGGAGGAAACGCGGGAGACGCTCTGCCGGAACATTTTAAATGACCTGGCGGTGGTCAGTTATGTGCCGTTTGATTCCAGCACCATCGGGAACCCGGCATTGGATTTAGGGGACGTGCTGACTTTCACGGGCGGGCAGGCAGACGGGAGCCAGACCGCCTGCATCACTTCTTCCAACTGTAGGATTGGTGGGAAACACACCTTGAAATGTGTGGGGAAGAACCCAAGGCTGGCGCAGGCAAAATCGAAGAACGACAAGAACATCTCCGGCCTACTAAACCAGATCGAGGCGGGGAAGATCGGGATACACACGTTCACGAATGCCTCCGCCTATACGGTGGCGGAGACCAGTGTGCGGATCATCAGCATTGAGTTCGCAGCGAAAGAGGAGACCCATGTGCAGTTTTTCGGGCAGGTGCTGGTGGATGTGTCCGCAGGGCAGGTGAGCCGTTCTGCCAGTGCGAAAGGGAGCATCGTGGTCCCGTTCCCGGCAGGGGGCGGCGGGGATACAGGAACAGGCGCGGATGCCGGAACAGATACCGGGGATGGCAGCGGCGGCCAGGGGGCAGATACAGAAAGCGTCACGGTGGACGTGGAGCTTCCGGTCACATGGACGGAGGACGGGAAGGCAGTGGCGTATGTCACATACGAATTCAATGATTCCGAGATCCTCATCCATTACCCCGTGGAGACCTGGGGGAGCGGGAAACACATCCTTTCCCTGTACTATCCGATTGACGGGCTTGTGCCGAACATCACGAACACTTTCAACGTCCACCTGCGGATGGAGGGAGGGACGGCAGCCATCGATACGGGCGGGTGCATCGCCTCTATCAGCGGCCAGGGCATGGCTGCGGGCGCGGCGTGGGACGGCACCATCACGGTGGAGGAATATGTGCAGCCGTTCACGCTTAAGGGCGGCCTGCAGGCGAAGGCGTTCTCCGGGGAGATGGGATTTGAGACAATGGAGCTGGTAAAGAAATATTATTCGGACAGCATCAGGAAGGCGGGCATCGGCGCGTTCGGGAAGCCCGTGGAGCTGCCGCAGGAAGGAGAGGGGACAGGATGAAGCTGAAAGGGACGATGGTACTGGAACTTACGGATGAAGCCACGGGGGAAGTGGAGAGCGTCACGGAGGAGAACATGGTGACGGAGGCGGTGAACGACATCCTGGGCATGAACCCCATGGGCGTGTTTTACTCAGAAGAGAACCTGGCGGATGTCTTAAGTTGGAATGGGACGCTGCTCCCCATCTGCCCGAACATGGTCGGCGGCATCCTGCTCTTCCCCAGGACGCTGGAAGAGGATGCCGCCCATATCTACGAGATGTCGGATAACCTCCCGGTGGCCTATGCCTCCAACAATGTGAACACCACGGCGAACACGGCCAGGGGCAGCATGAACCAGACGGAGAGCAAGGCTTTGGAGAACGGCTATAAATTTGTGTGGGAGTTCACGCCAAGCCAGGGCAACGGCACCATCGCGGCGGTGGCGCTGACCAGCGCCCAGGGCGGGCAGAACGCCTACGGGAGCCTGGTGGGGGACGCCAGCACGTTTTTAAAGATAAAGAAGCTGGACATCGGCGACCTTGGGAAAGCGAAGCAGGAGGTGCTGTTCGAGGCAGTGGAGATGGATTTTGAAAAGGACCTGCTGTATTCCATCACCTTTGCGGACTCCAGCGTGCGGATACGGAAGGTGCGCATCCCCGTCTTCACCATCGGGCTGAATGAAAAGCTGGACGATTCCACCTACACCGTGCTGGAAGACCACGCCGTGCCGGCGGAGACCTTCCTGTTCCTGGGCAGCTACACGAAGTACGGGGAATTCCTGGACGGGAAGGACGGGTACTGGTACGGCTTCTCCAACCAGGCGAATTCCTCCGGGAACGCAAGGATGCTGTGGGTAAAGATATCCAAGGCGGACTATACCGTGACGGAGGGGGAATGGACGCTGTCCAACGCAAGGCTGGTGGCGGTGGGGGAGCGGGACATGGAGGACAGCTACCCCGAAAGGAAGTGCCGCTGCTGTATGCGGAACGGATACCTGTATGTCCCTGCGTATGACAAAAAGGGCATTTATAAAATAAACGTGGCGAATTCCGCAGACGTGGCGCTGGTCGCTTTCGGCTTCACTTCCAAGATGAAGCCGCTGTGCGAGTCCGCGACCTGCGAGCTGTACCTTACGCTGATCGGGGACCTGATCATCGGCGGGGACTTCCAGGTCACGGCAGACGACATGGTCATCCACACCCAGGGGAGCGTGAGGCTCGGCAGCGCGGCGACGCCGCTGTTCCAGTATAAGCAGTTCCTGGTGGGGTGGGGAGGCAGCTACGGGAACGAATACCGCCATATGTACCTGCTGACGCCCTACCTTGCCACCATCAACAACCTTTCCTCGGCGGTGGTGAAGGACGCCAACAAGACCATGAAGATCACCTACACGCTGACGGAGGAGGCATGACGGGCAGCTTTACGGCAGGGGGATGCGTTTCCCCTGCCGTGATAAAAGGGTGGTGTGTGCCGGGAGCCCCGGCGTGCGGCGTTTCTTCAGTTCCGGGAGTCCGGTTCAGATGCGGCGTATCTTGTGGACGGCTCCGCGACCATGGAGAGGGATGCGGCTTCGGCTTCAATGCCGCGCTTCATCTGCTCAAGCTGCGCGATCCTTTTTTCAAGCTCAGCCTGTGCCTCCCGCTGCTCCTTTGCCGCCAGCTCTTCGGCTGTGAGGGTGCGGATGTGGATGGAGCCTTCCTCGTATTCAACGATGAGCGGGGCACCGATGGAAAAGCCGAGGGCTTCCAGCCAGTGGCCTTCCATCTGTATCTTCGGGACCGCGGTGCATGGACCGGTGCCGCTGTGCAGGATGCCGCCGCTCTGGCAGTGGCGGTAGGTGTAAACGACTTTGATGTTCTTTGTCTTCATAGGGTGTCCTCCTTGGATTTTTATTTTCCCCTGCCGCCTCCCGTTTTCCGGGCAGGCGGGGCTTTGGGTAGTGTTATTAATCACTCTGAAGCCGTGAAATAGCAAGGGAAACGGGAGGCATAAATGTGACAAAGATTCCCACAGATACTTGTGTAAACGACACAAATAAATATCCTTTTGGATACGGGGCTGTCCGCCGTTTGGCGGGCGGCCTTTTATCATACAAAAAATCATTTAAAGGAGGGTTTCAACATGAAGGAATTCTGGAACACGATCCAACTTATTTTCACTGCCATCGGGGGATGGCTCGGCTGGTTCCTGGGCGGCTGTGACGGCCTGCTGTATGCGCTCATCGCTTTTGTCGTGGTGGACTATGTCACGGGCGTGATGTGTGCCGCAGCGGATAAGAAGCTGTCCAGCGAGGTGGGTTTCAGGGGCATCGCAAAGAAAGTGCTGGTCTTCCTGCTGGTGGGGATCGCCAACATCCTCGATGTGCAGGTCATCGGGAGCGGCTCCGTGCTGCGGACGGCCATCATCTTTTTCTACATCTCCAACGAGGGCGTGAGCCTCCTGGAGAACGCCGGACACCTGGGGCTGCCCATCCCGGAAAAGCTGAAGGACATTCTGGCGCAATTGCATGACCGGGCGGAAAACGGGAAGGGGGACGAGTGAGGATGAAACTTGTGGAAAGCATTATGACGAGAAATCCCTGCTACACGGCAGGGAGGAAGATTACGGTGAAGGGGCTGATGCTCCATTCCGTGGGCTGCCCGCAGCCGAAGGCGTCCGCATTCATCAGTTCGTGGAACAGCCCGGCGCATGACACATCCTGCGTCCACGGATTCATTGACGGGAACGATGGAACGGTGTACCAGACACTCCCCTGGAACCACAGGGGATGGCACTGCGGGAGCGGGAACAAAGGGAGCGGGAACAATACCCATATCGGGGTGGAGATGTGCGAGCCTGCGTGTATCCGGTACACGGCAGGCTCAAATTTTACCTGTTCTGACATGGCAGAGGCAAAAGCGGTGGCGGAGAGAACCTATGAGGCGGCGGTGGAGCTGTTCGCAATGCTCTGTAAGAAGTACGGCTTGGACCCACTGGCGGACGGTGCCATCATCAGCCACAGGGAAGGACACAGCCGGGGCATTGCCAGCAACCACGGCGACCCGGAGCATTTGTGGGCGCAGCTTGGGATGGGGTACACGATGGACGGATTCCGCAGGGCGGTCAAGGCGGCGATGGGCGGTGCGTCCTCCGGCACGGACGGATACACGAAGATCATGGGGAATGCCGTGGCGACTGCGGAGCAGATGAAAGCGTATCTGAAAGCGAAGAATCCGGGCGTGGCACAGTCCGTTCTTGACATGGTTCCGCTGTATCTTTCGGAAGGAAAAGCGGAGGGAGTGCGTGGCGACATCGCCTTTGCACAGTCCTGCCTTGAGACGGGGAACTTTACTTTTTCCGGCTCTGCGGTCACGCTTTCCCAGAACAATTTCTGCGGCATGGGCGTGACTTCAAACGGGATGAAGGGGAATTCCTTTGGCACGCCGCAGCTCGGCATCCGGGCGCAGGTGCAGCACCTGAAAGCCTACGCCTCCACGGATGCGCTGAAGAACGCCTGTATTGACCCGCGTTTCAAGTATGTCACGAGGGGCTGTGCAGAATATGCGGAGTGGCTTGGGCAGAAGGAGAACCCGGCCGGGAAAGGATGGGCGGCGGGGGCCGGCTATGGCGGGAAAATCCTCTCCATCCTGAAAGGCATCCTCGGCACGGCGGGAGGCGCACCAAAGCCTGCTCCCGCAGAGACCGAAGCCTGGTACCGCGTCCGGAAGTCGTGGGCGGACGCCTCCTCGCAGAAAGGGGCGTTCAAGTCGCTGGAGAATGCCAAGAAGTGCGCGGATGAGAATTCGGGGCATTCCGTGTTCGATGAATCGGGGAAGGCGTTGTACACCAAAGCGGCGGCACTCCAGCCGTACCTTGTGCGGGTGTCCATCCCCGACCTGAACATCAGGCAGGGGCCCGGCACGGATAAGCCAAAAACAGGGAAGGTGACCGGCGTGGGTGTATTTACCATTGTTGAGGAAGCGGACGGGAAAGGCGCCTCCAGGTGGGGGAAACTAAAATCCAACGCAGGGTGGATTTCGCTTGATTACGCCAGCCGGATATAAATACAGACAGCAGGGCCCGCGGCATTTTCCTATGTGCCGCGGGCCCGTTTTTTAGTGGGTGTAAACTACACAGGAAACGGATGGAAAGTTTGTGCATCTTATGGCGCAGAAATGAGTGGATAATCCCCCGGTTCTGATTTAACATGGCACTACCCCAAAGGGGCGCTGCCGGAAACGGCGGCAGAAAAATAAAGGAGGCACACGCCTATGAAAAAACAGTTTATGGAAACAGCCCGCCTGCCACGCAGGGGGCGGCGGAAGGAGGGATGCTGATGTTCACTGCAAGAGAACGCACACTTCTCACTTCCCCGTACTTCCGGCTCATCCGCCAGACGGATGACTTCTTTGAGATCCAGTCCAGATGCACCAAACACTGCTGGATTGTCCAGAAACTTTCCTATGATCGGTATCCGGTCCGCATCTACCACAAGCACACGAAGGGGACGGCCTACTACCATAAGCACGGCCATGCCAACACGGTATCCTCCGCCGTCCGGCAGATCAAGAGCCACGATGTGTGGCAGCTAAACGGGAGGCGCGCCATGGCGTAAAGCCCGGCGCGAATAGTGACAAGCCCACGGCACATAAAATGTCGTGGGCCATTTTTTGATTTCAGGGGGTTCAGTTCCCCCGTTTCCGTGGCCTATATGTGAAAGCTATTTTTCCGCACGGCGGGAGGCACAGAAAAAATACTGGCGCGACCGTCCGATTCCCGCCCCTGCGGTGGCATATGGCAGGAGGTGTATTTTTCATGACGGAGGAACAGAAAAGGAAGGTTTCAGACCTGCGGCGGGCAGGCATGGGATATACGGAGACGGCAAGGCTGGCGGGCGTGTCCAGGGACGCGGTGCGCAGCTTCTGCAGGAGGAACGGCCTGGCGGGGCAGGCGGCGCAGGACGGGCAGGAGGACGCCCAGGCGCAGGAAGGCATCTGCCGGGAATGCGGGAAGCCGCTGCAGCAGACGGCGGGCGTGAAGCGGCGGGCGTTCTGCTCCAGGGAGTGCCGGGAGAAGTGGTGGCACGGGCATCCGGAGCAGATAAGGCAGAGGGCGGTGTATTCTTTCATATGCGCCGGGTGCGGGAAGCAGTTTGACGTCTATGGGGATTCCAGGAGGAAATACTGCTCCCACGGGTGCTATATAAAAGCCAGGTTCGGGGGAGGCGGCGCAGATGAGTGAGGGGGAATTCCGCGCGGAGATGCGCTACCGGATGTCGCTTGCCGTGGCACGGGCGATGCTCGAAGAAGGCGCCATCACCGAGGAGGAATATTCGGAAATTGATACAATACTGCTTAAAAAACACCGGCCAATTCTGGGTACATTATTAGCGGGAAAACCCTTGCAATAAGTGCGTTTCAGAGTGATGAATGGTAGCGGAAAGGAGTGGTTTCATTGAAGAAAATCAGCAGAATCGAGCCGGTCCGCCCCGTACTGACAGACCGGAAGAAAGTGGCCGCTTATGCGAGGGTGTCCAGGGACACGGAGCGGCTCATGAATTCCGTTTCCGCACAGGTCAGCTACTACAGCGCACTCATCCAGAACAATCCGGAATGGGAATATGCAGGGGTGTACGCAGACTGCGGGATATCCGGGACGGGGACGGCCAGACGCAGCGAATTCTTAAGGATGCTCGCCGACTGCGAGGCGGGCAGGATCAATATCATCCTGACGAAATCCATCAGCCGCTTCGCAAGGAACACGGTCGACCTTCTGGAGACGGTCAGGCATTTGAAGTCCCTCGGCATCGAGGTGCGGTTCGAGAAGGAACATATCAATTCGCTTTCAGAGGATGGGGAGCTGATGCTCTCGCTCCTGGCGTCCTTTGCACAGGAGGAGAGCCGGAGCATCTCGGAAAACGTGAAGTGGGGAGTCAGGCGGCGGTTCCAGTCCGGCGAGATCGGGACGGCGAACAAGCACATCCTCGGATACCGGTATGATGAGGATGAGAAAAAATATGTCATCATACCGGAAGAGGCGGAAGCAGTCCGCTGGATGTTCCAGATGTACATTGACGGCGTTTCCTTCCGCCGGATTGCGGAGAACATGAACAGGGTGGGCATCCGCACCACTCTTGGCAACGATTTCCAGGAAGCCTCGGTGCGGCAGCTCATTTTCAACGAGGTCTATGCCGGCGACATCCGGCGGCAGAAATGCTACATGGCGGACCCCATCACCAAGGCAAAGGTAAAGAACGGCGGGGAGCTGCCGCAGTATTACATGGCAGACTGCCATGAAGCCATCATTGACCGGGAAACCTACGCAAAGGTCCAGGCGGAGATGGAACGGCGGGCGGGGCTTGTCAATCCCGCCTACCCTTTTACAGGGAAGATGAAATGCGGCGTCTGCGGGCAGCCGTTCACACGGAAGAAAGGGACCATAAGGGGGAAGACCTATGTACACTGGATATGCCGCTCCAAAAAGGAGACGGGCATGAGCTGCACCAGCGTGAATTTCAGCGAGGAAGAGCTGGAGCGGATTTCGGCGCGGACGCTTGGAATGGATGAGTTTGACGGGGCTGTGTTTGAAAAGGCTGTCCGGGGCATCACCATCATGGAAAACGGGGACCTGGAATTCCATCTCACCGGCGGGGAGACGAAAGTCTGGAAGAACCTGCACCTGGACCCGCCCAGGCACATCGCCACGGTCACGGACTGCTTCCAGGGGAAGATACGGTGCGCCGCCTGCGGGAATACATACCACCGGGTGAACGGCGCGGGGAAGTGGGTGTACTGGTACTGCATCGGCAAGAAAAGGAAGAATGTGGAGTGCCATAACCCGAACTACACCGATTACAAGCTGAGGCAGGTTTCCGCGCACATGATGGGGCTGGAGGAATTTGACGAAGCGGAGTTTGAAAAGCAGATAGAGGAAATCACGGCATTTCCGGATGGCAGCCTGGAATTCAATTTTTATGGAGGGAGGAAAGAGCGATGGCAAAGAGCGTGATCACGATACCGGCCACGGTGAACCGGCACACGGCGGCACCGATAGGCAGCTATAAAAAACGCAGGGTGGCCGCCTATGCCCGCGTCTCCACCGACCATGAGGAGCAGCAGAGCAGCTACGAGGCGCAGGTGGACTATTACACGAACTACATCAACGGGCGCGAGGATTGGGAATTCGTATCTGTATATGCGGACGAAGGCATAACCGGCTGTAACACGAAAAAGCGCGACGGCTTCAACAAAATGGTGGAGGATGCGCTTTCCGGTGCCATCGACCTCATCATCACCAAGAGCGTCTCCCGATTCGCAAGGAACACGGTGGACAGCCTCACGACCATCCGGAAGCTGAAGGAGAACAGGGTGGAGTGCTACTTTGAAAAAGAGAACATCTGGACGTTCGACGGCAAGGGCGAGCTGCTCCTTACCATCATGTCCTCGCTGGCGCAGGAGGAGAGCCGGAGCATCTCGGAGAACTGCACCTGGGGGCAGAGGAAGCGTTTCGCGGACGGCAAGGTCACGGTGCCGTTCAAGCGGTTCCTGGGCTACGACCGGGGCGAGGACGGGAACCTCGTCATCAACGAGGGGCAGGCGGAGACCGTCCGCAGGATCTACGGCCTCTTCCTGCAGGGGCGCTCGCCCCACGCAATCGCAAAGCTGCTGACGGCGGAGGGCATCCCCTCGCCCGGCGGCAAGGAGGCATGGTCTTCCAGCACGGTGAAGAGCATCCTCACGAATGAAAAATACAAAGGCGATGCGCTCCTGCAGAAAGTGTACACGGTGGACTTCCTCACCAAGCAGAAGAAAGTGAACGAGGGCGAAGTGCCGCAGTATTATGTGGAGAACAACCACCAGGCCATCATCAGCCCCTCCGTGTTCGAGGAGGCGCAGCACCAGATGGCGGCCAGGCATTCCGGGAAGAACCGGGCGAGCAGCACGGGTGTATTCTCCGGCCGGATAAAATGCGCGGACTGCGGGGGCTGGTACGGCTCGAAAGTGTGGCATTCCAACAGCAAGTACCGGAAGACCATCTGGCAGTGCAACCACAAATTTGACGGCGGGGAGAAATGCGGCACGCCCCACCTTGACGAGGAAACCATCAAACAGCTTTTCCTGAAAGCGGCCAATGCCATCTTTGCAGAAAAGGACGGTGTGCGGGAGGATTACGACTCCATAAAAGACACGCTTTTTGGCACCGCGGGGCTGGAGGCGGAGCGCCTGCGGCTGCAGGAGGAGATGAACGTGGTGGCGGAGCTGATCGAACAGTGCGTGGCGGAGAATGCCCGCGTTGCCCTTGACCAGACGGAGTACCAGAAAAAGTATGACGGGCTGGCGGGGCGGTTCAACCGGGCGAAGGGGCGGCTTTCGGAAGTCAGCCAGGCCATCACAGAGCGGCAGGCGAAGCGGGAAAAAATCGGGAGGTTTGTTTCCGCCCTGGAAAAGCTGGACGGTTCGCTCACGGCATTTAACGAGGACGACTGGTACAGCCTTGTGGAGTACGCCATGGTGTACAGCAGGGAGGACATCCGTTTCACTTTCAAGAACGGGATGGAGATAAAGGCATGAGAATATAGTTCCCCGGAGCAGGGAAGAAAACGGCTCCGGGGGATTTTTCCTTGCCTCCTGCGGAAAAATCATGGAGTATAGGAAAAATCGTGGAGTATGGGGAAAAATCACGGGGTATAGGAAAAATCATGGAGTATGATAAAAAATCGCGGGGTATCGGTAAAAAATCATGGGGTTTAATGAAAAATCAAATTGTATCAAAGACAGCGTTTACATAGACGAAGGCATCTCTGCAACGAACACAAAAAAGCGCGATGGTTTTAACCAGATGATTGAGGATGCCCTGGCGGGGAAGATTGACCTCATCATCACAAAATCGGTCAGCCGGTTCGCAAGGAACACGGTGGATTCCTTAACAACGGTGAGGAAGCTGAAGGAGAAGGGCATCGAGGTTTATTTTGAAAAAGAGAACATCTACACGCTGGATTCCAAGGGGGAGCTGCTCATCACCATCATGAGCTCCCTTGCGCAGGAGGAATCAAGGAGCATTTCGGAGAACACCACATGGGGCAAGCGGAAACAGTTTGCAGACGGCAAAGGCAGCCTTGCCTACAGCACCTTCCTCGGATATGAGAAGGGCGAGGACGGCAGCCTGCAGGTGAACCCGGAGCAGGCGGAAACGGTAAAGCTGATATACCAGCTTTTCCTGCAGGGATTGAGCCCGTATGCCATCGGCAAGAAGCTGACGGGGCTTGGCATCAAGAGCCCTGCGGGGAAGGACACCTGGCACCAGAGTTCCGTCAAGAGCATCCTCACCAACGAGAAGTACAAAGGGGACGCGCTCCTGCAGAAGCAATACACGGCGGACTTCCTCACAAAAAAGCGGAAGAAGAACCAGGGGGAGATACCGCAGTATTATGTGGAGGGAAACCACGAGGCAATCATCCCGCCCGAAACATGGGAGCTGGTGCAGGAAGAGATGGAGCGGAGGAAAAGCATGGACACGAGGTACAGCAGCGCCAGCATATTTTCCTCAAAAATCAAGTGTTCTGAGTGCGGGAACTGGTACGGCTCCAAGGTGTGGCATTCCAAGGACAAATACCGCAGGGTAATCTTCCAGTGCAACCATAAGTTCAAAAACGATAAGAAATGCCAGACACCGCACATTACCGAGGACGAGATAAAGGAAGCCTTTGTAAAAGCGGTCAATGCGGTCATCCCGGAAAAGGATGAGCTGATAGCGAACACCAAGGTGATGATGCGGACATTATGCGACACCACGGAGTTGGAAGTGGAGCAGAGCCGGCTCCTGACCGAGATGAAGACGGTGGCGGAAATGGTAAAGAGGATTGTGGCGGAGAACAAGGCCGCCGCCACAGACCAGGGCGAATACCAGAGACGACGCAATGAACTGGTCGCAAGATACGAGGCGGCCAGGGACGGGTACGAAAAAGCATCCGGAGAGATTTCCGACAGGCAGGGGAAGAGGAAAACCTATATGCGGTTTATTGGCGGGCTTCAGAAGCTGGACGGTTTCTGCGGAAAGTTTGATGAGGAGCTTTGGACGGCGCTCCTTGACTACGCCACGGTTTATGCTAGGGATGACATCCGCTTCACTTTCAAGGCGGGAAACGAAGTGAAAGTTGATGGATAGGTAAAAATGTGTAAAATCGACATTTAATATAGAAAGAAAAATTTTTTTCGGGCCGGAGACTTTGTGGTTCTTCGGCTTGCTTTCTTGTGGGAATTTGACGATAAATATGATATGATTAAGTTCGAGTACAAAATACGAGCTAATAGAGATGGGGGATAAGTTATGCCTGCGAAATCGTCAGAACAGAAAGCAATTGAAAAGCAGATGAAAGAAAATCAAAGGATAGAACGGGACAATACAAGGTGCGAACGGGCATCCGGGATTGTTAATGCTGCGAAGTACATAGGTGATTTTCGCGTTATGGATCCAGATGCGGAGAAGGTTTTAGAAATTGCATTAGAACAGTATAATGGGAATGACAACAACTTTGTTACAGTTTCTGATGATGCTGTTCCAAAACATCCGAGTAATTCTTTACCGCTTGAAGCGGAGAAATTATTGATGTATGGTATGCTGTCCCACTATATGATTTATGCTAAAAGCGTTATGCTTACGCTGTCAAATTTGGGAAAAACATATTTTGAGGATAAGAAAAAAGCTATTGAAGGAGAGAATATTAAAATGACAGAAAATAAGATGCCTATGTTGCTGATTAGCCATGCAACCACTGATAAGAAATATGCAGAGCATTTGGTTACTCTTTTTGAGAATATAGGATTGGATCATACACAGATGATTTGTTCATCAGTGCCAGGATACGGAATACCCTTAAATAAGCGGGTTTATGATTGGCTTGCAAATAAATTTATAGATTGGGATTTAGACTTGTATGTTATATTTGTTTTATCGGATAGATATTATTCGAGTGCAGCGAGCTTAAATGAAATGGGGGCTGCATGGGTAACAAAAAAAGAATATACATCAATATTGCTTCCGGGGTTCGATTTCTCTCAGATAAGAGGTGCCATTAGTGCTGACCAAATAGCAATTAAATTGGATTCTGATGAAGAGGAACTTAGGCAAAGACTGAATGAATTGAAAGACAATTTGACAGAAAAATTTGGGCTTACTAAGGTTGTTGATGTAAGATGGGAACGGTTTAGAAGTGCATTTATAGATGCAATAAAAGGAATTCAAGTAGAGAAAGAGAATAGTAGAGTACGCAAAAATCAGCCTTCTTTTGCTATTAAAATAGACAGTATAAATAAGCAACTCCCTGGAACAGCTGATGTTCTTAAGCCTGATTTTACTGGAGGAACTTGTCATAGAAACCTTCAATTTTCTATTGAAATTGTAAATGATAAGGTAGCCAGAAATCTTATCGTGTTTGATAAGCTGCTAACAACGGTACTAAAACCAGGAGAAAGGTGTAGAATGGCTGTTGCATATGAGGACTCAGAGGATGTGAAAAGATGGCCTTCTAGAGTGACAAAAATCTTGCATTCAGAATATGAGGACACAAAAGGACTTCCAAATTGGTTTAACATATGCTATCAAGATGAAGAAGGTCATAATATGACTCAAAGTCTGAAATTGCAGTCGTTTGATGGAGAAGCATATTATGATCTTGATGGCTATCCTTGGGAGGCATAATTAGTGGGAGAAGTCCCTAAATATTTTTGAATTCAATGACATAAGTATTTATCGATGCACACTTGGAAGAGTGTGCATTTAATATGAAGAAATGGCGATTTTAATCATTTGCAAGGGGTGCATTGGGGGTGCATCGTTGAATTGTATCAATTTCGTTGTACCGATGAACATCGCAACAACGAAATTGATACAATGCGGAATTGCGGAAATGCCTGAAAACAAGGCATTTCACGGGTTCTGCAGTTTTGTTTTTTCGCTTTTTGAGCCTTTTTTCTGTTGAGGGAGCAGCTTCGTTTTCTGATTTTGTACCACTTTTTAACGATAGCAGGAATCGTTAAAAGGTTTGAATGGGGCGGGGCAGAGCCTTGTGCTGGGAGCGATAAAAAATATATAACAGCGGCACAGGCGGCAATAAAAAAATAATGCCATAGGATTTTTGGTACTAACAGGCAAAAGTATTGAAGAATGGCTTAAAATCAAGGGGTTTTAAGGCTTGGTGGGGTTCATCACGGTGTGTGGTGGACCCCAATTTTTTTGTTTTTTAATGCCGCTGATAGGATGGCGATTGGGGAAAAAATCGTACTATCAGGCAAAAGTATACTTTCACGCAAAAGTCGGGGGTTTCCGTGATAGTATAAAGCGGAAAGGTAAAAGGGTGTAGGGTATTATCGGTTTTGGCTGAAAGGTGTATTAGCTTGACGGAAAATGCTGTTGAAAAACGGGGGATATGATACAAACACGGAAACTGCTCGGAGTTTTCGTGATAGTATGGAGTTTTGCGTATTTGTTTGCAAAATTTGTGTTTTTTGGATAGTAAATGAAATGAGGATATGGTAAAATATTAGCAATATAGAGTCAGGGAGAGATACCATGAAAAATATATTGATTACACCTGAAGGAATAAAGAAAAATTTGAAAAATGTAAAACCATTAGATGCAATATGTGAATACATATGGAATGGGTTTGATGCGGGCGCGTCTCATGTGAGAGTATATTTGCATACTAATGAAATGGGTTTGATAAATATGGTATCTATTATAGATGATGGTACAGGTATTGTATATGATGAATTACCACATAAGTTTCAACCTTTTAATGAATCTAAAAAGGCTGATTTACCTAGCAGACTAAATCATTCATTGCCACATGGGCGTAAAGGTATAGGACGTTTGACGTTTTTCTCTTTTGCTCAAATAGCAAGATGGGACACTGTTTACGAGAAAAACGAAAAGAAATATAAATATTATATTGGAATGAATAAAGATTCTCTTAATGAATATGACGATAACGGTGGGTTAAAACCAACTGAAACAAAAGATTCAGTTGGAACTAAAGTTACATTTACACAATTAATTGCATTATCTAAAGAAGAAATAATTGAAGAGATAAGGAATGAATTTTTTTGGTTTTTAGAATTAAATGAAAGTAATAAGTATGAGATATCCGTAGATGATCAGCTGATTTCTTATGAGGATATTGTGATAAATAGAACAGAGTTAGATTTAGTTCAACTTAAACTAAATCATGAATATGAAGTAAAGTTCGTGCAATGGAGTAAAAGTTTGGGGAAGGAGTATTCAAAATTTTACTTTATTGGATCAGATAATAAGGAGTGTTATAAAGAGGCGACTAAGTTAAATAAGAAGTCGGATGAATTTTTTCACAGTATATTTATTAAGAGTTCCTATTTTGATGAATTTAATTTTGATAATACTCAGATTGAGGGGCAAATAGGTTTATTGTCTGTATAATGGGGTTAAAACCCTCGCCTTTAGGCGAAACCTTTAGGTA
>NZ_SRYA01000064.1 GCF_004793545.1 Petralouisia muris | reverse complement strand
ATCCCAAAAGCACGAGCAAAAAGGTAAAGGAAGTCAAGAAAGCGAAAGGGCTTGCGGGGGAGCATTTGGGCGCACCGCCCTACGGATATTTACGGAATCCAGATGACAAAACCCGTTGGCTTGTGGACGAGGAAGCCGCGGCAGTCGTCCGCAGGATATTTTCACTCTGTATACAGGGAAAAGGCGTATCAGCCATTGCCACAGCCCTCTGGGAAGATAAAGTGCTTACCCCGTCAGCCTAGCCTACAAGGTGTCAAAGGGAATCGGCGTTGCAAAAAAATCGGAACATCCCTATAACTGGGAGACGTCCATGATTGCATCCATTCTGGAAAATGTGGCGTATATCGGTGTGACGGAGAGCTTTAAATCCACCCGTTTAGGCTTTAAGAGCAGGAAACGCATCCCCACCACAAAGGACAGGCGGACGTATATCGAGGCCGCCCATACCCCCATCATTGACAGGGATATGTGGGAAAAAGTTCAGATGATACGGGCGAACAAACGCAGACCGACCAAAAGCGGATTGACAAGTATCTTTTCAGGGCTGCTCTATTGTGCCGACTGCGGGGCAAAACTCAGCCTAGCCACAGCAAACGGATATGCACATTTCCGCTGTTCCATGTATAAACGGACGAGCAGGGCAAAGGAATGTACGCAGCACTATATCCGAGAGGACACATTAAAACAGTTGGTTTTGAAACAGCTTCAGCAGTTCCTGTCCTATGCTGACCATGCCGTCCAACCCACCATACTGGCTGACTGCGGCATCCACCAGCGCCTTAACCTCCTCGGCACTGCTGCAGTCAGTGCGGATAAAAACAGCCTCCCCGCCATTTGCCCAAATCTCATCAACCACAGTCTGTCCCTGCTCCTGGCTGCGGGCTGCACAGACCACCTTCACCCCGGGTTCTCCAAATATTGTTGCAATCGACCTGCCAATCCCACGGCTCGCGCCGGTAACAATTGCAACCTTTCCCTATACGCTGCTAAAATCCATCACTCATATCCTCCTATTTAATGTACAGATAATACGATAAAATACATCTGTACATTATTAATATCATAATTACACCAAAAAAAATAATGACAAATCAATAATCAATCTTCCGTTATTTGTATATATAATAAACAATTTATCCCAATCTGTCGAAAAAAATGGGCAAATGCATAAAAACTGTTGTCTATATGTACTATATCTACAAAATTATTTAGCTGGCATAGCTTAAACCTTTCCAATTTTATGCAGCCATTCAATTTCGTCGTGAATTGTTTCCCGGTAAGGACGCGATGTATATCCCAGCTCGCGTCTCGCCTTTGACGAATCAAAATTATTATTGCGCGAAAGATTATAAATTTCATATTTGGTCAAGGCCGGTGTCGTTCCTTTTATCTTTGCAGGTATTTCTAAAATTATTGCAGCAATCGTTGCAATCCGGCGCGATAAATAAATCAAAGGCTTCTTACAATTCCCTTCCTGTGCAGACAGCGCTGCAAATTCGGGATAACTTACCACCTCGTTTGCAAGGATATAGCTTTCACCAGCTTTTCCTTTCTCTGCGGCAAGAAACAAGCCGTTTGCCAGATCACGGACATCACAGAGGTTAAATGTCCCTGCGACTCCAATCCGTGTTTCTCCATGCAGCTGCATCAACATTCCCTTTGTTACAGGCCCTATTGCATAATCCCCTGGTCCAAGAATACCGCTTGGCATTACAATGCAGGCATTCAATCCCCGTTCCCGCACCGCGTCCAGCACACATTGGCTGGCAATTGCCTTGGACTGCCCATACACGCCGACAACCTTTGTCTCATCGAAACGTTCCGGTTCCGTCATTTTCTGCCCATGTGACAGTTCAGGAATCGTGCCGGTACTGCCCACGTAGACAAGTTTCTTACATTCCGGACGCTGCAGACAGCAGTCGATAATATTCATGGTTCCTTTGACATTGACATTCATAACCAGCTCCCGGCGTTCCTCTCCCAGCGCCACCATACTTGCACAGTGCATAACAATCGTTTCTGTCTGAGACGGAACCTCAAAAAATTTTTCCAATGAATTTTTGTCGCAGAGATCACCCTCGTAACACTCAATTTCATCAGGAATATAACATTTCATTTTATCGTTCTGCAAAACCAGTGCCCTGGCTTTCATCCCACGCGTCACCATCTGACGGCAGACCTCTCCACCAAGATAACCAGCCGCACCAGTAATCAGATACAAAGTATTCATCCGTTTCGTCCTCCATAATTTTTCTCCATATTTTAAAATTGCACAATTAATGTACAAATGATTAAATATAGTACATCTGTTGATTTTTTCTGATATTTGCATTATACTGGAAATCACAGTGGCAAATCAAGAAACAATCTTACAACATCTGCTAGATAAAAGACAAATTATTTTAGTCTGTTGAAGAAAGGAACAAAGACATGAAAACTGATGCCCGCGTGCGATTTACACGCAAGATCATTCAGGAGACTTTTCTGGATCTATTGAAGGATAAGCCCATATCGAAAATCACAGTAAAAGAAATCTGTGACAAGGCCAAGATTAATCGCGGAACTTTTTATAAACATTATCAGGACTGTTACGATCTATTAGAAAAAATTGAGACAGAAGGTATTCAGGAATTCGAAAAAATGCTGGCCACCATCGAAGCTACTGGTGCACATGCCGCAGTAATTGCCATACTGAACACACTGCGCAGCAAAAGCCAGCTTATCCAATCAATAATTACTCCTATGAGTGAACAACAATTTATCCAAAAGTTATCGGAGTGTTGTTTACTCTATATAGGACAATGGCTTGGATCAATGCCGGAAAGCAGCTGCCCTATCGCGAAAAAAAATGCCAGTTTTGCATTTTTAGCGGGCGGATGCAGCAGTATAATTCAATGGTGGCTGCAAAACGGAATGCAGGAACCCCCGGAGGAAATTGCGGATTACATCATTACATTTTCCGAACAGATAACAAAAGGCTTGTCAAACTGACAAACCTTCGTGTTATTTGTCGGCTGCTCATACCCCTGAGTATGCCGCAAAGCCTGCATCAATCGGAAGGACTATCAAAGACAATGCCTCCCGGCTGAAACGTGCTCTTTCCGTCCATCCGGAAGAATAATGTCCGCACTTGTATTCGCCGGAATGACAAACTCATATGAAAACTTTCCACCCTCGCAGCGCCAGCCACTCTCGATATCCCCCACTGGCGAATGGTACACAGCCTTTGCGTAATCCAGCATATTACATGGCTGCGGCTTTATCTCAATCTTGCCGCCCACGAGATGGATACCACACACGCCCTCAAACAGCCAGCCAGTGACCGCCCCCTTGGAATAGTGGTTTAAGGATGCAGCGGGAACACCTTTCTCGTTGATTCCGTCCCATGTCTCCCAGATGGTCGTAGCGCCTTTTTTCACCTGGTAGAGCCATCCTGGCATTGTGTCCTGGAGTAACAGCTTATACGCTGTTTCTACATACCCATAATCCGCGAGTACCGCGCATAGCTGCGGTGTCGAAAGAAATCCTGTATTGAGATGGTAATCGTTCTGCTGCACCAGACGGTTCAGGTCGTCCGCTGCCTGCTTTTTCTCTTCTGCCGTCAGCAGTTCAAATGTGATCGCACGCACATATTCCGCCTGCCGGTCGGAGTGAATCCTGCCATCCTGCACCGCAATATAACGGAAGGCTTTCCCTGCATTTTCCGCCATTGTGCAGTAATGCCTGGCATCCTCCGCTTTTTCCAGAATCTGTGCAATCTCCGCAAGCATCTGTCCGGAGCGCGCAAAATATGCGGTAGCAACCTTTTGCTGCGGTGTCCGCATCGCTGATGTGCTGTCAACATCCGGCTCACACCACTCGCCATAATCAACCCCTGTCTCGACGGTATAATCGCGGTATGGATTCTGCTTCATAAATTCAGCAGCGTCCTCCGGATTGTTCTTCGCACGCCCTTCCAGAAAGGTATACCACTTCTGCATCATCGCATAATTTTCTTCCAGAATCTGCACGTCCCCGTACCGCTGGTAAAGCACATACGGCACAATGATGCACGCGTCGCCCCAGCCCACAGAACCAGCAAGCAGTCCTGAGAAAAAGCTCGGATTATTGTTTCTCGGGGAAATATTGCTCAATTTTCCGTCCTCATGCTGCGTCAGGCGGCATTCCGCCAGCCATTTGCGGATAACCGGATAACAGTCCTCCAGGTACAGCCCTGCCGCCGCAAAGACACCCATATCGCCAGTCCACGCCGCACGCTCCCTCGTAGGACAGTCTGTCGGCACATCGCAGAAATTGGACTTCTGGCTCCAGATACTGTTGTGCACCAGCTGATTCACATCGGCGTTGGAGCAATTGAATGTTCCCAACTCCTGCATTTTTGAATATACTGCAATCGCAGTAAACTCTGCATCATGGAGGTCAATGTTCGTCTCCACTTTCGCGTAACGGAATCCCCAGATTGTAAACTTTGCCTTGTATTCATTGAACCCTTCCTTGCAGGTATAAACCACTTGCTGCCTGGTGCCACCCTCCTTGTGGCGTTCGCGATCCTGGAAGTTCTCCTGTGTAAAATTGCCGTTCTCGTCCAGGGTCTCGCCATGTGTCAGCACAATTTTCTGCCCTGCGTGCGCTTTTAAGCGAAATGAGATATACCCCGCCATGTTCTGCCCATAATCAATGACTGTTTCCCCATTTGGCGTCGTGATACATTTCCCTGTGAAACACTCCATCTCTGCTACAGGCATGCAGTTGGAACAGGCCAGGGTTTCCACCCCGAAATCCTCAACCCTGACTTCATGATAATCCTCAATCTCCTCCATCCGGGCATCAACCACCTCGCCCTGCTGCATATCATTCTCGCGAATCGGACCTGACTGCGACGCAGTCCAGCTCCCGTCAGAAACACATACGACATTTTTGTCGATTTCCAGCTGGAAGAACAGCGCCACTCCCGTACCGTAGAGATTGCGATCCCCGTCAACCCCCGACACACTCCGGTACCAGCCGTCCCCGAGAATAACCTCTGCCAGATTCTCCCCATCCTGAATCAGATCCGTGACATCATACGTCTGATATGCCACTTTCCGGTCATAGTTATAACAGCCAGGAGCAAGCACAAATTCACCAACGCGCTTTCCGTTGATATATGCCTCGTACAGTCCGTGGCAGGTAATGTAAAGCCTTGCCACCTTTCCCTTTGTGGCTTGAAAACTCTTTTTCAGATAGCTTGCAGGCTTGTGGACTTCCAGGTCGCAGACAAGTTCCGGATTAATCCATGCCGCCTTGAAAAGCGCTTTATCCATGATACCTGTCTCAAAGAGGGCAGGCACACTCCACTCGCCCTTACGTCCCGTCTCGTCCCAGAGACGCACCCGCCAGCTAACGCGCTGTCTGCTCTGCAGCTCTTTTTCCAAAACGGCATGCATCTGCGAACCGGAAACTTTGCCGCTGCCCCACAATAAGTTCTCGTTCTCCCAAGCCTCTATTTCATAAGCCGTCTGTGTGATTCCGTCCTCACACGTCCATGACAGGTACGGCTTTGCGATATCAATCCCGATAGGGTCTGTCAGATGCTCCGTCTTTAAATTGATGGCTCTCATAATCTTGTCACCTTTCCATGGGTAATCCCATTCTCATTAAATGCATCAACACGCACAAAATAATCCTGCCCTTTCACCAGTGCACCAATTCTTTTGTGTGTCTGCGCACCATCGTCCTTATAAACCTGATAGCTGTGGTAAAGCTTATCCTCCGCATGTCCCCATAAAATGTTATAACCTGTGGAATCCCCTGTATTTTCGATGTCCACCAGCAAATCCAGCCGGTCGTCACTTCTGTGCATGCTGTATTCCGGAATTTGCGGCTTCCCGCCGCCACCGATGCCAAAAATCCTCAGGCCGGAAATGCACGGTGGCACATCATAAGGAATCTGTAAGATTGTCAGTTTCACATGGCGCACCCTGATGCCATCCTCCCTGACAATAAAATCGTGCGGCAGGTCTGTCATGGCTTCCGACTTATCCTCGAGCACAAAATATTCCTTTCCGTCCAGCGATCCTTCCAGAATCCACCGGGTAATCAAATCACGTTCCTCGATATACCTTGGCTGTGTAGCTGAACCCTGTATTTTTCCCGGAGACGCGATCGGAAGCCGGTCATCCGCAAAATTGATCTGAATTGCCCGGACGTCCATCACTTTCTCCAGATCGACAGCAAGCCATTGTCCGCGCTCCGCAGAAGCCGCCCGCCACCACGTCTTTGCATCCTCATTTACCGCCATGCCCGGTTCGCTGCCCTCCGCACAGGAGGACACTGTCACAGGCTTTTTGTAATTCAGCAGATACCACTGCGGTTCACGCCATGCGTCACAGCCGTTCTCATCCACCGCCACCGGCCAGTCACCGTAATTCTGGTTGCAGAAAAGCTCACCGTCCCTGTCAAAACCTGCAGGCCAGATTCCCACGCGACGCTCAAACTGGTGGTTGACGCTGATACGCATGGTTGATGTGTGCCAGAGATTTCCGTTTCTGTCCCGCATCGTGGAGCCGTGCCCCGCGCCCGGCATAAAACCGCCCGGGTGATATGAATATGGATTGTTCGCTGCCAGTGTAAACGGTCCGAGCGGCGTATCCCCCACATAGACTCCATCCGCGTAAACATTGTACTCTGCGCCGGGACATGCGTACTGCAGATAATACTTCCCGTCATGCTTGTCCATCCACGGACCCTCGATAAAGGGCCTGCGTGTGAACATACCCCTGATTTGCGGAATATACTGCTGGGAAAGCTGCTCCACAGGCGTACCGCTCTGCTTCAGAAAGCCCTGGAACATCTGCTCTACTTCCGCCTCACTACGTGGAAACTCGCAGTTATCCACACCCATGCGCTCATAGCCTCTCTCGTAACCGTCCCCCTCGATCAGCACGATCCGCTCTGTCTTCGGCTGCATGGTTTCCGGTTCCAGCTCCACGCCCCACAGCGGTGTGATGTTTGAACAGCCCCAGTAAAAATAGATTCTGCCATCGTCGTCACAGAAGAGGTTCGGGTCCCAGAAGTCAAATGTCCCCGGAATCTCCTCATATGGTCCGTTGATAATGTCCTTTGTACGGTAAAAATTGCAGACTTCGCCCTTTTTGGAAGCGGAAAAATACACGTACTCCCCGACCACGCGCACGTCCGGGGCATAGTCATACAATGGCAGGTTTTCAGGCAGCCTGTGCGCCTCCCAGTGCGCCATATCCTCGGACACCCACACACTCAGGTTCATTGATACGAACATATAATACTTTCCCTGAAACAAGATCATGGACGGATCTGCCGCCTCCCTGTCAATCTGCAGTTTTCCGTTTGATCTTGGATCCATATTAAATTGATAGCGATAAGGAACATTGATTGGATTGCAATAATATTTCATAACCTTCCTCCTATACCTTTTTTATTTGATATCTGTTATAAAACGATTTAAAAATTCCGCACTCATCTGTAGTGACTTAATTGGTGATTTGTCCACCCAGTTTTTGTGGCTCTCGAGTATTACAGCATCGACATTGACCGACAACGCCTGTCTGATCAAGCTCTCCAAATCCATGTTTCCATAGCCAAGTTCCATGCTGTCGGATTTGAGGATCGGTGTCATGGACGGACCTGACACGCGCGTCCCTCTATCATTGATATGATAGAGTTTCATGCGTGTGCCAAGCTTTTTCATCAGTACAAGTGCAGACACTCCTGCCTCCGTTGGCCAGTAGGAATCCAGCTCAAAACTGACACATATGTCATCTGTATTTTCTATGATATAATCATATGCCGTCATTTTTTTATCCACTTTCCGAAATTCACAGTTATGATTGTGGTAGAGAAGCTGTATTCCCGCTTTTTTCAGAATTTCGCCAGATGTATTCAAGTCACTGGCAAGCGCCTTGACCGCTTCGCGGTCAGAATAGTCAAACCGGTACATACCAGTGATCACGACCTTATCCGTACCAAATTTCTGAGCTTCCGCAATCACTGCATCCGGATCGCGTTTGATGCTTCCAAGGTCCTCATGAACACTTACCACTATAAGGCCTGCGTCGCGCAGCAGTCCGTTCCAGTCATAGTTTCCGCCCTTTCCGACTGGCATACCGGCAGCCTTTGTCATTGCCCGCACCAGAAAAGACGTTTGCCTGATCATAAACCCGTTCAACTCGATCCCGTCATAACCGGCAGCCTTAATTGCCTTCAGCGTTTCCCTTGTCTGTGCTTCATTTTTTGTGACCGTTCCCAGCATAATCTGCTGTACCGCTTTTTTCGCCATATTCCCACACTCCTTGATTCTCTGATCTTCTGAAGAATGTATATTATAAAACATTAAGAAACTCTTAGGCTTCGTCCTTTGCTGCCTTAGTGTTTCTTAATGTTTTTGTTTCTTAATGTTTTTGTTTCCCCAGGAATTCCAGACTTGGTTTCGGCATGCGCTCCTGCGTCGCACGGTCAACCGCAATCAATCCGAATTTCATAGAAAAGCCTTTCTGCCATTCAAAATTATCCATCAGCGACCAGTACATATATCCAAGAACCGGAATCCCGTCCCGCATGCACGCAGCAACACCGTCCGTTGCCCGTCCGATAAATGTCACTCGCCTTGTGTCATCCTCCGTCGCGATACCGTTCTCCGTAACCATGACAGGCATTTCTTTCCCGATTGCACCAAATTCCCTGGAAACGCGCCTGATGACATGCTCCAACGCCTCCGGATAAAATTCATAATCCATCTGCGTCGTTTCCGCCCCCTGCGGTACTGGCTTGATGCCGTCCACACCAATAATAGATCTCGTATAATTCTGCAGGCCGAAGAAATCATCGTCCAGAATATAGGGAACATAATGGGAAAACTCCTCATCCCACTCATGCAGTGCATTTTCCTCACCGCCCTCTGCCGCCTGAATATCGTGCAGGGAAAGCGACAGTCCGATCTTAAGCTCCGGCTTTGCTGCCTTCATTGCCTTTTTCGCCGCCTGGTGCGCCCGCATGACGAGGATGTCCCCCTCAGCGGTTCTCCCCGAAACGAAATTCTGCGGTTCCTCCGTTCCGAATACATCTTTGTTCTCCTGTTTCTGCAGCTGCATGTTCTCCATCATGGTATTGAAATTCATACCAATCTGTGCTGCGCCTTCCAGCCCCTGCGCCTGCATCTGGCTCATCTTTGCCATCATCTGCCTCCTGTAACGCTCCTCAATCGCCGCCACCTGGAGACCCATGTTTGCCTCGTTGATCGTGACCACATAACCCATCAGGTCACCTAGCCGTTCCACTACATATCCGCAATAACGCGCAAACGCATCAACTGTGCGCTCATTTTCCCAGCCGCCATTTTGGATCACCCAGACTGGCGATGTGAAATGCATCATTGTCACAATCGGGGTGATATGGTTTGCATGACAGCACTCAAGCACACTCCTGTAATGTGCAATCGCTGTCTCATCAAACTTTCCCTCCTCCGGCTCAATGCGCGCCCACTCGATTGAAAAACGGTATGCAGAAAGCCCCGCCTGCGCCATCAGTTTAATGTCTTCCTCATATCTGTTATAATGATCCACTGCATCCAACGATGGCTCGTTGAACGTGCTGTGCGCCATGTGCTCCATCGCCCAGTAATCGCTGTGGATGTTATTTCCTTCCACCTGGTGCGCCGCTGTAGCAGCGCCTATCAGAAAATCACTTGAAAATTTGCTCATACTGATCCTCCTTAATTCTTTGGTATCTGATTCAATGCTGCGTTGAGCTGCTGAAGCTTTTCCGGCTCCAGATCCATTCCGCCCTGTTGTAATAGTTTCTTTAACGGCTGTCTGGCTACCATCTTCTGCATTGCCTCCGGTATTTCTACGCCTTCGCCCATTCCTCCTGCTGTCTTTCCTGTCATCTGGCTCATCATGCCCGCAAGCAGTGCGGCGCCCTGCTCGGTCGCCTGAATCTCCGCCATCGTACTGTTAATGGAAAGATATCCTTCTTTATCCTCCCCGTTGTCCTCAGGCGCGTCAAACCAATTGCGCACCTTGTCAAGCGACATAAAATACGAAGGGTTCGGCGCGTCCACTTTTGCAATCTCCATGCAGTCCTCAAAGGCAGTGTCCTCACATCTGCCCATCGCTTTGATCCTGTGCGCACCATCAATCGGCACCTGGAACCTGAATACATGCTGCCCCTCCTGCTCCGCAAAGAATTTGTCGTCCACATACAGCGCAATCTTTTCCAGATTGGAATACACCTTAATCTCCGTCGTTTCCTCCACCCTGTCATGATACCGTCTACCACACAGATGGACAAACTTCTCCGCGCTCCACCATGCCTTATATATATAGAAAGCATCCTTCTTCTGTCTGCGGTCAAATGTGACAAGCCCCTTGTGGTTCTTGCCCGGATCGCCGGCCTCGTCCCTTCCTGCGGCTGCAAACTCAAACATATTCCACACATATGTCCCCCACAGGTACGGTCTTGCTGCAAACATTTCCAGCATATGCTCATGATAAACCGCCTGATAGCTCTCCGTGTAGTCGCCTTTTTCCGGTTTTGGCGACTGCAGCGTGATGACGGAATCCGCCCCGTACTCGGTTAATCCGATTGCCGTATTCGGATATTTCTGGTGAAAATCATCAAAAAACGCGTCATTGTCCTCCATCTCCCCGACATACCAGCCATAATACAGGTTATAGCCGCGGATATCCGGGAGCGAAACCAGCGGGCTGTCTGTCTCAAGAAGAAACAGGTTTGCCATCGCGGAAACCCTCGTCCTGTCCATTTCATGCACCAGATCATTCAGAATCCTGTGGTTTTCTATTAAATCCTCCGTCACGCCCTGGAGTGAAATCTCATTTGAGAGCGCCCAGCATACAATCGATGCATGGTTGTAGTTCTGCGTGATCAGTTCCTTCATCTGCCGGATCGTGTTCTCCCTGCCGGTATCCATATGGATTGTGATATATGGAATCTCCGCCCATGCGACGATTCCCTTCTCATCGCACAAATCATAAAAATACTGGTCATGCTGGTAGTGTGCCAAACGTATGGAGTTGGCGCCCATGGAGAGAATCAGCTCCATGTCCTCCTCATGCATTTCGCGCGTGAGCGCATTTCCCACGCCAAGCCTGTCCTGATGACGTGAAACGCCGTGCAGCGGATATCGCCTTCCATTCAGAAAAAAGCCCTCCTTCGCATCAAAACGAAATTCTCTGCACCCGAAGCGATCCGTGACCGCGTCCACCGCCTCGCCGCCGCGGTACAGCACTGCCGTCACCTCATACAAATACGGGTCGTCCACGCCGTCCCACCGATGCACATTTGCTATATCAATGCTGCCTTTTCCATATGTTTTCCCGTCAGCGGTTTCCAGTGCAAGCTCTGTCTCCCCAACTCCCGCGATGGAGACAACAATCTTCTCGGCCTCCCCCACAGAATATGTGTCGAAGCTGACCACCGCACTTTCCCCGTTTACCTCCGGCGTGATCCGGAATCCGCTTCCGCCATAATAATCCAGATCAAAATGCGACTGGTCTGCAATAATCATATAGACATCACGATAAATGCCTCCATAGAACGTAAAGTCCGCCCTCTGCGGATAAACTTTTGTATTCGGCGCATTGTCCACCAGAACTTCCAGCGTGTTGTCCTCTTCCATTGCGTCCGTAATATTAACCCGGAAAGTGGAGTACCCTCCATCATGATGCGCAAGCTCTTTTCCGTTCATACGGACATCTGCCGAAGAATTGACGCCTCGGAACTCAATATAAACCTGCTGTCCCGACGCCAGTTCCGGCTTCTTCAGATGCTTGCGGTAAGTGCAGATGCCGCGGAAGTACAGTTCTGGTCCTGTCTGCCCGTCCTCTGCGTTCCATGTGTGCGGAAGACTGATATCTGTTGTCTTCCCCTGTTTCTCGAACTCCCATTGTTCGTTTATCTTATTAACAATTCTTGCCATTTTCACTGCTCCTTTACCCTTTACCTGAATCCGTAAGCCTAACCGCAAAACTATTTTGGAGAAAACTGTTTGATGTAAATGAAAGCGCATTGTTTGTTTTTTGCAAAGCAATACCCAATAATCCTGCAAAAATGGCATGATTTGCAGGAGTTCCTTTATACAGAAACCCGCGGTTCAGATATTCTGTTGTTGGATGCCCTACAGGACAAAATCTTCTAAGGCATAGTGTACATATTGGAATGCTTCCCGCCAGACATTGCTCTTTCCCAGTCCTATAACCAGTTTTCGCGCGTGTTCCGTTATGTGGCGCGCCATGTTGGCCAGGTTATTGATTGCCGTCCTGCGCCTGCGGCGTTTTACCGTCCGTTTCAGACAGGGATTTCCTTTGCCGAGGATTGCACCGACAACAGCAAGCCCGCCGCTTGGGATAATGCGTTCATTTGTGAATTCAACGGAAATATTTTTCTCATGGCGACCTCCGGAACTAAGTATTTTTTCTGATTCCAGTATACCATAAGCAAAACAAAATGCTCTGATTTTTTCACCTGGCGGGTGAAAAAATCAATCCGGTAAAATAACGTATAAGCGCCGTAATTATATGGAATTACAGGAAATAATTTGTGGCAAGGCTCACGGATTCAGGTTTTATAATATCCCGCGCTGTATTTTCTACCATGCGCTGTCACGTCAGTTTTAACACCATCTCCAACACTCTCTTCGCCGTCACCTGCAGCTGTGCTTTGGTGATCGGATACGCATGCTCCGGATTGGACAGCGCATCCATCATATCATCCAGATCTGCCTGCATACCTGGCATGACAAGGTCATTTCCTGCATGAATACAACCTGCGGACGAACCTGCCGGATGCTTACTTTCCCCTTTGTTGATGCCCAGCATGGTACTGCCAGCCGCATACCAGTCCGTCATTACCATGCCCTCAAATCCCCATTCATTCCTTAGTACATGCGTCTGGAGATCCCTGCTGTTACAGGTATGTTCGCCATTCACCAGATTGTAAGAACTCATAAGTGTATGGGGCTGTGCCTCCCGTACACAGATTTCAAATCCCCTTAAATAAATCTCCCGGATTGCCCTCTCGCTGACAATACTGTTGGACGCCGTGCGATTTGTCTCCTGATTATTCAGTGCAAAATGCTTCACCGTGACACCACAGCCCTTATGTGCCTGTACGCTTTTGGTCACTGCAGCCGCCAGACGGCCGCTCACCAGCGGGTCTTCTGAATAATACTCAAAATTCCGTCCGCACAACGGGGAACGTTGTATGTTCATGGCTGGCGCAAGCCAGAGATGGATGCCAAACTTTTCCATCTCATCCCCCACGATGTCACCGCACATCCTGCACACTTCCTCGCTGAAGGACTGTGCAAGCGCCGTTCCAATCGGAATGGCCGTACAGTACATATAATTGAGCGGTGCGGCAAGTTCTTCCTCGCTCGGTCTGGGCGCCATCGCCGCCATCTGTCTGAGCTGCTCTGCGTCCAGAAAGTCCGTAAACCCTGCAAGTGGGCTGTCAACACCCTTTGCCTTTCCGTCCACGACTTTATATTTTGTACAGAGTCTCAGCCCCGCGGGTCCGTCCGCCATCACAAGCGATGGCACTCCTAAATCCTGTAACCGCTGGCTGCTCTCACCAGCCGCACCTGCCACAGACTGCGCCGCGGCGCCGACAATGGACCCCATCCCTGCATGATCCTCAAACAGACCGATACTGAGGTATGCAAGCTGTTTTTCATTTAGTGAGCCCACAAATTCATCGATTGTACTTCTTCCGTTCTTTACATCCTCCCATGTACACGCATTTCCTGCCTGCTCACGGGGCATTTCATCATAAACCACAATCTCCTGTGGCATATCTTTCGCCCAAATCCGATGAACCGGTATGTCTGCCATACTTCTGTCTTTTACAGTTTCAGATGCCGCGTCCGTCTCCGTTTCCGGAACAAAATCCTTGAAAGTACATCCCGGACAGATATTTTTCACTTTTCTGATTACCGCAGTTTCGTCCAGGACTACCTTACAGCAGGGAACCGCATCTTCAGATGAATTTCCGACGCGTATTATATATTTTCCACCTTCTAATATGTAAGACGATAATTCTGTATCATAGGACGCCATATCCACTATATTAAATCCAAGCGTTACATTCGCACATTCCCCCGGGCGCAGTTCCTTCGTCTTGCCAAAGGCGGCAAGCTCCTGATAGGGCTTATCCAACTTCCCTGCCGGTGCGGAGTAATATACCTGTACCGTTTCTTTTCCGGCAAATGTCCCTGTGTTTCTGACCTCCACCGTCACGGTAATTTTTCCCGTTTCCACGACAGTATCCTTTACTGCCATCTCAAAATTCGTGTAGGACAGCCCATAGCCAAACGGAAAATCTGGCTTTTCATGAACTGTGTCAAAATAGCGGTATCCCACATAAATGCCCTCTGTGTAAAGTGTGTCATCCATGTCACCAAATCCTTTCGTGGACGCATATTTCCCGATCGGCGCCCATGTCATGGCAAGTTTGCCGGAAGGATAACTCTTTCCAAGCAGCAAGTCTGCAAGGACGTCCCCCGTCGGTGTTCCGAGCTGCCCTAGCAGAAGGATATTTTTCACATCCTTCACAGGTTCCAGATCCACCATGCCGCCCACATTAAGCACAAGGACAAACTTTTCATATTTTTTATTCAATGCCAGGATATCCTGGATCTCTGTCTCTGACAGACTGATATCACCCGCCACCATGGCACGATCCGCACCTTCCCCGGAGATTCTGGCAAGCGCATATACTGCCATCTCACCTCCGGCGTCCAGTGCAAACTCATACCCCGGTTCCGGCATAGCCTTCCCCATGCAGTACATTACAGGGTTTATTCCGAGCTGCCTTGCCTCTTCCTTTACCTGTCTCACAAATTCTGCACGCCTGCTGACAAGAAGCGCATCATACTCATCCAGCCATTTTTTTGTCGTAATCTCAAATCCTGCTTTTTGAAGTCCTTCTTCTATTGTTACAAAATGGCGCACATTTACATCTCCTGAACCGGTTCCGCCCTTAATAGTCTTCCTTGCACCGCTTCCGTACAATGCCACCCGGCAGGGTGCGTCTAATGGCAGAGTGCCGTCTCTTTTCAGGAACAGCGTGCACTCCGGTGCAGCCTTCCTGACCGCATCAATATGCTCCTTCTCAAAGGGCTGCATTGTTTCGTCCGTGATTCTTACCATAATCCTGACTTCTCCTTTCTGAAAAATAAAAAACAACTTTCATAACTGTCAGTCTGCCATATCCGCCACATTTCTTCTGATTCCGTCATACTCTGCAAAACCAGCGCTCCTGGGCTCCCCTTTCTCATCCAGACTTCTGTCCAGGCAGACTTGGAACTGCTCATCCGACTGCAATGCGATACGCAGGTTCATTCTGCCTGTATGTTTACCCGTTACACGGATATCACTCTCAATCACTGTCTCTCCCGGCATAAACATATTTTCAGGAGCTTTTACCCTGATCCATCCGTTATAAAATGTCCTGCCGTCCTCACTGTAATTTTCATACAGCGTTTCATATGTATCGGCATCCGTGCAGGCATTAGTCACAACTCCACCCCCTATCCCTTTGATTTTCAAGGGTAGTTTGGGCTTTGCTTGCTTTCCTGCACACGAGACAGGCATGGCATATGGTATTTCCTTTCTGTCCGGCGTCCTGAAAACCGGCACCGGCGCAGAGGGCTCCCTGTCCAGCAGACGGCACTGGCGCAGCCTGCTTTTCACATTTCCCTCGCAGAGTCTGGTGCTCTCATTCCACATTGCACGGGTGCTGTCAGGATGCCAGCTCATCGGTGAATAGTAAACCCACTTCCCATCAGGATCGCTCAGATTGACACTCTCATACGCCCGGCCTCCCTTCATGGAACGCACTGTATCAATCAGTACAGAGCCAATATTTCCAGCCCGCCTAAAGCGAACACCGGCAACCGCATACTGGTACAATGCATTGAGGTATCTGCCCCGTGTTGCAATATCGTTATACAGCGGAACCACACCCAGTACACCGCAGTCCGTTTCTGGTGAAAATCTTGGCGACATACATATGGCATACCGTTCATCCGGGGAAAAAATCGCAGTTTCCTCATAACCCAGCGTATCTGTAATCTGGCAGAACGCTTCGCTGTCCAGCATCTGCAGGGTGCTTTCGCTGATACTCCGTCCGCCGCCCGCAAGCGTGATTCCCCGCCCGCCTCGCACAAACTGCTTAACCTCCCCGCCACGCTGCACATTCCTGCGGTAAAAACCTTCGTTTTCAGGATCGGGCTCTAGGTTCCGACCACCGCATAAGGACGCCGGGAATCTCTGCGACTTCTTTTGGCAGCACGACATCCACCAGTTTTGAGGACATACAATGATCCAGATCGGACATGCATTCCAGCACATAGTCTCCCAGCAGTATCCTTTTGTTATCCGCATAGCACATCCAGCGGATGCCGTTTGCACCTTTTTTCTCACGTATAATCCCGTCAAACAGTTCGCAAACTTTTGTCCCGTCATCTTCCATCGTAAAGACCCGGTACCAGTCCCTGTCTTTCTCCCGCACCCTGACCGCGGCAAGCACCCTGCCTGCGTATGTATATGTTCCGTTTGCGTCAGCGTCAATTCCCTCCGGCAATGGAATATCTGACACTTCGATGCGCCCAAACTCCCTGCTCTCAATTATCATGGACTTTTTTCCCTTTTCCCATTTGCCTATCTTTCTTTCAATGCGGCCGCTTTCTTATCCGCTATGCGCTTCTGGACCTCCACCATCTCTTCTTTATCCAAAGAGCAATACTTCATGGCGATCAGGGTGATTACCCATCCGAGCAGCGGAAAACCATACATCAGTGCCAGGGTCATCCAGAAAATGCCGCCCGTCAGCTCATCTGTAGGCTGTGGCATGGTCTCTGTATAGCCAATCAGCGCCACCGCACCGGTCGCGATCAGTGCGCCCGCAGAAGATACCAGCTTGTCAATCAGACTATAGACGCCGGATACCACTGCCGGAATGTATTTGTCTCCACGATCCAACTCATAATCAATAACATCCGCCATGAAAGCATTATTGCCGGTGGTCACGCACATCTTCGTACCGTTTAGCGCCAGCGTCAGAATTACATAGATTGCCATAAGCGGCAGGGCTGTTGAAATACTGCGCGTACTTCCACCAATATGTAAGAAAACAAAGAAAAGAATCATTGCGCAGGTCACATAAATACACATATAGGTCCATGTAATAATAGTCTTCTTATTGCCATGCTTCCCGGCATATTTTGCCCCCACCACGGCAAAAAGAATGGAAGGGATGATACTCACCGTGCTCAGAGTCGTGGAGATGGACATATTGCCAATGACAATCCCTCCAAGCATTGTACTGATGATGGACTGGCTTGCCACCTGCTGTGCGATCTTGTCAGAAGCCCCGGATGCGATATAGCACTGTAAAGGACGGTTGTTCTTCAATACCTCCACCATGTCTTTGATCCTGAGCTTTTCCCTCTTTGCCGTCGTACCCACAAAATTCTCCGGCTTGTCGAACTCCGATATACCGATACACGTTGTCACAAGCCCCACAGCGGATACCGCGATAGTCGCCCAGCAGACAGCAGTCAGAAATTCCAGGTTGAAACCGCCGTATTTTGGCATCAGCGCCACATAGTAAACCATATTCAGGGCAATCGGAACCACATAGTTAAAAATTGTGCTCCACACACCCACCATCGGCCGCTGTTTCGGATCGTTTGTCATCAGGGCAAACAACGTCTGTCCTGTTATATTATACAGCGTATAGCCGATAATATAAAGCATGTACAGCAGCACAAAGACGATAAATCCATGCCCTTTGCCAGCCGCCCAGCTGTACATCAGCAACGTTGCGAGAACCATCACAAGCCAGCCGCTGACAAGCAGGATTCGGACCTTGCCAAAGCGTGTATTTACCTTATCATAAATGAAAGCAAGCAATGGATCCGTGATCGCATCAAAAACGCGGGTGAACGTCAAAATCCCTCCTACGGCAACCGTCGCGATCCCAAAGCCAATGTTGGCCGAGTAGTTTGCGAGCCCGATCAGACAGTAAAATCCCATACTGACCATGCCGCTGGAAGCGACCAGAATGATCTGCCACAATTTCGCGCGGCGGTACTCCACGCCGTCAATCTGGCTCTGTGTAAGTTTCTCTTTTTTTTCCATTTTGTTTTCTCCTTTTTTGTACATGTGTATACTTCTTAGGAATGCAGGAAAATAAGTGATGCAGATTGCGCAGGATATTTCTTCGAGAGTGCGGTACAAAAAACGTAGGCATAGAAGGCTACGACGAGACTTTTTGTGCTGTGCTATGGGAGAAATAGACAAGTCAAGATGTGTCACTTATTTTCTACAGTTCCTTAACTATTATTGCTAACTGTATTATACTTAAAAACAGAGAAAACCGTTAGAAAAAATTACTTATCTTTAGAACTATTATATTGTCTTTTTATATTTTTTTAATATAAAATAACATTTTCACATCCTGACCCGAATCGTGAGTGTCTTGGTTTCCAGGTCTCCTGCTTTCACTGTAACCGCGATATCCCCCTCTTTATATCCTGCGCGCACTGCAATAAGCGCCTTTCGTTGCAGCTGTTTTATCAACAATGCCGCCCATTTTGTTCATCATTACATTATAAATGGCGCTTGTCGGCATCAGGTTAATCCCACAGGTCACTGCGCGTGTAGCGTCTTTTTCTTTTACATACCCTGCAATCTATGCACAAAGGGTCTGCCCTTCCTGCGTACCAAGTTCTGAAATCTCGTTCCCTATCGAATACATAATCACCGACGGGTGGTTAAAATCAATTCCAATCATAGAGTCAACATCTCTCTTCCACCAGCTTTTGAAACTCTCATTCGCCTGGTCATACGGATTTTTGCAAATAAGCCAGTAATCCCATGTTTCATCCATCACATAAAGTCCATATTCATCACAGGCATCCAGAAAAGCCTTTGAAATCGGATTATGGGAACTGCGGATTGCATCCTGACTCTTTGTGGTAATTTTTATGCCCTCCGGCGTTATGTAAGAATTTCCCGCTGTCAGGAGATGAACTTCACGATAAATACCCGCACCTGAATAATATCTCGCGTTCGGTGTATCTGCATTATCCGCTATGATTTCGATTTCATTTTCTCCTTCACACAGATATGGCGTCAAATCTGTATAAAAATTGACATAACCGTAAGGTCTTTGCGCAGCCTGATTTCCATTCACTAGCACGCTGGCATTCTGATAAATACCCTCGCACTACAAGATCAGGTTCTTTTCCCCGCAGTCATTTATCTGAAACTTTTTTCTGTAAGAATATCTGTTTCCACCAAAATATACGCCGGCACCGCTCGATGGATTTGTACGGTCACGATTTTCATAAAGCATAGCATCATGAGGCAGATTTACAATCATAGTATCTTTACCATTAAAAAACTCCCATGATTCATTAAAGTCAATTCGTTGCATAACACAATACCTCCTTCTTCCTCCCGGCTCTTGTCCTTTTTAAATCTTTTCTGTTTAATCACATACATAAAACCGCTATTGCTAACTCTATTATATCTTAAAACCAAAAAACTATTAGAAATATTTAATCACTTATAGAATTTTTTCATTTTATTTCATATTTTTCCGAATACAGTTAGAAAAAGCAACGTTGAAAAAAGCAAAGAGTATGGTATACTGAAATTGAATATATGACAATAGAAAGTTAACTGTCCCTAATAACCTACGGCAATCTCACAGGGTAATAAAACGATGGATTTAGAATTATTTAGAAAACTTCTGCACAATCTCCTAAATGCAGAGGTCATAATACACGACAATGATATAAGGACACTAGCCGCTTTTGAGGATGCCTGCTGTTTCCAGAAAGCTCTGCAGCCGATGTTTACTGTTAATTCCCTCTCCTATTTACTGGGTTCCATGAATGACACAACCTTCTATGAAATCGTGGACAAACTCGATGTGTGCCTGTTTTTCTTTCAATTTAAAAAGAAGATTTTCCTAATTGGACCTTATGTAAGGGCAGAGTATTCCGATGAAAAAATGCAAAATATCCTGATTGAAAACAAAATGCCTGCGTCTTATGCAACTTCTATCAAGTTATACTATACTGCCATGCCACTGCTTAGCACCTATCAAATCCAACGCACTGTCACTGCATGTATGGTATCCTTTGATCCGCTTTTGCAAGAGTATACATACCGAAGACTTCTGGGATTTCAGGAAGAACCGAAGGAACCGAAAACGTATCGGCAGGATTCCATTGACTACAGTGCAGTCTATCACCGCTACCATGTAGAAAACCGCCTTTTAAAACTAATTGAGAAAGGTGAGGTTGAAAGTATCATTCAGGCTTATGACGAAATGCAGAACGGATCCTCTTCCCTTGTTGATCTGTTCCGCAGTCCAGTCTATCAAAGCCCCATTTCCATCCTGCGCGCACTGGCCCGAAAAGCAGCGGAGCAAAGCGGATTGTCCATCATCACGATTGACCAGATTACACAGAAATCTGTCCAGCGCCTCTCTGGTATTGACGACATTAACAAACAGGGACAATATTGTTATGAAATGTTAATTGAACTGACAACTGCAGTACGTGACCACCTGATAAATACCAGTGGTTACTCTCCTGCAATTGTTAAGGTTGTGGAATATCTTTCCCTGAATTATACACAGAATATTAACATGGACATATTGTGTCAGATATCAGACTATTCGTCCTCCCATCTTACCAAAATCTTTAAGCACGAAACCGGACGAACCATAACACAATACATCGCGGACTTAAGATGCCGCCAGGCTGCCGAAATGCTTAGAGAGACAAACCTGCCTGTCCAGGAAATCAGCAGCTATGTCGGTTATACGGACAATAATTATTTTGTGAAAGTATTCAAGAAGGTAATGGGGAATACACCATCAGAATATAGGGCATCCACAGTTTTCTGAATCTGTAACTTGAACAAAATTCTTATGGGAACATTTTCCTAAAACCATTAAAAGTGTGGATACCCGTCTACAAAAAGTTCCTATAAAAATTTGCTCATGCATCAGGAACGTGCGTAGCCGGAAATTTCAGATTCCGAAAAAGTTCCTATAAAAATAAACCTATCTCATGCGCTAATGGGGGACTGCTCCACTACTGTTTTGGCTCCCTTGGTTTATAATAGTCTCAGGCAGGAATAAGTTTGATCGCACTTTGGAGGATTTGCACCCCGTTTTTCAACGTAAATATTTTGCCCTTGAGCACAGCATATTGTCGCGCCTTTTATGGATAGCACGAGTAGCAAAGTCCGCATTATCTCGGGCTAATCTCCTGCCAATTCTATTACAAAGGAGATGCTCTGCATGAAAGACCTTCTGGAAATTTCCTGTGGTCTGGATGTCCACAAAGAAAAAATTGTTGCATGTATCCTGACTGGCCCTTTGGGTAAACCGACACACTCTGAAATCCGTGAATTCACTACCCTGATCCCTGATATGATTGCCTTACGGGACTGGATTGTTTCTCAAAACTGCCGCCATGTTGCCATGGAAAGCACCGGCATTTACTGGATGCCCATTTACGAAATATTGGAGGATGCTTTCTCTGGTGATATTACTCTGCTGGTTGTTAATGCCCGACATATGAAGAACGTTCCCGGCAAAAAGACAGACATGCGGGATTCTGAATGGATATCCACCCTCCTGCAGGCCGGGCTCCTGAACGGCAGCTTTATTCCCGAAAAAAGAATCCGTGAATTCCGCGATTTAAACCGTTACCGTAAGAGCGTCATCCGTGACATCACATCCCAGAAGAACAGGGCTGAAAAGTTTTTACAAAGCTCCGGTTTCCGATTGTCCTCCTTCATTTCCGATATTTTTGGCGCTTCTGGCAGGAATATCATCCTGCATTTAATGGAGCATAGCCGGATCGACCGGGATGCTTTAGGCTCCTGCCTGAAAACAAAGACAAGAAACCGTATAGATGAAATTCTTATGTCTGTAAACGGAACTCTGTCGGAGCATCAAAAATCGTTTTTGAAGATTCTAATGAAGCATTATGATTCCTTAATAACAATCCCAATCTACAGAACAATTCTACTGTAAATATCACTTTATTCGGTGTTTACAGGATTAAAGACAGTCGTAACAGCAATCGAAGCAGGCATGGGCATATGGGCGTCATTAACCTTCTGGAAGGCTATGGCAATGATAATCCGGGTGCAAATGCTCATGTACGGTAAAGAAGCAAGCAACCGAAAACAAGAAACAGACCGCCAGCACCACACTATTCCGAACCAAAGAAATCAAAGACCAAAAAACAAGCATTATGGAATCCCTCTCATTCCTCATATCAAAGAATATAAATTTTAAAATTTGGTACCAAAATAGCATTTTTTATTAAGACACGTATATTTAAACTTGCTATAATAGATAAGAACGCAAGGAGGATATATGATGAAAGACCAAAAAGAAGTTGTAAAAAAAGTCATAGATTATATTGAGAAGAATTTAGAGAAAGAAATCAACTTAGATAATATATCAAAAAATATTGGTTATTCCAAATTCTATCTTAATCGCATTTTTACAGAGTATACAGGAGTTACCATGTATAAATATTTACAAAACCGCAGGCTCACTGTTGCTGCTGAAAAGCTGGTAAAAACAGATAAGCCAATAATGCAAATTGCGTATGAAGCTGGATATGATACACAACAGTCATTTTCGTTTGCTTTTAAACAAATATATTTATATCCACCTAAAATTTATAGGGATATTGGAATCTTTATGCCAAAACAAAACAGAATTTCTATGTGTTATTCTTATGTCTCTAGTTACAAATTTATTACACGAATTAAGGAGATTGCTGCATGAGTACGATACCTTATGTTATTGAACAGACAAGCCGTGGTGAAAGAAGTTATGATATTTTCTCACGGTTACTATCCGATAGAATTGTTTTTTTGGGGGAAGAAGTAAGCGATATGTCAGCCAGTCTGATTATTGCTCAAATGTTGTTTTTAGAAGCACAAGACCCCGAAAAAGATGTACAGTTATATATAAACAGTCCCGGAGGTTCTGTATCAGCCGGTTTTGCTATTTATGATACAATGCAATATATAAAATGTGATGTTTCAACTATTTGTATTGGTCTTGCCGCCAGCTTTGGAGCTTTTTTATTAGCTGGCGGAACGAAAGGAAAACGTATCGCTTTGCCAAACGCAGAAATAATGATACACCAACCAGCAATTCACGGAAATGGCATTCAGGGACAGGCAACAGATATAAAAATAACATCCGACCATATACAAAAAAGCAAAGAACGCCTAAACTCTATTTTAGCAGGGAATACTGGAAAAAGCATTGAGGAAATTGCCCTTGCAACAGAGCGTGATAATTATATGTCAGCAACAGAGGCAATGGATTTTGGGTTAATTGATAAAATCATAGATAAGCGTTGAAATGTTAGCTTTTTATATGTGAATGAAACGACCGTCATTGTCAAATCCTATTTGATTTCAAAGGGCAACAATTTAAACTCTTGCAGCTCTCTGAATCATAAATGCAACCGTAAACCATGCACCGCCCCATGTGGGAGAAAGGGAGAATCATCTATGCCTTGCACAGAAGCATACAAGGAACGCCACATTACGGTATGCGATCAGACAGTTATCCTCACAAATGTGGAACTTGCCGCCGCCCTGTTATCTCTGCCGGAGAAAAACCGGGAAATCATTTTCCTTTACTTTTTCGGGCATTATACACAGCGGGAAATCGGGGAAATGTACAGACGCTGTCGGAGTACGACCGGGTATCAAATCCGCAGGACTTTGCAACTCCTGCATAAAGAAATGGAGGTGCTTTCACATGGGAATCCGAACCTTTTCCCTATGAAACGATTGTCCGGGCGACTAGCGGGAAGCCGGAAGCCGTAGACGAGGTTTTACGGCATTACAGCAAACGAATCCGAATCGCCGCCATTGAAAACGGGCATATAGACAGGGATACCAAGGACAGCATAAAACAGCGGCTTGTCACTGCCCTTTCGTTTGCATCAGTTTCGATTTTTCCTGGTTGAACAAAGGCGCGTTCGGGTAGCCGCTGCATATGGGCTTTCAATTTTGACGCTCTTTGCAAAACAGTATGTTGGGTACCTGTGCATATAGAGAGAAATTTTTTTAAATCATTTCCAGCGCACCACGAATAAGCCCCCATAGGAAGCTTTTTTTAATATTCAGCTACTGGTATTCAACATAATAAGTGTGGCTCAGGTCTTATGTAATACCTGCCAGATGGCAGGGGAATGATGTCCCCTCCGCAGGATGAGCATTTGCAGACATCTTTGTTATAGAGCAGCTTGATAATGGCGGGCGCATCAAGACCCTTAAGCCTGGAAATGTATTTCTTACAGCCAAGCAGGTTGCGGCATAGTGTAATCTTGCTGTTTTTATTCCGGGAAGAAAGCAGACCGTAATGCCGAATCCGCACAAAACGCTTGGGAGGGACATGCATCAGAAATCTCCTGATGAATTCCTCCCCGGAAAGTGTGAGTTCCTTCCACTGCCCATGGTTTTTGTAATCCTTCACAGTAAATGTAACCGTGGAATCCGTCATACCCTTTATGCGGTAGTTGCTCATGGCAATTCTGTGAGTGTATTTACCAAGATATTTGATAACAGACTCCGCACCACGAAATGGCTTCTTGCAATAAGGAATCCATTCTTTGGCATAGCACGCGTCCAAAAGCTGTTTGAAAGCATAATGATTTTTGTAAGGTTCCGCTGTTCCATAGAACTCCAGCTTTCCATCCGCCCATAGCTGTTTTAGCCCGGCAAGATACTTGCCCCGAAAAACCCTGGAAAGGACTTTGACAGGGAGAAAAAAATCCTCACCGTTATCCTTCCAGTGGTT
>NZ_SRYA01000063.1 GCF_004793545.1 Petralouisia muris | reverse complement strand
TACAGGTTTTATAAGACCTGCAGATACTTTTTGCATTATGGAACTGTTAAAAACCCGGGCAACTGTGGAATTTTTGAAATAATGCTTTTCTTTTAAGCAAAATTGTGATATACTTTGCCTTAGCGAAAACAGAAAGGAAGTAATTCAAATGAAACATGTAAAGACATTAAATACAAAAAGATTACAGAACACAGTGAAAAAAGGCGGCTGCGGAGAATGCCAAACTTCCTGCCAATCTGCATGCAAGACAAGCTGCACGGTAGGAAACCAGAGCTGTGAGAACAAATAATTTCCGGAACAGGAAGTTTCCTTCCGGACTGGACATAAGAATGAAGCCGGACCGTTCGCATCAAACGAGCGGTCATTTGTGCGTTATGCATGAGGAAGGTTTGGAAGCACACAAAAGGATGGAAAGTGAGGAAACCGGCATTGGTTCACCAGTATAAAAATAACGGATACAATATCGTTCTGGATGTGAACAGCGGAGCCATACATATTGTGGATGATGTGACTTATGATGTGATTCCCCTGTTTGAGAAAGAGACTTCAAAAGAAGAAATTGTCTCCCGTCTGAAACAGAAGTATCCCCAACAGGACATTGAGGAAAGCTGCGAAGAGGTTAAAACTCTGGCAGAGAAACAGCAGCTTTTCACCAGTGATGAGTATGAAAATTACATGGAGCAGTTTAAGGACAGGCCCACGGTGGTAAAAGCATTGTGCCTTCACATTGCCCATGACTGTAATCTGGCCTGCCGTTACTGCTTTGCCGAAGAAGGGGAGTACCATGGAAGAAGAGCCATGATGTCTTTGGAAGTGGGGAAAGCGGCATTGGATTTTCTCATTGCAGAATCCGGAAACCGGCGGAATCTGGAAGTTGATTTCTTTGGCGGAGAGCCGCTGATGAATTTCGAAGTGGTAAAAGAGCTGGTTGCGTACGGACGGGAACAGGAGAAGCTTCACAATAAGAATTTCCGGTTTACCCTGACTACAAACGGCGTATTGCTGAATGATGAAATTATGGAATTTGCCAATCGGGAAATGGCAAATGTGGTATTAAGTATTGATGGAAGAAAAGAAGTCAATGACAGGATGCGCCCCTTTCGGAAAGGCGCGGGCAGTTATGATTTGATTGTTCCTAAGTTTCAGAAGTTTGCAGAAAGCAGGAATCAGGAAAAGTATTATGTGCGGGGAACCTTTACCCACAACAACCTGGATTTTTCTCAGGATGTGCTGCATCTGGCGGATTTGGGATTTCAGCAGATTTCTGTGGAGCCTGTGGTAGCGCCTCCCACAGAAGAGTATGCATTGCGCAGAGAAGATCTGCCCCAGCTGTTTGAAGAATATGACAGGCTTGCGGCCGAGATGGTCCGCCGTCACAAAGAAGGGCGCGATTTTAATTTCTTTCATTTTATGATAGATTTGGAGGGAGGCCCCTGTGTGGCAAAGCGGCTTTCCGGCTGCGGTTCCGGAACCGAATATCTGGCTGTCACTCCCTGGGGAGATTTATATCCCTGCCATCAGTTTGTGGGAAATGAAGAATTTTTGATGGGAAATGTGTTAGAGGGAGTGAAAAACAAGGAACTGCAGAAGGAATTTAAGCATTGTAATGTATATGCCAAAGAAAACTGCAGGAAATGCTTTGCAAAATTTTATTGCAGCGGCGGCTGTGCGGCCAATTCCCATCATTTTCATGGAAGCATAACAGATACCTATGAAATCGGCTGTGAGCTTCAGAAAAAGCGAATTGAATGCGCCATTATGATAAAAGCTGCATTGGCGGGGGAGACAGAAGGCTGACTGCCGGGCCAAGCAGCAGAAAATGTGCCGGCTTTGGGCAGCAGAGCATGTCCAAAAGGCAGGAGAATAAAGTAAGAGAGGAAAGAATCATGAAGAAAAGTAAAGCTACAGGGATTTTGGCTCTGATTCTGGCAATCATGGTGGGTATGACCTGGTATGCGGGAACCATTATCTCAACGGTTGGTGTAGGAGAGAACCGGAACATTAAGCTGGGACTTGACCTTGCAGGCGGCGTCAGCATCACCTACAGAGCAGTGGATGAAAATCCCTCTGCAGAGGATATGAAAGATACCGTGTACAAGCTGCAGAAGCGTGTAGAAGTGTACAGTACGGAATCTACGGTATATCAGGAAGGAAATGACAGAATTAATATTGAAATTCCAGGCGTTTCCGATGCAAACGCTATACTGGAAGAGTTGGGCAAGCCGGGTTCTTTGGAATTCCAGAATGAAGCCGGGGAAACACTTGTTTCAGGAACTGATATCCAGAACGCCCAGGGCGGCACTTACACAGATAATATGGGAAATCGCCAGTATGTGGTGGATTTGACACTGACCGACGAAGGAGCGGAAAAATTTGCCAAGGCAACGGCCGATAATGTTGGAAAAACTATGCCGATTGTATACGACGGAGAGACCATCAGCGAACCAGGGGTAGATGAAGCTATCACCGGGGGAAAAGCCCAGATTACCCATATGGAGAGCTTTGAAGCTGCAGAGGAGCTGGCCTCTATCATCCGTATCGGGTCCCTGTCCCTGGAATTAGAAGAACTTCATTCCAAGGTAGTGGGAGCGCAGTTGGGAGAGGAAGCGATTTCCACCAGCTTGAAAGCGGCTCTTATCGGTTTGCTTTTGGTTATGCTGTTTATGATTGTTATGTACCGGGCGCCGGGATTTACCGCCAGCCTTGCCCTTGTGCTTTATTCTGCACTGACCGTTTGGGCGCTGTGGATTTTTGATATTACGCTGACTTTGCCTGGTATTGCAGGTATTATCCTGTCCATCGGTATGGCGGTGGATGCCAATGTCATTATTTTTGCACGTATCCGGGAGGAAATCGGTGCAGGCAAGACCGTAAATACGGCCATTAAGCTTGGTTATGAGAAAGCCCTTTCTGCTATTGTGGACGGCAATATCACCACATTGATTGCAGCGGTTGTGTTGGGAATGAGAGGTTCCGGTTCTGTGAAAGGCTTTGCTTACACCTTGGGAATCGGTATTGTGTTATCTATGTTTACCGCATTGGTAGTGACCCGCTGGCTGATGAAATGCTTCTATGCGTTGGGTGTACAGGATGCCAAATATTACGGTTCATCCACAGAGCGCAAGACCGTTAATTTCCTGGGAAAACGCATGATATGTTTTGCAATCTCAGGGCTGCTGGTTCTGGCTGGCTTTGTTGGAATGGGTATTAATCATTCCAAGGATGGAAATATTCTGAATTACAGCCTGGATTTTGTAGGAGGAACTTCCACCACAGTGACCTTTCATGAGGATTATACCATCAATGAAATTGACGAGAATATTGTTCCGGTTGTGGAAGAGGTTACCGGGGATCCTAATGTCCAGACCCAGAAAATTGAGGGAACCAATCAGGTGGTAATTAAAACCCGTTCTCTGGAACTGGCAGAACGTGAAGCTTTAAACCAGGCGCTGATTGAGAAGTTTGATGTCAGCGAAGACGGAATTATTGCTGAGAATATCAGTTCCACAGTAAGTAATGAGATGAAATCAGACGCAATCTGGGCAGTGGTTATAGCAACCATCTGTATGTTGATTTATATCTGGTTCCGGTTTAAAGATATCCGCTTTGCAGGCAGTGCGGTAATCGCCCTTTTGCATGACGTATTGGTGGTGCTGGCATTCTATGCAGTGGTAAGGATTTCCGTGGGAAATACCTTTATTGCATGTATGCTGACCATTGTGGGTTACTCGATTAATGCCACCATCGTTATCTTTGACCGAATCCGTGAGAATCTGGGAGGAAGCAAAAAGAAAGATCCGGAGGCTCTGATGGAAATAGCGAACCGAAGCATTACCCAGACCTTGTCCAGAAGTATCAATACTTCACTGACCACCTTTATTATGGTGTTTGTGCTGTTTATTCTGGGCGTCAGCTCCATTCGGGAATTTGCCCTTCCGTTAATGGCAGGCATTATCTGCGGCGGTTATTCTTCGGTATGCATCACGGGTGCATTGTGGTATGTATTTAAAACAAAATTTGCCAAAAATTAAATAACAGATAATAAATGATTGTTAGATAAGCTAAGGTTGTGTCTCTTTAAGATTCACAACCTTAGCTTTAAGTAACATAATCGCCATAGAAGTTTCTTCCTTTTGTGTTGAATTGATGATTGAAACATATGAGATTTATTATATCATACTCATAAAACAGAGTATGTAAAGATTTTATGAATTCTTCAGGCATACAGGCAGAATGGCTATCATGGATAGAAAAGGAGAGAAACCGGAAACTTCCGGCTTCTCTCCTTTGAGTTTTTATGAGTTTATCCCTTTATGATTCAGTCTCGGTTTCTGTTTTATTTACGCCTGCCCAGTCATCGAATTTGTCCATAACGGCCTTGTAAGTTCTCTGGGAAATATCCGGCAATTTGGAACCCCATGCGCCGGTAGCAGCTTTAAAGCCCTTCTCAAATGCAGCACGCATTTCTTCTGCTTTGGAAGCGTCTCCGCCAGTGAGAGCCTTAGCAAATTCAAGGATACGGTCGGAGGTCTGTTCTACTCCCCAGTATCCATCGTCAGCGATATCGGCCTGTGCCTGTGCTTTTACGTCGGCGCTTACGGTAAATTTACCGCTGGCAAGGAATTTCCACATATCGTCAGCCTGGCCGATTTTCTTACCCTGGCTGGTCATCATCTTCTCTACCAGGCTTCTCATCTGGGAAGTTCTGGCTTCTGCATCTTTCTTCAGACGAGCTACAATTTCATCTTTGGAATAGATGCCCTTGGTGGAAGAAGCGCTAGAGGATGTACCTTTCTCATATACAACGCCTTTGTTATTCGTAGTGTTCTTAGAAGTGTCTGTTTTGTCAGCAGTCTGTGTATTCTGCTGAACAGACGTACTGTTATAAGCTGCAGTACTGGTATTTACATTATTTACACTGTTTACGCTCATAGTATTGTCCCTCCTTGGCAAAAATTAATTTGGTTGTCCGTAACCTGGTTCCATCGTTACTCCTATCAATTATATCGGAAGATAAAGGAAATAATTAACACTTTTCTGGTATTTTACCTTTGATATCATCAGGAAATTCTGTTATTAAAATGTTTATTTTGCATTCTGTACCTGGCGGATCAAATCGTAATTGCTGTCTTTGGCCTCCACAAAGCCGGTTACCGGAGTGGTAATGCCGGAGAAATCGCTGAAGTTCAAAAAGGCGTTCTTTATAAGTGAAATACGTTCCGCATCCATATTCCGGCTAAAAGCAATGGCGTCCTTCTGGATATTGCCGGTGGCGGAAATAATGTGAATGCCTGACATGTCGGTTCCGGCATTCTGCATTTTCTCATAGGCTTCATTATAAGTGGCGCCGGCGTCAAATTCGCCGCCTATGACGCCCTGGATTACCTGGTCATGGCTGCCGGCAAAGGTGACATTCAAAAATATTGATTCCGGATCAAGGCCGGCTTCTTTCATGCTGTGCTTTGCATACAGATAGCCGGAAGCGCTGTTCTTGTCCACATAGGCAAACGTTCTGCCGGGCAGATCCTGCAAGGTCTCGATTCCCGAGTCATTTCTGGTAATAATGTATCCATTGTAGTAATCCCTGCCATTAATCAGCGGGGTGGCTACCGGAATCAGGGGAGTCATTTCTGCCGCTGTAATATAGGCAAACGGGGAGAACCAGCCGCCGTCTATGGTTCCCGTTTGGAGCTGTTCGCCCAGGGAGTTGTAATCTTTTACAATAATAATCTTAACTTTCATCCCCAGGGAATCGAAAATGCGGGCCAGTACCGGCTGGTACATATTCTTGATATCGCTGGGAGAAGTAAATGGATTGATGCCGATTACGATGTCATCGTTCCCCCTGACGGCGCACATGCTGTACTGAAGCTTCTCGCACATGGAACTGATGCTGTCACAGCAGGAAAACAGCGTATCGGTTTTCTTCTGGTGCTGGGCAATCATTTCAATGGAATCCTGGGACTGGCCGGCAGCGATGGAAATGGTGTTTGCAAGCAGCTCCAAAGCCTCTGTTACATCAGAGGACACTGCTACATTTGTCTGGGAAACGGCAGTAAGGTTCCCCATATTTTTCTTAATGTCCGTAAGAGATTCGTGGGTTCCGGTAAGGATATTAACAGTGCTTTCCACAAACCCGCTGAGCTTTTCAATGGATTCCTCAGAATGCCTGGTGGATTCATGGCTGCTGTGAATGTTTTCTTCCAATTCTTTTACAATATCTTCGATTTCATTGATAAAAGAATCTGTCTCATCCGAAAGCTTTCCAACTTCTCCTGCTACAATAGCAAATGCCTTGCCTGCCTCTCCCGCATGTGCGGCAGTGATGGAGGCGTTCAGCGCCAGCAGAGTGGTCTCTTCGGAAATATTCTTGATATATTCCACGATCTTATGGATATTCTGGGAAGATTCCAGTAATTTCAGATTGGTTTCCTGCGTAATCCGCAGAGTATCTGTAAGATCATGGAGCATGTGATAGGTTTCTTTGATAGTATCCTTTTTCCCTGTAATATTGCTTAAAACCGCATCAGCTTTTTCTTCCACCAGACGGATATGTTCATTCATGGTTTCGCTGTTATCGTTGACCTGCTGAATTTTCTCTTCTACATAGGCTGCCTGTTCCAGATTTTCAGCAGAGGAATTGGCAATCATCTGATTATGGTTTACCAGGGTGGAAAATGCCTCCTTATTCTGTTTGGCAATCCAGAGAAGATGCTCTGTGTCAAAGCCAAGGGTTTCCATCATGCCGCTGATTTCTGAAAGGATCTGTTCATGTTCTCCCACGGGGCGGGAACTTTTTCCAGAATCAGAGAGAACGGCTGCTGTCTGTTTGGATTTCGATAAAAAATTGTGAAACAAATTAATCATTCCCTTCCTCAAATAAAGTAAAAAAGCTGACATTTCAGAATCAGTATAACAGGAAGCAAATTTCTCTGCAAGACAACACATAGCAAAATATGTCAAAATGTTCCTGGAATGTTGACTTTTTTTGTAAAAAGTGTTTAACTATAAGAAAGAGTGTATACAAAATACAGGAGAGATGAAATGATGGAATTAAAGTTAAAAGCCCTTGCAAAAATCAACCTGGGACTGGATGTGTTAAGGCGCAGAGAGGATGGTTACCACGAAGTGCGGATGATTATGCAGACCATAGGGCTCTATGACAGAATTGTCCTGAGAAAAACCAGAAAGCCTGGAATTCGGGTCAAGACCAATTTGTATTATCTTCCTGAGAATGAGAATAATCTGGTGTATCAGGCGGCCCAGCTTCTGATAGATGAATTTGGGATCAGAAGCGGCGTATTTATTGATTTGCAGAAATTTATTCCTGTGGCGGCTGGAATGGCAGGCGGCAGCTCTGATGCTGCGGCAGTATTATTTGGAATGAACCGGATGTTTCGCCTGGGGCTCTCCAGAGAGGAGCTGATGCGGCGGGGGGTGAGGATTGGAGCGGATGTGCCCTATTGTATTATGCGGGGGACGGCGTTGGCGGAAGGCATCGGCGAGCAGCTTTCTGCACTGCCGCCCATGCCCAGGTGCAAAGTATTAATTGCAAAGCCGTCTGTCAGCGTATCCACGAAGTTTGTGTATGAGAATCTGAAACTGGATGACGCCACTCGGCGCCCGGATATTGACAGCCTGATAGAGGCTCTTCATGACGGGAATCTGGAGGGAGCGGCGGCCTGTATGGGAAATGTGCTGGAGAATGTAACCATACCCAATTATCCAGTGATTGCACAGATTAAGGAAGAAATGATAAAGGGCGGAGCGTTAAATGCCATGATGAGCGGAAGCGGCCCCACGGTGTTCGGATTGTTTGCAGAGGACAAGCTGGCAGAAAAGGCGTATCAGAAGCTTCGCAGAGGAGATTTGGCAAAGCAGGTATATTTGACAGACATTTATAATAATGCAGGAAAACGAGTATGAACAATAAAAAGAGAGGTAGAACATGACGGACAAGCTGGAATTGAATACAAATGCATATCTTCCCCTGCGGGATGTGGTGTTCCATACTCTGCGGGAAGCAATTTTAAAGGGAGAACTCAAACCGGGAGAACGTCTGATGGAACTGCAGCTGGCATCGAAGCTGGGGGTAAGCCGTACCCCTATCCGTGAGGCAATCCGTATGCTGGAATTGGAGGGCCTTGCGGTGACAATGCCCAGAAAAGGGGCGGAGGTTGCCAAAATGACAGAAAAGGATATGGAGGATGTTCTGCAGATTCGTAAGGCTTTGGACGAGCTGGCAGTAGGGCTGGCCTGTGATAATATGACAGAAGAAGAGCTGAAACAGCTTCAGGTGGCGCTGAAGAATTTTGAAGAGAGCACCAGAAGCGGAGATGTGAAACAGATTGCCCAGGCTGATGTGGAATTTCATGACGCCATTTATCAGGCGGCGGATAATCCGAAGCTGGTAAATATGCTGAATAATCTGCGGGAGCAGATGTATCGTTACCGGGTGGAGTATCTGAAAAATGAGAGCATTTATCCAAGGCTGATTGAGGAGCATCAGGGGATATATGACGGGCTGAAGCGCAAGAATAAGGAAGCGGTTGTGGAGATTGTAAGCCATCATGTGGAAAATCAGGAGATCGTAGTGAAGAATATTATTCAGGAACAGGAATGAGACGGTAAGCGCATGGGGAACCTCAGAAGACTGAGTGAAAAATATTATTCAGCAGCAGGAATAAAAAGGAAAATTCGGGAAAAGATAATAATAAACGTAAGAAAAGGATAGGCAGAAATTGCTTATCTTTTTTTTGCGGAGATATCTGAAAATTCCGTTTATTATGGAAAGGGAGAAAAGGATGGCGGTTCAAATTACTTCGGATTTGCAGGAAAATATCAGCCAGTTTGAAGAGCTGTTTTCTGATTGTGCAGACATAAAGAAAAGAAAAGTAAAAGTAGGGCAGAAATTAGAGAAGGAATGTTACATTGCTTATATTGAGGTGGCAGTCAGCAGTACGGAATGGAAGGATTCGGCAGTGGGCAAAATCTTACAGACGCTGCGGGAGCTGCCAGAGGAAAAGCTGGTGGCTTATGTGGAGCAGAATGTAGAGGATATATCCGATTCCCAGCCCTTTGCCACCATAGAGGACGCTGCTCAGGGAATGCTTACCGGAGATGTGCTCTTTTTTCTGGAGGGATATGACAGGGCCCTTAAGATTCCCGATAAAGGCTATCCGGGCAGAGGGGTGTATGAAACAGAATCGGAGAAGGTGATCCGAGGCTCCAATGAAGGCTTTTCCGAATCCATCAAATTGAATACGGCATTAATCCGGAAGCGTCTCCGCAGCCCTCATGTGAAGGTAAAAGAGAGCTTTACCGGAAAGCGGACGCACACCAATGTAGATCTGGTTTATATGAAAGACCTGATTTATCCGGGGATGTTGGAAGAGGTGGAGAAACGTCTGGGAGAATTTGAGATTGACGGCGCCTTAGACAGCGGAATTATTGAGCAGCTTACGGAAAAGAGAACTTATTCTCCTTTTCCTCAGTTTCAGACCACCCAGCGGCCGGATCGGGCGGCCATGGCTATTTTGGAGGGAAGAATCGTGCTGCTGTCAGATAATTCTCCGGTGGCTTTGATTCTTCCGGCTACTTACAATACCTTTATTCAGACCAGTGACGACTATTACAGCCGCTGGGAAATTGCGTCTTTTACAAGAATGCTCCGGTATCTGGCGTCCTTTCTTGCCATGACCTTTCCAGGGCTGTATCTTGCCATGACGAATTTCCATACCCAGATTCTGCCTACGGATCTGCTGCTTTCTCTGGCTGCTGCAAGGCAGGGAGTGCCTTTTCCGGCAGTGGTGGAAATTATTCTGATGGAAGTGGCCTTTGAACTGCTGCGGGAAGCCGGCGTAAGGCTTCCGGGAGCAAATGGGAACACCATTGGAATTGTGGGCGGCCTGATTATTGGACAGGCAGCCGTGGATGCAAACATTGTCAGCCCCATTGTGGTGATTGTGGTGGCTCTGACTGCCTTGTGTTCCTTTGCGGTGCCCAATGAAGAATTTGCCACCGCTTTCCGCATTTTGAAATTTTTGTTTATTCTTCTTTGCGGATATCTGGGGTTTTTTGGTTTTCTGGTGGGAACGCTGGGAATTCTGATCCATTTGTCGCATATGGAAAGCTTCGGTATTCCTTATCTGGCGCCTTTTGTGGGAGCAGATTTGAATGGATATCAGGATGAGCGGGACACGTTTCTGCGCCTTCCCTTGGAATTTCTGAAAAAACGGCCCATTTATACCAAAGAAGGAACGCGTACCAGATTGAAATTCCGACAGCAGGGAAAGGGGAAATAAGGAGGAGGTTCAAAAAGTATGTTTGCGGATAATTGGAAAATATCATTACGGCAGGTAAGGCGGCTTCTGATTCTGGATATCTTCGGATTAAGCAGCCTGACGCTTCCTGGAATCTTGTCTTCTCTGACAGGGGCAGACGGAATTTTCTGCCTGATATTGGGGATGGCAGGCGGCTGGCTTCTGTTGTGGCTGATGCAGAAAAATCTTCAGAATGCAGAAGGAGATTATTACCATTATATGAAGGATACGGCGGGGCAGATTGCAGGAGACGCCTTTATGGTGTTTTATTACCTGTATTTCGTCACACTTTGCGGGTTTGTTCTTTATCAGACTACAACCCTTGTGCTGACCTGGCTGCTGCCGGAAGGTTCTTATTTTTGGGTCAGCATTTTACTGTTGCTTTTGGCGGCTTACGGAACGGTGCGGGGAATCGAAGGAAGGGCCAGAGTTTATGAGATCATTTTCTGGTTTCTGGGAATTCCCTTGCTGGTTATGCTGTTTCTTGCCTTGCGGGAGGTTCAGACAGATTACTGGGCTCCCTTGATGTATTCTAAGGGTGGGGAGTTCCTCTACGGAAGTACAGCTTACTGGATTTTTTTGCTGCCGCTGACGGCGATTTTGTTTCTGAAGCCTTTCTGCCAGAAATCAGAGAAGCTTGCTGGCTGCGGCCTGAGCGCTCTGCTATATGTTACGGCTTTGAACGGTTTGATTTATCTGATCCTTCTGGGGGTTTTTGGAAGAAATACCCTGGGCGTGCTGAAGCGGCCGGTGATTACATTGATGAGCATGATCAATCTGCCAGGGGGATTTTTTACCAGACAGGATGTGATTATGACCTCCGTGTGGTTTCTGGCGTTGTTTGCACTGATGCATACCGGGGCGTTTCAAAGCACGCTGATCCTGAAGGAGCTTTTTCAGGAATCGGGAAACCGTTACAGTATGTGGATTTCGCTGGCGCTGGCGTTTATCATTGGATTGGGATTTTTCGGCAATACATTTTTGATGGAAATATATGAGATTTACCAGAAATGGATTGTACTGCCGGGAATGATAGGGATTTTGCTGATTCTGCTTCTGGCGCACTATACCAGGCGGCGGTTGGGAATAAGGAAGGAGAAAGAAGAGAGTGAGGAACATTAAATCCGTGAAAAAGTACAGAGCGGCATTGCTTCTGACTATCGGAATGCTCCATGCGTCAGGCTGCGCTTCCACAGAACTGGAACAACGCAGTTTTCCCCTGGCTGTGGGAATTGATTTGCAGGAGGAGGATTATGAAGTCATCGCCAGGGAAGCTTCTGAAGAAGATGTATTCCGCAGGGAGGCGGGAAAAACGCCGGATCTGGTGGTAAGCTATGATTTTCCGGATCTTGCCCAGATTTCGGAAAAGGGAAAGACCGTGGACACTGCCATGGGCCTGTCGTTAGAGGGTGCGGACATGTATCATGTGGAAAAATCTTATGAAAATAATACCAACCGGGTACTGGATTACAACCATATGAAAGCGGTGGTGCTGGGGGAAAATGTTTTCTCAGATACGGTGCAGCTTCGGGGGATTCTCTCAGCCTGGGAGCAGCGGGAGGCCTCTGCAAGAAATACCAGCCTGCTGATTGGCAGCGGATCGGCGGCGGAGATTTTAAGCCTTACAGAAGAAACAGAAGGCTCCATGGGAACGTATCTGGAGGAAATGTTGGAAAGCCAGAAGGACTTTAAACAGAATAAAATTGCCACTGTGGGAAATCTGATGAACCAGTGGCACAATCAGGATGAACTTCTTTTGATTCCAGTGCTGACGGAAGAGGGAAATCGGCCGGTTATTACCGGATATGGGGCGGTTTCCAATTTTAATTATCAGGGAATTCTTACCGTGGAGGACGCCATGAAATCCTTTCTCTGCCAGAATCTTCTGAAGAAATTCACCTGTGAGCCGGCAGAAAACCTGGTGGTGGAAATCTCAGATATCCAGGCCAAAAAGACGATCACACTCGAAGGGACACTGCCCGTTGTGACAGTCAGAATCACAGGAAAAGGCCGTCTGAAAACCGGACAGGTCAGTTCTGTCTCCGAACAGTATCAGCTGGAGAAAAAGATAGAAAAACAGCTTACGGCGGATCTGGCTGAAACGGCAGGACGGCTGCAGCAGGAGTATGGAATTGATGTGACAAACAGTTTTATTTCCCTGGGCAGCAAAAACTGCAGCCTGTACCAGATGTACCGGAATTATCCGGATGCCTATAACCAGGAGGCGCAGCATGTGTTTCAGGTGGAGATTGCTATGCTGAATTGGGAGTAGGGGGTGTTATTCTCCGGCGGTTAAATATCACAGCGTCTTACTTGCTCAAATCTTCATCTGCTGCGATATTTAGCCGCCGGAGTAATAATTCGTGCAGCCTTTTCCTGCATAAGCAGGCTGCTGTGGAGAATAGAGACAATAAAGTCTGCAGCTTCAGCGGTTTTAGAAAACATGTGGAATTCGGGGACAAAAATACAGTCATTGACGGACATACGGTGCATTTCTTTTTCATAAAATGTTACAATACATGTGGGAAGGGAGGCTGAGGATGTTACATAAAATTTCGTCAGAATTAGCGGGAAAATTGCTGAAACGGACAGAGACTGCGAAGTACAGTCAGGATGTTTATATATATGGCATAGAACTTTTTATATCAACCTTGGCAGAGCTTATATTTATTTTGTGTATGTCTTTGGTATTTGCGTCTTTCTGGGAAGGAGCGGTGTTCCTGGTATGGTTCTTTACGCTACGTATTTTTTCCGGAGGCTATCATGCGGGAACATACAGGAACTGTTTTCTGGTAACAGCAGGGGCGTTTTTATCCATAGAGTTAATGACAGGCATTCTGGTGAGGGTGAACTATGGGAGTATTATTTATTGCATTCTCGTATTTGCAGGCGCCTATATTATGATTCATGCGCCATTGCTTCATAAAAATCACCCGCTGAACCAGGAGAAGATGATAAAAAATGGAAAAATAGCGTCCGTGATTACCCTATTGCAGATTGCTGCGGCAGACAGGCTGTATGTTTATACTCATAGGTTGTTTTATATAGCAAGCCTTACCACATGTTTTGCAGCAGTATTGATGCTGATTGCAAATATTGAAAATGCAAAGGAAGGAGTGAGTAGACAATGGGATTCATTGTAAAGTTGATTGAATTATGCGCCCGCTTGGGGGCAGGCTGCGCTTCCAGCGGAGGATGTTATCAGCCTGAACTGCCCAAAGAATTAAGGTGAGAAGAAAGGGGATGACATAGCATCATTGCTTTGGCATCTCCTTTGTACAATCGTCAGGGAAAAGGAGAGCCATGGCATGGAGAATAGAGAAACGCGCAGATATGTGGACGTAATTAAGCTTGCAGCCGGCAGCCTGCAGTACAGAAATATTTCAGTGAAGCAGACATTTTATGACGCTGTATCGCAGTTATACTGGTATTATAAGAAATTGGGGAATAAAGAATATTTAAAAACAGCCATACTACATATTCAGGCTTATCTGGAAATGGGATTTGATTATGAGGAGGCAGGAGAACTGTTTAATAAAATACTGGGGGAGTTGGAAACGTCCAGGGAATTGATGTTTCCCAAAAAGTTCTATGTTTCAAAAAAGATCAGGCTGAATAAAACCCAGGTACGGAGTATGATTAAAAAATGGCCGGCTTCGCCCCGGCAGACAATGAAAATTGACGAGGTGATATCAGATATCATGAAGAAAATCTCAGAACGGGAAAATGGGATCTTTCATTATAAATGTGCGGTGACAGAAGATTTATACGAACTTGTCATAAGCCAACAGGAGATATTTTTCCACGATGTTCCGAGAGGTATTTTTTATGCATTTGAGGATTGAGAAATACGGATTTTTTGGTATAATGAGAGAAAAGGCGGCGGTTTGGTGCGGGGTGCCCGAACAGCTGCGGTTAAGAACATTCAGGGGAGGTATCTATGATTTATATTGCGGTATGCGATGATGAAGAACGGTCATTGGCCGTATTAAAAGAACGGGTAAACGCGTTGTTGAAAGAATACGGCATTTACGCGGAAGTGACGGGGTATTCCCAGAGCAGGCTGTTACAATTTGATATTGAGGAAGGAAAATATTTTGATTTGGTGTTAAGCGATATTGAAATGCCTTATATTGACGGTATGCAGTTGGCGGAATATATTAAGAAATATCTGCCGGAAGTGCTGATCATATTTATTACATCTCATATGAAATATGCGATAGATGCGTATGAACTGTCAATTTTCCGGTATGTTCCCAAAAACAACATGGATTCCAGGTTCAGCCATGCCCTGTTGGATGCAGTGAAAATGATTGAGTCCAGATCCAATCAGGTATATTGTATCAGTACACCCACCAGAATGGAAAAAATACCATACCGGAAAATATTATATATAGAACGGGATGGTAAAAATTCAGTGATAAATCTGACAGACGGCAGCGCGACCAGGGTGAGGAAAAGCCTGAGCGCTGTGTTAAAGGAATTGAGTTCGGATGATTTTGTCTTTATTGATCGGGGAAATATTGTAAATATTCCATATATTATGAAAATTATAGACGGTTGTGTGGAACTGGAAAATGGCATCCGCCTGTTTGCAAGTCATGCAAGACTGGAACAACTGAAAAAGAAAGTCAGTGAATTTTGGGGAGAAAGAATATGATGCTGGTTTACGGAATGACGGAATTTCTGTCCACTTTTATAGAGTGCTTTATTGCCTATCTGGTTTTTTCGGATATTTTTTTGGATAAAAGAAGATACGGTGACAGAAGAATGGACATCAGACTGGCCATTGTCGGTACAGTCGTGGTTTTATTCTGTAATCAGTTTGTGCTGTTTTCTTATTTTACACTTATCTTAATTGAAATATATCTGAGTGTGTCTGTATGGAGAGTTTACCAGGTAAATTATATCACCGCTTTTTCTGTCACTAGTTTTTATTTCACATGCATGAATTTTTTTGATTTTTTTATTCTGATAGCAGTATCAGATTTTTTTGACGGTTCACAGACACTGGATCAGATTTTAAGCAGTTTTGGCCCGGTGCGTGCAATTGTAATCACGATTGTAAATGGTTTGTGGGCAGCGCTTTACCTGTTTCTGAAAAAATATTTAAAGAGATTGTCTGTGGAACTGAAGGCGGCTTATCTGATTACTGCATTGTCTCTGGGAGGCTTTATCGGATTTATATTTTTGTCGCAGCAGGCATTGAAAATGATTGATAATTCCATGCCTGCTTTGTGGTTTTTTGTGGTGTGTTTCCTGGCGTCTATGATATTTATCAGTTATTTTGCCGTGATGCAGAAGGAAGAGGAACATAAAGTGAGTTTTCTTGAAATGCGGCATGGCTTATTAAACCAAAACTATAATTCTTTAAATGAAATTTACAGAACCAATGCTAAACTGTACCACGATTTAAACAATCATTTAAATCTTCTGTATCAGCTTTTGCAGGAGGAAAAAGTAGAGGAGGCCCAAAGATACATAAAAGAAATTGCAGAACCTATTCTGGTTTTATCGAAAAAGCAATGGACAGGCACAGATGTGGTTGACGCTGTGCTCAGCAGCAAGATTCAGGAAATGAAGGAATTAAATATTGTTCCGGATATCAATGTGGAATTTCCAGAAAACAGTACAATTTTGCCCAATGATCTGTGTACCATTCTGTCAAACCTTCTGGACAATGCAATTGAAGCAGTGGAAAAACTGGAAAATAACAGAATAATTAAACTGACCATGCGCAGGGCTAATTTTTTTCTGTTTGTCCGGGTGATTAATCCATGTGTTCAGAACAGGAAGTTTACGGCTTTTCCGGCTACCACAAAAGAGAATGCGGCATTACATGGCTGGGGGCTTCGGAGTGTGGAAGATGCTGTGAAACGGTATGCCGGCACGATGGAGTGTATCAATGACAACTATGAATTTATCGTAAATATTATGCTGCCCTTTGACAGAAAAAATTAGAATGCTGCAAGAGCGCTGACTGAAAGGAAGGGATGAAAAGGGGGAGCAGACTGAAAAAAGAATAACGCGGGATCTGAGAAAAGACTCCGTCCATATCGTAAACGATTCAATGATTGATATGGACGGGGTCTTTTTTGCAATAATAAAACATATGGACAGTAAATCAGTAATTGGCGGTCAATCTGGGCATAAAGGAAAAGGGGTATGGTATATTGACAATGCAGGGAATACCGGTAACTGCAATACAATAAAGGAGAATAAGTATTATGAAAAAACAAACTGTAAAGAGAACAATGGTGCATTGCTGGCGGCAGTAAGTCTGGCAACTACAGGAACCACTGCTTTTGCAGGAACGATTCCATTTAACGTAACGGTTGGAGGAAGCGGAACACAGGACCCGTTGTCGAAAAGGGAAATTAAAACGGCAGACGGGGATAATTATGCTTACTTTACAGGACATACCTTCAGTAAACCGAATGTAGGAATTTACGTAAAATCCTGTCAGAGAGAAAACAGTAACATATACACAAGCGAGGCATATCTGTCAAGCAGTAATGCAGGAGTCACCCAGAAGCGTTTATATAACAAAACAGCAGAAGGCGGCCTGTATTATTATATGAAAGCGAGAGCAGCAACCGACAGAATTACGGTATCCGGGAATTATTGTCCGTAATGCAGAACGGAAATTATTATGGGGGAAGATGCATTCTTCTCCCATGATAAATTGTCTGGCTCGTCAATATATAAGATTTTTGCGGAATAAGTGAGGTGCAATTTAATATGAAAAATAATGGAAGTAAAATAATTTTTATTATGATTTGCAGTCTGGTCATTGCAGGATGCGGACAAAAAGACAAGATGGCTGAATCGGCAGAAAATAATGTTTCAGCAGAAGCAGATGGGACAGAGATAATTGAAAAGAATTCTTTACAGACAGCAGAACCGGCAGATATACCAGAACAATTCAATGAAACCATCAATGGCGTAAATTTTGCATTAAAGCCAGAAATCCCAGAAAATCTTGACCTGGCCGGGATAAAAAGAAGCACAGCAGAAAAACAGGTTCCGGATTTGGAGCAGGTTATCAGTATAACAGCAGAAAACAGGACTGTGGAAGAAGAATCAAAAGATAAAACAGAAGGTGAGAATGGAGTTATTTATGATTCCTATTATGCGAAATACAGCGATGGAAGCATGGTATCAGCCAATACAACGCTGACTTACGCCACGCCGTTTTTTGAAAAAATTCATAATGCCTTCCGTCTGGAGGAGGCCGGTAAATATTCAAAGTCAGAATTGGCGTTTCAGTCACCGGAAAATTGCTTTCAGGAAATTCAAAAGTCACTGAATCAGTTTGGATATGAATCAGACGGATTTCATTATGATTATTATGCTTTGGATTATCAAACCATGCAGCAGGAAGAGGTTCAGCTGGACAAATCGGGAGAGGTTCTTGGAACGAAAAGCGAATGGTCAGCCGATGACGACTGTTATTATTTTTATATGGAACAGATACAGGATGGAATACCGGTATTCTACGGCGAGCAGGATTTTCCGGCGGACAGTCTGGAAAACAGACCCATACAGGCAGTTTATTCCGGAGACGGATTAGAACGCCTGGATGTATATAAATTATATCAGTTCCAGACAGAAGATGAAAGGGTATCTCTGAAGGATTTTGGGGATATCGCGCAAAAAGTAGCGGATAAATACGGAAATATTTTAACCGGTGCGGAATATACCGTAAAAAGGGCCAAATTATATCAGATGCCGGTAAAAGCTGCAGACGGAACCTATGAGGTAAAAGTCATCTGGTTTTTTGAAACTTCAGAAAAAGGAGTTGACAGCGAGACAGGGGAAAATTTTGAATATTCCGTGTATACCTGTATAGATGCAGAAACGGGAGAGGAAGTAACAATCTGATATGAAAAAAAGAAAAACATTTTATTTTTTCACAGACCTGTACCGTCTCCTGACCAGGAAAGAAACATATCTCAGTGTGGCGGGCGTAGCCTTAACGCTGTTTTTTGCTGTGGGAAGCTGGGAGGAACTGGCGGAATCTGTGATTTATACCTTATTGCTTGCCACATACAGCGCAGGATTTATCCTGTCCTTTGTATTCTGCGCCCTGCCCTATGGTTCTGTTTACAGTGAAGAACTGGAAAACAATTATATCCGGTATGCGGTAAACCGGGGAGGGCTTATGAAGTATATTATATCGAAAAATCTGGTTATTTTCCTGTCCTCAGTTCTGGCAATGGGACTGGGATGCCTTCTGTTTGCAGTAATTATCTCTTTTCATTTGCCCTGGATTGATGCGCAGACCTATGAGACATTTATCAGCTTTTGCGGTTACCGAGAAGTTTTGGACAATGGAAATTATGTTCTGTGGGTAGCTTTGTATGGGATACAATGGGGAATATTCGGCGGATGTTTGTCGCTGATTTCTTCCTGGCTTTCCCTATATATTTCCAATAAATTATTCGTACTGGCTATGCCTGCCCTGCTTTATCAGATCATTGTGGAATTAGGAGCAAATACATTCCGGAAAAATTCATTGTTAGATCCTCGTATCATCTTTGATGCAAGAAACAATCTTTTTTCGGATGATGTAAAAATGTTTTTATGGGCAGGCGGAGCGGGAGTTTTGACTTTGACAGCTGTTACTGCGGCAGTGTATCAAAAGATGCAAAAAAGGATGTGAGCAGATGGAAACGGTAAGATATATCAGACAATTAATGATTATGAAAACAATGAGCGTAAGAACCTATTCCCTGCTGCTCATTCAGGGATTTGTCATGTATGTGTATGTAAAACCGGCAGTCAGATTTTCCCAGGCTGTCATGTATCCCTTGTCGCCTTGGGGATTTCCTTTTATTTTATCCAATATTTATTTTTTGTTTCTGTTTTTACTGGAGATTATTTATTATTTTTCCAATGTTCCATTTATGCAGTATGCGAATATGTACCAGATCATACGGATTGGGCGAAAAAAATGGGCTGCGGGACATATGGTTTCCATTTTTTTTCAATCTTTTCTGATAATGGCGGTCAACTTTGGGTTCAGTGTCCTTTGGATGGGTAAAAACTGCCAGTGGGGAACAGAATGGGGAAAGGCGCTGCATACTCTGGCATTGACCAATGCACAACAGTATTACGGTCTGCTGTTTCATATTTCTTATGATTCCTTACAGCAGTATTCTCCGGTGGAATTACTGGGATATACGATGCTGATAGGAACTTTAACCATTTCCTTTTTAGGGCTCTTTATGTTTATGTTCAGCATTGTTTGGAGCAGGACAGCGGCAGTGGTGGGGGCTGTGGTAATGACAGCCGGAATTTATCTGGTGGAAAACATACATCCTCTGCTGTCTCAGAAAGCAGCCATGTTTTTTCCGGCATGCTGGCTGCGGACGGCGAATATAGGCGTAAAAGTTCATGGCAGTTCTCTGATGCCCCCAATGTCATATATCTTGGCTGCGCTTGTCATCGGCCTTGCGCTCATGTGCGGAATTATCATTTGGAGAGTTGGAAAAATTGAGTTTCAATGGCAAAAAGAAGATGAGATGTAAGGAGGTCATTATGGGCAGACAGAAAATTGAAGTGTGCAATGTCAGCAAAAAATTTGGAGACTCTGTTGTGCTTGACAAAGTTTCACTGGAACTTAACGGCGGAAAAATATATGGGATTGTGGGATATAATGGTTCAGGAAAAACGGTTTTATTTAAATGCATCTGCGGATTTTACCGGACGGACAAAGGAGCAATCAAAATAAATGGTCAGGTGATGCACAAGGATATTGATATTCTGAAAGGCGCAGGAATTATCATTGAGGAACCCGGTTATATCAGGAATTTCAGCGGGATTAAAAATCTGGAATGTTTATATCGGATTTGCAATAAGCCCAATCGGAAATATCTGAAAACTGTAATGACGAAGGTGGGCTTAAATCCAAATTCAAGAAAGCCGGTGTGCCATTATTCTCTGGGAATGCGCCAGAGGCTTGCAATTGCCCAGGCCACTATGGAAAATCAGGAAATTCTTATTCTGGATGAACCCATGAACGGCCTGGATAAAAGGAGCGTGTCGGATATGAGGAATTTTTTTGAAGAGTTAAAAGAACAGGGAAAGCTGATTCTTCTGGCAAGCCATAACAAGGATGATATCGAACTGTTGTGCGATGAAGTTTATGAAATGGATATGGGAAGGCTGAGCCGCCTTCGGTAAGCCCGGCGTTTCTAAAGTCCGTGACAAATTTCGGAAACCGTGCTAGACTGTAACCAGTAAAAAGATAAGGGAGCGATAAATTATGGAGAAAGAAGCTCTGAAAAAAATCTGGCTTCAGGAAGAAGAAGCGGCGCATATTCACGGATGGGATTTTTCCCATATCAATGGAAAATACGACGAGGAACGGGATTTGCCGTGGAACTACAGAGAGACGGTAGGGCGGTATTTAAAGCCGGATATGCAACTGTTGGATCTTGATACCGGAGGCGGTGAGTTTTTGCTGTCTCTGGGCCATCCCTGTGAGAGCCTGGCTGCAACAGAGAATTATCCGCCCAATGTTGCATTGTGCCGGGAAAAATTGCTGCCTCTGGGAATTGATTTCCGTCAGGCAGACAGCGGCGGCAGGCTGCCTTTTGACAGCGGGAGTTTTGATATGATCATAAACCGCCACGGGGATTTTAATCCGGAAGAAATCAGCCGTGTCATAAAGCCTGGCGGGATCTTTGTTACGGAGCAGGTAGGCGCTGAAAATGACCGGGAGCTTGTGGAGTTATTATTGAAGGAAGCGCCAAAACTTCCTTTTCCGGATCAGTATTTGAGGATAGCGAAATCGGCTTTTGAAACAAGAGGTTTCTGTGTGCTGGAAGCAGAGGAAGCATTTCGGCCGATTAAGTTCTGGGATGTAGGCGCCCTTGTCTGGTTTGCCCGTATTATAGAGTGGGAATTTCCCGGCTTTCAGGTGAAAGAATGTCTGGAAAATCTTTACCGGGCGCAGGAAATATTAGAGCGGGAGGGCGTGATAGAAGGGCGGATTCATCGGTTTCTTTTGGCTGTAAAAAAGAGAGGGTAGCGTTACCAATCCCTCTCTCTAATTGCGTCCTCCGGGCCAATGTCAATTTCAAACCATTGCAGAATATATGCAACCGTTTCACCGATGCTTTCCCGTGCGGCGGTTTCCAGTTCGCTGTCATTTTCTTCGAATTCTTCCTGCAGATCGTTGATGGCCAACGTCATGCAATCGAATTTCTCCTGTATTTTTTCCAGATCCCGTTCTCCGGTTTCCAGAAATGCAATCACATTCTGTACCAGGTCTCTGATTTTGTCCACCAGAAAATCCGGGAAATATCCGTCCTGATACATGTCTTTCAGGAGTTTGTAATCTGTATCGAATTTCTTCATAGTGAAAGCCCTCCATGTGTTTATTATATTCCATCCACCCTTATTTTACAAGGCGACAAAATGATTTTTCCCAAATTGTATAAAATGGAAATTTCCGGCAATACTCTTTTTAGCCGGCAGAAAAATATCCCCTCAGGGGAATGTCCAGAAAGGGAAAAATTATGAAGAAAACAATACATACGGGAATGATCCTGGCAGTTCTTGCAATTGTCCTGTTGGGATGCCGTCAATATAAAAGCCATGTTATGACAGAAGAGATCGCAGGGAAAATCATACGGTTCCATATCCGGGCAAACAGTGACGGGGAGGTGGATCAGGAACTGAAGCTAAAGGTCCGGGACGCCATAGGGGCGTGTATGCAGCCCATGCTTTTTGGCGTTACTGATATTGAAAAGAGCCGTCAGATTATAAAGGACAGTCTGCCTGAAATTGAAGAGACGGCAAGGCAGGTCATTGCTGCAGAGGGGTTTGCGTATTCTGTGAAAGCAGATCTTGCCGTTGTGGATTTTCCCCAAAAGACATATGGGAACTACACCTTCCCGGCTGGAACCTATGAAGCGCTGGAGGTTGTGATTGGAGCGGGAAAAGGCCATAACTGGTGGTGCGTCATGTATCCTAACCTCTGTTTTTTTAACAGTGTATATGAGGTGGTGGATGAAGAAGCGGAGAAATCCCTGGAGCGTGCATTAACGAAGGAGGAATATCAAAGTTTGATGGAAAATAAGGATTATGAAGTGAAATTTGCACTGCTGGATTGGATGAAGGAAAAGCTTAAGGATTGACAGTTTGAATCTTTCCCGGCAGAAAAGGCATGGGGCCGGATGCCTTGCGGCTGCATGTCTTTACATAGAATACAGGAAAAAACTGAAAATTTTCTCCTCCTCTTGCATTTTCACCCTAAAACGAGTAATATACATGTGTATGACCTGTTTAGGGAGATAATCAAGATGAAAGAATCCTTTGAAGATAAGAAATATGCTCCTGTGGGAGTGTTTGACTCCGGAGTGGGAGGGCTGACGGTGGCAAGAGAAATTATGCGTCAGCTTCCCAGGGAAAATATCATTTATTTCGGAGATACGGCCCGGGTTCCTTATGGGAGCAAATCAAAAGAAACTATTATCCGTTATTCCAGGCAGATTATTCATTTTCTGGAATCTATGGGAGTCAAGGCAATTGTAGTGGCCTGCAATACAGCAAGCGCTTTTGCATTAGAAGAAATCAGGCCCGAAATGAAAATGCCTATCATCGGCGTGGTAAAGCCAGGGGCAAAAGTGGCCGCTGAAACAACTGGAAATGGAAGGATAGGCGTGATCGGAACGGAAGGGACGGTAGGCAGCCGGATTTATACGGAGATGATTCACAGGCATAATCCGGGTGCGGTAGTTCTGGGAAAAGCCTGTCCCCTGTTTGTTCCTCTGGTGGAAGAAGGCTGGCTGAAGGATTCTGTGACCATAGAAGTGGCAAGACGCTATCTTGCATTCTTTCAGGAATCAGACATTGACACATTGATTCTGGGATGTACCCATTATCCCCTGCTGCGGTCTGTGATTCGGGACATTATGGGCGATACGGTGAACCTGGTGAATCCTGCCTATGAGACGGCCCAGGGTTTGAAACGTCTGCTGAAGGAACATCAGATTGCCAATGACGGAAAGAAAGAATTATTTGCCGAGTATCAGTTTTATGTCAGCGATGCGGCGGAAAAATTCAAGAATTTTGCCAATTCCATTCTGCCCTGTGAAATCAAAGAAGCACAATTAATACATATTGAGGAGTGACATATGACAAAAGATGTACTGTTATCAATCAGCGGTCTGCAGTTTGCAGCCAGAGATGAAGAAGATGTGGAGCCGGTAGAAGTTATTACGGCAGGCGACTACTATAAGAAAAATGGCAAGCATTATATTATGTACGATGAAGTCATGGAAGGATTTGATGGAAATACCAGAAATATCATCAAGCTTACGGATGAATCCCTTGATATTACTAAGAAAGGCGTTTCAAACGTTCACATGATTTTTGAGAAGAACAGGAAAAACGTTTCTTACTATAATACCCCCTTTGGAAGCCTTTTGATTGGGATCGATGCAAAAAGCGTGGACATTGCGGAGACAGAGGACAACATTGACGTGAAGGTGAAGTACAATCTGGAAGTGAACTATGAGCATCTGGCGGATTGTTCCATAACCATGAACATTAAATCAAAAGAGGCGGGAAATTTCACGCTTTCTTAAAGGAGAAAGTACATGAAAGTAAAAAAAGCGATTATACCGGCGGCCGGGCTGGGAACCAGATTTTTGCCGGCAACCAAGGCGCAGCCGAAAGAAATGCTGCCTATCGTGGACAAACCTACTATTCAGTATATTATTGAAGAAGCGGTAGAAGCCGGAATTCAGGATATTATTATTGTAACCGGCCGCAATAAGCGTTCCATAGAGGACCATTTTGACCGTTCCATTGAATTGGAGCTGGAACTGGAGCGAGGCGGGAAGCAGGAAATGCTTACTATGGTGAAAGAAATTTCAGAAATGGCGAATATTCACTATATCCGGCAAAAGGAGCCGAGAGGATTGGGCCATGCCATCCTTGCGGCGCAGCATTTTATTGGAAATGAGCCCTTTGCAGTGTTGCTTGGAGATGACGTGGTGGTGGCGAAACAGCCTTGCCTGGGGCAGATGCTGGATGTATTCCGGGAATATCAGACTTCTATTTTAGGTGTGCAGACCGTTGATCGCCAGGTGGTGGATAAGTATGGAATCATTGCCGGAAAACAGGTGGATGACCGGGTTTACAAGGTTACAGATATGGTAGAAAAGCCTTCTCTGGAGGAGGCGCCTTCCAATGTGGCTGTCCTGGGGCGGTATATTATTACGCCAGAGATTTTCCGGTTTCTGGAAACCCAGGATGCAGGTCGGGGCGGTGAGATTCAGCTTACCGACGCCTTAAAGAGACTGGCGAAAGAGCAGGCTATGTATGCTTATGATTTCATGGGGCACCGGTATGATGTGGGGACAAAGGCAGGATTTATCCAGGCCAATATTGAGTTTGCATTAAGAACGGATGAGTTAAGAGAAGAAATGAAAGATTATCTCCAGAGACTTCATGAAAACATGGAAGAAATGCTTCAGTATGATTAGAATCTGCTGCTTTGGCGGTTCCTTAGCATTCACCGGCAGGAACCGCCTCTTTATTTTTGTCATGTTTTGTATGCTCTTATTTCTGAGCTTCTTTTTTGAACCTGTCCCAGAATTTCTTCTTTTTAGCAACTGGTTCAATAGAACCTCTGAGTCCTTTGACGGAAGTGATATAGAGACCGCTGACTACAGCTTTGACTTCCTTCTTGGTGGGGATGCGATCGAAGATTTCCCCTTCACAGATAAATGTCATAATTTTTGGTCCGACTTTTGCCTTTACAATAGGCATTTTGGAGCCTCTCAGCATTTTGGGGGTTTGCTCTAATACTGCGGGGGGAAGCCCGGCGTCTTTTAGTTTCATTCGCTTTTTATCAATAATCAGCATTGATATGGTCTGCGAAGCTGCAGCAATCTGTGCGTCCTGTTCTTCTTTTTTCTTTTGTGATTTTTTACCCATTATGTAAAGCGCAATGGTTGCTGCCAGCAAAAGAACGGTAATTACAATCAATACAATTTGCCATGTTGCCATGAAAAAGCCTCCTTATGTTCGAAAATAGTGTTCGCCGTCAAACCCTAACTGCCGGAGTGTGATCCATGGCTGTTTTGGCTGTCTGGGTATTGCAGCGTCAGAAAATATTGTACCATTGATTCACGTAAAAATCAATGGTGCAATGTTTCTGGCAATGGGAAAAGTAAAGTTTTTGCAGAAAACCTGCAAAAAGTATTCATACATAAATGAATTATGTATATGATATGCAAAAAGTAAACAGTATACAGCTGTATATTAAGATATTCATTATATTATAACACCAGTTTACAACTTTTTTAATAAAAAAATGCCGCACAGGACTTTCTGTTGTA
>NZ_SRYA01000062.1 GCF_004793545.1 Petralouisia muris | reverse complement strand
ATGGAACTATGTAATACGTGGGTTCAAATAGTACATTTTATTTTGCGACAGTTCCTGACTATGCAATAGAACATAAATAGTTTGACAGATATTCCGCGATATGCTCTTCGTAGATGTAGTTCATTAGAAATCTCACATAGATAACTGGTCTTAACAAAATACGGATACAGATACAGGCTAACGGATATACAAAAATAAATTTTTTATCTACAACCGAAGTTGCTATTCCATTATCCCATTGAACAGGAATTTCAGATGGCAATTTCGCATATGATAATATTCCAATGATTAAACATAATGATGTAATAATTGCCCATGTAATAAGGCTGCCCAAATATACAATAAGCCAACTGAATACAGTTTGAAAACAGGTTAATTATCACTCCAATAAGTATCCAAATCTGCTACATATTACTCAACCTGTAATTCATCAAAGCTGACATTTCCAGATTCAAGCATTCTTTCACACATAGTTTTTGCTTTATTTAAGCCCTCTATTTGTGTTTGGATTGTAATAGTTTGTTTTTCTATAATTTCTACCAATGGCACTTTATCAGATATGATATTACGGATATCTTCAATGGAAATCTCCAGTGCACGCAAATAGGTTTGCCACGTTTCCGTCCGGGTGTAGGAAAGCAGCCAGAATACCACCAAAATACAAATGATGATACAAGTTAAAACAATGCTGCGGCGTCGGCGTTCTTTTTCCATCATGCCTTTTATCTGATTGCGCAGCTTTGCTTTCCGATGTTTTGCAATGACAAGTTCGGATTTTGTTTTCTTTAATTCCGCATCAATCACATCTCTGTGTGTTGGTTTGTTTTTACTCATTTTCTCACTCCTCTTTGCCCTTAACGCCATTAATAATGATCTGAATAACGGGCATCGGAAAAGGGACACTCATATACCGAATGTCTCCCGACTACATTTCATCACGCCCGATTATTTTTCACTGTAATGCATATAAAACTGCCATGCAATAAACACGAGCCTTTGCACAAGTCTTTCAAAGAGTTTATTGTTAAATCTGCCGTCCTCAATACTCAGTCTTGTCATGTATGGCTTAAACAGTCTTATCACTTCCTGCATGGCGTTGTAATCTCCCGACACCGCTTTTTCCAATGTTTCAAAGGTAATGTCCCCGCCGCTGTATTTATTTTCCGCAATGCCTTTCCTCCATCAGCAGCCGCGGCTTTTTTATGGCATTGTTCCTCTGGTCACAAATGGTACTTCTTCCTGTGCCATAGATTTCGCCAATCTCCCTGTCACCCAGACCAGCAAAGTAATACAGTAACACAATCTGTATTTTTTGTCCGGCAGTTTTCTTAACGCCTGTGCCAAATCACCGTCAACTATGCCTATTTCATGTCCCATGACTGAAAAATAATCAGCATGATATGTATCAAATATTTTTTCAACCATGCCCGACTGTTTTGGTGAAAACATCTCAATATGTTTTTCCCGTTCTCCCCTGTGTTTCTGTTCGTTGTAATAGTTCTTTTTTTCATACATCAAGGCGGTGCGGCAGAACCGTACAAACTGCCGCACTGTCCTATCTTCCTTATCTGTCATTATCCTGTCCTCCATTTCTGAATTTAACTGCATCTGAAACGAGGGCAGGATTGGTGGGGAATGACATCATATCGTTATTTTTAAAAGCAGAAAAGCCTTCATTGATGCTCCTCCAACAAACGCTTTCCCGCCTTAATATCTAATATTTATAATTCCATCGCCCAGCCTATCTACTGATCCTGATTATTGAAAGAGATAATAACTCCCATAAAACCAGCTAATCCGCACAGAACTATTGATACAAAGCATATCCAATAATAATGTGTACCAAATCCAACTATGCCCGAAATAGATACTGCTGTCCAAGGGCATACACAAGCTGGCAATATCAGTTCTTCTGAAACTTGCAGTCCTGCCGCCTGCAATACTGCACTTCCCAATGTGGCAAGCATGGAAGGATAAAACAATGCCTGCTGTTTCACACATATCAAAAAAATAGGAATCCCTACAATAAAAGAGAAGAAATTGTTCTGGGTAAATAAAAATAAAGCATACCCCATATTCCCTGTTGTAAATTCAATGGGAAAAAGAGCATAACAGCCTGCTATCACTATCACCTCAGACAAACAAAATGATATTAAATACCACAAAAACCACACAACTAATTTAGCTGTCAGGAATTTTTCTCTCGATACTGAAGCTGTCAGGATATTCCGTATGGTTCTGTCCTGATATTCCCTTTGCATACTCGAAGTGATTACAAATCCATTTACAATAGGTAATACGAGGGTATTTAACATGAGTAAGCTCATCAGCCATTCCATATATTCTTTCTGTGGGTCAATAAGCAAACGATTCCATATCATAAAAAGCGGAATTGTAACAATGATCAAAGTTCCCACCCATGCCATTTTATTCCTGCGGAATTTTATAATTTCAGAGCAAATTGCATCATGCAATGCCGGCACCTCCTGTCAATTCCTTAAAATAATCTTCCAGACTGTTTTGGCATTTAGAAATCTCAGCTACTGCAAAGCCTGCAGCAAAAAGCCTGCTGTTCAATTCTAAAGTACCGTATTTCAAATCATAAATCTCTATGACAGATGCTTCTGGTCTCGTAATCTTTTCAATTGAAAGATCATTTTTCAAGTACTCATTTACCTGTTCTGGTTCTTTCACAACCAAACGGATATACGAATGTTCATTTTCCTTTAGCTGCCAATAAGAGCATTCTTCAAGCATACTGCCCTCATGGATAATTCCAACCCAGTCCACCATCTGCTCCATCTCTGAAAGCTGATGGCTGGATATTAAAATGGTTTTTCCATATTCATGGCTTAACTTCCGTATAAGCGTCCGCATCTCTGCTATGCCAATAGGGTCAAGCCCATTTGTCGGCTCGTCTAAAATAAGCAGTTCAGGGTCATTTACGATTGCATTAGCAATTGCCAGCCGCTGTTTCATTCCTAATGAATACTTTGAAAATATCTTCTTATCCTGATACGGAAGCCCTACGACATCAAGTGCATTGCGTATCTTAATTCTATCCACTTTTCCCCTAAGTCTTGAGAAAACCAATAGATTTTCTGCTGCTGTCAGATTTGAATAAAAACCGGGGGATTCAATCGCGCTTCCAATACGGTCATAAATCCCACTCTGATAACCTGCCATTTCCTGATTAAATAAGGTCACAGATCCGGAATCTTTTTTCACCAGTCCAAGCACCATTTTCATAATTGTAGTTTTACCAGCTCCATTCCTGCCCAACAGTCCATATATCTGTCCTTTCGGAACGTGCATGGATACATTCTGGACAACAGAACGACCCTCATATTTTTTGCATAACTCAAAAGTCTGTATCGTATATTCCAATCCTGTCACCTGCCTTTATATACTATCTTTGATGTCGAAACGACCAATTTCTTCTGAAGGAAGAAAAATATGATAAGCTGTATCAGGAATACCACAAGGGATAATCCTATGGCAACCAGTGTTATTTCAGAAATGCGTGTTGCAGAAGATGCTTCCATAAAACGGTTTATCATGAATGAAGCTGTGACACATCCGCAAATTACAGGGAAAAAATAAATAAGCCCTATCTGTTTCCTGATAATCTTTTTCAGGTCATTTTCCTTTAGCCCAAGATACATCGCCCTCTTGTAGCACTCAATATCCTGCATTATAGTTCCTGCAATTTTTAATCCCATTATCATAGTTGCTGACACAAAAGAAATAATGGCAATAAAGAAAATCAGGATCAGATAAACTGCGCCTGCCTCCATCTGGACATCAAGCTCCGTCTGCTTTACATAAGGGTAAAATTCCCACCAGCGGGCAGCATATAGTTCGTTCCCATCATAAGGGATATAAATATCTTCATAACGCTCCATTTTGTCTTTAATAACCTGATCTTGCCAGCTAACAAATATCTCCCCATTGTTTATTGCTACAATGTCCGCCAGAAGTCCCTTTTGAAATTCACTGCTATTTTCAGTATTACTGCCATGAAACAGATACTGATGCTCCCGTCCCAGCAAAAGCATATCCAATGAATGCCATTTGCTTAAAGAAACGCCTCTTTCATCTGCAAAGAAGCGTATCCTGTTTTCATCAAGTTTCTCTCCTGATTCCCCAGCTAAAACAGCATAATCATATGGTTCTTCCTTGATTGAATAGTAAAGTTCCAGGAAAATGCTCCCATTAAAACATATGGCAAATACCGCAAGCGTAATCAGCAGTGAGGAAACAAATAAGGACAATGTATATTGGTTCCCTTTTTGCCTTACAAGATTGTAAAACAAGATACCTTTTCTATATGGGTTGGGAAAAAAACGCTTTATAATGCTGCCCATAGAAGTAATCTGTGCCGTCAGAATATACATTCCAATCAGGCTGACGCCAAGAAAGAGAACGGAGAAACTTTTCAGCCAATAGATAACCGCAGTAATATTAAACAATATCAGTCCCAAAGGAACGGCTGTCAGCCCTATGATACCCAACGCCGGGCGGGAGCCTTTCACCTCCTCACCTTCAGATGATGCACGCAGAATCTTGATTATATCTAACCTTGCTATATGAACCGCATTCTTGATACGCAGGATAACCCATGCCAGTATCCATAACCCGCCTGCAATCAGCAGCCCTTTCCCTCCCACACGAAAGGCTCCATCCGTATAGGAAATAAATAAAGACAGCAGCGACCATATACCAAAAGAGAACGGAATAGCCAAAACAAGCCCGGCAGCCCCTCCAATCAAAAATGTGATGTCAAGCTGCTGGTTTTGTATTTTACCAACAGATTTTGGTGGAAGACCAAGGGAAAGGTATACCCCAATTTTCCTCATTTGAAGCTGAATATAAATGGCGTTAGCATAGAAAAGAAAAACACCAATACCAATCATCGTAATCCCATACATTCCAAGCGAAATCAAGTAAGTCGATCCATCTGTCATCAATACATCGGTTATACCCCTGCTGAAAAGCAGAACGCCATAAGCCCCGGCCATGGCAACAGCAAAACAGATTGACAAGCCAAAAAGAATGTACCGGCTTTTATTCTGGCTGATCAGTTTTCGGGTGATTTCATTTAATGTCATTGCCCCACCTCCACAATCTTCAAAAATTCCAGAATGTCATTCATAAACTGCCTCTGCTCTTTCTGACGTACCAATTCCCTTATTACCATTCCATCCGACAAAGCAATCACACGATCCGCATGAGAAGCAGCAATCGCATCATGTGTCACCATCAAAACTGTAGCCCCCCAACTGTTCCTTGGCAAATAGAAACGCTTCTATGACAGCATTGCTTGACTTGGAATCAAGATTGCCAGTCGGCTCATCAGCTAAGATTAACAACGGCTCATTTGATAAAGCCCTTGCAATAGCCACCCGTTGCTTTTGACCGCCGGAAAGCTCGCCCGGATATTTGCCGGAAATGTCCTCAATGCCAAAAGCACACAGCAGATCTTTTGTTTTTCCCTCCATATCTGCGGCAGGTTTTTTGGCAATAATTTGTGGAAGAAAAATATTTTCCTGCACTGTCAACCCATCTATCAGCATAAAATCCTGAAAGATAAAACCTAATATACTGGAACGGATTTCAGCCTGTTTTTCTTTACCCGTATGAAGCATATCTACAGAACCCACTTTCACTTTACCACTGTCTGCTGATAAAAAACCTGACACAAGATTCAGCAGTGTCGTTTTTCCGCTGCCGGACGGTCCCATGACCGCAACAAATTCACCTCTGTCCATCTCCATGCTGACACCTCTCAGCACAGGGTAGGTATTCCCTTTTGTAACGTAAGATTTTTGCAATCCTGATACAGATAGTATTTTTTCCATATACGAGTACTCCTTCACAAGTTATTTTCTGGAGAAAATAAAAACTCTCCTTAGTAATACAAGGAGAGTGTAAATGAAAAATATCACAAAAGTATCTACTTTTCCAACAAAAATGAAAATTGTACTCTGGCGCCTGAATCTGGAATATTGCTAATCGTAATGCCGCCACCATGTTTTTCACATATAATTTTACATACATTCAATCCAAGACCAAAATGAGAAGTTCCGGATTGTCTGGAAGTATAAAAAGGATTTAGCGCCTTCTCCAATGCTTCCGGACTAAACCCTACCCCATCATCTATAATTTCAAAAGAAAGTAATTGATTCTGCTCATACAAACGCATAGAAACTTTGTTTTCAGAATACTGGCAGGCATTTCTCATAACATTTTCCAACGCCCTGAAAATCAGGGAAATATCACCCTGAACCTCCTGCAGATGGATTTCATTTGTAACCGAAATATCTTTCCCATATTCCTTAGCTGTCAATTTTATGTTGTCATCTAACATTTTCATAAAACTGTCTATTGAAACAGTCTGTATTTTGACGGGTGTATCCTCTAATTTTGGGATCGTATTCATAACTTCGACATAATCTTCCAAACGCTTAATATAATATGCCATCATGTGGTTCGTTTCCAGCAATTTTGTATCTTCTTTTTCAGGAAACGGGATATATTCTTCCAAAAAATCTGTATATCCCTGCAATACCGTAAGCGGTGTGCGTAAATCATGCGCAAAGGCTGCATTGAGTTTTCTGCGTTCTTCCGTCATACGCCATATCTTCTTATAATTATTCTGCAATTCATTCTTCATCCGTTCAAAAGACCCGCAGAGTGTTCCTAATTCATCTTCTGCATCGTACTGTACCGAAAAATCCAGATTATCTACGGCTATCTGCTCTATTCCCTCCGTTAATGCCTTTAACGGAGCGGAAAGTTTAAATCTATAGAAAATATACGCTCCTACGATGATTACAACACAAACATATATACCCACAGTTGATATGCAAAAGAAATCATGCCAATACATAGCCGGATTTTCCCGGTTTTCCGCCACAAGAGCATAGTAGCTTGGACGTGTTGCCAATAATATCGTCATCGCTCCTAAAAAAGCGACGAAAAGAGAACCCATGATTGTAATGGTTAAAGCCTTTTTCAAAGGAAGATTTTTGTAAACTGTTTTCAGTTTTCCCATTTATACCCTATCCCCCAAACTGTTTCTATATAATTTTTCCCTGTACACTCCATGAACTTTTTTCTGATCCTCCGTATATGTTCTACGATAATGGAACTATTCCCATCACCATCATATCCCCAGATCACTTCGTAAATTCTTTCTTTATCAAATACCTGCCCCAGATTCCTTGTAAGCAGTTCAACAATATCAAATTCCTTTTTTGTTAACGGTACCACCTTATCCTGATAAGACACCTGCCTTTTGTCATAATTTATAGCAAGGCTGTCAATAAATTTTGCTGACAAACCGGAATCCCCTCGGTTTTCACGACGTAAATGCGCTTCTACCCTTGCCCCTAACTCGCCTAACTTGAAAGGCTTTATCACATAATCATCCCCACCTGACTGAAACCCAATGATTGCATCCGTTTCTTCTATTCTTGCAGTCAAAAAAATGATAGGGCATGATACATGATCCCTGATTGTTCTGCACACTTCAAGTCCATCCATGTCAGGCATATTGATATCAAGCAGAATAATATCAGGATTTGAATTGATGCCCTTAAGAGCTTCCGCCCCACTCATAGCTGTATATACTAGATATCCATGAAATTCAAAGTAGTCCTTCAACATAGTGACGATGCCCTGTTCATCATCAACTATTAAAATCTTATATTTTGGCATTATTTGTTCTCCCGAAAATTGCTAATATGCTATACATTATATCATTCAAACAGAACAGATACAATTCCGCATTTTCCTCATTCCTTAACTTCTCTAATTAAGTAAACTTTCACACTCTATTCTGCATATCTTGTAAATGTCTAAGCTGCGCTTCGCTCAATGTTCTGGGTTTCCCAATCCTGACAAGATTTTTCGGTAAAACATAAGTCTTACTCACTTCCGTCCATGACTTTAACCTTATTACCTCTGGAAACTCTTTACACAGCTTATCCATTTTTCGTATCTGCGCCGGATTAGCTGTGTAAACCGTTGCTTCGCTTTCATCTGCATTAAAGTTGATTACAACCTCCTGTTCATATCTTGATAATTTCATTCCATGCTCCTTTCTCCGGTACCGAACTGGCGCCAATCCAATTTAACGGTACCCTTCCGGCACCAAATAAATATTCTCAATCTTAGGCAATTTCTATCATTGCTGTTCTTCCCTTGCTGCTTCCTGACATGCAACCCTTGTTGGCGCTGTGTCGTCCAATATTGGCGCTCATATTACTTTAAAATGGTCTTGGCGGTTTATATCAGCTTGGACAGTCATTTAGTTGTACCGTCATTATCTAACAAAACGACCTGCTTTCCTGTATATCCACCATGTCAGAAATTTTCCAAAAAACAGATTTTTTCTATCATGCTGGAAATTTTCGGTAGGAATCCCCTTATTTGTGTGGTATTCTGTTTTCGTAAAGAAGAGATTTATCTCTGAAAACACAATTAAGCATGCAGGAATGCCTAAAAGACTTGCGTGTAGAAAAGGGAATGACCTTAGAATCACTGTCACAGCAGCCAAAAATTCCTGCCTCCACACTTGGCTCTTATGAATCTGATGATTATAAAGAAATACCCCATAGGAACATCATCGAATTAGCAAAATTCTATGAAGTATCAACAGATTATCTGCTTGGTCTGACTGAAAACAGACAGCTTGACAACGTTGCCCTGTCAGCTCTGCACTTGAGCGACACTGTCCTGACACTTCTCGAAGACCAAAAAATCAACATGCTGCTCCTGTCAGAACTTATCACCCATGAACAGTTCCGGAAATTCATGCTTGACTTGGAGATATATGTTGACGGTCTTGATTCTGCCCCTCCTAAGACCATAACCGAACATTGGGAAGAAATTCTTGAAAAAGCTGAAAACTTTGCAGGCACTTCCACACAAAAACTTGCTTACATTTTCAGCCAGTTTCTAAAGATTAAACCAACCGAAAAGAATATTGATGATATGGCAGATATGCTTGGACAGTCTGAAATCTTAGAATCTGATGCAAAAAAATGCCGGAACAGTGCGAAAAGGAAACAGTCTAAGGACTAAATCACTGCAAAACAAAAGGAACTGCATCTATCCGCAATTCCCTGTTACTGTAACTATATTTTGTTATTCCTCTGCCTTAACCAGCTCCACCACATCATTCAAATTGCAATCCATCGCATCACAAATCCGTATTAGTGATTCCATAGAGATGTGCTGCCCCTTGTTCATGTTGGCAAATGCATTTGTGGTAAGCCATGTTTCAATACGCATTTGGCTCTTAGTCATTCCTCTCTTTAAGAGCAAATGCCACAGAGGTAAGTAACTGCCTTTCCTCATAGCGCCCCTCCATTGTCCAGCAGGTGATAATCCCTTGTGATTTGTTCTCCGATTTCTTTCTGCGTCAAGTGCTGGAAGTAATACAAAAAAATTTCCTCCTGCGTCTGTTCCAGTAGCCGGGTAAGAGCCGCCGCAAGGGAGCGGCTATCTAAAAGTATCGTCTGCCCCGGACAGAGAACGGATAAGTTTCGCCATAGTCCTGCACTTGAAAATACTCGTCTGTGGCACTTAATGGGACAACTTTTCTTCGTTCAAGTATTCAAGGGAGATTTCCCGTTTCCACCTCTTCAGTCATGGAAACTCCCCCTTTCTTTGATTATGGGAAAGGGTGGCAGCACTTTTTGCTGTCGCCCCTAAATACCCACCAGCAAGGACAGACGGGGCTGGCAACAGTGGGCGCAGCCCATTTACTTGCCGTTGACTGGCTCGGCTGGATTTGCTATAAATTCATTGACACTCCTTAATGAATAAGACATCAGACATTTGGATAGTGTGCTTATTGCCTTTCATATCTTTGGCTATCACAACTTCATTAGAAATACTGATAACCAAAAGTTGTGTATTTTGAATGGATATAAGACCAACACAATAAAAGCCGTTAAACTCCTTGTCCTTCAAAAAAATCTGTAACCACTTCCCGATATAAGAGCCAAAAGAAAACAAATGCTCTTGCATCTTATCTTCATGGGGAGTATCATTTATATCACGCAATAGATAATCCAAATTCACATTCAAAACATCGCAGAGAATTAGCAATTTTTCTGTTTCGGGATAACCTAACCCCGTTTCCCATTTAGAAACAGACTGCCTTGTCACTCCACACTTTTCCGCTAAATCCTCTTGAGATAATTTTTTGGTTTTTCATAAACTCTGTAACTTATCAGCAAATGTCATCGTAATAGCCTCCTTGTGTTTTTATAGCTTTATTTCATGTGTTTTTCTCTCAAAACACTACCAACTTCATCGTGCTTTTTCACAACTTTTGGTTGCATAATTACTCTTTACTCAATTATAGTATTGTTCGTAAATGTATTCAAGAATGTAGACACGGAATAATAGGCTGCTGTCTGTAAAATCTAAAATCAGACAAATTTTGCACCATTAAAAAAGATGTATCGCATTGAAGTTTTAACCTTCATTCCGATACGCCTTGATGTGTACAATATGCTGTTGAATTTAATTATCTCTCTAATTCTATGCCTGTGCATTTTTAATTTCATTTTTGTTTTGTTCCTTTCTACAATCCAAATGCAGGTGATACCGCTGCTCCAGACAAAATGCATTGCAATCCTGTCTAAAAAAGAATTGCATTGCAATATGGAGCATTTCTTAGGAATTGATACTTCCAAAGCAAAAGCCGTCAAACTGTGATTACTCACAAGTTCATCGGCTCTGCGTCTATACGTCTGGCTCTTTGATGACATTTACTTTCAATTTCTTTACTTCCACTAATCTTTCCTGTTTACACTTCGGACAGCAGAGCGGAAAGTATAGAAAAACTGTATCCTCTTTAATCTTGTTCCTTGTTTTTCCCGCAAACAGGGCAACGTATCCATTCCGTTTTTTTCATAATATTTCATCGCATTTTACATCATTGTATCATCCCGCAAAACCTCAGCTAAGTTGATTTTACGTATATTACGCCAACCAAGATAATATGCAAATGCCACAATTCCCCAGATAGCCAGCATAAAAATCATAATCGGAATGAATGGAGCTTCGGCAAGAAATGTCCCCACTTCAACATAGCTTATCTTCAGCATATACCCCACTGTAACAGCTGCAAGTGGAAGGGTGATTAAAATCGGACGCCCTGCAATGGTAAGCGCCTCCACGCAGAACATTTTTTTGATTTCACCCTGTGTCATTCCAACAGACATATACCTTGCAAATTCCCTTTTTCTCTGACGAACAAACCCCAGCGTATTGGAAAACACATTTCCAATGCCGATCACCGCAAGCAGGACGCAGAAACCGCCAAAGATTGTCATCATTCCCTGTATCTGTTTATCGTTCGCTGCTGCTTCCTGAATACGGTTCTCACTTTCTGTCTTATAGTTTCCCGCAATAAGGCTGTCTACCTGCCCTTGCAAAGCATCCAATTCCCCTGCTGTCACATTTTCCCTGCCAAGCATACAGATATAGGCATCCTCCTCGCTGCCTCCAATTTGCCCCTTGATCTCTTTCCACAAAGATACGGGAATAAAATGCACCAGTTCATAATAATCAAGCGTTGCGTACTCCTCTCTTAAAACAGGCACTTTCTCCGTATAGGACAAAACCGGGACCTCTGCTGTCATTTCTTCCTTGCCGGACTGTCTTAAAATGCTTACTGCATTTTCCCCTTTCACATAGGGCATATATCGTGGATGCCTGAAATCCGGATTTGTAACATCACGTATCTGATTCCATATGACTGCCCCATTAAGCTGCGGCATGATGCCAATCTGTTCACAGTACGCTAAAAAACTTGCATCATCCAGTATGACAATGGGAACATTTACAAGCCATCCCCCATCCGTCTTCCTCACATAATTATCCCCGGCTACAGTAAAACCGCCGAAGGACTTCATATCTTCGCTTATTTCATCCTCTGCAATGATTCTTTTTGCCATTGCTTTCTGATATACAATAGCGCTTCTTATTCCGGAAATCTCCTGTAATTTTTGTGCCTCACTAAAAGAATCCACATCCGTGTCCTTTACTGTAACCATAATGTCCCAAACACCCTGATAACGTTCAAAATAAGTTTCCCTTGTACTGATTCCTGAAAGTGCAAAAAAGGACTGCATAATAGTAAAGGCAAGAAAAGAGAATATCAGACTAAGCGATGCTGTCCGTAAGGCTCTTTTCTGTGCTTTCAATGCTCCACCTGCCAATTCTCCTTCCAATCCAAAAATGCAGGTAAGCAGCGGAGATTTTTTCTTACGCTTTAGCTGTAACTCGCCTGTATTTTTAATCGCTTCAAGCGGCGTCAGTCTGCTTAATTTTCTGGCTGGCATCCATGCGGAAATCCATATTGTCGCCACTGTCAAAAGAAGTGTCGCCACTAAGACTAACGGATGATAGCCAAAGACTGCATCATGCCTGCCTGCCACATCACTCCCCAGTAAATCATTCGCCATATGTATAATCCCCATACTGATTAAAATGCCAAGCAGATTCCCAATTAAAATCGGCAGAATACATAATGCAGCCGCTTCCTGCAAAAGACATGAGCGTATCTGTTTTGGTGTGGCTCCGATGCTGGAAAAAATACCAAACTGATGGATTCTTGCATTCATAGACACTGCAAAAGAATTATGGATTACTATAATTAACGAAAAAGATGCAATTCCGACTATCAGTATAAACAACGGAAAAAGCAGTCTTGGCGCAGTATCCTGCGGATCACGTATCATGTACATTGCCAGAAGCTCATGGTTATAAATAACATTTTCTGATGAAACGCCCAAAACTTTGGCTATCTGCATCGTATCGTCGAGGACAGCCCCCATGTCATCAAAATAAATATCTATCACAGGTTCCGGAATCTGCGCTCCTTTTTCACTGATGACGACATCTTTGACATTGGCAAAATTCTTTATGGATTCCATATCTTCCTGGGTAAATGCCCCGACAATCCTGCTCTGCCAGCCTCCTTCTTCCTGTTCAATGCTTTCAATTTCGTACTTCCATGCGTTATAAAATAACCCTAAGAGCAGCGATAACAGCAAAGCTGATATAAATGCCGCTATCATAACAGACATGCCCGATGAACGGTTATTTTTAATATAGCCTGATGAATAATCTTTCCACATAACCCATTACCTCCGCTTCTCATCGCTTATGATATGCCCGTCCTCTATGGTTATGATACGGTCTGCTTCTAAATCCACCTTCTCATCATGGGTAATCAACACAATCGTCTGTTCCAAATTACGGTTCGATAATTTCAGCATATCAATAATTTCTTTGGAATTTTTCTGATCCAGATTTCCAGTCGGCTCATCCGCCAAAAGCAGAGCCGGGCGGTAAATCAAGGAACGAGCTATGGCAACCCTTTGCTGCTGCCCGCCTGATAACTGGTTTGGCAGGGCTTCAAGCCGTTCAGCAATTCCAAGCGAACGGACGATCTTTTCAAAATACTCTTTATTTGGTTTCTTCTTATCAAGGGCAAGCGGCATAAGAATGTTTTTTTGCACGGTAAGTGTTGGAATCAGGTTATAGAACTGATACACCAAACCCACTTTTCTTCTGCGGAAAATCGCTGCCTGTGTCTGATTCAGTTTTGACAAATCCGTTCCGTCTATTGTAACTTTTCCGCTTGTAGGTTTATCCACGCTTCCCAGAATATGTAACAATGTGGATTTACCTGAACCGGACGCTCCGATAACCGCCACAAATTCTCCCTTGCCCACCGTCAGATCAATTCCATCCAGTGCAGCCACCTGATTATTGCCGGAGCCATACATTTTGCGAACTCCCTCGCATGTTAAGATATTCATTTTTAGTTTCCTCCTTTGGATGTTTTGAATTTCTACGCTTGCAGCAAAGCTGCCCGTTAGCTTGTAAACTTTGTTCCTGCAGGCAAACTGTTTACAAGCTATATTGTACTAAATGAAAGTTACAACTTAGTAACTGCAACAGAATTGATATTAAATTTATTGCTTATATAACCGGATTTCAAAACATGCACCGCCATTCGGCAGATTTTTAGCCCTTATTGTCCCATTTTGATGTTCTATAATCTCTTTTGACAATGCTAAGCCTATCCCAATGCCGCTTCCACGGATATTACCGCCCGCATCTGCATTCTTTCCCCGATAAAACCGTTTAAAAAGATGCGGAATATCTTCTTTGGCAAATCCGTCCCCCTCATCCCAGATAAGTATTTCTGTATATAGCGGATTCTGCCCATAAGAGCAATGGACTGTTCCACCCGCATTATGCTCCATACAGTTTTTCATTACATTTATAACCGCTTCCATAGTCCAGTTTAAATCGGCTGTCACTGCCATCTCCCCTGATTCCGGAATATCAATGAAAGTGCCGGAATCTGCAAATAATTCCTGCAAATTGTCTGCCGCAAGGACAAGCAAAGTAAAAACATCCACATCTTCTTTTTGAAACATCAATGCACCTGCATCAAGACGGGATAATACAAGCAGGGATTCTTCTAAATGAATCAGTCTGTTTAACTGTTTCTTTATCTGTTCTATCCTGTCTTTTTCATATTCTTTTTTCATCGGCATTTCAGATAATGTCTGCAGTGATAAAGAAATGGCGGTAATAGGAGTTTTTATCTGATGTGCAATATTGGATAGATTCTCGGCAAAATCATTTTTGGCCTGTACCGCCGCATCCTTTGTCTGATAAAGAAATGTCACAGTCTTATATATTTCATCTTCCAGCTTGGAAAAAAGATCTTCTCCTGAAACAGAGAGGACAACCGCTTTTCCCATATTAACCTGCTCCAGATAATCTGACAGCTCTTCTATTCGTTTCGCTTCTGTATTGTTACGGAATGTATAAGTAATAGCAAAGAGAACAATTCCTGCCAGGAACCCTGTTATTGCGAACATAATATCATATGTAACGGAAGAATCAGAAAAATCAGATATGTCATATCCTAAAACGGACAATACATCCCCCATTGCAACACCATCGGCATTTCCACCCGTATATTCTTTCAATGCAGCAGAAACGATATGCTTCATTTCCGGCTCTTGTTCCAGCACTTCGCCGCAGATCACATTTACCAAATCAAATTGAAGCCTGCTGTAATAGCAGGAAATTAGCATTACCGTAACAGCAGAAGAAATCAGGCTAACGGCTGCCACAAATCCAAAGAGAATCACTAAATTTTTTCGCCCGCTCATATGGTATCCTCCATACGGTATCCCACACTTCTAATTGTTTTTAAACAGGACGGTTGGTGCAGTTTGTCCCGCAGTCGTTTCATAGTAACTGTCAATGTATGATCATTCACGTAGTTTCCATTTACATCCCATACCTGTTCTAAGATTTTTTCCCTGGTAACAGTCTTTCCTTTATTCTGCAAGAGGTACAAAAGCAGCTCATACTCTGATACGCTTAAATCTATTTCTTCCGAGCCACAAGTAACTGTCCTGCGGTTTAAATCTATCTTGATCCCATCACAGGACAGGTACTGCACCGCCACATTGCCCGTTCTTCTAAGTACCGCCTGAATCCTTGAATACAATACGCTTAATTCAAAAGGCTTTACTACATAATCATCTGCACCATTTTGAAAACCTGAAACAATATCATGAGAATCATCCCGGACCGTAAGGAAAATAATCGGCAGTTCTTTCCATCTGCCACGTATCCATTGACAAAGACTATCCCCACGGCCATCCGGCATATTCCAATCCAACAAAATAACCGTTGGCACATGAATTTCCAAAGCTCGTCTGACCTCTGAAATTGTATTATATATTACTACCTTAAAGTTTTTCTGTTCCAAATATTTTTTTACAGCACCTGCAATATAAGCGTCATCCTCAGCATAAAATAATTCGACCATTTTCAATAAACCACCTATTTTTTTATTTTTATTATACCAGAAAAATGTTACAACTTAGTTACTCAAACTTCCCACATTAAAATGGGATTTGCACTTTGAAAAATCAATACTTTAACTCACAAAATAGTAATCAGGCAGCTATGGAACCACTCTCCAATGCTTTTTGCATGTACTTTGGCAGTCTTTGAACAAAGCTGGACGTAAATTCTTCCAGCTGCCGCTCAGTGATATGGAAGTATTCCATAGCAGATTCTATAAGTGCGTCTACAATAATTCTCATAGATTGGCTGAAAGTGATATCATCCAGTTCGTCCATAAGGAGGAAATACAGTTCGCATATCGTTTTGTCATCGGCATTGCACCGCTGCGTAACAGACAGCATCATATATCGTGCAAAAGCAATGGATACATGGGCTGTCAATGCATCATAGGAGAGACTCCTGCACTCCTTTACCAGATGCAGATAGGATTTACATGCTTTGAAAAACACCTCAATGTCCCAGCGTTTTCCATAAATACGGATGATTTCTTCTTCTGAAATGGTTGTATCCGTGCAGATAATGGCAAGCCAGTCCTTTTTCCTGCTTTTATTCCGGACACAGACAATTTTTGCCGGAATCGCCTCGTCACCAACGGTTATATCAATGGAAAGCAGATACTTGGAGCGTCCTCTGCGTTTTTGCGCTGTCTATAGATTTCTTTGATGTTGTATCTGCCATCCTGGTAACCGTATTTGATTTTGCTGCTCTTCTTAACCCTTGCGATTGTATCCAATCCGCAGTCTGTTTTTAAGGCAGTAATGGTCTTCGGTGATGAAAACCAACTGTCAAACAGCGCATATTTTTCAGACAATCCTGATAACTGAGCTGTTTTGACCAGATCAATCATAACTTCTGTTGCTTTTCTCCTGGACTGTTTCCGTCTTTTCCCCGCAAGAGAGCGACCATCGAAATCCGCGGCTTCGCAAAGCAGATTATTATCATCGGTCACTGACAGCAGACAGTGATTGACCGGAACAAAAGAGTTTCCATCGACCATCCAAGGGTCAGCATGCGGTAACCGTACTTGAATTTCATAGAACAGTGGTCAAAGACTTTCGCCAGAAGCTCCGTTTTCTTTGAACGGGAACGGTCAAAGAGACTATCATCTATGATGAAAACATCCTTGCGTTCTTCATCTGTAAGGGGCTTCATGAAGACATTGATGATCCGAGTGGAAAGCAGTGTTGTAAAACGAAGCCAGTTGATCCCTGGATTATTGAGGAAACGGCAAACCGTGTTTTTACAGAAAGAGCCGTCAAATACACCCGTTTTCCTCTGCATATACATGCTTCGATCCGAAAAAATGAGGCAGAACAGGCATCGAAACACTTCGATTGCCGGGATTCCCCTCACTTTTGCGGCATTACATTTGAAAAAAAGCTGTCCGATTTGGAATTCTTTCATAAAATTTGTGACAGAATTGGAAATTTCATTTCCGTTTTCAACATTATGTGGTATACTTGACATGGCATAAATCTCCTTGCTGTGTAATTGTTTTGGGACAACTCAATTATACCACATGCAAGTGGTTTATGCCTTTTTTATGGGCTAAAGTATTGATTTTTCAAGGTTCAGCACACCAAAATGGTGTGGGAAGTTTGAGTAATTTAGCGATTGAGGATTTGCCTACCAAAACATTCAACGCACCAAGTCAGCAACCACCAGTTCAACTGGTGGTTTGCCGGAAACCCTAAAAAGGGCTTTCTTTCTGCTCGCCCAAAAGGGCGGTGTCGCAAGCATTTTTACTGGTCCGCTAAAAAACGGTACTTCGCATATCTTCTTTGCGTGACTCTTCTACCTGCTCTTTAATATATTTCTGAACCGCTTCATCTGTTATATTATCGACTGTTTCCACATAATATTCCCCGCACCCAGAATGCTTTCTTCCACTTACCCATTTTCAGCAGAAAGTGGGGGGGTAGGGGAGATAGGGCGGTATGATTGTATCAGCGGTCATATAATCAGCTATTGTTCTCACCTCCTGTCTGTGGCTTCTGTTACGCATTTAAAACGGCTTTTTTGGGGGTAAAGGATAAATGTATCACATACCCGTTGAGCAGCAGCCGGAAAGCCTTGATTTACGGGAGTTCTGTATTTTCTAAAGCGTGACTTTTTCCCCTCTGTTTCCGCTTGCGCTGTGCGGCGCGGGTTCTTTTCATGCGTCCGGCGCAATCCGGGCAGTATTTCCCCCGGTTCAATTTGAGGAGAAACTGACCTCCGCACTCGGTACAGCATTTTAGTTCTGCCCAGTGGAGTAGGGCGGCTTCCAGTTTCCAGTCAAGGGGAAGTACGGCAGAGATAAACCAGCGGCAGAGAAGCGAATGGCTGATACTCTGCACACATATGCAGTCGCCCCATCCAGCATAATGCAGTTGCCGTTATCATAATTACAGCACTCATGTACAAGGCGGCGGGCGACTCTGTGCTGTGGGTAGTCCATATATGGGCATTTACCGTCCATTATCCCGCCCCTTTCCCCGTTCCAGCTCACGGTGTAGGATTTGGTCAATATTGTTCTTTACGGTCTGCAATTCCCGGACGTTCTCTTTCTTTTCCCGGTACTCGTTGTAAAGGCTGTTTTTCTCCCTCGTAAGCTGCTCAATCTCCGCTTGTAAGGCTTTGGACGCTGGCAGCTTTTGGATTCCCTTTGCTTTAAAATACCGGGTGGCAGCTTCGGCAATCATAAACTCGCTTTCGTGCTGTTTCCGGTAGTTTTTACGGACTTTCTCTGTTTTCTGCGCCCGCAATCCCTCACGGGCGGTCTTGGTCTTGATGTAGGCTAATAACTGTTTCTGCAAGTCCTTTTTCTCCCGTAAAGCGCTTTTCACGTCTTTCAGTTTGGCAAGGACGCTGTTCAGCTCCGCGCTGGCGGCGGCAAGGGCGGTTTCCAGTTCTTCGGGGAAGAAAAGCCGAATTCCTCGTAAATGCTTATAGTTGCCGCCATTTGCTTTAGGTTATGCAAAGTCGCCCATTTCTCATAGCCTTTCCCCTTGCCCCGGCTTTCTTGGCGGCTATGTCTACCATGCGCTGTACTCCGTCATTTTTCGGGGCGTTTATGGCGGCTTTATTCCGCTGTAAACGGTCTTTTATGCTGCTGGGGTATTCCTGTTTGGGTGTGGGCTTTTCGGCGGCTCTTGCGGCATTCTGTGCGTTTTGGGTGAGTGTTTCCAGTACGGCGGTGCGGTCAAAATCATCACCTAATTTCCGGGCGGTGATTGGCTTCGTCCTGTCCGGCGTGAGATACGATAACCTCCCCCCGGCTCTCCTTGACGGTCACGCCCTGTTGTAGCAGCTTCCCAGAGAAGTCCTCAAAAGAGAGGGCAGAGGACAGAGCGGCGCAGCTTCTCCTTGTCGGTTTCAAACTTCGTAAGTTAGGGCGGCTCTCCCGTTGCGGCATGGGAAGCGTTCTCTTTGTCCAGTGCGGCTTGTCCTTTCCGCTTCGCCCAATACTCACGCTTGGTAACCCGGTTCTTGCTCCCATGCAATAAATCAATCTGATAGAGGTTTTCCCGGTGGCACATCTCCATGACTTCCGCTTTGAAATATTCCATAGCTGCGTCCGTGCAGCGGTGCTTGCAGCCCTCCCTTGTGTCCGCTGGTCTTTCCATGTAGGGCAGTAGCGGCACTTCCGCAATCCGCAAAGAATTGATTACGATATGCACATGAATGTTGCCGCTGTGGTTATGCCCGTCCAGGTGGGTGCATACAAGGGCTTGGCATCCAGGGAAATGCTCTTTACAGAACTGATCGCCCTCTTTTTCTCCGGCAAAGATAAAAGGGCTGCAGCAAGCTCGCCGTTGGTGAATATGATTGTCTGACCGCAGATTGTAACGGGGTGTTGTTCGTAGGGTGATTTGAGAGCTTCGTCTGATGTGCTTAGAGGATAGAACTTTTCTTCTGTGAGGTATTCAAAGGATATTTCTCTTTGCCGCCTGTTCCTGTCGCGCCATGCGTTGATAGCGGCGTAGCGTATGACGACTTTGCAAAAGCCATTGAAAGAATACATGATGTGTTCCTTGTATGCTTCTGTGCAATCCATAGAAATTTCCCCCTTTCTCCCACATGGGGCTATACTTGGTTTATGGTTGCATTTATAATTCAAAGGGCAATGGCTCTTTAAGCTGTCGCCCTTTAATTATCTACTGTTGTTAGTTTTTTCAATTGCTTTGGTAGCTCTTAATCAGAGGGATATATATAACGTCTGCTCATAGCACTTACAATCCCGAAATAGCAAATATAAAAAACTACAATACACGCCCCAAACTCACCAGTTAATTTGAGCATAATATTATTCAAAGAAGCTGGCAATATTAAGTTCATTTTTCCATTCAGTAACGGTATGCAGAATAAAATAATCAATAAAGCCATTATCATTGGAGAGGACAATTTAATTGCTATCTGCTGATTCACAAGTCTTGCTATCTGCTTATCGCTTTTTCCCATACAGCGCATTATCTGATTGCTTTTTGAATTTTGCCTAATCTCTATAATCTGCTGCAAAGATAATATCGAAAAATAAATAACCAGAAACACGATACAGATACTTATTTGTGAAGTTCCCATCCACTGGCGCATAGCCGTATCAAAAAGCTGAAATTCCGGCTGCAATATCAGTATTCCAGTTACAAAAGAAGCCCCAGAAAACAAAAAGCATATGCAAAAAACAGCATTAACCATAGCAGCCGTTTTGAAATTTGATGTTACATTTGCCGTAATATATAGCCTGTCTTTTTGATATATCCTAACGGATTTCATTTGCCTGTACGCATATAAATAGCCAAACGCCCATTTGTAAAAAGCAAAAACAGATATTAGCAAAGGGATTGCTATAACAGATACGGGATAAACAATATAAACTTCCGGCAAAAAAACAATGCTCCTAACGCAACCAATGAAGCACACAAAACATAAAAAGAAAATAATGCCCCATTTTTTATAGTTTCCTATATTTTTTATGCCTTGATTGCGGTTTCTTTCATACATCAGCTCTCTTATTTGCAGCTTGTCTAAGCGTTGCTTCAATTGAAAAGAACACACTGTTTCAATAAGGCAAAAAAACAGAAACGTATATAACATACTTCTACCATAAAGAAATCCGCAGTGTTTCATTTCGTGCAATGGCTCACGGAAATACCAAAATCCATATATGGAAAATCCCATTGTTGTTCCTGCTATATAGCAGAAACAACCAATCAACAAAACTTCGCATAGGAATAACCGGGTTAAGCTCTTTTTTCCCATACCTAATAATAAATAACTTGCAAACTCTTTTGCCCGATGCTTTAGCATGAAAGTGTCTATATATCCAACTAAAACTATTTGAATGGCTGCTATCAACAATGGCAGAGAAATCACTTGAAAACCGGCTGATTCTCCTATAATGGTAATACAATTAGATACCTCTATAATCGCCAAAAGGACGGTCATGGTAACAACATATAAAAGATAATTTATAAAAGACCGCTTGGCATTACGGATTGACAATTTCAAGTACATCATGGCTTTCTCCTTCTATCCATTCTATTTTCTTCAAAATGTCTGTGAAAAAGGTCTGTTTGTTTTCCTGTTCCCGGTTTAAGGCAGCTTTTATTTCGCCGTCTTTCATAAACAAAATCCTGTCACAATAGCTGGCTGCCATGACATCATGTGTGACCATCAATATTGTTGCGCTGTACTCTCTACAAAGCATGGCAAGGGTGTCTAAAAGCTGTCTGGCAGCGTGGGAATCTAATGCCCCGGTAGGCTCGTCCGCAAGTATAATATCTGGATTTACCACGATAGCACGGGCGCAGGCGCAGCGTTGCCGTTGCCCTCCCGATACCTCATATGGAAATTTATCTAATATCGCTGATATATCCAGCTTTTCAGATAGACTTTGAATTGTTGGGCGAATGCTTTCTTTGGAAACCTCTTTAATTGTCAAAGCAAGCGCAATATTTTCATAGATAGTCAAAGTTTCAAGTAAATTGTATTCTTGGAAAACAAAGCCTAAATGTCTGCGGCGAAATTCTGCGGTAGCTTCGTCTGGTATATCCACTATATTCTGTCCGCTTATTCGTATCGTCCCATATGTTGGCTTGTCTATTGTGGCTATTAAATTAAGCAATGTTGTTTTCCCAGAACCGGAAGCCCCCATAATTCCAACAAAGCTGCCGTGTGGTACCTGAAAACTTACATCATTTACAGCTAATACTGAATTATTTTCTGTTTCATAGAGTTTGGAAACATTTTCAACTTCCAAAACATTTTCGGAGGTTGTATCACTTTCTTTTGATTCCCATTTATCGTGTCCTAACCAATTTGCAATCACGTCCATAAGTACCTCATCTGCTTTTTCTTTCAATTTTTCTTCTGCAATGCACTCGCCCGCAAATAGTTCATTCAAAGTAACGTCTAAAAGAGTGCATAAAGGCATAAACAAAGACAAATCCGGCATAGACCGTCCTGTTTCCCATTTTGAAATAGCCTTATCGGTTATTTCAAGTTTTTCTGCCAACTGGCTTTGCGTCCAGCCTTTTGCTTTCCGGCATTCGGAAATAAAAGCTCCAATCTTAATTTGATTCATCATTCAGCCCTCCTGCTTGCAGTAAATTATATAAATCCGGCATAAAAATGAACACCTACCAACGGTAGAGTTGGATAAAACGGGACTTTTAACTCTACTGACAGTATAGTTCTGAACGGAATTTGACGAAATATGATGAAATATATACATTCAAATTATATCATTCCGCTATCTCTAAATCTATCTTGTTTGTGATATTTAAAAAAGATATAGGTGTGAGAGGGATTCCGTACTAGTCGGCATTGGTGGTAATGTGTATAACTGGCTGCCTTATGGAATTGTGGATAACTCTGTTTGAAGGATGTGAAAAAGATGCACTTTAGCTTTTCCATGTCCTGCAAACAGAGTTATCCATGATTCCATAGCCAGTTATGCACATTTCCACAATGCTTCTTTTGTTTCTCCCGGCGCGGGGCTTCTCTCGCTAACTGACTTTCTTTTTCGGCTGGTCGCTTTTCTTTTCCTCCCGCCTTGCCCTCTGCTGATCGGCTTTCTTCCGGCGGTATGCCGCAAGCCGTTCTGCTTCCTCCGGCATGAGGGCTGCCCCTGTCTTTTCAACCCCCATAAGCTCTTTGCCACATTGTCAAGTGAAGAATTTATTCTTTTTGCTTTTTCATACACGGAATCTTGTAGATATTCTATAAATATGCTAAACTGAACGCAACAACAGACGGGAAGTTGTACTGGGAGAAATGAAATTATTCTGGCAATAGATAATAATGGCTAAAAAGATTAAATATTTAAGATAATTAAGATTCAAAAAACAGAAAATTCATTGCTGTCGTGTTTAGTTTCTTTCAAGTTTTTGCTCTATTTGAATACAGAACGGACAGGAAGTATGAATAACATACATGCTTGTGCAAGGGGGATTGTAGAAGGGGAAATTAATTTTGCGTAAATCCAATGCAGCGTTTAACATTTCAACGGAGCGTTTCTTGAATATGGTGTTTCTCGTGATATTATAAACTCGGAAAGAAGGTGAAAATATTGAACGCTCAAAAAACAGGCAGCCTGATTGCTGCTATCAGGAAAGAACAAATTGCACGCAGCAGGCTTTAGCAAATGAATTGGGGTATCAAGTGCAGCTGTTTCAAAATGGGAACGAGGTATAGGATTTCCAGATGTATCCCTTATTGAACCATTAGCTGTATCCCTGGGAATTACCATAGCAGAATTATTCAAGGGCGAAAGAACAGAAAACAGCGTTGATATCGAATATGAAAGTCTGTTGTCAGATGTTGTAAAAGTATCAGCTAATGAACTAACCAAGAAGAAAAAAATAACGAATTGGATGATTGCTATTACTATTACTGTTGCTGTTCTTTATTTGATGATTTCTGTAATATCACACAAGTGGGAAATAACCTGGGTGGTCTGGAATGTATATTGTTTTTATCGGATTTTTACTGAATATATCTATAAAAAATATCAGCAACCTACAGAAACGTAAGAAACGGAGGAAAAAATGGTCGATTATTCACAATTTGAGGCAAGTGTAAAATCAGGCATCCACGCAGATGTGAGCCGGATACGGCAGAAAGATGAAATAATAAAAGCCGTCGTTAAAAAGCGGAGAAATTCCGCAATAATCTGCGTGTGCTTCCTGTGCATGGCAGGAATTTCTTTGTTTAAAAGCTGGATTCCCGCCGTTATCTGTTTTCTTCTTGCATTGTTTTTCCTATGGCGGGCTGTCGGAAAATTTTCTGACGAATATTTACGGGAAATGTACGAGGAAGGGCTTTTGGTTCCCGGCATGATCGTGAAAACGGAACCCCTCACCATCATGGCAATCGCAAACATGACCGCGCGGTATGGCGCGGCAACCGTAAATGGGTGCTACTGTTTGGAGGCGAAGGAGCTTGACGGGGCGCAAAAAATTCTATTTGAAAAAATCCCCTGCTCCTGTTTTTTCTGCTATGAGGGCGGCGATTACCATTCTTCCTTCCAGCCCCATCCGCTCTATTGGGGAACGGCAGATCAGCAGTCTATTCAAGAAGCGTTAAGACAGGTTGAGGAGGACAACAAAGAAAATACCAGAGATGAATGGGAAGTGCTCAAGGAGGTTGCGCGGCAGTTCCCTGATTTGGGAAACGGGAACTTGATTTTGTTGGATGAAAATTACGTTCCTTTCGGGAAAAAGAACTATATGGACAGCAACTATAAGCCCCTCAGCGAGGAAGCTGAACCCAAGTAATATGTTCCATTTAGGGAAGCGCTGATGAAAGCGTTTCCTTAAAATTGAAAGAAAAAGCGTTTGCAATAAGAGATTTGATTAGGGATACAAATGAAACAGAGAATCCGGAACTTATGACAGGGCTTTTAACAGCGCAGGCAAATTAAAAGCGGAATTGTTTAGGCAGGCGAAAAAATGGAGAATTGGAGAGAACTTTTGAAAGATAAGCCTGTGAAATATTGGATTCGGGCTGAAATTGAAGAAATAATAAAGGAAAAATCAGTTGACAGAGAACGGTTTTATGAATATTCAAAAACAAACTATCAAAAGATTATAAACAGATTTTATTATGCGTTTGTAGATTATAAGAAGTACCCAAAAGTTGAACTAAGTTATTGTTGACTGCATTTTAGGCAGGAACTGAAAGAGATAGATTGTGTTAGTGAAATGATTGGTTGGGAAGGTATGCTTGCAAAAATAAAAGAACGGTTATCTTATGATTGGAATAAAAAGGTTTATTTAATTCTTTCTGAAGGTTGGGTTTATGAAGGATATATAGATACTATAACTGATGTACTTAATGAAGTTGATGGATTGTTGGAGGATTTTTATATTGTTACTCCGCAATTTGATAAATTTGCAGTATATACGGATGACGGTCAGTGCTTATGTATTTATGAAAAATAGTAATAGTTATAAAACGGTTGATATATTTTATCTGCACAAAAAATGACAATTCGGTAATTATATACCCGCAGATATTCAGTTCGATAACTTCAAATCCGGCGGTAAATGAAAATGCACGAATAATTAGTGGCAGACACACCTTGTCGGGTAGTAAAGTAAGGCATTTCCCGCTTTATGTCCTGTTCTTTATCCGGCAGTTCTGATAGGATTTTTCTGAAAGGAGGAAAATAATGAATCAAGAAAAAATTGGAAAATTCTTAAAAGAACTCCGTAAGCAAAAAGGACTTACGCAAGAACAAATTGCGGAAAAATTTCATGTATCAAACAGAACAATATCCCGTTGGGAAAACGGCAACAATATGCCAGACTTAGATATTTTGATTGAACTATCAGATTATTATGAAGTCGACCTGCGGGAAATCCTAAATGGAGAAAGGAAAAGCGGGAATATGGATAAAGAAATGAAAGAAACTGTATTGGGGGCAGCAGATTATACAAATACAGAAGCGGAACGCTACAATAGGCGTGTACGCATATTTATCTCATTTGAGAGAAAAATTCTTCTATTAGGAGATAATTTGTGTGCTTTATTCAGTTTTCAAGGTACATTATTTTTATGAAAATCACTCGCTTAATTTGCGAATGCATCTACCTATTAGATTAATTCATCAACTTATTAGTTTTCGGACAGTCTCCCCCAAAGGACTGCCAGCTTATGCCCAAAATAAGGCCGGAAAATAAAAAAGTGTCTTCGACACTTCAGCCCCCTAGCCCCCATTCATGGGGGAATT
>NZ_SRYA01000061.1 GCF_004793545.1 Petralouisia muris | reverse complement strand
GCATATCTGGCATTTGAAGGAGGCGACTTTACATTATTTTTCGCTTTACATTAGCCCAATAATGTTGAGCTAAACATTACTGCGCGTCAAGCACCCGCCATGCGAGGGAAAATCCGTCCCCCACGACAGTTCCTGCGTTTGCCCATCTCCCCTTCGGAGGTCCAGGTACAGAAACACTTTCGTCTTTGACGGAGCAGACCGCTTCGAGGACTGCCTTGAAGTCCTCCCCCTTGTTGGAGGAGAAGGCGCCGGGGACGTTCTCCCATACGATAAACCTTGGGTATTTTCCATCTGTTGCACACCTCATTTCCTTTATGATTCTGATTGCCTGATAGAACAGGCACGACTGCCGCCCGTCCAGCCCCGCCCGCTTGCCGGCCACCGACATATCGGTGCAGGGTGAGCCGAAGGTGATGATGTCCACGGGGGCGACCTTCGCGCCGTCCACCGCGGAAATGTCGCCTAAGTGTTTCACAAAGGGCAGCCGCTTCGTGGTCACCCGGATGGGGAACGGCTCAATTTCTGATGCCCATAAAGGCGTGATGCCCGCAAGCAGCCCGCCGAGCGGGAATCCCCCGGAGCCGTCAAAGAGGCTGCCGAGGGTCAGCCGTGAATCCGCAGTCTGCGGATTCGGTGTGTCTCCGCCGCCAGTGCCGGATCTGCTTCTATGGATATCTATAGCGTCCGCATTCATTCCGTCTCCACCTCCTTTACCAGTGCGGAGTACGGGATTTTCTCCCCGCCCCGCTCCACAAACACATTTTCCAAATCCCCGGTGTCCTCCACATACCTCCGCAGGATGACGGACGCATACTTCTCATCCAGCTCCATCATGCAGCAGATACGGTTTGTCTGCTCACACGCCATCATCGTGGAGCCGCTGCCGCCGAAGGTGTCCAGCACGATGGCGTTCTCCTGGGAGGAATTACAGACCGGGTAGCCGAGCAGGTCGAGCGGTTTCGAGGTCGGGTGGTTTTTGTTCCGCTTCGGCTTGTCGTAGTTCCATATGGTGGTCTGCTTCCGGTCAGAATACCACGGGTGCTTCCCGTTCTTCAGAAAGCCATACAAAACCGGCTCATGCTGCCACTGGTAATCCGAGCGTCCAAGCACGAGGGAATTCTTCACCCAGATGCACACCCCGGCAAGGTGGAACCCTGCGTCCACAAACGCTTTTCTGAAATTCAGCCCCTCCGTGTCCGCATGGAACACATACGCCGCACCGCCTTTTTCCAGATGTTCTGCCATGTTCTGGAAGGAATTGTTCAGAAAAGTGTAGAACTCCCCGTTCTCCATGCTGTCATTCTGGATGGAAAGCCCGCTGCCGCTCTTGAATGCGACGTTATACGGCGGGTCCGTCACGATGAGGTTTGCTTTATTCCCGTCCATGAGCGCCGACACATCCTCCGCACTGGTGGCATCGCCGCACACCAGCCTGTGCCTGCCCACCGTCCAGATATCGCCCCGCTCCACGAATGCCGCTTTTTCCAATGCGGCGGAAAGGTCAAAGTCATCATCTTTCACATCCTTTTCCCCGTCCCCGGCAAAAAGGTCGGCAATCTCATCCTCGCCGAAGCCTGTCAGGGACACATCAAAATCCGCACCCTGCAAACTTTCAATCTCAATACGGAGCAGCTCCTCATCCCATCCCGCGTCCAAAGCCATGCGGTTGTCCGCAAGGATGTAGGCTTTCTTCTGCGCCTCCGTCAGGAAGTCTGCGAACACACACGGCACTTCCTCCATGCCTTCCTCTTTTGCGGCGGCAATCCTGCCATGCCCCGCGATGACATTGAAGTCCCGGTCGATGATGACCGGGTTGATGAAGCCGAACTCCCGCAGGGACGAGCGGAGCTTCGTGAGCTGCTCCGGCGAGTGCGTCCGCGCGTTATTCACATAAGGCACCAGCTTCCCCAAAGGGATGAGCTGCATCTCTGTTGTCGTCTTTCCCATTTTCCTCTACACTCCTTTCCTTGCGCAGAGCAGCCGCTCCATCGTATCATCCATCGGTGTGTTGCCCTGGAACTCTACCGAGCAGTTCTCCTTCACGATCTGGTAAATCTGCATCCAGCAGTAATTGGTCTGTTTCATGTAGGACTGGCTCATGGAAACGTAAGGGGAAGCGATGGCGGCCCCAGTGGTCGGGTGCTTCGCCAAAAATCCAGTGGAGGAAACAATCTCCTCGCACTGAATCCACCGGGACACGCTCATGGCGTACTGCTCCACCATCTGCACGGTGACCAGCTTTTCACAGCCCCTCGCCTTCAGCCAGACATAGGTTTCCTGATATACTTCCTCCGCCACCAGTTCCCTCCCGCTTTTCTGCGGGGATTTCAGGAAGTCCTTTACGGGCGGCACATCCACGCCCTCCAGCTCGGCCGGCTCCATCATCACCTCCGCCGTCTTCCCCTCGCTGATCTTCTCCGTGAGGGCTTTCGGTTTTCTCCCAGCCCCCGGCCTTGCGCCGCCGCGTCCGCTGCCGTCTTTTGCCACCGTTTCCACCCCGTTTCTTTGATTTTCTTTGAAAAAATGCTGCGGAAATCAAACGCCGCAGCACCTTAAAAGCCTTTATTTCAGGGAAATCTCCGAGGGGTCAATCCCCCGTTTGATTTCCGGTTTTTGTGCGTGACGCCCCACGCCCGTTCCCCGGTGGGTCCCTTGTGGAGATTTCACCCGCCCCTCCCGGCCGGCAGAAATCTTCACAGGGAACCTGCACACAATGATTTAATGTTTATTCCAGCGATCGCCGCGCTCCGCATGAATCCTCGCATGGCAGGGCTGGCACAGCGACACGAGGTTCTCCTCGTCATGCGTCCCGCCCTCTGCCAATGGCAGCTTATGGTGTACTTCCTCCACCGGCCGCAGCAATCCTTTCTTCCGGCACTCCTCACAGAACGGGTGCTTGGCAGCGTAGCAGTCACGGATACGCTTCCATGCCCTCCCATACCTACGGCGTACAACCGGGTCACGGTCGTACTTCTCGTAGCGACGGTTCTCCTGCTTCCCATGCTCCTCACAAAAGCGTCCCTCCGTCAGCTTCGGGCATCCGGGGAAGGAACACGGCCTCTTCGGTTTCCTTGGCATCTGCCTCACCTCCTTCTGGCATAAAGAAAGCCCCCGCAGGATTCCAATTGCTCCCGCGAAGGCCCTCTTGACATTTTTTCATGCTATAAGCATACCACGTCCAAACGGATAAATCATCTCACAAAGTGGACATTATGGTTTGCCGAACAGCAGGGTAGTCAGTTTTGCCAAGGCCCGATTCTTTCTCCTGTATGCGGATGCCCGCTCAATCCCGAAATAGTCCGCCACATCCTCCGCTGCACTGCTGCCGTACTCATTATCCTCGCTGTAGAACGCATCCAGCACATAACGGTCATCCTCCGAAAGCTCCTCCCATGCCGGGACGAACCACGCCATATATTCCACTGCCTGCCGGTACCGCTCCCTCAGAACGCTGATCTCATCCACTCCCTCCGCCATCCTGTCCTCTGCGGCATGGGGATTGTGTGCATGGGGCATCCCGTCAAATTGCGGGCTGCTGACTCCGCCCATTTTTTCATATGCCGCCTTGATCTCATCATCCGTATGTTCAATGATAAACTTCATGCTGCCATAATCCTTCACCGCATCTGCCGCCGCTGATTTCTTATCCAGGTACTTCCATGCGATTCCCATATTCCAATACCTCCAATCAAAAAATATTTGCTTCCCCCGGATTTTCATGGATTGTCGTTGATTTTCATTGATTGGCTCAGATTTGCTTTTTGACTGGAGGCAGCTCTCACCGCCTATATCTTAAGGTCTGCTTTCACCGCATCAATCAGTGCAGCCTGCGTGGTGTCTTTCTTGGATAACGCCTTCATGATCCGCTCGTCTATGGTCCCTTTCGTGATGATGTGCTGCACCACCACGGTCTCGGATGCCTGCCCCTGCCGCCACAGCCTTGCTACCGTCTGCTGGTATAACTCAAGGCTCCATGTCAGCCCAAACCATACCAGCGTATTTCCTCCGCCCTGGAGGTTCAGACCATGTCCAGCACTTGCCGGGTGGATTAAGGCCACCGGAATTTCCCCGGCGTTCCATTTCCGGATGCTTCCATCAGTGTCCAGCCTCGCATATGGGATTTTCAGTTTTTGGAGCCGCTCTGAAATTCTCTCAAGGTCATGCCGGAACCAGTAGGCCACAAGCACCGGCTTTCCGTTTGCCGCCTCAATGATGTCCTCCAGTGCATCCAGCTTCCGCTCATGGACGGGAACCGTCTCCCCAGCATCCGTGTACACCGCCCCGTTTGCCATCTGCGACAGCTTCCCGGAAAGAGAGGCGGCGTTGGCGGCTGTGACCTCTCCATCGGGAAGTTGGAGAACCAGTTCCTCCTTCAGTTCCGCATACCGCGAATTTTCCTTCTCGGAGAGATACACGGTGTATCTGGAATTTATCAGCTTTGGCATCCGCAGGTGGTCGGTGGACTTCATGGAAATGGTGATGTCTGATATCCTGCTGTAAATCTGCTTTTCTACTCCCGGCAGCGGCTTGTAGGAAAATACCACCTGCCCGTTCTGCTTATCCGGCCGGAAGTAGGAGGTGCGGTACTGCCCGATAAACCGGCCAAGCCGCTCGCCCATATCCAGCAGCCGGAACTCCGCCCATAAATCCATAAGGCCGTTGCTGCTTGGCGTGCCGGTCAGCCCAACAATGCGTTTTACCTTCGGACGGACTTTCATCAATGCCTTGAACCGCTTCGTCTGGTGGTTCTTGAAGGAGGACAGTTCATCGATTACCACCATGTCGAAGTCAAACGGTATGCCGCTTTCGGAAATCAGCCACTGTACGTTCTCACGGTTGATGAGATAGATGTCTGCCTGTTTCCGAAGCGCCGACAGCCGTTCTGTCTCTGTCCCCACGGCTACGGAATAATGCAGGCCGTCCAGATGATCCCATTTTTCAATCTCCGCTCCCCATGTGTTCCGTGCCACACGCAGCGGGGCGATTACCAGAATGCGGCGGACTTCGAAGCTGTCAAACAGAAGATTATTTAAGGCCGTCAGCGTGATGCTCGTTTTGCCAAGCCCCATGTCCAATAGGACTGCCGCCACTGGGTGCGTTTCGATATATTCCGTGGCATATCTCTGGTATTCATGCGGACTGTATCTCATCAATAATCCCTCCAATCTGCGATTCGTCATCCAGCACATACACCTTGAATCCAAGCCGCCGTAACAGCCTGTGCCGGGAAAGCTGCAGGGGGCGTGGCTTTTCCCCCGGAGCTTTTACCTCCACGAATGCCATTTTCCCATCCGGGAGAAGTGCCAGTCTGTCAGGCATCCCATCAAAACCGGGCGATGTGAACTTTACTGCCAAGCCCCCGGCGGCCTTGACTGCCGCCCTGAATTTCTGCTCTATGGTTTTCTCTTTCATGCATATGCCTCCAATCCCTTATTTTTCAAGCGTTCTAGGCTTTCGGGTGACGGTCGGTGACACCCGTACCTAAAACTCCTCTATAAGTGATTTTTTACTGAAAAAACTGCCCTAAAGGGGGTTTATACCAAGACCATCACCGACCGTCACCCCTGGGCCTGTCAATCCGCAAAATCAGAGGCTTTCAGCCGCATTTTCAAAATATACGCCCCATCCTTTTTCTTCTGCTTTTTGAAGCCTGCAGATTCCAGCGCATTATAAAAATCGGCCGTGCTTCTGGTGTACTCGCCCGTCCTCAGACAATAGCTGCGGTATTCCTGATAGACCTCCCCGGACTTCGCCGTATATCCCGGTGCCATTTCACAGCACTCATTCAAAAAATGCCCAAGCCAGTCGTTGTCCTCACGGTACGATTTGATGGCCTCTTCCACGCAGGCAGGGGACGGGATGTGGAAGTTCCGGCTGATTGCCTTTTGTGCGCCCTCAATGATCCACTTCATGACAGCCGGTGCTGCCTCCGAAACGAGGAAATCGGCATAGTTCTTCACATCCCCGGCGCCCTCTATCCTGGCATGGAAGGGGATCACGATTAAGCGCCGCCACGTCCCAGGGTCATTCGCGCCCACCCTCGGCAGGTGGTTGGTGTACAGCACGAGGGTATGGCTCGGCGTGAAGCTGAAAGGGTCCTTATATTTTTTCTCCGCAAAAATCTCATCCGTGGAACACATCTGCTTCACCACGGAGGTGTTCAGGCGCATCCCTTCCTCCAACTCGGCGGCTATGATGAGTCGCTTGCCCTTCGCCTCGGCAAGCTCCGGCTTCACGTTCCGCTTGCAGCCCACGGTCAGGGTGTCGGCGGACATATTGCCGCTGTAGGTGCCAAGCACACGGGCTATGGTGTTCCAGAATGTGGATTTGCCGTTCCTTCCCTCCCCGTAGGCAATGACCAGCGATTCCATGTAGACACGCCCCACTGCCGCCATGCCCACGATCTGCTGCACATAATCAATCAGTTCCGCATCCCCGCAGAAAATAGTGTCCAGGGAATCCAGCCACAGTTTCTCACCCTTATCGCCGGGAGCCGCCGCCGTTATTTTTGTGATATAATCCTCCGGGCTGTGGTCGCGCTTTCCCGCCAGCCCGTCCGGGAGGTAATAGGTGCCATCCGGCGTGTTCAGGAGGAATCCGTCTTTATCCAGGTCGGATACGCTGATCTCCAGCATCGGCTTCGCCGCCTGCAGTGCTGATACCACATATTTCATATCCCTCCGTTTCATCACGAACGCCTTATACGCCTGAGCGGACATATACGCAAGGTAGGCGTCCATCTGCCCTCCGCTTATCTTCTTTTCCAGCGACTTGCCGCCGGAAGTAATGGCATCCTCTGAAATGCCTGCGTCCATGAGCGCCTGTTTCGTCCGGGCAATCTCATCCTTTGCGTCCGCAAGCTGTAGGTCGAGGAACTCCTCCGCCGCGCCCACTGCCTGCTGCTTGGATTCCACCCAATACTGCCCGCAGAAACGGAGGTAGTCCGTGGCCGCCGTATAGCGCAGCTCCACGCCGTATTCCCTTGTCAGCACCTTCGCCTGCCCGATGTCAGAGTAATCCCCCGGCTTCAGCGATTCCCGCCCGAACTCGTCATTATAGGCATCCGGTGCCACATAGCCCTCCTGCCCCTGCACCTTCTCCGCAAAGCGGCAGGCACTCTGCCAGATCATGGCAAGCTCCGCATCCTCAAGAGGCGGATTGCATTTTGCCGCCTCCTCCATGAAAATCTCATGCGCCCGTTCCGTAGCCCCGTACCGCTTCACCACGCGCCCCGCGAAATGGGACATGGTGGCGTTCCGCTGCCCCTGCGGTATCTCCCTGCCGCCCTGGGGCTTCACGATGCAGTCAATGGTGATCTCGCCCTCATGCCACAAGATGGAGTCTGCCGGATGCCCGAAAATGAAACGGGCAGAATCTAGTGCCTTGGCATCGAAGAACGGGAATTTCTGCTGTATGGCTTTCTTCAGACTGGCGCACGCCTCCCCGTCATGGATAGGATCATGCGGGAAATACGCATGGAACCTCGGCCTTGCAGACTTCCCCTCCTTCGGCTTCATGTTATTCCGGCTCGGCACCACAACGAACGCCACATCCTTCCCGATTTTTTCTTCCAGGTTTTCCGGGTGAATCCAGTCCTCCGGATTGTCGGAATGGGAATTGTCGCAGTCCATCACGTCCACATCGCAGGAGAGGAAATTGTCCCCGCTCCTACGGCAGTTCTTAAATTCCGCGCACACATGGTCGAACGTCATTACCTCCATGCAGTCATCCTCATTGTCAATGATGCGCCTGTTGGGGTAGAGGCTGTTCTTCGCATTCCCCCTGCAGTTCGCCGTATAAAAAGTCATCCTCATAATTTGCAGACCTCCTCGCAGTTTTCCGTGAAATAGCGTACCGGCATATCCCGCTTCTCCGCCTTCTCGATCTCCGCCGCCATCCCCGTGGATATGATGCCACCGAACACCCATAGCTGCTCGCATTTCCCAAGCAGCACCATCCCCATGAACATCCCTATTGCCCGCTCCGCAGGCTTCCCGTCATCCAAAAACTGCGGAAAGAGCAGGTGCGGGGCGAGCGGTATCGCGCCGTTCTTCACCGCAAACCGGCTGTACCGCCTCGCCTTCTGCGTGTTGCCTTCCGTATCCCCGGCAAACGGGGAGCATATATAGACAAGCGGCCGGTATGCCCGCCTCGCCGCCCTTTCTTCCCTCCTGATCCCCGATAACGCCGCATGGCTTGTCGGGTCGCTGTATCCCTCGCTGTTATATCTGCTGATTCCCATCAACCATACCTCCATTCTGCCTGCAGCTCCCTTTCCGGACCGTGTCCGCAGGCTTATAAAACGGACAGTCCCTCCCGCCAAAGTCATTGTCCTTTAAGCAGGTGCAGACGCCGCCCCTGTTTGCGAAACAGTCGCCATGCGCCCTGCACACCTGCATTGCCGCTCTGCTCATTCCCTTCCGCCTCCTGAAATCAATCTGATATTCCCCTCCATCCTTCTGCGGAGGACTTCCGTTTTGTTGAACTGCGCCCTCCAGTGCCTCCGCTGTGGGGAATCCGTCGGAAGCGCCTCCTCTGTTTCTCTGTACATACCGCAGAGAGCATTGTACCCGTCCGCCATCTCCCGCAGCTCCGAAAACAGCTCTGCCCTTGCCTCATCCGTGCAGTATTGATTGATGAGCCTTGCGGCTTTCCTCATCGCCGGCATCTTGCAGGGGAAGAACGCCTCCACAATAAGTTCCATGTATCCCGTCCCGTATTCAATCCGCAGCCGTTCCATTGCACACCTCCCGACTAATCCTTCTTGTAAAACGAACATTCATAACCGTCCGCCCGGAGCAGTAAGCCTTTCGCCCAGGGCGGCGTCCTTCCCATCTGTTCACACACGGCGGGAAGGGACATCCTCCTGTCCGCCTCAATGATGATCTCATCGTGGACGTGCGCCACAATGGAGCAGTTCCGAAGCGTCTGCATGGCATAACACAAAATATCCCGGCTGACGGCCTGCACAATGTTCTCTACAAACTTGGGACCGTAGCTTTCCAGCCGCTCCCATTTCTTCGTGCCGCCCACGCCCATATAGGTGACGGACTCCCCGCCAAACTGGTTCTCGCCAATCCTCGGTTTCACATAGGCAAGCCTCCGGCCGGAAAATAATGTGATGAACAGCATCCCGCTCTGGTAGTCAAACCGGATACCGTGTGTTTCCGTGGGCATCCTCTTTTTGACGCACTCCTTCACAGTGCGGTCAACCGCCCACCAGAACTCCGTAATGCTTGGGTTGGAATCCCGCCATGCCGACACAAGCGGCGGCAGTTCTTCCTCCGCAAGCCCCATCTCCAAAGCTCCCATGGATTTCAATGCCCCGACTGATCCGCCATAGCCGAGGGCTAATTCGGCAATCTTCCCTTTCTGCCGCAGATGCCCGTTCACGCCATGCTTTTCCACAGGCACATGGAACATCTGGCTTGCCGAGGCGCAGTAAATATCCCCGCCGCCCTCGAACACCTTCAGCCGCCACCGCTCCCCGGCGATCCACGCGATCACCCGCGCCTCGATGGCGGAAAAGTCCGCCACAATGAACTTCCTCCCGTCCTGCGGCACGAATGCCGTGCGGATGAGCTGCGAGAGCGTATCCGGGATATCCTCATAGAGAATAGAGAGGGCATCGAAATCCCCGGCTTTCACCAGCTCCCGTGCCTGTTCCAGATCGGGGATATGGTTCTGCGGAAGGTTCTGCAACTGTATAATGCGCCCGCTGTACCGGCCGGTTCTGTTAGCACCGTAGAATTGAAACATCCCATGCGCCCGGCTGTCCGCACACACCGCATTCTCCATTGCCTGGTATTTCTTAACAGATGACCTGGCAAGCTGCTGCTGGAGCGTCAGCACGGTTTTCAAAGGCTCCGGCGCATCCTCCAGCATTGCGGCCACCGCCTTTTTGTCCAGCGAATCCGTTTCCATCCCGTTCTCCAAGAGCCACTGCTTCATCTGCTGCACCGAGTTTGGGTTCTCCAGTTCCGTCAGTTCCTTCATAGCAGCCGACAGCTCCGCTTTGGAACGTCCGTCCATGGCGATTGCGTTTTTGACCATCTCCATGTCCACGCCGATGCCCCGGTCATTAATCTCCTGATCCTGCCAGTATTCCTCCCACACAAACTCCGGCACGGGGAACTTTGAAAGCCTCTGCTGTATCTGCATTTCCGCCTCCACGTCGCGGAGGTTGTATGCCTTGAACCGCTCCCACTTTTCCCTGTCATGCTCCGGCAGGTTCCGTGTCCGCCCGCCGTTCGCCTTGGTCGGTTTGCAGGGTACGCAGAAATACCGGATCAGGTCTTTTCCTTCTGACAATTTCTGCTTTTCCAGCCCAAGCACTGTGCCAACATTCTCCAAAGACAGCGGGAGGCCAAGGGTGGCAGACCAGACCATGGAGCATTTCCATGATTCCGGATCCAGCCATTCCCCAAGATAATTTGACAGACACACCCTCTCGAACATGGCATTGAACGCCCACTTGGTAACAGATTCATCCGAGAGTGCCGCCATGATATCCGCAGGGATTTCCTCCCCACAGGCGACATCGACCACCTTTACTTCACCGCCGTCCACGCTGTATCCGAACAACAGGATTTCAAAGTTCGGGGAGGAAGAATATTTATAAACTCCACATTTGGATAAATCCACATCCGAATACGACTCAATGTCAATACTGATACACTTCAATTCCACCAGCTCCTTTCACCGCCTTAAGGGCGGCAGGGAAAAGGCAGTCGCCCATTTCCCGCCACCCGGCAGTGTATCCCTGTTATGCCGTCAGGAGAGGAAATCCTCATCGTCCCCGGCTTCATCCGCAAAATCATCCTCCGCACGGGAACGCCCGCCAAGCGGCTCCCCGTCACGGATTTTCTGTAAATTGTTCAGCCCGCAGGCGATACCCTTATTGCCATTGCTGTTGAAAGCGTAGAAATTGATGCTCGCCCTGCCGTACACGCCGCTGTACACCTCGGAATGGTCAAGGATCGGCTGGCGGTCCGCATCCACGATTCCCGGAGCTGTAGTGCTGTTGGCATTGACGAAATAGGAATCCGCATAGGCTTCATCGTCCGGGCGCTCCACATCCCCGTCACGTAACGGGGTCTTCAGGACGGAAAGCGCAGGTACGCTCCTGCCGTTCCCCTTCAGCTTTGCCTCGCCCTCACGGTATGCTGCCTTGATTGCCTCATCGATCTTGGCAATGGTTTTCTTATCCGACTTCGGGATAATGAGGGAAACGGAGAACTTCGGTGTGCCGCCGTTAATTGCCTTTGCCTCCCATGCGTTGCAGTAGCTCCACCGGGTGTTCGGACCAGTGATTACTTTCGTTGGATTATTTACATTGTTTGACATATGATTTTCCTCCTGACTATTCTTCCTTGAAATCTTCCTGCGCCGTGTTCATCTCCGGCCGCTTGTCGCTCTCCGGGACTAACGCAGGCTTGCCCTGCGGCTTCTCCACAAGGCCCTTCAAAATTTCCGCAAACTTCTTCTTTCCGAGCAGCTTCTCCATGGCCGTGATGCCGAGGAGCTTCGGCTCATATGGGTCGAAGCCTGCCTTCTTCACGGTATCCGCCACGGCATCCTCGTCCGTGTACTTCCGGTTGGAGCGGCCTTCCACAATCTTAAAGCCGGCATACTTCACTCCGCTTAACGCCTGCTGCAATGCGAACTCCTTTACATCCGCCGCCCATGCCGCCAGCTCATCCGCTTTCACGAGGATTGCCGCGATCTCGTCATCCTCCAGCGTGGCGGGCATCTCGAAGTCATATTTCGCAAGCTCCAGATTGTATTCCGCCCGTTTCCTGCAGACTGCCTTCGCCTTGCAGAATTTACAGTGTTCCCCTGCACAGAACTCGCCCTCCCCAGCATAGGCCAGCTTCGCCCTTTCGGTAAGCTTACCCTCCGCCCACTGGAGAAGGTCATCCTTCGCCATCACGCACACGCTGACGTTCTCCCGGCGCGGCTGGTAGATTGCCATGCGGACAGACTCGATGTCATAGATACCATCAAACAGCTCCAAAGCGCCCAGGGCATACAGCATCATCTGCGGATTCCCCTCTGCGGAAACCTCCACGCCCTTGCCGTGCTTGTAGTCGATGATATACAGCGCCCCATCTGCGATGATGACACAGTCGCCGGTGCCGAAGCCTTCCTCCACGAACCGTGAGAAGTCCAATCTCTGCTCGATCAACACCACCGGGTCTTTGCAGGTTTTCTTTGCCTCCTCCACCAGCGAAAGGACATACTCCGCATAGCCGCAGGCACATTCCTCCATCTCCTCATCATAGAAAGCAAGCCCATCCGCGGGGTCTTCGGTTTCCACCCCAAGGGACAGCTTCAGCTTGTGTTCGCACAGGCTGTGGGCATCGGTGCCCTGCTGTGCGTATTCGCTCCCCGTGTCCTCGTAATTCTCACAGAGCCTTGCCGATGGCGGGCAGGCAAGCCACCGATGGCTGGAGGATGCGGACAGTAATGCGTGTCTCCCCATCACAGCACCTCCGCTTCCGCAAGCAGCGCCGCATATTCCGCCGGGTCGATCTCCGACAGCTTATCCGCACCGTGCTTTGCAAGCAGTTCCCTCACTTCCTCCGTGTGTCCGGAGCGGGACTTCTCCGCCAGCACCGCGCGGACTTCCTCCAGCGTCAGCGGCTTCTCCTCCGGCTCCAGCTTTGCCGCCTTCGCATCTTTCTTCGCCGTGTTCTTTGCGGACTTCCCTGTCTTGCCCGCTTTCCCGGTTTCCTCCGGCTCCTTCGTGGTCGTCATTTCCGCCTCTGCCGCATTGCTGTCCGCCACCGCATCCGCAACGGCCTGCAGGCTGTCTGCAAGGGAACGTAAATCCCCGATGACATCCAGCAAAAGTTTGATCTTACTCATGTACCAGTCCCCCTTCCGCAATCTCTTTGATGGAAAGTTCCTCCACCGAATTTCCCGGAACGATGACCGTCAGCCGGACCGTATCCCCAAAGAGGAAACGCATAAAACGTTCTCTTATGGAAACACGGCGCACACTGACCGCACCACCGTTCACAGGCTTTTTTGAAACACTGATCTGTAATGTCTGCTTCATCCTGTCACCTCCGCTTTCCGAAGGGCTGCATTTTGGTGCCCCTCACTATACGGAGATTTGGAGGGCTGTTTGAGGGGGTATTTTTCAAAAAAACTTTTTAAATTTTTCCCTTGCGCCAGCAATGGACTCCCGGATGGTCTTGATTTCCTTCCCCTCCCTGCGGGCAATCTCCCGGACGGAAAGCCCCTGCGCCAGCATCAGAATCCTCCGCCTCTGCACTTCCGACAGGCTTCCAAGAGCCTCCACAATATGCTCCCTGTCAAACTGCCCTATCATTGCCGTTTCCGGCGTTTCAAAGTCCGCCATATCTTCCCCTTCAAACTCCGCCGCATCAAGGGAATAACAATGGTACCGTTCCTTCCGTCCGAGGTTGTCCTCCTCCCGTCTGGAATCAAGGATGAATGTGCCTATCTCTTCATTAACCTCAACCTCTGAATTTTCTCCGTTTGCAAATGTGTAACTGATTTTCATTTTTGCCGTTCTCCTTTCCGGAGCTCGGCAAGCAGCACTCATGGCTGCAACGGACAAAAAGAAAAAGAGCCTGACAAGCAGCACAAAAAGTGCCGCCTGCCAGGCTCAATGTCGTCTCCGCCATATTTCAGACGGTATCATGGTGGTCTGACCGTTTTCCCAGAATGAAACCATCCCACCGTGCATCATGCTCAAACAAACGAGTGATCCTTGTCCCGGTTTAGCTGTCCGTTTCCCATTCCCATATACATTCCTTATGGAAACTGCCGTGTTGCCGCAGCGCCCCGGTCAGCCTTAGACATAAAATCCAAAGCAGATCGATATCTTCTATTCAATTTTTACTACCCCGATTTCAGCGCCACACCGGTCGCATTTCAAAATAAAATCGGGGCACCGTCCCATTGACGGTGTAACAAACTGTACTTTCGTATCTATTTTTGCATCCATGATGCGCCCTCCACATTTTGGACACCGCACAGGACGCATACGCTTTTTTATCTCATGCTTCCATGCCTCCTTTTTCCTGCACATTCCATATACGCCTCTTTCTTACCTGTTCCTGTTTTTCTTCGGAGGTATATGAACCGGCTGTCAATTTTTCATTTTACAAGTTCGGTAAGCCATGGAGCCATCGGCCTGGAAATCACTCTGGCGTTCAGATAGGCCATCTCCAAAGTCAGGCAGGTATGCCCCAGATAGTATCCGTCCATAACAGACAGCGTCATGGCAAGATCCGGCTTCTTCATATTTGTCAGATATACGGGCAGAAGGTATTGTATCCTGCCCTGGTATCCCTGCGGCACGACTATCCCCGGTTCAATAACAGCTTTTCTCCTTGCAAGCTCTACCGCCGTTTCCAACAGCAGAGGCAGATTCTTCGCCCTGCGGATTCTGTAAGGGATGCGCCCCATATTCTCTTCATCCCCTAAAATATGTTCCACTTTCACCCTGATAGGCCAGTCCGGATTAAAACTGGTATCCCTTCCCGCAACATGGTAATGGGGCCTCTCCGGCAGTGGCTCTATATATTTCAGCCTTGGTGAGACCTCGTCACAAAAGCCTCTGAAATACCAGTCCAACATGGAATCACGCCTCTTATTACGGTCAAAAAACGCATAAACTGCCTTATACCGTTCCGTATAGAGCCCCGTGTGGAAACACGCACATTCATTCTCTATATGAAAATACCGCGCCGCCTCCGCTTTCTCCTCCGCTGAATTATAATCAATACTTTGCTTGCGAAAAATAATATGTATATATCTTTCCAAAATAGGGGTGTCCTGATTTTTGGTTTCAATCGACGGCCTTTTAAACTGCCACGGTTCCGGCAGCACCATCCCTTCCAGTTCCTCCAACTGCCCATACCAGTCCGGTATATATGCAAAATCGAATAAATCTGTTTCCATGACTGTGTTCCTTTCCTAAAATCTCTGATTGTATTCCCGATGCAGCCCTTACGAACAATATCCATCACGTGGGAGAACGGCACCTGACCGTTTTACCCATAACGCAAAATAGGGAAAAGATACCCATACAGTTAAAACTGCATTTGTATCTTTTCCCTATATATGGATTTCCTCTATACAAGTATGGTTCAGCCATACCTTCGATGGTGTAAATATCTGCAGATGTCACCTGGATTTTTTTGACCGCATCATTGCTCCTTTATCCATCACAAAATACCCCATTTCCATCAAAAGTATGGTTACGCCATTCTAAAATAGTACCGTCACGCCATTTTTACATTTGCATGGTATGGCACTATCATACTTCTAGGAGGTGAAACTATGGCTCTTCATCCAAAACAGTTCGGCATGGTGTTGAAAAATGCACGAATGGATAAAAAACTTACCCAGGCCGAATTAGCTGAAATACTGGATATTTCCCTGTCATACCTGAAAGACCTTGAGCGTTTTCGGAACAGCCCAAGCTATGAGGTCTTTGAAAAGGTCATCCGTTACTTCAACCTGTCAGCAGACACTGTGATTTATCCCAACCAAAACCAGGCTGATGATACATACCAGAAAATCGGGCGACTGCTGACCCGCTGCGACGAAGGACAGCTCAAAGTCATCCTTGCCACAACAGAGGCACTTCTGTCTGTGAGTGAAAAGCTCCCAGAATCAGAGTAACAGATGAATGCGGTATCCAGGCGGTGTTTCTGTCACTTTTTCCCTGCATTTTAAAGGCTCATTCCTGCAACAGAATTTTCTGTGCAAAAATGAGCCTCTTTTACTGCTGTATCCATTTCATAAATTCTTCTGTGGATAGATCCTGCCGCAATAGCCCCATGCCGCTTAATAGGAGGATGCAGTCCACATATCCCTGGCAGTATGCCTTCTGTCCTTCCAGTGAATTCATATCTTCCAGCTTGGCCATCCATTCCAGAAGCAACTTCCTCTGTTCCTGGGGGAGCTGCTGTATCGTTGCCTCGCATTTCTCACGAAGCCCTTCCATTTCCTCCTGGGTTTCCCTGTAGCCTGGCACCTCTATCGCAGTATCCCTTGTTACATTCTCACAGCGCAGCCGGTTCAAAAACTGTCCGACCTGTTCCCATATTTTATTCCGCATACCTATGCCCTCCTTCAAATCTTATTATCATTATTAACATATCCGCAGATATTACACCACCTAAAAATCAAGCCTGTTATAGAAAAGGGAATGGGCAGTGTTCCCAATACACAAGAACACGGCTCATTCCCTTTTCAAACTATTTATTTTATAGCCAACCCCTCGCACTGTCTGAATATATTCTGGTTGGCTTGGATCATTCTCTATTTTCTTGCGAAGCCGACGGACATGGGAAGTAATATTGCTGTCATCTTGAAGATACTCCCCATTCCAAACATAATTATAAATCTTTTCTTTAGAAAGCGTTATCCCCTGATGAATTGCTAACATATACAAAATCCGAAATTCGATGTTTGTCAGATTGACTTCCTTGCCTTGTCTTAAAACCCTGTGCTGCCCCGGTATAATGACCAATTCGCCAATTTGTATTTCACCCAGATTCACATCCACTTCTCTGTCTATGCTGATATCAGCTTCACTAACAATTTCCAGTATTTTGTCATATATGTTTCTTTCCGATTCATCCAAAGAAAGAACTATCAGTTTTCCCATATCGCTCACCTCCTCTGTCAGATTCTTTGAAGAAAGGAAATGCCCTGACAAATATATGATTTTACTCCGTTCTATGCGTTCAGAATGTTACGGAATGCGTCCTCTTCATGTTTTTTTAGCGCTTGGAATAGCGGAATATATTTTTCAGGATTCCTGAAAGAATGCCCTGCCACATCTCCAATGAAGCCATTTACGATTTCTTCGATAATTTCCCCGCTTTTCTGAAAATGCCGAGCCGCATCTTCCCAGGTTCTTTCCCCAAAAGAATCCTTATGCTTCACAAGCGCCTGTGCAAATTTATCCCTGGATGCCCTGTGCGGATTGATAATTCCTGATCTCCGCCCACTGATTTCATAAGGAAGTTCCGGGAGAATGCTTCCCGTGTATTCAATAAAGTGGGAATATATTTTCTGTAATTCTTCTTCAGAAAATATGTTTTTCCATTCCGGGAATTCCCCGACGAATCTGTCAAGACCCCTCTGCCCTATAAAACTTAATGGTGAGGATAAATAGGTTTCTGCATTTTTCCCTATCCCCTTTTGTACAATCCATGCCATATCTGTCTCCGGGGACTTCATATCGATCCCAAAATACGCATTTTTCTTGCTTATCCCTATATAATCTTCTTCCCATGCCAGTTCCAGTTCTGCAATCGGGATGCTCTGCACTTCTGTCTTAGAATTATCATGAACATATACATTTGCTTCATCGTAACCTATCATCAGAACAACATGACCAGGAATATGCTGCTTATGATAGAACTTACCCTGATAAGGCAAATGGAACATATCCAAGCCAAACAGTATGACAGGTATATCCTGATTCAATAATTCCCTGACGTTTTTCCAAGTTGTCCGAAAACATTTTCCTTCACCTGCTATCACTTCATACCCAATGATCCCTTTCCAGAATTCATATTCCCGCTTTCCAATGCTTCCCTGCCCCATGAAAATCATTTTTGGCACTGCTGCTTTCTTCTGGGAAATCATCTGAAAACCGGCCTTGGAATAGAAAATCAGTTCTTCCGGTATCCGTTTTCCTGTTTTCCACTCATAAACATCACACAGCCCATTCACCGGACATAAATAATCCGCCAACTGATGCGGCAATTCCAATCGCTTCATACGCTTTCCTCCTTTGCTCCGCTTAAGTTTAAACCCTTGCATTGTCCGAGAGTCAAGTAATATTGTGAAAAAAGATGCCGCTAAATTGCAGCATCTTCTTTCATAACGGTTTTACAGGAAAGCACACCTCTGTAACCATATCTTCTACTGATTGTTCCGTTTCCGGGGATACATGGTATATGTTGAAGCGTTTCCCATCAAGCCTGTAATGATTATCAGTAATCCACCGTATGATTTCCTCATTTGCCTCTGGAAGCAAGCCGTATTGCCCTTTAAACGTAAGCGTTGCTGCCGTTGTTTCTTCAATTTTCTTAAATTTCATTGCCTCTGTGTCATGATACGTGCCGACTACCGCCTGCTGTATCTCCACATCCAAATCATATTCTTTGAATCCTTCATCATGGAATACCGCAATATTCAAAAGCGGATTTGCAAATTGTATTTTTTGTGATTTTCTCTCCTTTGCCAGCTTTTCCCAGAGAACAGCTTCATTCCCTGGGGTTGCTATTCTCCCTCTGATACTAATCACATTATGGGCAGGAAATTTTTTGAGCGCCACACTGTACAAAGGGATATCTGAAACATGTCCCAAATTCGCTATGGTTGTTTCGATTAGATTCAATTGTTTTTGCAAATTCGCGATTTTCTCCCGCTGTTCCACCGCATGGAGTTCGAGATAATCTTTCAGTTGGTCATTGCCTGTATATTTCGCCAATATTTCCTTGATTAAGGCTAATCCCAACCCCATACTTTTTAACGCCTGTATCTTGTTGGCTATCGGGAGCTGACATTCACTGTAGTATCTATATCCCGTGAAATCATCCACATGCTCAGGAATCAGCAAACCAATCTCATCATAGTGCCGGAGCATATGGATACTGATTTGTGACAAGACTGAAAATTCTCCTATTTTCAGCAAAGAAACCACCTCCTGACTTTAAGTGTAAACCCTCATATAATACGAGAGTCAATCCTTTTTCTTGGTCGATGACACTATAAATCGTCTTTGTGATAAAGTCAACTGATAATACAATTTTGTTCATCTCATAAAATAGGCTCAATGAATTTCTTGATTAATTCTATTCTGTCCCCTGCTTTGGGTACAAAAAGAGCTGCAATAGAAATCACCAGCTTTTTCTTTGTGTTTACATAAATGATATTGCCGCCATCTCCCATTGCTGCATAGCCATCCTCATTTACCCACCATAGATATCCATAGGGCAGATTCTCTTTTTTCCATCGGCTGTGTTCTATTGTACTGTCCTCTACCCATTTTGAGGAAATGATCTGCTTCCCCTCCCACATACCGCCATTCAGATATAACTGCCCAATCTTTGCCATATCCATTGGTGTAAGCGTAAGTCCCCAGACTGCCGCATGAATCCCCATGGAATCTATTACCCATCCGCTAATATCCTTAGACTGGTTAAATGCCAATTGTTCCTCTTTGCTTTCGAATAGTAAATTATTTTCCACTTTAATTCCAAGCGGCTCAAATAAATTCTCTGCCGCAAAATCTAATACGGGTTGCCCTGTTGCCCTCACTAAAATTCCCGATAAGATGTCCGGCCCGATCAATGGGGCATATCGGAATACCCCTATCTTCCCACGACCGCCTAATAAATCAAGCGAAAATTTTACCCAGTCACTACTTGTAAAATATTTTATATAAGGTGCAAAAAAACAATATTTATAAGGTGCCGTCATTGTCAGCATATCTCTTAGGGTAATATTCTGTATTCTTCTCTCTCCCCTTTTCACTTTGTATTCCGGGAAGTAAACCAGCACTTTCTCCTCAATATTTTTAATGTATCCTTTATCCAGAGCAATCCCAATTAATATTGAAATAATGCTTTTTGTCACGGAATAGATATGAACGCGGCTATTCGCAGTGCAGCCCTTAAAGTATTTTTCATAAGATACAGCGCCATCTTTTATTATGACGATGCCTGTGGTATTTCCATATTTGCTGCTTATAATCTGTTCCAACTCTTTAATTTTTATCTGGTTCATATTTTCTTCCTTTCATGTACTTCACAATATCTGCTTTCAATTTCGGTCTTTTGAACCCTTCTTTTTAACCGGATAATAGACCTCCGTAACAAGTTCGCTTTCCTTTGAAACCTCTGCAGGGTCTGTTACATATACCTCATACAACGCATTGCTGTTTTCATAACCTTCCCTTTTTGCCCACTCTATTTGTTTAGCGTAAACTGAAGGAAGCTGTGAGTAAGAACCCTGCACAACTGTTTTCAAGCATAGCCCAGGACAAAAATCTCTTGTTCCAGTCGCATACTCTCTTATCGGGATTGCAAATTCCGTATCTAATCCAAATGGTGTATACTCATCGTCATGAAACAGTACCATTGGAGGAGCAGCCGCTGTTAGTTTCTTCTCTTCCATTTTCCGAAATAGTTTTCCAAAGCAGGTACCATATTCTTCTGAAAACTCATGCTCTAAAACATTCTTCCGTATCGACAGAAGATACATCATCGGTATCTCGACTAGCCGTACATCAATGTTTTCCATATAGGACATAATAGATTTTCCGTTCCTCATATTTAATATATCGCTGTCTATCTGATGCAGTGTATTTTCAAACTTCTGTACCTTTACTGCAATCTCTTTTTTCTTTTTATTAAGTGCAGTAAAAAGTACCTCATCCATCCGTTCTTCCGAATCCAAAATTGATTTGATTTCTTCCAAAGAAAAACAATAATCCTTCAGACGATTAATCAGCAGCATTTTTTCCAATTGCTCGATGGAATAATACCGATAACCATTTTCCGGATTGATTTCATCCGGCAGTATCAATCCTATTTCAGCATAATATCTAAGAGTTTTTGTAGATACCCTGCATATGTTTGAAAATTCTCCAATTGTAAGCATATGCGAGCCCTCCTTCCAAGCTCAGTATAAACTTTACCCTAAGGGGAAAGTCAACGGCACTTTTAATTCCCTGTCCAGCAATTTGAATGAAGCTGAGTGCCTGCCTTTTCAAGGTAGTAGCATTTTAAACGAATAATAAATGAATTGCAAGTCATCTAACCATCCTATCTCCACAACATACCCATACCTATCTTGTCCACTCAACTATCTCACCCAAAAAGCAGTGAATATGTTTCCACACAGTTTAGCAAACAAAAAAATCTGGGAGTTTGAGCAATTCTTCCAAATTGTTCAAACTCCCGACATCGCCTAGTTTCTACATTTCTACGCTATTCTATTTCTATCTGTAACATAAACACGTCATACTCAATATGTCACACGGAAAAAAGCATACCACTTTCCCCTACCTATTATAGAAAAACTAATTTTTATAGTTTTATGCTTTTTCTAAAGTAAATGTAAATTATCGGATGAGATCAAAGATAATCCCCATAACCCTTGACACATATTCATCATATTTTCCTCTGAATCCATACCTTCTTGTCTCTCAATTTCTGTATTCATAATGTTAATTGCATTTGCAACCGCAAACAAAAGCGGAAAGGCTTCACGTTCAAAAGTTGTGGCACCAACTTTACGACACCATAAATCAAAACACAAGCTAACTCGTTCCTTTGATTTTTCTCTTTCGCCCACCACCAAAGCTAAATCATCACAGATGATAAGTACCTCAATTATTCTCGCCATATAATTTGAAACCGAAAAATCTATTAACCAAAGTTTTCCCATTTTGTCCCTCAAAATATTGGTACTTGTTATATCACCATGAACAAAAGTTTTCGGTAAAGCATCAAATTTAAATTTAGCAAAGGAATCATAAATAGGATCAATTAACGAAATTTGCCGTTTGGTTAATCGTGAACGCTTAAGCCGAAACTCCCGAAGAAAATTTTTGATTGACCATTCATCATCAATGAATGGAGGTACATATTTAATTTTAGAAAGACTGTATGCCATTTCGACCAGCGATATCAACTCATCGTTTGTAGGCTTAATTCCTAATTGATGAAAATTTACTCCATCAACATACTCAATAACTGCTAAACGAAATCGCGAAGAGCCTATATACATATAAGATAAAAAATCTCCTTGAGCATTTGGGAACACTCTTGGAACAGGTAACCCGTTTTCGCTTGCCTGTTTTGTTCGTTCAATACATTGATAGGCATTATCATCAGTACGTTTATTATTAAAAACTTTAACCAAGTATTTCCCTGTAGATGTACTTATCATGGCATTGAAGTCTTCATATCCAATTGGAATTATTTCAGCATTTTGAAATATACCTAAACGATACACTTCACAAACCAACTTAGCAAGAATATTGAAACAATTATTTTCGATAACGTCTATACGATTAAAATACATTTGCAATGTATCCATTGTTACTTTACCTACTTTCTATTTTTTGAACAAAGAAATAATAACCACTAAAGCAACAATGAAGATATCGTTGCAAAAGACAAGACTACGCTTGCTGCTGCTTTTGACTGTACATATGTCCGCATCAAAAGCGATACTTCGTTTCAATTCCCCCTAAGAACCTTGTCACATATTTCTTGCACATAAATTTATTAGTTCAATCAAAAATACAGAAAAACAACATGATGCTTAAATCAAACGCCCCTTTTATAAACCTTTATTTTGCATATTGTGCAAAAATCTTGAATATAGACTACTACATCAGATATATAATTATGATTTTATAAAAATTACAAATCTTTCTTTTTTCGAGCAATATCTATTTTATCTTTCAAATATTGTGCAAAATATGGATAATATTCATCTTGTAATCTTTTTATCTTCCAGTCATATCCTGTAATAATATGCCTACATTTTGGACTGCCACAATTACATTCAAATGCATAATCCTCATTGTCTATAAACGCATAATCTATAGTTAATTCCTCTCCTGGCAAAATATCACAAATTGCTATAAACGAAATTTCTCCATGCATACCACAGTTAGGGGAACAGGAATGATTATTGTATAGTTTAATATCCTCTTCTTCTTGAACATTTAATGCACCTATAAAATAATCATCTGAAATAGGCAAATAGCTATTAATAACTGATGAACTAAAAAGTTCATTTTTTGTAATAACATGTCCTCCTTTTACATAAACAATTTCACCCTTATGTATTAATTCTTTTGCGAACATTCCTTTTTTATTAATTTCACTTGTACGTATTTCAACTTTAGGAGATATTCTTGATTTCATAATTTTACCTCAAATACGGAATTTCATGGAGGATACAATGAATACCCCCGCCTCCAAGCAACGGCTCACGACTATAAACCTGCTCAATTTTCCGATCCTTAAATATGTTCTTAAATATTTTTAATACAATTGCATCTTCCATACACCCAAAGGCAGGCAAGAAAACTCCTCCATTCACATAATAAAAATTAAGATATGATGCTGGAAGCAAATCGCCCGAATTTCTATCAATAGCATTACTATTCTGTGTCAATCCTCTAGTCTCCTCTAATGTCATATATTGCATTGGAGGTAATGGAATCTTATGGATAATGCAATCATACTGTTTAGTCAACACTTCATATGCTTTATGGACTCTTTTATAATTTATATTCTTTTTATCATCAGTCCAAGCCAAACACACCTCATGTGGCTTAACTACCGACATGATATTATCAATATGCCCATTTGTTTCATCTAGCGCAAGCCCCTGATCAAGCCAAACAACTTTATCAACATAAAGAGTCTTTTTAAGGATGTCTTCAACATAAGAAAGTGACTTAAATGGATTTCTATTACGATTAAGGAGAACACTTCGTGTTGTAAAAAGTGTTCCAATTCCGTCAGTATGAATCGATCCTCCTTCTAACACTATATTTATGCGTTTGCTTTCTAATCCTAAATATTTTGCCATCCTATCAGCAAAAGCATCATCTTGATCCCAAGGATAATATGAACCTTCTTTTAATCCACCCCATGAATTAAATTTCCAATTAATGCATTTAATTACATCATTCTCTTCGATAAATGTTGGTCCAATATCGCGCGCCCAAATATCATTATATTCAATCGGAACAAGCGTTATATTTTGCTTAGTCAAATAATCCAAAGTTGAGATATCAGCATCACGACATACTAAATAAACATGCTCATATTTTGCTATACGTTGCACTAACTCAACAACATACTTTTGCATATATTCCGCATTACAACGCCAAATATCCGTTCTAAACGGATACATTGCAATAGTTCCTTGATGATGCTCAAACTCTGCAATTAATCTACCAGCACCACCCATAGGTAACACCGTCCTCCTTAATTCTATCTTTATTGACTCATTTTCTCTTTTTGTATACGAACAGCCTCTTCTGGATGATAACCGTCAAAATTCCTTCCCGATTCTGCATACAAATCAAAGCTAACACTGCTATAGCCACCATGTACAGGAATAAAACCACCAGAAATGAAACTCGCTTTATCAGAAAGAAGAAAACTTACAACATTAGCAATTTCTTTAGGTTCAGCAAATCGACCAAGTGGACAAAGCTGAGATCCTGTGCTTCTTGAAATAAATGGAACCATCTCTGAGGATGCCGGATCATTCTCATCAAAAGTTTTTACCCACCCAGGACATACCGCAGTAACACGGATTTTTTTCTCATCATACCCCAAATTAATTGCAAGGCTATCCGTCAAATTAATCAAAGCTGCCTTGCTCGCTGCATAAGATATACTTGAAAACGATCCTTTTTGACCATCAGTACTAACCATATTTATAATTACCGCATTTGGATTCAGAATACTCTTAAGCCCGACACTTAAAAGCAATGGAGCAGTTACATTTACCGCAAATACTCGATCCCATTCACTAATATCATAATCATCAATATTTTCTTCACCGCTAAAAGCACCTGCATTATTTACAATCGCATCTAAATAGGTATTTTTTTGAGGGTCTCAATCAATGTATAAACAGAATTCCTATTAGTCAAATCACATTGAATACATTGCACTCTATCTTTAAACTCCTTTGATAGTATTTCTAATGCAGTTGAATCTTCGCTGTGATAAATTGCGTAAACATAATAACCATCGCTTACAAGCTGCTTAGTAATAGCAAACCCAATACCAGTATCCCATGATACTCCAGTAACTAATGCTCTTTTCATATTAATACCTCCAGTATTATAAATTATTATAAATTTGCACACCAATTAAAATCACAATAAAGCAAAAGCAAACTTGCAATAACTAAAACCAATGCCACAAATAAGTAAACCATTAGCTTAATTACTACTTCTTTTATTTTCGGTGAACTACATATCTCTTCAATACTCATTTTAATTTTTTTTGCATTCATAATTATTTCGGAATAATTTTGAAGCAACACCGATTCCAAAATAAATATTCCACTACCCACCATCATTAGTACAACAGACAATACATTCAAAATTGAAAAATACTTAGAACTATCCATTAAAATGGTTGTAAAAATATTAAGCGAAAGAGAAACACAAATCCCGCTAAAAAAAGAAAATAATGATTGATTCAATTTAGTAAATATTTTAGCAAAAAACTTCATACACTTTCCTCATTACTATCTAAGTTTTTTTCAATTCTTTTTAAATTTCTTGTAAACTCAACACGGCAATTCGCAATTTGCGACTTACTAGTGCATTGACTAATTTTAGCCTTTAAGGAAGATAATAATTTTTGAACATCACCCACATAAGATGTATATTGTTCAATCTTTTTTCGTGGAATATCATTATTACTCCTAAACGATAAATTATCTGAGGTGTCAAAAGCAATCTGAATCAAATTATTTATCCGTAAAAGCAATGTATTTCCTTCTGCATCACTCTCTATTATCGCTTCACTTCTCGCCTGATTCAATTCAATGGTATGGGTGATACTGTCAACTTTTAATTCTTCAACGATATCATCAAGATAATCTTGAATATCATCAAGCATTTGCCTACATACATTTTTACATGACACATAATCATCAGAAGCTGCCGAACATTGTTCAATTGACTTCGCCTCTTGAATAATTTTTAAATTTTCATCAATACTACCAATAATTTTTCTTCTAGTTTTATCAATAGTAGATTGCAGAGAATCAAGTTTTTCAATATCTTCTGTCTGTAGTATACTTTTTCTTCGACTATTAAGGATTTTTCTTGTAACAGCAGTTAAATCCTTAACCCTTGCACCCACGCTTTCTAAAAAAGATTTTTTATCATTTTCATATCGGGCAATAGTTGATTGAAGTTTTTGATAATTGCGAAGTATGTCAGCATGTTTTTGCACTACTTTTTCAACATCCGTTGGTAATGCAATTTCGGCCTGTAACCATTTTTGAGATTCATCATCGAAAATCCGAAAACAATTCGTCATAAGGGTTACATCTCTACCCAAACTATCAAAATCAACTGCCATATTATTAATAAATTCTCCGGGCGCACTACGTCCCTCAATAATTTTTTTGCATTCTAGTTCCGCCTGATTTCGCTCAGGCGCAGCGACAAATAATTCCAAAAAGCGTTTACCAATTGCTTGCTCTGAAGAATAACCATAAATACGTTCACATTCACATTCCCAATAGCGAATTATATATTCTTCATCACATGCCCACATTGAAAATGGAGCATTATCTACAACTTTCAGCTTAAATCGATCTGTTTTAGAAAATGCTCGCATTTTCTTAAGTTCAGCAATAAAATCTTCTTTTGAAATATCTCCCGATTCAAATTTTTCACATAATGTATCCAACTCCATAATTATCTTCCTTTATCTAGCTTTTATTAAGGATGTAGGTATTTATATGGCTCACATACTCCTAATTTTTCATAAAGTTTACGTATCGCCCTACATTTTACTCAATGTCATTAACTTAAGGAATCTTTTACATTTGAATTGTAAAAGGTTCCTTTTT
>NZ_SRYA01000060.1 GCF_004793545.1 Petralouisia muris | reverse complement strand
TTCATTTGAGCCTATTTTTTTCAGCTCGTTTTTTCATAGATTACTTGACACTACCATGCGTCTGACATACTCCTTAATGTCAATCAAATCCTCTAAGTCATAGATTTTGGAACTCATTGCTCTTTCAACATTTTCCGGGGTACACTCACCACACTCTGTTAATGCAGCTATTATCTTTGCCTTGATTTCTTCCTGTATCAAATCCGGCATTGCCGCTATATAGTATGGCGGCAGTTCTGTAATCTCCGTCTGAACCTCCTTTTCGTACTCATAACTTTTTTCAAAGTCATTGATAAACTTTTCTTTTACCAAGATTGCTCTCGACTTGTTTTCCTCGCTGGCTAATTCCACCAGCTCGTCCATGAACTGAATTAACTCTCGTTTTGTCATTGCCATAGCTTCTCCTCCTTTTTCGGGCAAAAATAGTAGGACTAAGTCAGCTATGCCAATATGGAACTTGTCCACACAAGAGCTAATTTAGTCCTACCTAAATACACTTATTTATTCAGTTATCACCTCATTTGGGTACACTTCACACACCACTAAAATGCTTAATGGTAATTTAGTGTCAAGTTGCTTATTTTTCAGTTTCAAGATTAAAAATGAGCTCATCCTAATCATTTTTTGCTGTTCTCACAGCAGTTTTTTCATAGGACTAAATCAGCAAAACCTCTTGTATTTATTAGGTTCTTACTAACTTGACACTATAATACCATAAGCCCCAAGCTGCGGATTTGGGTACTCCTGCAGAATCGGCAGGTGTTTTGCGCCTCTTATCAAATAAGCTTTCACCTTCTCCCCATACAAATAGGGATCATTTCCCTCCACAATCCCCCACTGCATCAAAAGCGCTGCGCTCCCTGTCACGAAGGGCGTTGCCATGGACGTGCCGTTTCGCACTGCATAACCGCCGCCTGGCGCAGCGGAGCGGATGTCCACCCCTGGCGCAGCAATGTCCGGCTTCACCTGGTTGGTCTGCCTGGTAAAACCCCGGCCGGAAAAATCTGCAAGCTGGTTATATCTGGCGTCATAGGCCCCGACGGAAATCACTTTTTCTGCTGTAGAGGGAATCGTCAATGTTGTCTCTTCTATGGGATACAAAAATCCGGTGCTCTGGTTCAGGACAGATTGTCCAGGCAGCCACAAATCATAATTTCCCTGCACAATCCGCTCCGGAACCAGCACAACCTTCCAGATTCCGGCATCAATATAGGATTTTGCCGGAAGAAAATCAATATAAATTTCCTGATACAAATTATAAGGACTGGGTTCCCCGTAATAAATCAGCAGCTCCGTCTGCCCCATCACAAAATGCTGGGGCCCCTGAACCTGGCGGATAGGCCCAATCTGGCTGCCGGAGGGATGCACCAGAATTACATCATATTGATCCACATAGGATTTCCAAAGCTGCAGATTCAACGATGATTCATACTCTCCTACTCCAAGCTCTATCTCCCGCTGCTGACCCTGCTCTAAAACGCCTGACGTATGGCCTCTGGCAGCTCCCTCGTTTCCTGTTCCAATGGAAATACTGGTTTTCCAGTAATTGGAAACATCATTGATATAGCTTTCCAGAAGGGCCGTTCCGCTGTGGGAGCCATAGGTATTTCCAAAGCTGATATTTACTGCCATGGGCATCTGATATTCCAATGATTTTTGCACCGCATAGTCCAGCCCCCGCATTAGCTGAGTGGTTTTTGGAAAACCGTTAGGCTCCTGTGTGCCTAGCTTTACAACCAGCAGCGGACTCTCATACGCCACGCCCCGGTTTACTCCGCTGCTGGCCCTTCCATTTCCCGCAGCTATTCCGGTTACATGGGTGCCATGTCCGGAGCTGTCCCGGCTTGGAACAATGCGAAACCGCTCCTGCTCACTGGAAGCCGCCAATGCCTGATTAATTTCTTCTGAGGTAAATTCCCGATCCAGAGTTTCATCATACAACGCTAAAATCCTTGTGCTGCCATCCTCGTTTCGAAAATCCGGATGGCTATAGTCAATACCGGAATCCAGAACTGCCACAATCACGCCTTTTCCGGTAAGATTGTATCTTGCAGTCTGCACGGGAGTGATGCAGGAAGCCTGCTTCCCCTCCCGCACTGCAAAATACATCCGTTTCGGCTTCTCCACATACTCCACCTCAGCCGCCATTGCCACCTGCTCCATGGCGTTTTCCGGCACATACAAAATAGCATATTCATTCATCAATTCTATTACTTTTATCTGGGGATTTTCCTTGGCCAGCCGCATAATATTTCCAGAATATTTCACAATCAGTTCCCACCTCTGTTCCTCCGGCTCATACCCAACCCCAAGCTGTAAGGATTTTTCCCGCTCCCGGGCTGTGGCGTCCAGTGCAAGGTTCAGAAGATTTTCAAATTTTTCGCTGTTTGCCGCCATTTCTGCAACCTACTTTGTTTGCTTTCCTATATCTTACTCCCATACAGAAAATTTGTGCCACTTTATCTTTCCCTATTTCGGGCAGGAAATCAGTTCATCCGTTCGCTGTTCGTCAACTTGCCAATCCAACACCAGCAATTTTTTTATTCTGCCGCAATTCCTTTTTCTCTTTTTATCTTATCATTAGCTCCCTCTACATTCATTCTGGAAAGGATTAACATAATCAGCACATTAAAGATTAATGGCAGCCACAGATACATAAACTGCATCATATTGAGAGCCGATTGGGGCTGAACCGGATTTGTGCCGACATAACCGCTGAATTCCAGGAGCCATCCCACCACTGCAGTTCCGATGCCGCCGCCGATTTTTACCCCAAGTGAAGTGCAGGAGTACATCGTTCCATCCACTCTCTTTCCCTGTGTCAGATAAGTGTATTCGGAACAGGAGGCGATTACGGCGTTCATGTCGCCCTGCCAGGGCCCCTGCCCCAATGCTGCAAGGGCCGTAAAGGCCATCATCAAAGGAACGCTCCCCATATATCCGGCAACTACAACCAACGCTCTGCCGATTACGGCAAGGATGTAACCTCTCAAATTCAGTTTGTACATCCCTTTCCACTTGCCTACCAGCGCCGGCGTAAATATCAGCGCTATGATAAGCGGAATATTCACTGCCCATGCAAACTGTCCAAACAGGTTTTTATTTTTCAGCACCCAGGTCATGTAGTAAATGCCTGCACCGATCATGGCGCTGTACAGCTGCTGTAAAATGTAAGCCCCGCAGATCATCAGATAGAACTTGTTCTTCACCAGCAGCTGAAACGCCTGAATCAGCCCGTATTTTTCTTCCGCATCGGCTGCCTCGCCATCGTTTAAATTCTCTTCAGAAAGCTCTTTTACAGAAAGGGCGGATATTGTATTCACAATCAAGCCCAGGGCCGCATAGATGATTGCCACCAGCCTCCATGCTGCGGCGTCGCCGCCGCACATATCTACAAATCCCACTGTAATTGTCTGAATCAGAAGACTTGTGGAAAATGCAAAAATGAAACGGTAAGAACCCATCTGCACCCGCTCTTTGCTGTTCTTTGTCACAAGGGAAGTCAGAGCCGAATACGCTATGTTGTTTGCCGTGTAGAACACGCCGTTTAATAAGGTGTATGCGATAAAAAACCATGCATACTGCGCTGTTTTTCCAAGGCTTGTGGGCACTGCAAAACAGCATACCAGCGTTATGGCGCAGCCAATGTAGCCATACAGCATCCATGGCCTTGCTTTTCCCAGCTTGCTATGTGTCTTGTCAATCATGGAACCGAAAAAGATATCCGTAAATCCATCAAACAGCTTTGATACGGCAATCAATGTTCCCACCATTCCGGACGCCAGGCCGATGGTGTCTGTCAGATAAATCATAACAAAGGACGTCAAAAAGGCATATACTACATTTCCCGCTACATCACCCGAACCGTATCCTATTTTGTTATACCACTTTAAATATTTCTTTTCTTCCATAAATTTCGCTCCTTCTCTAATTTGTTGTTTCGGACTCCAATCTTCCAACATTTTGCCTTTTGGCTCACAGGTATGTAAAGGGAACCAGTGCAAACTGGAACCGGAATTTTGTGTCATCAAAGCGGTATTGCTCCAATACCGCCGGGCCGCAGCTGTTAGAACCGATGCCATTTAATGCATAGTCCATACAGAACACCGTGCTGTCAGATTCCTCAAGTTCGTAATTATGCGCCGCCCGTTCCAATTCTTCCTGGGTATATGGGGACGCCTGAAAAGAAAATGGCTGTTCGGAAACTGCCGCAATTCCAAACTTTGTATCGCCCGCTTCCACATAATCGCAGTCATAATGGCTTCCATTCTCCTGGGGACGGATGTAGTCTTCATGCATCTGGCTGACCTTGGAGCAATAACATCCGTGGCTGGAACCCTGATGCTTATCCCGGTAGCTTTCCTTTGGTCCCATTCCAAAATAACTGATATTTTCCAGCTTCTTATCCAGGAACAAACGGATTCCAAATCGGGGAAGTTCCGGAAACTCTTCCTCTTTTTCCGCTGAGATTATGGAAGATATCTTCCCGTTTCCATCAATTTCCCATGTAATCTCCACATCTAATATTTTCTGGACGGTTGGCGCAACCACTGCCAGATGCTCCATGATCTGTACCCCATATTTCTTCTGAAGTGTCTTGACACTGTAGGCCCTGGTATAGGCTTGGTCATAATGCGCCTTTTTCCATTCCTCTCTGAGATACCTGTCATTGTCTGTGGGCGCTCTCCAAATGTTTAACTCCATGGGGTGATTCAGATAATCTCTCCCCGCAAACTGAATCTGTGTAAACAGTCCGGTGCGCTTATCTAATTTGTAACTGAATTTCTCTGCCTGCAATGCAATCTGCGTATCTGTCTCCTTTACGGTAATACCTGCAAAAACAGATTCCTGTTCCAGCCACTTTACCGCCCGTCTGTTCCTTCCGTCTTTATTTGCAAGCTTTATCTCATCAAAACCTAATACATGATCCCGCTTCAGTAACGGCACTTCCTTTTTTAGATGGTAGGTCAATTTCAGATAAATCCTTCCCGACGCTGGAATCTGCAATTTCAATTCTGTCTTTCCATCCCCGTGGGGCGCTGCAGAAACATCCGGCAAATTTCCTTTTTCCACTGTCAGGCCGTCCTGTGTCACTTCATATGAAATCTTGGCATAGTCTTTTAGATCATCAAAATCCATGTAATTATGAAGCGTCAGTTCCCCGCTGTTTTGATCATAGGAAACCACCCTTACCGGACGGTATACATTTTTATATTCCAATAGCCCGGTATGGGGCGTACGGTCCGGATATACCAGCCCATCCATGCAGAAGTTACCGTCATGGATTGCCTCTCCATGGTCGCCGCCATAATAGTACACGGTTTTTCCATTTTCCCCCTTGCCATGTGCAACTGCATGGTCACACCATTCCCAGACAAAACCGCCGCACATCCGGTCGTCGCTATGAATCATCTGGAAGTAATCTTCAAAATCCCCCGGTCCGTTCCCCATGCTGTGACAATACTCTACCAACAGAAAAGGCTTGCTTCCATCCTTCTCTAAATATTCCGAAATCTCTGCCAGCGACGGATACATCCGGCTGTACAAATCTAAATTTTCATAATTATAAGTTACGCTGTAATTTCGGTACCTGGCGCTTTCATACTGTGTCAGCCTGTCTGGATCAAACTTCTTGGTCCATTCCAGCGATTTCTCAAAATTACAGCCATAGGCGCTTTCGTTTCCCATGGACCACATCACAATGCAGGGACGGTTTTTATCTCTCTGCACCATAAGCTGTATACGGTCTAAAATTGCCTGCTCCCATGCCGGATGATCCGCAATCATTTCATTCCAGCGGTTAAAGCGGTTATCATCCGTATCTTCCCTGCGATACAGCATAAAAGGACCATGGGCTTCAATATCTGCTTCATCAATGACCAGAAACCCATACTTATCGCACATCTGGTAAAAATAGGGCGCATTGGGATAGTGACTGGAACGGATGGCATTGAAGTTGTGCTCTTTCATCAGAGTAAGATCGGCCTTTATCTGCTCTGCACGGATGACAAACCCTGTTTCTGGATCGGAATCATGGCGGTTTACGCCGCGGAACTTGATTTTTTCCCCGTTAAAATAAATGACGTTTTCCCTAATCTCTATGGTTCGAAAACCAATATGGTCTACAATTACCTCATTCTCTGCTGCAAGAATTATGGTATATAAATATGGATTTTCCGTATTCCAAAGGACAGGATTTGACAGGGAAAGCTCCAGCAGACCATCCTCTGAAATCCTTCCTTCGGCCGCTACTGCCCCATATCTGTCTTCGATGGTCACCCTCGTATCCACTGGCTCGCTAAAGCAAATATCCACTTTTACCGCGGCGTTTCCCTCTGCCATCTTTGTCGTGATGCGGTAATCTCTCACAGCCCGTTCCGGCCGTTTCAGCAAATACACATCCCGAAAAATTCCGCTCATGCGGAATTTGTCCTGATCTTCCAGATAAGAACCATCACACCATTTGAGCACCAGCACTGCAAGTTGATTCTCTTCCTCCTGCAGTAAGGAAGTTACGTCAAATTCACTTACCGCATGAGACACCTGGCTGTATCCCACATAAACTCCGTTCAGCCAAACATAAAAGCAGCTGTCCACGCCTTCAAAGTTCAAAAATGCCTTGGGCGCTTTCTCATCCTTCTGATAAGAAAAAATATGTACATATGCTCCGCAGGGAATATCCTGCGGCACATACGGCGGATCAAATGGAAAAGGATAGCGGATATTGGTGTACTGGTGACTGTCATACCCGGCCATCTGCCATACGCCCGGAACTGAAATTTTTTCAAACCCTGACGTATCATAACTAATCTCATAAAATACATCCGGCACCTCATAAATGCTTTCAAAATACTTGAAATCCCACTCTCCATTCAGCATCTGCATCCGATCTGAGTTTTCACGGTTCTCTGCCAGATCATCTCTTCTCTGCGACGCCGGAATGTAATAGGCCCTCGCAGGCATCGTATTGTCATGCAGTATGCTCAAATCCTCATAGTAACGTGGCACAACCATAGGGCAATCCTCCTTTGATATACATAATTTTGTTTTTCCATTAAGCTCCCGCCTGGGCCCGCTATTGCTGTCATTCTCTCCCGTTCACTTAATTTCTTGATGACATCATACACTCCAAGAGAAAATATGTCTATAAACAGAACTGGACAGAATATGCACAAAATGATACAATTAAAAAAACATTTTCAGGGAGGCGCCCGCTATGTACATCAATTCCAGCTACAAAAATCATTCTGTTCTTGATTTCAAGGACAAAAGCAAACCGCTGATTGTAGGAAGCTGCGGAACTTACCGCTTGTCTTCGCACCCGAAACTGCCAACCTACCGCCCCAGAGGCAGAGTAGATTTTCAGATCATCTATATTGCTTCCGGGCGCGCTCATTTTCATTTTGGCTGCCCGGAAAATGAGACGATTGTGACTGCCGGAAATATTGTATTATTCCGCCCAAAAGAATTTCAGAAATATGAATACTATGGCATTGATAAGACAGAAGTTTACTGGGTTCACTTTACTGGAAGCGACGTCAAGAATATATTGAGAAAATATGGGTTCCCGGATGACAAGCGGATATTCGCCGTCGGAACCTCATTGGAATATGAACGTGTATTCAAAAGAATCATTTTAGAATTACAGAGACGCCAGGATGATTATGAAGAAATGCTGGCATTGCTGTTGCGCCATCTTCTGATTATTTTCCACCGGGAAATCACCAGAGAGCGTATATTAAAAAACGAGTATCTGGATCGGGAGATGGAAACTGCCGTTTCCTACTTTAATGAAAATTATAACCGTGATATCAATATTGAAGAATACGCCGCCTCCAGGGGAATGAGCATCAGCTGGTTTATCCGAAATTTCAAAAAATACGCCGGGACTACTCCCATGCAGTTTGTCACTTCCATCCGCATTACAAACGCCCAGATGCTGCTTGAAACCACAAACTATGCCGTAAATGAAATTGCCCGGATTGTCGGATATGATAATCCGCTGTATTTCAGCCGACTGTTCCATAAACAAAAAGGATACTCGCCGTCCCAGTACCGGAAAAAGCAATTGACTCCCTCCCCAAAGCGGAAGCAGATTTAACGCATCATATCCTGCAGCCCGGTAATCCCTTGCCACAGATTGGCAAACTGCCTGATATCTTCATCCTCCATTCTGGAATCCGGTAAAACAATCTCCTCGGTCTCCTGGAATACAAATTTCCCTTTAAAAGAGGAAACCTCCTTCTTTTGGGTTCGGTCAGACGCCAAAATATTTAGAAACGGAATCTTATCCTCTTTTGCAATTTCAAACACTGCCTGATAATCTCCCATTTCCGCTTCGAACTGGTTTGCCCCATTGGGACCCTTCTGCCGCTTCATTCCCATAAGAACGCCAAAAATCTCCTGGGCGGAATATGCCTGATTTTCCCTCAGTTCTTCTGCCTGAAACAACTTTTCCAAATCCACCTGGAACATCTCTTCCACCTGACTGGAAGACAGAAAGGCGCCGCAGCTCCACTCCGGCAGAACGCCGCCCAAAAAAGAATTCTGCCGAATCATATTATTTCGCATGGAATCATAGAGCATTTCTACATTGACAAGCCCCTCTTCCTGATAAAAATATATCTCTGTTATCGGCTCACTGCCGCCTTTGCAGAAAACCTCTCCATAAACCATGCCTTTTGACACTCTTCCGGTTACCTCCCAGGACATACCGGAATTCTCTTTGCCAGCCAGAATCAGGGCCAGTATACGAACCATCTGTTTCTGTTGTCCGGACAGATTTTCCTCTTCCAAATCCAAAGCTATTTCATATTGAAACCCATCAGATTCTGACATGCCATACAGCAAAAAAGCAGCCTGAACCAAAGGGAATACCCAGATTGCCAAAGCCAGAACAGTCGCCAGAAGAACCGCTCCGACTCCTGCCCCAATATACTTTTTTTTCATTCTTTTCTCCTTTTTCCTATATTTCAAAACCCATGGCAGATACAAAAATCCCGTATACATAAGCATACAGGATTTTCTGAAGGTTTTTCTTAAGAACTGCCGCAAAATCACTCCTGCGGCAAACTCTTATTTTTCCGGCGGAACAATCTTGTCCTGCCCGCCCATGTATGGCCGCAAAGCCTCTGGAATCCGCACGCTGCCGTCTTCACACAGGTTATTTTCCAAAAATGCAATCAGCATACGGGGCGGAGCCACTACCGTATTGTTCAGGGTATGAGCAAAATATTTGCCCTCTTTGCCGTTGACGCGGATTTTGAGCCGCCTTGCCTGGGCGTCTCCCAGGTTAGAACAGCTGCCCACCTCAAAATATTTCTGCTGTCTGGGCGACCATGCTTCCACATCAACGGATTTCACTTTCAAGTCTGCCAAATCACCAGAACAGCACTCCAAAGTACGCACAGGGACATCCAGAGAACGGAACAAATCAACGGTATTCTGCCATAATTTTTCAAACCACATGGGGGATTCCTCCGGCTTACATACCACAATCATTTCCTGCTTCTCAAACTGGTGGATACGGTATACGCCCCGTTCCTCAATGCCATGAGCCCCTTTTTCTTTCCGGAAACAGGGGGAATAGCTTGTCAAAGTCTGGGGAAGCTGTTCTTCATTTAAAATCGTGTCAATAAACTTTCCAATCATGGAATGCTCACTGGTTCCGATCAAATACAAATCCTCCCCTTCAATCTTATACATCATGGCATCCATTTCCGCAAAGCTCATAACTCCTGTCACCACATTGCTGCGGATCATAAATGGGGGCACACAGTAGGTAAAGCCTCTGCCAATCATAAAATCCCTTGCATAAGAAATCACTGCAGAATGAAGTCTTGCAATATCTCCCATCAGATAATAGAAGCCATTTCCGGCAACCTTTCTGGCGCTGTCAAGGTCAAGCCCCTGGAACCGTTCCATAATTTCCGCATGATAAGGAATCTCAAAATCCGGCGTCACCGGTTCTCCATACTTCTCCACTTCCACATTTTCACTGTCGTCTTTTCCAATGGGAACGGAAGGATCAATAATATTGGGAATAATCATCATAATTTTTGTGACCTTTTCCTGCAGCTCTCCTTCCAGCTTCTCCAGTTCTGCCAGACGTTCTGCCCCTGCATTTACCTGGGCCTTTACTGCCTCCGCTTCTTCTTTCTTTCCCTGGCCCATCAGCGCACCAATCTGCTTGGACAGCTTCTTGCGCTCAGCCCGGAGGGAATCCGCCTCCTGCTGGGTTTTTCTGGCCTGGACATCCAGTTCCATCACCTCATCCACCAATGGCAGCTTGCTGTCCTGAAATTTGTTTCTGATGTTCTGCTTTACTGTTTCGGGATTTTCCCGTAAAAATTTTAAATCAATCATAATTTCCTCCTGATAAAAGGACTTGAATCCGTCTTTTCATATCTTCCGATATTATACCATAATTGCTTCGCAATATGGTATGGTTACCTATGCGCACTTCGGCGCGTATAATATCTTCCGATATTATACCATTATCACTCGGTGTGTTCTTTGTTGCTCTTAACCATTTTTATTTAAGTTTCATGCAAATACACGCCTATTTTTACATCAATTACATAATTTATAATGGCTTGCTGATTTTCTGTTGCCAAAATATTGCCACGCATTTATTATAGCAAATCTCCGCAATTTGACAACCACTATTTAAAAGATTTCAAAAACACTTTGTAGAATATGAAATAGGATTCGTATGCGATTGCAAGTAACTTTGTATGTTCTACAACTTAGCTATCAAATACTAACACCTAGTGTTATTTGATTATACATAGCATCATTTTGCTAAGTTAATACAAAGGAGGCATTTGCAATCGATTCTTATAAGATACTAAGGGATTTTTGTCTATTTATTCTTGGTATATATGGAGTAGACATATTTAACCAACTACGTATCTTGGTAAAAAAGCCAGAGGTACTAAACATTATAATGTTTGTGGTATCGTATTGGATAATATATACACTTTTTTCCTACCTCTAAGAGAATAGACAACCCTGGCAACCTCAACATTTCTTGAAAATTTCTTTCATATTTGTTTCATTCAAAATTAATAAAATTAGCAAATCGCTAACCTCTAATTTCTCTTTAAACGCCAGTCATACATGACGCTAGCACCATATCTAAGTAATTATTAAGGAAATATAGCCATTACCCGCACTCATACTTATTTATTTAATATCATACTTTTCAATCCATTCATACATTGCCCTTACCACAGGTCTTAAACCTTTTCCCATTTCGGACATATAATATTCGACCTTTGGAGGTACTTGCGGATACTCCTTACGAACAATAAGCCCATCTTTCTCCAATTCTTTTAATTGATTTGTCAACATTTTATGCGTAATTGGGGCAAGCAAACGTTTCAGCTCCCCATATCTCAATACTTCATGAAACGCCAACATATATATTATTCTTAATTTCCACTTTCCACCAATCATTCCCACAATCGTTTCAAATCTTTTATATCCAAAATCTTGAAGATAACAAGGCTCTTTTTTCACACATTCTCTCCTTTTTGATAGTATCACACAAAAAAGTTCGTACTTTTCAAAAAGTATTATATATCACTATAATAGAAATTGAAAGGGGAAATGGGTATGAAGATTATAATGATAAACGGAAGCCACAGGAAAAATGGAGCAACGGCATTAATTTTACATGAAATGTATCAAAAATTACAAACTTACCCTAATGTAGAAATTCAATTTTATAATGTTGCAGACCTGAATATGAACTATTGTATTGGTTGCTGTAAATGCTATAAAAATGGTAAATGTATTTTCAATGATGACATTGAAATGTTATCACAAAAAATTGAAACAGCAGACGGCATTATAATAGGCTCTCCCACATATGCAAGCAATGTTTCTGGGCATGTGAAAGTTTTAATAGACCGTGGACATTTTGCAATAGAACAATTACTATTCAAAAAATATGCAATCAGCGTATCAACATATGAGAATTACGGTGGAAAAGATACTGCTAAAATATTAAATAGGCTATTTTGTTATTCTGGCGCAACTATTTCCAACTCACTTGTTATTAAAACACCATTTTCCAGTAATCCATTCAGTAACCCCCAAATTCATAATACTCTAAATAAGGCAACAGATAAATTATATAAAGATATCTATAAGCAGAAAACATATTTATACCAAAAAATAAGACATTTTATAATATTTCGATTTGGCATTCTCCCCTTTGTTATGAAAAAAGGAAATGAATATCAAGGAGTTGTAACTAAATGGAAAAAGCATAACATTAAAAATGGTAAAATAATATAAACCGCCACCAATTCCTAATATCTTTTCCTTTCTGCTATGATATAATTTTCCTGTTGACTTGAAGCGCACTTCATAGTTTATGATTAAAAAGAAAGGCGTATTTATATGTATTCAGCAAAGGAAACAGCCAAACTGACAGGGTTATCAACAGCAACTTTGAGATATTACGAAAAGGAAAAACTATTGCCCCCAATAGCCAGAAACAGCCAAAAATACAGGCAATATACAGACGAGGACATTGAATGGATTAAAATGATACAGTGTATGCGTATGGCAAATATCCCCATTCATTCCATTAAGGAATATGTTTCATTGTTAATACTGGGCGGAGAAACCCTTGAACAGCGTTTTACTATGGTACAAAATCACATGGAGAATATTAAAAAGCAAATGGCTAATTTTCAGAACGCATTTGACCTAACACAAAAAAAGTTGTTGTTCTACGAAAAACTTTTAGAGGATTCTTCCCATAAAAATATGTCATATAGAGAAGAATGGAAGTTATTTAATCATGGAGAAAATTAAAGAGAAAAAACAGGAGGAACTGGAAAATGCCTTATATCACTGTAGAAAGCGGTGTTTTATCCGATACGCAAAAGGAGGAACTGATGAAACGATTAACCGAAATATCTTCTGAAATTATGAAAATCCCACAGGAATTTTTTGTAACAACCATAAAGGAATTGCCCGACAAAAACTTCGGCATTGGCGGAAAAACCATTGACAAGGTAAAGGCAGAGTATATACAGACACATAATAAGCATATATAGGCTATTTTAAAGCACTGGCAGGGAAAAGGAATGGAAAATGTTTTAATTACAGGCACAACAAGCGGAATCGGAAAAACGTTTGCTGAAAAATTTGTAAGCATGGGAAATAATATTATACTTGTATCACGAGATAGACAAAAACTGGAACAACAGCAATTATATTTACAGAAAAAGTATCATGTAGCTGTAAATTTTATTGCATATGACTTGTCGAAAGAAGATGCCGTAGATTTGATTATGGAGCAAATATGCAACTGGAATATACCGATTAATTTCCTTGTCAACAATGCGGGTTTCAACGAGTGTGGCTTATTTACCAAAACAGATATTAGCAAGGAAATAAAAAAATTATCCCAGAGGTTTTCAATACGGAAACCTCTGGGAATTATTCTTATCTTACATAATTAGTTAATGCTTAAACCGGCGCTTGCATATCCTGCAACTGTATTGAGCAAGGATAATCCGCTTGCTGTTGCTGAGAATACCAGCATCAGCCGGGTTTGAGCCGTTACCGGAATATTCAGTCCTGTAAGTGAACCGTTTAAGAGTGTACCCACAGATATTACTCCTGTAAGTGACGGCGTCAGGTTAATCAGTGTTCCGGCAATCGGAGAAAAGACATTATTCGGCGTTGTGGATTGATAAATCTGCGCCCTTATTGTAACAGTGGAGCCTACCAGAGAAAGCGCCAATGTTGTGCTGAAAAACGCACTGAATGAGGTAATGATACCGGCACGCGGAACCTGGAATGCAAAATTGGAAAGGGTCCCGCTGGCATTTGTGATATCAATGGTTGTTCCCAAAAGTGTAAGACCCTGTACACTGCTTCCAAAACCAACAAAAGCAGGAATACCTGCAAGCCCTCCTGCGATTGTCGTCAGAGAAACCGGAAGCCCTGATGCAAAGGGGATGATCGCTCCCGTGCCCGCAACCCCTGTCGCTCCTGTTGCTCCTGTCGCTCCGTCCGCTCCGGTCGCTCCTGTTGCTCCTGTCGCTCCGGTTGGACCTGTCACTCCGTCCGCTCCGGTCGCTCCTGTTGGACCTGTTGCTCCGTCTGCTCCGGTCGCTCCTGTTGCCCCTGTCGCTCCGGTCACTCCAGTCGCTCCCGTTGGGCCTGTCGCTCCATCTGCTCCTGTTGCCCCTATCGCTCCATCTGCTCCGGTCGCTCCTGTTGGACCTGTTGCTCCGTCCGCTCCGGTCGCTCCCGTTGCTCCGGTCGCTCCTGTTGCTCCCGTTACACCGTCGGTTCCTGTTGCCCCTGTCGCTCCGGTCGCTCCTGTTGCTCCGTCTGCTCCGGTCGCTCCTGTTGCCCCTGTCGCTCCGGTCACTCCAGTCGCTCCCGTTGGGCCTGTCGCTCCATCTGCTCCTGTTGCCCCTGTCGCTCCATCGGCTCCTGTTGCTCCCGTGGCCCCCGTCGCTCCATCGGCTCCTGTTGCTCCTGTTGCTCCGGTCGCTCCATCGGCTCCTGTTGCTCCCGTTACACCGTCGGCTCCTGTCGGGCCTGTTGCTCCTGTTGGACCTGTCGGACCGGTTGCCCCCGTCGAGCCGGTTGGGCCGGTCGGGCCATCATCTCCCGGACACCCTTTCGGACCCTGAGTTCCGATTGGGCCAGTCACGCCCTGAATACCTTGCGGACCAGTTACGCCTTGCGGTCCCATAGGGCCGGTCGGACCAGTTGAACCAGTTGGCCCCGGAATACCTCTGGGCCCCTGAAGCCCGATTTCTCCTTGCGGTCCCGCTGGACCTGCAGGGCCAGTTGGGCCTGCAGGTCCCTGCGGGCCGACATCTCCTTTTGGACCTTCACACCCCGGATCTCCTTTCGGGCCAATGTCACCGCGGATGCCCTGAATACCTTGGATACCCTGGGGACCAGCGTAACCTCTGGGTCCTGCATAACCTCTGGGCCCTGTATTTCCGGTAGGCCCTATCGGACCTGTATTTCCTCTGGGCCCTCTCGCGCCAGGCGCACCGGGAATTCCCTGTGGTCCCATAGGACCCTGATCTCCTCTGTCACCCTTCGGGCCTGGACAACCAGTATCACCTTTCATTCCCTGCGGTCCCATAGGACCCTGATCTCCTTTCGGTCCCGCAGGCCCGCGTTCACAACAGTCAGGATAACACTGATTCTGACAATTACTGCATATATTTTTATTATCCATAAAAGCCTCATCCTTTCTAAATTATCCGAAAATATACTCAAAAGTATCATTTTCTACAAATATCTTATGTTTATCTGCATAATTTTGTTACTTATTTTCGAAAAAAATTAGAACGTGTCTAAAACACGCTCTAAGAAATCTGCAGACGGTCGAAATACTGCTTGTTATAAAGATATGCTTTGGAATAAGGCTTACAGGCTCCCGCCCTTTCATTGTATTCTTTTGCTTTTTTCTTATCTCCTATTTTGTCATAACATACACATAACTGCAGAAGAGGGACATAATCATAGCAATCCGGCAGGACAAACCCACTGGAATAGTCATTATGGGGGCTGTTCAGCGCAGTTTCATACCAATAGACAGCCGTATGGTAATTCCCATGTTCCAAAAAATATTTCCCGATTTCGCAGCACAATTCAGCCCTTGGCGAATCAAAGCTCATGCTGCGCAAAAGAGCGTTTAATGCAGACTGTTCCTGCCCCAAACAATAATAACAATTGGCACAGACAGTACATGCCTCTATTTTATTTTCGATCCAACCTTCCTCTGAGAGCAGGAATTGTTCTAACACAGAAACAGCCTCTTCATATTGTTTATGATAATATAATTCCCGCCCATAATAATATTGCTGACGGGGCTCTAGAGTCTTTCCCTCTGCCAGCGCCTTTTGGTATATCTTCAGATTCCGTTCCGGATCTCCCGCATTCATCTTTTTGTGACTAATCGCAATATCAGAATAAACTACGCTGCCGTTTGGAGGAATGACCTCATGGACTGCGCCAATCCAGCGGTATTGCGCACAGTTTCTAATCCATCTTTCTCTAAAATAAGAAAAAGACGGTTTACCCGCTTCATCAAAAGAAGTATTATATTTCATCATTACGATATCCACATCCGGCGACAGCGTCTGCTTTAACTGTAAAAATTTATCCTTTTCCGTTTCTTCCAAAATATCGTCGGCATCCATCCACATACAATAATCCATAGACGCTTTGGAAAAAGAATAGTTTCTGGCATCAGAAAAATCATCGTTCCATGGATACGAATATACCTTTGAGGTATACTCAGACACGATTTCCACTGTCCGATCCGCCGAACCGGTATCTACAATAATAATTTCATCTACAAGTTCTGCCACACTATTCAGGCAGCGCGCAATATGCATTTCCTCATTTTTGACAATCATGCACAGACTTATTGTCGGCATGTTAATTCCCCCTCTTCTTTAAATTATTGTCTGCCAAGCTTTTCTATACTCAGGCTCATATTGATTTCGGAAGCGCCTGCGGAAGAATCCCATGCAAAAAACAGTGTGGACGCACTGGATATTTCAATGATAAAATATCTTGACAACACAAGCATTTCTTTCCTCTTTGCTGCCTCTGCGCATGCGGCATATACCGTCTGCATACAGTCATTAAAAACTGGCGTAAGCTTGATAAAACCACTCCTTTTCATTATCGTGGATATATAATAGCAAATAGCATAATATCCAGGAGTCAGCGATACGGAATAGTCATTACAAAGAGATATGTTGCAGGTGATATCCGGTATATCTATTTTCAGCGGAAGGCTGGCATTTTCCGGCAAGATAATTTTCTGTCCGGAAAAGGATGCAAATATACTGTTTTGCGGATAACCTGGAGGACCTGCCGGGCCGCGTGCACCGGATTCTCCTCTGGGACCCTGTGGGCCTGTTGCTCCCTGTGGGCCTTGCGGGCCTGTGACGCCCTGAGGACCAGTCTCTCCGCGTTCACCAGGACATCCAGGCGGGCCTGGTTCTCCTCTGGGACCCTGCGGACCTGGCTCTCCGCATTCACCGGGACATCCAGGCGGGCCTGGTTCTCCTCTGGGACCCTGCGGACCTGGCTCTCCACATCCGCACGGACAGTTGGGCAAAGCTGGCTTTCTGCATTCGCAGGGACAGTCCGGCTGCTCTTCCTCTCTACATTCGCAGGGACAGTCCGGCTGCTCTTCCTCTCTGCATTCGCACGGACATTCCAGCTGCTCTTCCTCTCTGCATTCACACGGACAGTCCGGCAAAGCGGGCTCTTTGACCTGCTCCATCGGCTCAGACTTACAACAACAAGAATTATATTTTCCCGATTCTGCAGCATTTGTATGATGAGAAGGATCTGATGCAGCCGTGTTCGCCTCAGAGCCGCAATTAGGTGACGGCTGAACTGTGTTTCGGTTATAATTTCTGTTACAATTCCTTCCCATACCAAACAGATTCGGCGGATTAAATATCCAATTCGCATTAAAATTATTCAATTGAAACCACCTCATTTATATTAGGTATTCAGTGATGGCATATTTATCATACCTTTTACAACCGCTCCAAAAAATGTATCATATCGTGATTTCAGGAGGGTATAATAAATTATATGCATAAAATATAATTTTGTTTTTGGTATAAACCGCCCTTTTCAAAGGTTTCGAGCTGACTGAAATTATCCGTCATATAGTATCGAAATAATTGTTTAGTGAACATTACATAATTCCCATGGTCAATATATGCGATGGGGCGTTTGGGGCATTTTTAAATGACTGCTATATGCTTATTCTTCCAGCATCATCAAGTAACTGTCCAGCCTTGCATTCACATAACCCGCAAACAGCTTTTCCATTCTCGTCTTTCCATGACTGGTGGACAACGATTTTCTCAATCAGTTCATTCAAAAGCGGGGCGGTAAGCTCGTCAATGGTGTTAATAACTTCATGAGATGTCACAGATTTGACCTTGTTCGCTGTCGCAAGCCTACCCGTTTTCCTGTCACTGGTCCAATTGTATACACAATTATTCACCTTCCGGTTTACGGCAGCTTTCCAGACAGCTTTCTCCATTCTGCGGCCAGTAATTATCTGTCATTTCTGGATGCTGCATTTTGTATCCCTGCTGGAAATTGCGCCCGGGCCGTAACTTCTGACTTTCACTTCCCCAAGCCATCTTTCTTCCCTTTTTCCTTCTTCCGCCGGCTCGGTGCATACAAACTCCATGCGCCCTTTTGTCCACGTCATCATCCCACACCTCCCAGCATCTCATGGTCCGCCACAAAACGCACCATGCGCTCGTCCACCAGCCGCTTCTGCTGCTGGCGCGCATACATCAGCGCCTTTTCACATACACGGTTTATCATCCGCGGTATGCCCGCAGACATCTTATAGACTTCGTCCTCCGCACCGCTGGCGAATATCTCTTTCCCTGCACCCGCATATGCCATATGGGATGCAACATATTTTCCTGTTTCTGCACGGTCCAGCCTTCCCAGTGCGATGTTCATGTCGATACGCTGCCTTATGGCCTCATAGGCCTGCAGCTTCAGTTTCCGCTCCCATAATTCCGTCTGCCCTACAAGCGCCAGCGACATCGGGCTTATGGAGTCAAACCTGTAATTCAGCAGGAACCTCAGTTCTTCCAGCATGTCCTTCCCTAACAGGCGCGCTTCGTCCAGCGCGCATACCACTTTCTTTTTCTGTTCTGCACTGACCGTCTGGATCTCTTTCTGCAGCAGCCGTTTGGAATCCCCGCTGAAATAACGCGGCTCCAGGCCCAGCTGCCCTAAAAGCCCTGCATACAGCCATCTCGGCGTCAGTTTCGAATCGGACAGGCATAACAGCAGGCGTTTTTCCTTTCCAAGCCTTCCGTCCAGCATCCTTACCATGGTGGACTTCCCGCGTCCCGGATTTGCCGTCACCACGGCAAACATCTGGTGGTCTACGACATAAACAAGCCTTCCCAGTGCGTCCTCTGTCTGCGGCGATGTGTACAGCCTCTCCACCGGGATGTCCCTTGCAAATGGCGTATGCTCCATTTCAAAAAAACTCTCATACACGCCTCCCCGCCTCCTTCCCGCACTCCCCGAAGGAAAGGGCGCGCGCCTTCTGCCCGTGATCTTCCTTATATTTCTTTTCCAGTGCATCCAGGAGCCTTGATGTTTCCGGAACGCTTCCCGCCATCCCCATGGGTGCTGGCGGCGCTTTGGATGAAAACGCCCCTATCTCCATCCGGTGTGCCTGAAGCGGCTCCGCACCGCGGCATCTTACCGCCGCCGTTTCCATATCCATCGGGTCATAGGCGATCTCCGCCTCCATATTTGCCAGCGCAGCGCTCGCTTCATAACGGCTTCCCCCGAGAGAAAAACACCCGGCCTCGTCTATCCGGCGTGTTTCATGGCGCAGGAACGCTTCCGCCACCACGGATACATCCATAAAAACCAGCCCCCGGGCATCCCTCATCCATTCCTGCTCCGGCGCGATCCCGCAGGCGGGGACTGACGCGCCATAGGATTCATAATACTCCTTTATCCCTGCATGCGCCTCTTTCTGGTATTCCCGCTCTAAAAATATCTTCCACCTGCGGTTCAGCTCTTCCACGCAATGCACGTGCGATGCGCGGATCTCCGCCATAAACTGGTCCACTTTCTGGTGGAATTTTTCTATTTTACCTTTCGACTGGCGCGCGCCTGGTTTTGCATGGACAATCCGTATCCCCAGCTTCGCGCAGGCTTTTCCCAGATGCTCCGCCGCATACTGTGCGCCATTGTCCAGATAGGCGCAGTCGAATTTCCCGGACTTTAATACCGCTTTATGGAACGTGTCCTCCACGATCTCCCGTCTCTGGCTATCATAAAACTCTGACTGCACGATGCAACGGGAGTGGTGATCGATCAGCGAGGATAAATAGGCCTTTACCAGTTCCCCCGAAGTTGTCCGCAGATCCGGCCCGCACTTTATGTCCCCCTGTAAAAGCTCCATCCGGCGCGGTCTGCAGAAACGTCTTGATGACGTTTCCCTCTTCTCGGCATAACGCTTCATCCGCTTCTTCCCAAGACCCGCATCGTACAGGCGCCTCTGCATCGTGGACTGCTTTAAAACCCCCGGCTGCGCCCATCCTTCCAGCTCCAGTGTCTTTATGATCTGGCGCACGCTCCGCTTTGGGGCCTCCCGTCTCAGCTGCGCCGCCTGCTTCATGATCCTTTCAAAGTTTTCCGGAAGCCCCTGCCGTCTCTTTTTCGTCCCGCCTGCCGGACGCAGGCCTTCAAACCCTTCCTCACGGCATCCCTTTTCATACCGGTACAGCGTCCTTTTGGATACACCGTTCCTTTCTGCAGCTTCCTCCCTCATCCGCCGCCTTTTCCCTTCATCCAATTCCGGATCCAGGAGCGGCGCCATCATCCCGTATCTTTTTAATGCTTCTTCATCCTGCCATTTTTTCACTTCTTTTGCTTCCATCTTCATGAGCCTCCTTTCAAAAAGGAGTATATACCCGTTAAAAATTGACAGCGAACAAAAGCAGGCGCATCTTTACGCATGTCCCGGATACGGCTCTATACGACCCCCGGAATTATATATAGCCCTCACTGCCGCCTTAAGCCAGCCAGGGCTTATCCGTTCCTTTAGTTTTTCCAGTAAAGGCTCCCTGGATTTCAGGAACTTCCCATCTAAATCCAGGAAGCGGTGCGCCGCCTGTCGGATCTGTCCCTCCATGTTCTTTTCATTCATTTGTGACCGCCATCTCCAATGCTTCATCGTCCCGCTGCAGGGGTAATCCTCGGTTTCAATATCCTCTTCGCCGACCACACCGTCCACAACATCCTCGATCAGCCCTGCGTCATAATGCTTGTAGGGGCGCATACAGTCAGGCAGTTCATTATGGAGCCTCCTGCATCTGTCATTGCTGCATTTCAACCGCCGGATCAGGCGCCATTCCTTCCCGCCTCCCGCTTTTCTTTACACGCGTCGTCTGCTGTCCCTGCACTTAAGGGGACTTCCACAGCATGGGCAGACGCTTTCTTCTTTACTGGTTATTAAATATATCCTCATCCTCCTTGTGTTCCACTTCATACTTTGATATAATAACCATGTTTTTAGTAATGGTTTCAGGACTCAGTTCTCTGCAAAAGATTCGTGTCCTGGAACCTTTTCCTTTCTCTATTCTCATGTCATTATATCGGTTAATTCTATGACAGGCAATCAGAGCAATTTTAAGTCAAAAAAAATGGGCAGCAACATCAATAGCAGGAGGCGCTTGTTTTTGCACCTCCGCCAAATAAAAATATTCGCTCTCATCAATGTTTCAAATTCGCATAATAATCCCAAATCCCATTCAGGGTATTCCTTGCGGAAGGGGAAATCCCCAAATCCAGCCGGAACTGGTTCAGGCTGCCCTTTTCCTGTTTCAGCCGCCCGCCATTCTTCTCACTGACTGCATCCATGAACGCATGGTAGGCCTGCTCCTTCACAGCAGCCGCTTCCTTTTCAGAACCGCCGGAATGATATACCGTCTGTGCCTTAAAGCCCTGCAGTTCGCTCCATATCTGCGTGTTTGTCGCCATAAACCTGCTGTGCGTCTCATAGGCTTTATCCAGCATTTCCAGTTCCTTTTCCTTCGTCAGCTCCTGCGTGCTTCCATCCTCCGCAGTGTAATATTCCTTCCCGCCGCCGGATGCCGCATATTTTTCCTCTATGCGGTCTTTCAGCAGTTGATAGGCGGAAGCCATCTTATTCACATAGCTGTCAAAGGTATCCGTCTTTATGCCTTCCTTTTCTTCAAACCTCGCTTTCAGTGCGTCAACGTCCTCCTGCGAATATTCCTTTGTCACGAATTCGTCCGACACGGAGCCTCCCCCAAGTTCCGACATAACCTTTTCAAAATCATTCATCATGCCATACGCCCCGGAGTTTATGGGGGAGAGTCTTCCGATATCCCCGGAAGGCTCCATCCTTTTTGCCGCAGACATTTTTTTCCTCAAAGCCCTGCGCCCTTCCCCGGAAATATCCACACTGTCGCCCTGCCATTTCCCTGCGGCGATGCCTTTATCCGCCTGCTGTAAACGCTCCCTGATCCTGCCAGCATCTACATGGTATGACTGCGGCAGTGTCCTTTGCAGATTATTGATATCCATTGGCTTTCTTCCTTTCTGTCATTTTATGCCTTGATGTCAACAGGCTTATGGTATGCATCCGATATGACGGTCACCGGCTGCGCCGAAACCTGTATCTTTTCCAGCAGTTCCTCCTGTTCCTTCTGCTCCTTTCTCTTTTCCTCGGTGCGCTCCTGCTCTTTCTTCTCTTTTAATTTTTCCTCCCGTTCCTCTGCCAGTTCCTTCCAGCCCTTTACCCCGCTGTCGGAAGTCACCGTGGTGGATGCCATCATCGTTATATTCCCCGTGCTGTCGATGCTCCAGCTTTCCGAATAGTTCACCACCCTCGCGCCGATAGCCCTGGCATTTGCCTGGGCGCTCTTAAGGCCATTTTCATATCCCTCTTTGAAGTAAGCAAGGCTTTCTTCCAGCTCCTTCGCCTTTTCCGGGTTCCTTGCACACTCTTTCAGGTAAGAGCCCGAAATCGCCACGCTGCCATTTTTTACACAGTCATAATTCTTCTGCAGGTAGGAATAATAATCCGATACGCTGCCTGTTCCTGTATTCTTCGCCTGTGCAGGCGCGGCTTCCTTCGTTTCTGTTTTCTTTGCTGCCTCATTTTTCTGTGCTGCGTATGTATTCCCATACACATTGCCGTAGTTGCTTCCAACTCCTGAAATTGCCATAATATCATCCTCCTTAAAACTATTTACTGTTTATCTTACCTGCGATCCCTCTGTCATTCGGAGCCGCCCATGCCCCCTTATGGTAAGTCCGGGCATATCCTGCTTTACTTCAAAATGCCCGCCGCTTCATAAGCCGCAATCGAAACTGCTTTTTTGGTTATGCTGGTCTGATAATATCTCTCGTCTGTTTCCTGCTCCATCAGCTTGCGTTTCAGGGCAGCTTCCTCCGCCAGCCTTTCATATTCTGCGTGTTTTGCTTCCCTCGCTCTGCGGGCATCCACAAATTCCGATGATGAAACAGTAATCTGTCCGGGGCTGGTCACGCGGTATTTGGATATCCCTCCATTTTCATCCACTTCAATCAGATAAGAGCAGCCCGGTGTTGCCGGATATGTGGCAATGAAATTTTCAACATCTGCCATCACCCTCTTCGCAAGTTCAGGATTATTTTTCATCTTTTCATCCAAAGCAGGAGGTACAATAACGGCTTTCTTTCCCGCCATAGAACTCCATCTTGACTGCACTTCCGAATTACCTGCTGGTGGCTCTGCCCCGGATGGCGTCCAGTTCAGGATGGATTCATCAACATGGTCGGAAAAGAACCGTTCAAACGGAAAATCATTTCTATCCCATGCTCCCTGCGATATTGCCGAACCGTCCATCACATGGTAGTATGCACCGGGAAACCTCGCCTGCCACATATCCTTAAAGCTCATTCCCGGCACCTTCGGCTGCCCCGCCGCCTTTGCCGCCGCAAGCTCCGCAAAACTCACACCTCCATTCTTATCAGCCGCCGCATTCTTTCGGTACTGCTCCGCCAGATAGTACCCTCCCAATTTACCTGTTACACCTAAATTCATTTTCACTTCTCCTCCTTTTCATTTTTCATCATCACGGACAGGATGAATACTCTGCCCTTTACCTTAAAGTCCGTTGTTCCGAGATACTTCTCTGCTGTACTTTTGATGTTAACAAGCCCTATCCCATGATTCTCCCTGTCTGCTTTATCCGTCACAGGAAATTCTTTTTGCGGCTTCCTCACCAACATCCCATCAAAGCTGTTTTCCACATTCAGGAAGAACAGTTCCCTTCTTTGGAAAGAACTGATACGGATAAAGGCTTCCGCATCCGGCTCTTTTGCTTTCAGTTTCCGGCACGCTTCTATTGCGTTATCCAGTGCATTCCCCAAGATAATACCAATATCATAGCTTTGTATGAATAGTTTTTCGGGGAATTTCAACTCCTCCACATCCATCTGCAAGTCCGGCACTAACCGTGTTATCTCATGGTATTTCATGTTCAGCAGGGTATCCACGACTGTATTTCCCGTTTTGAACCGAAATTCCAATCTGTCCATAGACCGATTCAGCTCTTCCAGATAAGCGTACAGTTCCTTTTCCCTTCCTTCCTCCTTTCCGGCCGCAAGCTGCATAATGACGGAAACTGTATTCTTCATATCATGCCTCATCCCCCGTATCCCGGAATAGACACGCTCCATCTCCCCCATATGCTCCTGTAAGCAGCTGACCTGCTTCTCTAAAATGATCCTGCTGCTCTTTTCCCGATTCCAACCAATCATGTCCTGAAACAGTTTTACACCGGACATAATGGAGAACAGCAACAACAGCAGGATAACAGGCACTATGATGATCAGCAATGGGTATCTGTCATATAACAGTTCTGGTATGCTGCTTTCTGTAGTCTCTACAGTAACACGCAGTAAGGTACATATCATCAGACTAACCAGCGCCGGTGCAAGGATAAACAGCAGCTCCGTCCTGTGTATGCAATAATCTTTTTCCCGGTAATCCTTTACAATCCTTTTTAGAGAAAAATATAATAATGCTGACGCAGCCACACACCTTAAAGCATTCAACCCAATTACAATGATTACTGATACCATGTAATACACTTCGAGAGAGAACATACGCTCACTTACAATCTCCCAATCCCATAGCCTGAACACTTTATCCTCCAGTTTGAAGATCATATATGACAGGAAAAAACTGATCTCATTGGCCGCCATAAAAGCACCTATGAGAAACACGGTTAACTTCTCTACGCCTCTATAACACAGCAGTACAACCACTAATATGGTACACATGATTGCTGCCAGCTTTACAAAGGTGCCAAAACTTCCATAACTCTTTGGCAGAAAAAATCCCACTCCTAACCGCAGCACCCCGTACAATACTGTGGCTGCCAACGCATTTATCTTCCTGCTCTGCATCCTGCTTTCCATAAAACTTCCAATGAAATACTGCAGGCAGTATCCCTGAAACATAGCTGAAAATATTTCCAGCAGACCGCTCACCACTTCATACACAGGACGCCCCTCCATTCCGCAGATACCACATATATGCCTTTACAAATTCATTGTGTTTCTTTCTTGTCAGATAGACCTTCTCCCCGTTGGAAAGGAAGATACTGTCAATGTCGTATTTCACTATGTGCGCCATGTTTACCAGATACCCCCTGTGGCAGCGGTAAAAGCCATCACCAAGCTGTCCTTCCAGTTCCTCCATACCAGCATACGTTTCTATGATATCTTCCATATCTGTGGTATGGATCTCCACCTTCTTTCCCCTGTTTTCGATATACAGGATACTGTTCAGTTTAAGCGTATATCCCTGATTCTTTGTCTTTATGAATATCTGCCGCTCTTTCTGCCCCTTCCTTTTCCCGGCTTCTTCTATTGCCCTGTCAAGCACTTCCATGAATTTCTGCTCTGCGATTGGCTTTAACAGGTAATGGAATGCAGACACATCAAAGGCTTCAAACACATGCTCCTTAATGCCTGTAATGAAGATAATAACCCTGTCGGCATTGGACTGCCGGATGGTTTTCGCCGCCTCAATGCCGCCCATGCCCTTCATCTGTATATCAAGAAAGATAATGTCAAATTCCGTGTCTGCCGCAAGCAGTTCTTCTCCCGTGGCAAAATCACTTATATTAAAACCAGGATTCCGCTTTTTTATGAATCCGCCAATCTGCTCCCTGATGGCTTCCTCATCATCGACCACTGCTATATTCAAAATTCATCACCTCGGATTTCCGTTTCTGCCGTCACTTAATTTATCGGCAAGTTTTTAGCTATTTTGGGATGGAGGGAACGAAAGGCATACGAAATGGAACGAAAGGCATAAATGCAGTGCAGAAAATTCAAAATCAGCCCTAAAGTTTTTCGCCATTCGTCCGATATAGGGCGGCACAAACGCAAACCGCCGTGTAAGCATATTACCTCTAACTTCCCCGCTTTCCAAGCAATTTCCCTTATCAGTCCGCCCGGCCTGCCTGCGGAAAAGGCAGACCGCCGCATATGGCGGATGATAGCCATAGTGCGGCGGTTTGTCTTTTGTAGTATTATCCGGCATTAAGTTCCACCAAAACAATCTCCGGGCGGTTATTGAAACGCAGTGGTATGATGCTGTTTCCAATGCCACGGCTGACCACCATGCTTGTGCCGCCGTCTGTATACAGTCCGGCATCATATTTGGGAAACAGCCCTTGATTGGGGGCAACCAGCCCGCCGATAAACGGCAGCCGGAACTGGCCGCCATGCGCATGGCCTGCAAAGACCAGATCAATGCCGCAGTTTACATAGGTTTCAAGCAGCTCCGGCCTATGTGAGAGCAAAATAGTGTATCCGCTTTCATCGCCAATCAGATTCTTCAATTTCGTACTGACCATAGCGGGGACTTCACCAAACATATCCCCCTTGACCGTAAAATCGGGATCTGCCAATCCAAGCAGTGTTATGGTTTCCCCATTCCGCTCTAAAGGAATGGCTTCATCCTCCAGCACGATAACCCCCGCCTCTTTGCTCATGTGAGATAAAGAAGTAAAAGAAGTGTAAAAAATTTTGCCGTTCCCTGTCCGGCTGACTGCCGGACGGGTCGGGCTTTAGTCGGGCAGTTCTACCTTGCCGACAAAAGAGTAATAGATTTCGATTTCCTGTCTGCGGAGCTTCCCCCGGCGTTTCCCGTCAAGGGCTTCCGATTCGTGGATAACGATTTTCTCCACAAACTCCCGTAACAGGGTAGGGGTGAGTTCCTCAAAGCTAGTGTACTTGCGGACTACTTTCATAAACTTTTCAGCGTTCGCCGTGGCTTCCAGTGTCCTTGAAAGCTCGCCCTGCAGAACGGCGGCTTTCTCTTTCAGTTCCTTTTGCTCGGCTTCGTAGTCTGCCGAAAGTTCCGTGAAACGCTCGTCCGATATGCGCCCCGCCACGCTGTCCTCATACAGCCGCCTGAAGATAGCGGAGAGTTCCGCAATCCGCTTTTCTGCCGCTTCCAGCTCTTTCTTTTTTGCGGCGTTCCGGCGTTTGCTCCCGTCCTCGGTCTGCTCGGTCAACAGCTTCATAAACCGGGCTTCGTGCTTTGCGGCGTAACTGGTGACTTTCCGTAGGTTCTCGGTCACTCCCTCGGTTAAAAGGAGGACGCTGAAAAACATCCTGTTTTTTAATATTGAATTTTTGATGCACGCAAAAAATCCACCAGTTT
>NZ_SRYA01000005.1 GCF_004793545.1 Petralouisia muris | reverse complement strand
CTTTCGTGAAAAAGAGCGAAAGTATGATAAAATCATCTGTTCTTATAAGAGTCCTGAAATATCTTGTCCAACAAAAGGGCTATCATTTATAAAAGTTGTAAACTGGTGTAAGCTATACTCATCCTGCAGCTTTTTCACTTTCTGAAATGCCAAATCACCAGAGCATACATAATCTACCGCAATTTCTTCCTCCTCTATACATTCTTTTATAAGATTGCACAGTTCTTTGTCATCATCAATTAAAAGGACTTTATTCTTCATAATACACTTACTCCCTTTCATATTTTTAAAACTTTTTATCAGATAATAACACCCACCAAAAGAAAAAACAATAGGTTCGCCCCATTGCTTATGCAGATTATAGCAACAGTTCAGCCAATCAACAACTTGTTTCTTTCCGTTTGACTCTTTGTTGCTCCTGTTAATTTAATATCCCATAGTAGAGCTAAAATTAATAGGATAGCATCTCTCCCTCACAGCATCATCGGAGTTTTCTTCCACGGTATAGACAATCCCTCCTTCACACCGTTCCACAATCCCCACATGATTCGACTCACCATCTCCTTCCCAATCAAAAAAATACGGGTTCCGGCAGTTAAAGGTATACCATGACCAAAACTTCTGCTCGTTTTTGTCTCCCTGTTGGGCCTTTGCAATGGTCACAATCTGCTCTATCGTAAATGAAGCAAAAAAATTCTCAAAATTTTTTATTTCAATTTCTATATCTAACAACAAAACAAGCGTTTTTATCGCAGCAAACTCCTGTACGTTTACACCTAACTTTTTTGATTTTTGTGAGAAAATATTTTCAAATTCAGTAGCCATATCCTCTTGTATTCTTGAATATGTATATATATTTATTGCTTCCATATTCCCTCATCCTCTGTATACCATTCAAGTTTATTTACAAATCAATCTTTCTTCCCCTCTATCAAATCATAGCTCAGATCCAAAAAATCCAATATCATTGCTTCACTCACTGTTCCATCAAACAGCATTGTAATCCAGTATTTTTTATTCATATGATACCCCGGAAGGAAACCATAGGTCTGTGTCAGAAGTCCAACCATATCCGGTTCACACTTCACATTGATAACATCTACCACACCCTCTTCTTCTAATCCCAATCTAGATTTTTCTACCTGCATCAATACTGCATACCACTTTCCATTTTTATGCCGAACCACTGCACTCTCCGGTGATGTTGTCCAGAGATATTCCGGCACTGTTCCATATTGCTTCTTCACATATTCAAAAATTTCTTCCCATTTCAAACACTCCACTCCCCAGTTCTTCTATTTTACCAACGATTGTACTTTTCATATTATTAACAGGCAGGACATCTGCCCTGCCCTTCCTTATATTATAGCATTCTTCCTCTGCCTCTACAATCCAATCTACGACTCGTTTTTCACATGTTTTAATAAACCACCCGTCCATACCCCATAATGGAATCTGAACTGATTGCATAACTTCTCTCTTTTACCGCATCCCCGGAGTTTCCTTCTACTGTATAGACGGTTGTTCCGTCACAACGTTCCACGATTCCCACATGGTCGCACGTTCCACCGTGGTCCCAGTCAAAAAAGATGATCGCCCCGGGGCTTGGCATACTCCCTGCTCCCTGTCATCTTCCCTGGTTCTGAAACCAGTTCTTGCCATCTGTACAAAGAGAAAACTTGGGTACTGCGCCGCTTTGGAGCAATCCTGCCTGGTCGACACACCAGAACACAAAGCAGGCACACCATTCCTCCCGGCTGTCAATTCATACCACGACCAGAACTTCTGGCCGCCTTCGTTCCCCAACTGGCTTTTCGCAATGGTCACAAGCTGCCCATTTCCAAAAAGTCCGGCAAACAATCCCCCGCCGGAATAATACCGAAGCACATGGGGTGCATACTCCGGATCGCCATAACTCGACCGGCCATGGGCGGCTGCCTGTTCCTGGGAAAACTGCTGCGCATTGGTTTCACTATAGCTTCCATGATTCCGGATTGCCCATGAGACATACCCATTCCCGTAATTATAGCCCTGCAAACTAAGTTTTAGCTTGTCCATATCCTGTGGGCTTTCACATCCGGCTTCCCGGACGCAATTCGCATAATACTGTATGCCCACCTTGATGGAATAATCCGCATCCTGGATCGCACCGGGCGTAAATTCACTGGCATACCGCTGGATCGCCGAGGTATGGGCCAGGACTTCCGCATTGAGTGGCTCACTGCTTTGGGAACTCCCGATAAATGCAGCGCCGCCAATGATCCCCACAATGAGGAGCAAGATCTCCTTCAGTGGGATAGTCCAGACCGCCCAGCATATTCAGAAGCGTTGTTTTGCCGCTGCCGGAAGAACCTGTGACTGCCGCAAACTCTCCTTCCGGAATAGAGAGAGAAACACCATCCAGCGCATGTACCAGGCCGGAGGGTGTATGATAATACCTTTTCAATGATTTTGTCTGTAAGATCTCCATATGATTTCCTGCCTTTCTTGAAAGAATGATTGATACTCACAAGTATACTTATTTGCCAAATAACTTGCTGCTTTACTTTAAAAAATAAGAAGCGTCGGCAAACCATTCGGTTCACAGGTATATATTTTAGCAGGAACTTCTTACAATCTGCTTACAAATTTTTCTCTTTTACACTGGAAGAAAAATAGAAATGGAAAGACCTTTTTCTCTTCTTTGGGCTTTTACAAAGCCGCCGTGCAGCAGCACGATTTCTCTGACAAGATACAGGCCAAGGCCGAAACCTGGCTGTCTGCCGACGTTTGCGCCCCGGTAAAAACGCTGAAAGATTTTGGCTTCTTCATTTTCTTGAATGCCAATGCCTGCATCTGAGATTTTGATCTGGGCGTACATCTCATTTTTCTGTATCTGAATGATAATGACAGTATGCTCCGGCGAATATTTTACGCTGTTATCCAACAGATTATAAACTGCTTCCCCCAGCCAGTTTGGATCATGATACGCCAGAATTTCTTCCTCCGCTTCCAGTTTGATATCAATCTTTTTTTCCTCTGCGGTTTTTCGCACCATACCGGCGGCGGAGACTGCTGTTGCATTGAGACTTTCCAGATTTTTCCGAATCTGAATCAAATGGTTTTGAAGACGCGCCATCTTAATAAAGCTTTCTGTCAGAAAACGGAGCTTCTCTTCTGAAGCCTGCAAGGCCAGAATGCAGCTTTCTATTGCCAGGCTGCCGCCCGGCTGAGCTGCAGGAACCCTTTCCAGGCTGCCGCCTGACTGAGCTGTTGGAACCCCTTCCAGGCTGCCGCCCGGCTGAGCTGCAGAAGTCGGCGAAAGCTGATATACAAGGAGCTCCGTGTAGCTTTCCATATTTGCAAGAGGCGTCCGCATCTGATGCGCAATCTCTGCAATCAGCTCTCTTGTTTGATCCCGTTCCCGTCTCATGCGGGCTTCCCGGCCCCGGATTGTTTCAGAAAGACGGACAATCTGATGTTTGATTTTCGCAGGAAGGTATGGATGTCCATGCAGCCTGCCAAAAGGCGGGTAAAACAAGATGGCCGTTTCCATTGAAACATAATCATTCTCCCAATGTGTATCCCATGCCGAATACATTTTTAATGACAATGTCTTCTTCCTCATCCCTGGCTGTCAGAAAAATTACAGGAATTTTGCCTGTGTTTTGGCTGCCCCGGCAGATTTCCAATCCTTCCCCGTCCGGAAGACCGATATCCACCAACAGCAAATCCAGTCCTCCATCCAGCAGACCCTGGGCTTCCTGCAGAGAATAGGCTTGCTTTACTTCATATCCTGCCGCAGACAGCATTTGACACAGCGCTTCATTCAGCAGCCGGTCATCCTCCAGTACCAATATCTTCTCCATCGTACTACTCCGTAAGAGGCACGTCTTCCAGAAGATTCTCTCCATCGGCCGCTGAAGTGGCAAGAGCGTCGCACCGTTCATTCATCACATGCCCGTCATGGCCCTTAACCCAGATAAAGGTTACTTGGTGGGGAGCCATTGCTTTCAGCAAGGCTTTCCAGAGATCGATATTTTTCACTGGTTTCCCGTCTGATTTCTTCCAGCCCTTTTTCAGCCAGCCGGACACCCAGTTCTGGTTGAACGCGTCCACCACATATTTGGAATCGGAATACAGTTCCACCTGACAGGGGCGATTCAGCTCCTGCAGGCTGCGGATCACTGCCATCAGTTCCATACGGTTGTTGGTGGTTTTTCGGTAACCGGCAGAAATTTCTTTTTTATAGATTTTCCCTTCCCGATCCATATAGACCAGAACTGCGCCGTAGCCTCCCGGCCCGTCGGGATTGCCCCGGGCTGCTCCGTCTGTGTATATTTTTACGTCCATGTTTTCATTCCTTATTTTTGTCCAGTATTCCCTTCTATTTTTGTCTGGGTGTAAGTAGAGCCGTTGAATATGCCCTGTCTCTTACATTTCTTAATGTTATTTTTTATAATATAGTAAACCTTAGCGTCTCCGGACAGGGAAATCCCATTTACGGCCATGTTGGAAATCTTATTTTTCCCAATGGAAGAAATCGTTCCGCTCATTGCCACGATTCCATGCTGCTTGCAGCCTGTAATGCTATTTTCCTGGATTCCCTTTGTGCGGCTCTTCCCGGAACCAATGCTGCCTGCAATTAATACAATCCCGCTCTTATTGATGGACTTTAACGTATTTCCTGACACATTGGTAACTTTTGCTTTGTTTACACAGATTCCATTTTCACCTGTATTGCTTATGGTATTATTGAAAATATTTTTCAGGGAACAGTCTGCCTTTCCATGAATATCAATAATGGAAATGCCATGCTTTTTCGCTTTGTTGATAGTATTTCCGGTAATGCTGGTTACTTTGCCATCGTCCACACTGATTCCATTCCACTTTACATTGGTAATCTTATTTCCGGAAACCTTCTTCACGCTTCCGCCGCCGATGGAAATTCCATGTTTTGCAATATTTTTCAGAGTATTGCCGGAAATCACTACATTCTTGCCAGAATCCACCATGATTCCATTCTTTTTCATTCCTTCTGCTTTATTGTTCTCAATGGTTACTCCGTCTGCAACCATTACATGCATTGCAAACTGATAAGGCCCTTTGATGGTATTGTTTTTTACCGTCAGGTTATTAATGCCGATACAGGTAATTGCAATCTTCGCCGCCTTATTTTGGTTGGAGCAGGTAATGGTATTGTTGGTAATGGTAATATCTTCATTCCGGTATTTTCCGTTCTTCGTATGACGGTGCTGGCCTACGCCGCAGGGTATGTTATCAAATTTGTTGTTTGTAATTACCACATTTTTACAGGAAGTCCCGTCAATCACGGAGCCTCTGGCCCAGGGTTCATTACCGGTTTTCCATGCGGTTTCAATCTGGATGGCTTCCCTTGCATATGTATAATTATTCTCTTTGCCTTTTCTGTAACGAAACCCGCTAAAAGTGCATCCGCTGACTTCGCCGTTTTTTACCCCTACCAGTTCTAAAATATGGCAGTCATAGGTATTTTTAATGGTACAATCCTTGATGGTAATATTCTCTGCATGGTCAAAGCGGACCACGTCGGTTCCCTTGGTAGCCTTGGCCGTATTGCCGCCGTCTATTGTTCCGCCTTCTATCGTAATGTTTTTTGACATATTATATTTGCCCACAACATCCCGTTTGCTGTTCTGATCCACATTAAACAGGACTTCCCTGTTCACCCAGCTGTCCATCCGGTAAAGGGTTGCATTCTTATCCAGGATTAAGTGGGTATTGGAATACACCCGAAGGGTCTTGTCAATGTTATATGTCCCTGCCGGGAAATAAATGGTAATCTCCTTCTTAGAGCCGATGGCTTTGTTCAGCACACTCTGAATTCCTTTAGAATCAGAAACCTTGTCTTTGGGATTGACCTTTTCTTCTGCATCCGTGATTACATTATAATCGTAATTGGGCGCAGACGCCGCCTGAACCCGGCCTGTGTTCAGCAGCACTCCGCTTACCAAAACGGCTGCCCATAATCCAAATCTTCTTTTGATAATTTTCTTTTGATCTTTTTTCATTTTACACCTCCGTATGATGTTTTATTATACCCAATCATACAGCAACATTCAACGAAAAGTTTCATCTGCCGTAATGACCTGATTCTCCCCCTCCACAACAAGAATCTTCTCCCTTACAGAAGCATTCCGGGGAAGGGAGCGATATTCCTCAATCAGCCCGTACTCCTTCCACATATGCATGGGCACAATATATCCCGCCTGCACATGATCTATAAAATAGTCAATCCCCAGATATTTATCCCCTTCCTGTCTTGGGTCTAACGCTACGAAAGCCAGATCTATTTTCCGGCCGGAGAGCAGATTAATCTGCTCTTTATAAGTCCTTTCCTGATATTCATTGGATTCCTCTGGCTCTCCTTCCCATCTCCACCAGTTCAAATCCCCTGCGTGATAGATGACTTTGCCGGAAACGGCCACCAGAAACGCCACGCCGCTGTCGGTGGAAAGCAAAGTTTCCACCGTGACACCATCTATTTCATGCTGTTCCCCAGGCTTCACATAAGTAATGCGCTCCTTCACTCCTTCATCCACTCCCAACCGTTTCCATGCGGAATTTCCCAGCTTTTTCTTGATATCTTTTGAAAAAACGTAATGGATTTTCGGATAGTTCCTGCTCCATTCCAGCACTTCCGGATCAAAGTGATCCTGGTGGCTGTGGCTGGAAAATACATAGAGAGGCGTTTCTTTTGGCAATTCTGGCATCTTCCCGCAATACCTGCAATAGGGGAGCCGGTCTCCCCGGAAATAGTCAAAAACAAGCGCCTTCCCGCCGGTTTCCACGCAAAAGGCACTGTGATGGATATAAGTAATTTTCATTGTTTCCTCCGTTTTTCTCCTGGCAATTTGTAAGCTGTATTTTATTATACTGAATATTTTGGAAAATGTATAGCCAAAAAACAGATAAATCTCCAAAAGGGCATTGTTTCCTCCCACAGTCGGAACATACCAAAGATTTATGAATTAGAAGCTGTGAAATGCGTTTAAGCAGAACAATTAAGATCTGGTTCTAAAAATTTACCCCCGGCTTTGAGCCGGGGGCGTCAAATATACTCGAGAGCATAATCATTTGGCTTACAGGATATCCATTAGTCTTCTTTCATGGAATCAATAATCGCGTCTGCGAGAGCATCCAGTTCCAGATTCTTATCTGCTCCCATGGAAGAAGCAATGCTTAACCTATCATTTAAAACCGTCATGTTTTTCATTTCCTCATCAATAAACTTCTGCATCAGATCTCCTGATTTGCAGGCCCAGGAACCATTTTCTATCAAGGCAAAGGTACGGTTCTGCATGTTCAGCGCTTTCATATCCATCAGAAAGTTATGCATCACCGGATAAATTCCCAGATTATACGTCACGGAGGCCAGCACAATATGGCTATACTTAAATGCTTCTGAAATCAGATAAGAAACATGGGTATTCGATACGTCATAAACTGCCACATTGGTGCATCCCTTTTCGCAAAGCCTTGCCGCCAGCGCCTGAGCTGCTGATTCCGTGTTGCCATACATCGAAGCGTAGGCAATTAAAACGCCTGTTTCCTCCGGCTCATACCGGCTCCATTTATCGTATTTATCTACAAAATAGCCCAGGTTTTCACGCCATACGGGGCCATGCAGCGGGCAGATAAATTTGATCTGGTCTAAAATGCCAGACGCTTTCTTTAACAAAAGCTGGATATGTGGACCGTACTTGCCAACAATATTCGTCAGATAGCGGCGGGCTTCGTCAATCCAGTCACGGTCAAAATCCACTTCATCGGCAAAAAGCTTGCCGTCAAGGGCAATAAAAGAACCAAATGCATCTGCGGCAAACAGTACGCCGTTTGTGGTATCAAATGTCACCATAGCTTCCGGCCAGTGCACCATGGGAGCCGCTACAAAGGTTACGGTATGCTCGCCAAAGCAATGGGTATCTCCTTCCGCCACCGTAATGCATTCATGAAGATCCGGATGGAATCCGAACTGACGCATCAGCATAAAGGCTTTTTCACTGGAAATTACTTTTACATCCGGATAACGAAGCAAGATCTGCTCTACGGACGCCGCATGGTCTGGCTCCATATGGTTAATCACAAGCCAGTCTAAAGGACGGTCTCCCAACAGATAATCCAGGTTTTCCACAAGCTGGCGGTAAGCCGACCAGTCCACCGTATCAAACAAAACAGTTTCTTTATCCAAAAGCAGATATGCATTATAGCTTACACCCTGGGGAATCGGATGAATATTTTCAAACAAATGAAGCCTGTGATCATTGGCGCCCACCCAGTATAAATCCTCGGTTACTTTACGTACACAATACATATGCGTTCCTCCCTTCTTTTACGCTTCAATAAACTGCTCTTTGCCTTCCGCACATTCCGGGCATACCCAGTCTTCCGGCAATTTTTCAAACAAGGTTCCGGGGGCAATTTCCGCATCTTCATCGCCAATTTCCGGAATATACTCATATCCGCATCCGCCGCATACATAGCGCTTACCGATGGGTTCCGGCTTTGGAACAGGCGGCCGCTTCATCTTCACCATAGGAGGCGCAGGCTGTTTTTCTTCGGTGCCAAGGGCCTCTGTCAGAAGCGGAAGAATCTCTGCCACATCTCCCACAATCCCATAATCGCAGTTTTTGAAAATCGGAGCGTTGCCGTTCTTATTAATAGCCACAATTGCAGATGCATCTTTGATTCCCTTTAAATGCTGGATTGCTCCGGAAATGCCGCAGGCAATGTAAAGATTGCCTTTGAATTTCTGTCCGGACATTCCCACATAACGGTTCAGTGGGACATATTTTAATGTCTCTGCAACCGGACGGGAAGAACCGATAGCCGCTCCTGCCGCTTTCGCCAGATCTTCAATCAGCTTCATATTATCTTTGCTTCCAATTCCTTTGCCTGCGGAAACTACGCGCTCCGCCTGGGCAATGGGCGTATCCATTGGAATGCCTACTGTAAAATCATGTCCATCTTTTCTCAATGCTTCCGCCAGCGCTTCTACCCGCTCTTTCGCGCCGCCTTCTTTAAAAATCTTCCCTTTGCGCACGCCTGTAATGGGCGCCGGCTTCTTTGCCGCTGAACGGCTTCCTCCGCCGCCGGAACTTTTTTTCATTCTTCCAATAATATGGGAAGCAATGACAACTCTCTGGATTTCATTTGTTCCTTCATAAATCGTCGTAATCTTCGCATCGCGGTACATCCGCTCCACGTCCATGCCTTTTAAGAATCCTGTGCCGCCGAAAATCTGTACTGCGTCATTGGTCACTTCCAAGGCAATATCGGATGCATACATCTTTGCCATTGCCGCTTCCATAGAATAGGAACTATGGGCTTCTTTCAATTCTGCTGCAGAATAAACGAGGAATCTGGCACAGCGAAGCTTTGTGGCCATATCAGCCAATTTAAAGGATATACCCTGCTGCGCAGCAATGGGCTTTCCGAACTGAATGCGTTCCTTTGCGTAGTCAAGGGCCTGCTCATACGCTCCCTGAGCGATGCCAAGAGCCTGAGCGGCAATGCCGATGCGTCCGCCATCCAAGGTAGACATTGCAATTTTAAATCCTTCCCCTTCTTTGCCCAGAAGGTTTTCCTTCGGAACCTTCACATCATTAAAAATCAGTTCCGCCGTGGTGGAGGACCTTATGCCCAACTTGTCGTAATGATCGCCGAATTCAAAGCCTTCCCATCCTTTTTCCACGATAAAAGCGGAAATCCCGCGGGTTCCGATATCTGGCGTCGTTACCGCAAATACAACGTATGTATCTGCTTTCGGTGCATTGGTAATAAATATCTTGCCGCCGTTTAACAGGTAATAATCTCCTTTGTCAATGGCTGTCGTCTCTGTGCCTCCGGCGTCTGAGCCGGCATTGGGTTCCGTCAAGCCAAAGGCTGCTATTTTCTCGCCCTTTGCCAAAGGAGTCAGATATTTCTTCTTCTGCTCTTCATTGCCATATGCAAAAATAGGGAAAGAGCCAAGGGAAACATGGGCAGAGAGTATTACGCCTGATCCGCCGTCTATCCGGGCAAGCTCCTCTACCGCAATGGCATAGCTTAAAATATCAAGTCCCGCTCCGCCGTACTCTTTCGGATAGGGAATTCCCATAAGCCCCATCTCACCAAGCTTTTTCACCGCTTCATCCGGAAATTGGTTCTCCTGATCCAGCGAAAATGCAATGGGTTTGATTTCCTCTTCGGCAAAGGAGCGAATCTTTGCCCGTAACTGCTCATGCTCTGCTGTTGTTTGGAATAACATAACATTACCTCCTTTTCTATGTTCCAACATTTTACCAATAAATGAATTATCCTTTGTTATAATTTAATAAATTTAATATAGCAAACACACAAAATTTTGTCAATTATCCCGTGCAAAACTTTATAAATTTTCTTGTTTTTTAGAAAAGCATCCAATCTAAAGCAATAAAAACAAAGGCAACAGCAGCAACCGGAGTGTCTTTCTCTGGTCTGGAAGAAACATCCAGCAAGGCATCGTTATCCAAACACAGCGCCATAATCTCAAAAATCAGAGACGCCGGCCCTTTCCTCCTGCATCTCTGATTTCTCTATCCCTGCACACTGCTTCACGAAAACACGTTTTTTATATAATAATACACACCAGCCCTCCATTGCTGTCATTGACAATTTTCTGCATGGTATCCTGCAGCTTCACCTGGCTTTCATCATCCATCATGGTAATTTTGCTGCGGATTCCGTCTTCCACCAGCTCCCCAATGGATTTTCCAAAAATATTGGTCTGCCAGATCCCCTCCTCCTGCTCCCGGGAGGTCTTGATATACCCTATCAAATCCTGAGCCTGCTCTTCGCTTCCAATGATCGGCGCTATCTCAGTTTCCACATTCGCCTTAATCATGTGAATCGAGGGAGATTGCGCTTTGATTTTCACGCCGAATTTATTGCCGTGGCGAATGAGCACCGGCTCTTCAATTTCAATATCGGTAAGCTGGGGAGTCACTACGCCGTATCCCTTCTGTTTCACCGCTTCCATGGCGCTGCCTACTTTATCGTATTCTTTCTTCATGGCAGACAGTTCCCGAATCATGGAAATCAGCTGATACTCTCCGGAAATGGGCACGCCTGTCAGCTCACTCATGTTTTCATAATAATATTTCTGGTCAATATCAAACATAATCTGAACGCAGCCCCGGGAAAGTTCCACCTTATCCAGCTTCATCCGCCGGATATATTCTCCTTCCGGCACAAGCTCCGTGTTGCGCACATCCTTGGCATAAGTAAATTTCTTCAGAATCTGCATAGCGTTGCCGATAATATTTTCTTTGATTTTGTGGGTATTTTCCAGCATTTCCACCCATTTCGGCAGGAAAAAATCCACCCGCTCAATGGGAAACTCATAAAGAATCCCCTCCAGAATGCGGAAAATATCATCCTTTCTGAGCTGTTCGCAATTTACCGGCAATGTGGATACTCCGTATTTTTCGGAAAGCTCCTCTGCCAGCTTCTGGCTCTCTGCCCCGTAAGGCTTCTGGGTATTCAGCAGCAAAATAAAGGGCTTACCCAACTTCTTCAGCCCTGCGATGGTCTTTTCTTCTGCAGGGATATAGCTTTCCCTGGGAAGCTCTGTAATGGAACCGTCTGTGGTAATCACAATTCCAATATTGGAATGCTCCCGAATCACCTTCTGGGTACCGATTTCCGCTGCCTGGGTAAATGGGATTTCATAATCAAACCAGGGGGTTTTTACCATCCGCTCCGCCCCTTCTTCCATATGCCCGGTAGCCCCGTCCACCATAAATCCCACACAGTCAATGAGCCTGACGCTGACCTCCAAATCCTCGCTCAATTTAATTTTTGCAGCCTCCTTGGGCACAAATTTCGGTTCCGTTGTCATAATGGTCTTGCCCTGGGCTGACTGAGGCAGTTCATCCGTTGCCCTCTCCCTGCTGTGTACATCTTCCATTTCCGGCAGCACCATCACATCCATAAACCGTTTGATAAAGGTGGATTTGCCGGTCCGCACAGGCCCTACCACCCCGATATAAATATCTCCGTTCGTCCTGGCACTGATATCTTTGTAAATATTATATGTACCTGTATTGATATTTTCCATACAAAAACCTCCTGTTCTACTGTTATCAGTATATGCAGGAGATTTGCAGGGAATGCCAGATATTTGTACCAGGCGTTCACATATGTTCTTCCAAAGGGGATATATTCAAATTTTCAAGCATTACTCACACAATAACTGATATTTTACAGGATAATAATCAATCACTATATAAAAATCCCTCTGATCAATCATATCCCATTCCTTCTGCGGAAATTGAATCTCCCCTGTCGCAATCGGAAACAATATATCCCGGCTTTCCCCGGCCTTCATCTCAAGGCGCAGCCCTTCCAAATCTTGATTGATCCCCATAAAAAATTCATGATCCCACTGATTCCCCCATGCCTTCGACTCAAATGTAATATTGGTCAAATCTAAAAACGTGTCGTCATCTTTTTGTTTTTCGATTGTAACCGTGGCAATTCCTACACGCTCCTTTTCACTGGGATAACTTTTTCCATTTTCTATAAGCCACACATACCCAGGCATCAGTTCATGATATATTTCTCCATTGTGCCATTCCCATTTCTTTAAAGTAAAACGGTAATTCCCCAATTCAAGAGTTTCCCCCTTTGTATAAGTTTTCACTTTTGGACTGGGATAATGAGTGTTTACGGAATAATAACGTGCTCCGACCAATATAAGCAAAATCAGAACTATCATCGTATTTATTTTCTTCATCTTATCTGACGCCTCCCTCTAACTTGAGAAAACTCCATTCTCGACCAGGAAAATCTGATCTGATAAAGCTTCCAATTCATCTTTATCATGGCATGAAAGAATAATCAGTGTTCCGGCTTCTTTTCTTTTTATCAGAATCTCCCGCAAGAGCCGTTCCCCCTCACTGTCCAATGCGTTGAAAGGTTCGTCCAATACCAGAAGTTTTGGACTTTCCATAATCGCACAGGCAATTCCAAGACGCTGCTTCATTCCAAGGGAGTATTTCCTGTACTTCCTTTTATCCAGCGGTTCCAGTCCGACACAATGCAAAGCCTCCTCAATTTCATCTTTTCCAATAATCCCCTTTACAGAGGCCAGAAGCTTTAAATTGTCAAAACCGGTAAGATTCGGCAGGAAAGCAGGATTTTCAATCATCATACCCGCACTTTCCGGAAAAGACATATCTTTCCCTAAGACTTTGCCATCTATCGTAATACTTCCTTTCGTTGGCAGAACGAAACCGCAGACAGCCCTCATAAACATTGTCTTTCCAGAACCGTTTTTTCCCTGCAGCCCATAAATGTATCCATCTTCCATTTCCAGGTTTATGCCATCCAGAACACGAACCCCTTTTATTTCTTTTGTCAAATCTTTGACTGTTATTTTCATTTTTCCACCTCTAAAATATCTTTTTTCTTTACAATCAGCCGCCCTGTAAAAATGGCGGCCCCACTCACTCCTGCGCATAGCAGCATCCCCATGTATGATGAAAGTCCATCTGTGATGATGGGACGGTTTCTCAATATCATCGCAAAATTTCCCAGTAAAAAGGGAGATTTCCAGTAAACCGAAGTAATTAAATATGACATAGTAAAAAAATAAGCGGCAACTGGTTTAATAAGAATTCCAAGCACCATCTGAACCAGTCCCAAAGCAATTGAAAAAAGAACCGGGAGACATACCCATATCATGATAAATTCCTCTGGGTTCACAAGTCCTGCATCAATACCAAGCACATTTTTCAAGCCGTCTGTATTTTTAAAGGCATTTCCTCTGAACCGGGACATCACAAGCATAATACAATTAAAACTCACATAATAGAAAAAAATATTCCATACACACCAGCATACTTTTCCAAGCCACCAGCGTTCTCTCTTTTCTGAGAGAAGCATGATCTGCTGACCACAGCCAGATAAATCACTTACAGGATAAGAGCATATAAGAAAAAAAAGATATCCATGAAAAATCAGCCACGGAACCGGAAGCTGGAAGATACTGGTCTCTGTCCGGATATACTCTGGCAATCCCTGCATCAAATATGTGTAATATCCCAAATATCCGGCGTCTATACCGGCCATATTGCAGGTTTGAACAGATAAGTCCGCCAAAAATACAAATACCCCAAAACAAACCGCCCATTTATAACGATTATTCCACATCCCGCATACAAAATCGTATTTTAATAAGCTGTTCCATCGTTTACTTTTCCTGAATATTTGCTTTTCCATAATAATTTTTCCTCCTGATGGCTGCCATTCCGCCTGCAAACATTAATAAAATTGGTATTCCCCCTGAAAACGCCATTCTTAAAAAATGTGTTTCCGCCCAATTTGCATAAGCGACAGAATATTTTCCATAAAAAAACAGAGGATGGCTCCTTCCATAATCAAACAAGGCTGTTCCCAGGCAAAAAATCCAGGCAGGTATCGGACTCACTATTATAATTCGGGTGACAGCCGCCACCATGCCAGTAAAAAAGTAATTCAAAAAGTTTAAAGATGAAAAACAGAATATCACTTTCCAGAAGCTTATCGTTCTGGCGCACACCTGTCCATTCATAAAAAACCAGTACAGACTCCTTTTTTCATTCCAGTTCATGAATGCATAATCATTTAAAGCAGCAGAAAATGAGACTGCCATTACAGTAACCGCCGTTAATAATACAGAAACAACTGCTGTGCGAATAAACATTTCATACCAGACGCTCCTTCTGTGTATTTTCCGTATCAAATACTGTTCTGACTCTAATTCCTTTCCAATCTTCATAAAAATGCACAGAGCAAGCGGAAGAACAAAGGTATACTTTGCCGGCAGCATATCCATCCATATAAAAAAATCCGCCTTACACGGCATTAGGCCATATTCGTAAACATAATGATAATTCATGCGGTACAGATAAAAGAAAGAAGCTGCCGACTGTATTACAAACCATAAAAACCACTGCCTTCTATCACCGAAAGCCTGACACCGCATAGTTCGGAAAATGGGAACGGCATTAAAGAATTTCTTTCTTTGTACTGACATACAGAAAAATTCCTCCTCCCAATACCAGAAGCAATAATTCTCCCGCTACTATGCGCCATGTAGAAAAAACCGGCTGGCTTGGCCGCAAAAAACCAAACGGGCTTAACTGTACGGCTCCTGTCATCTGGCTCACTGAAAATATAAATAAATAGCATAAAAACGGCATAAGTATGACCAGAAAGCGATTTTCTGTCAAATGAGCTGCAAGCAATGCGATTGTGGTAAGCAATCCGAAAAATACAGCATCCAGAATCAGATATAAAAACAGATAGCAATATGGGTGGGTATAGAATAAATCAGCCATCAGCATTTTAGGCGCTCCGCCAAAAATTCCAGTTCCGCTTTGCGGAATTACCGCCGGCAAAACCATGCCTGTCAAAACAAAATCCAACGCCAGAGGCACTGCAGATACTGTGGCCCCTGTAATAAAAGTCATAATATATTTAGATCTCAGATAATCTTTTTTCTTACTTCGTATCAGCACTTGTTTGACATATCCTGTCTTTATATCAGAAAAATAACTTCCGGCATATGGCAGGGCGCACAAAATCGGAACCAATAAATAATACAATACTGGCTGTAAAGAACTGTTATCTCCTCCCAGCCACTTTGCAAAAGAAGAAAGAGGATACTGTGCCGTATACACATAATCCTTCAGCGGATACACATTTTCCCAAAAATGCCAGATACAAATCAGCAATCCAACTCCAATCGAAGCAATATATATTTTATTATGAAATGCCCGAAAGAACTCTGCCCGCATCAATTTTCCCATACCTTATTCCTCCAGAGCCACAAACTTATTATCAATATCGTCATACTCCGACGTATCTCCTATCATGTAGTACAATTTTCCCTGAACGTCAGCATCCTGCAAAAGATAACCAACCTCGCTTTCCACACTTTCACCAGGCTTCAGTACATAATGCTGAACACTGGATTCGTCTCCCCCATTCCAGAACTGATCAATGTATACAGTATCTGCACTAAGTTGAAAAATCTGAAAATCTTCAGCGATACCTGTTATCACTCCCTGATTTCTGTATATTTCTTTTTCTTTCTCTGATGTATTTGTAAAACATATCTTTAAAAAAACATATGTTTCATTTCCTTTCAGATTACCTTCCGAATCTATTCCTTCAAAGGAGAGGTCATTCAGATTATTTCGGATTCTGCCGCCAAATTTTTTCGTTTTCTCCACATTTAAAACCTTATAGGAAATATCTTCATAGACAATTTCCGAACCAAACGGCAATAAATTATCTGACATTGCATATTCATCATCCACATATTCCACATCTGGGGAACCAATATCCTGCGGTTTTCCATCTGTATTACCTTCGTCTGAAACCTGATTTTCCTGGATAATTCCATTTGATTTCTGCGGTTCGGACTGTTTCGCAGAACAGGCAGACATAGATAAAGTTATCATTATGATGACACAAAATATAGCGTATTTATTGTTATGATTCATGGACAGCTTCCTTTCTAAATATTATGGAACCACAGAAACGCACTGTTTTCCTTTTTATACCCATGAGCGAAATGATTTGCCAACAAGTTTTCACTATTTCAAGAAAACAGGCAAATTATTTGGCAAATAAGTATGCTCTTGAGTATAACCAGGGGTTGTCGCAAAACAGGAAATTCATGCAGTATAATGATACCAGAATCAATCAGCAGCCCGTATCCTGCAGAAAAACTTTATTTTGCAACACCCCTTAGTTCATTTAATCAGGCATATCTTACAAAACTTATGTAATTTTTAAAGACCTGCTTTATTGTCCGGACTCCATTTACCTGATGCTGAAAATGAATATCCATAATTCGGGTTTCCCGCAATCCTGGCATATCCGTAATTCCATTCTTTTACCCAGCTTGTCATATAATGAGCGTCCCCGGCTTTACTAAAGCTGTAACTATTGCCCTTTGAACAATCAACCCTATCGCTAGATGATGCCGAGGTGCATCCAATAGCATGCGCTGTATAAGATGTGTTTGGAGTAATACTCTCACACTTCATATATAATTTACTGGTGTCAGTTTTTGGACGCGCTGCAGTATATTTCTGTGAATTATTAAAGTTAAATGTAAAATTTGTATCCTGCCAGTTATTTGCATTGGCCTGTACTGTTCCGCTTATTCCAATGATTGTCACTGATAACAAAGCAACCCCTGCAATTTTTTTAATTTTGTTTCTTAACATAGTATTATCCTCCTGTTCCTGTTGTTCCCAATGTACAAATTATGATTTTTCACACTGAAATATCTCTGTAGTTTGTAATTTTTCCTGCTGCAAATCTCTTGCAATAAACGAAAAAGAATATTATACTAAGTATATCCTCATAAAACCTACCGCCATTAAACGGCACTTCTCATCGCTTGGTTTTATGAGGACTTTTTTTGCACATCCATAGAATCCCCCCTTCTCTGTTGCTATTAATTTACAAAATATGTAATTAAGCTGATGTTAACCTTGCAATTATATACTACATAAATCATTCCTCTTTGTCAATAACTATTTAGATAAATAAGGTATTGACTTCTTTATCTATTTGCGCTATATTCTATATGACACACATATTCTCTTAGAAAGTACAGGTTTTGCTGTGGCTAATCGTGATAATTTTAAAAAGGGTTCTGTAGAAATGTTACTTTTGCATCTTCTGCAAATTGAAGATTTATATGGCTATCAGTTATCGCAGTTGATTCATCAGCACTCCAACGGTATATTAAAAATTCCAGAAGGTTCCATGTATCCAACCCTTTACCGTCTTTTAGATAAAGGGTATATTACTGATTATAAAAAACAGGTTGGCAAACGCCTCACCCGCGTTTATTATCATCTTGAACCCCAGGGACAAGAATATTTATCTGAACTCTTAGACGATTATACGAAAGTAACTGAAGGAATCCAGCTTTTACTTTCTTATCGTGGAGATGACGGAGGAACACAGAAATGAATGATATAACAAAATATAAAAAGATGGTCCGTTCTATGTTTCCTATCTACGGACCATATGAAAAACGCTTTTACTCTGATCTGAAACAGAACATCTCAGAATTTGCTGACAATAAAGAAAATATAGAATTTACTGTTTTAGAAAAAGAATTCGGTTCACCCACTGCTATTATTCAGGACTATCTTAACAACGTAGATCCGGACTACCTGATAAAACATTTATCCCGCACAAAATACATCCGTATTTCCTGTTGTTTTATTATTTTTGGCATTATTGCTATGTTAGCTGTTTGGAGTATGACCAATTATCTCTCTTATAAAGCTTTTCAGGAGAATCTGCCTGCCATAGAGAAAACTACGATTGAATATCTTAATTAAAAATGAATGACCGGGGGATTTAGATTATGAACAAGTTATTATGCTTACTTTTAAGCCTTTCTATCTTTTTTGGTTTTACAACTACTACATATGCTACAGAATATACCGTACATGATTTTATCGAATATCTTGAAGATGGAAGTTATTTCACTGTTACAGTTACAACCAATCATACTTCCGGATCAGCTGCTCCTTTTTCAGCTACACGCTCTGGAAGTAAAACTACTACATACCATTCAAGTTCCGGCAGTAAACTATGGTCTGTTACCGTAACCGGGACTTTTACATACGGAACCGGCTCCCAGGCTGCATGTATCAAATCAACGGTTTCATCAAACACTTATTCCACTTTTTGGAAAATAACTAACTCGTCAGCCTCTAAAATCGGAAACAGTGCAAGCGCTGCCGCAACCGGAACGCAATACCGTAATTCAGCCCCTATTGATTCTATTACAAAAACTGTAACCTTGACTTGCAGTGTTAATGGTACTCTATCTTAGATCTAACATCTGCTTGTGCAGCATCAGAATTTTTCAAACACGCTCTAAGCTGCACAAGCAATTTTCAGGATAAATTGTCACCGCATAATTTTCAAAGCCCCGGGCAAACACTCATATTTCACCCGCACCAAATCCCCCAGATCCTCCCCGTCCGCATGGGCCGGCAAAGGCTCCTTCAGACAAAGAGTGCAAAAGGCGCACTCCTCCAATTCAATTCCCCGAAATTCCAGATGCTTTCCCTTAACCAGCATAAGCAGCAGGAAAAGCGCCCGAAGCCTTTTGACTCCATGAATGTAACAGACAGATAATTTGCCATCCTGATCCGAGGCCTTAGGCGCCATCGGCAATCCGCCGCCCTCGCAGCGATGATTCATAACCGCTGCACAAATCACCCCGCCAATTCTCTTTTTTTCCTTATCTTCAAACTGGATGCTGCCTAATACCTTTGGCATCTCAGCCAAAGTCAGCACCGTCTGGACAAAATAAGACATTTTTCCCAGATGCAGTTTATTTAAAAACGCCTTCATGCCTGCCGCATTGACCCGCCTGCAGACCTCCGCGTCCATTCCTATTCCGGAACTGATATTAAAATACGCACTCTTTTCCAATTTCGATCCCCAGGACACCCTGCCCAGATCCATGAGATACAGCTCTTTGGACTCTAAAATCACCTTCAGCGCCGCCAGCGGATCTTTGGGAAGTCCCAGTCCCCTCCCCAAATCGTTGCCGGAACCAATCGGTATATATCCAAACCGTACCTTTTCAAAATCCCGGATACCGTTGATAGCTTCATTAGCCGTACCATCTCCGCCAACGACAACAAGGGAAATCACCTGTTCCCGATGTTTCCCTGTTAGTTTCTCTGCCAGCTCCCCTGCATGGCCCTGATATTTTGTCAGGTATGCCCGGTAGTCTGTCTTTTGTCTTTTTAATTCCGCTTCCAGCCGGTTCCAGATTTTCCTTCCTTTCCCGGTTCTGGAAGCAACGTTCACGATAAAATAATAGGTCATAGTCATCCTTTCGGCGCTCTTCCGTATAAGTCCACCTGCTTGCAGATACGCCGAATCAGCTTTGCATCGATTGCCCCCGGCTTCATGCGCCACATCCAGTTGCAGCCTAAGGTAGACGGGGTATTCATTCTTCCTTCACTTCCAATTCCCAGCAAATCCTGCATCGTCACCACAGCCGTATCGCTGATGCTGGACCAGACGCCACGCATTACGCCCCAGTTATATCCTTCTTCTTTGCTGAGATTCAGATAATCTTTCGCATAAGTAACGCAGGCTCTTGGAGCCGTTTTCATCCATCCCAGAATCGTATCATTGTCATGTGTGCCTGCATAAACCACGGAATTCTTAGTATCATAATTGTGGGGCAGATAATCCCCGTCTTCCCTGCTGTCAAAGGCAAACTGAAGCAATTTCATTCCCGGATATCCGGAAGCAGCCAAAAGTTCATAAACCGACTCTGTCAAAAAGCCCAGATCCTCTGCAATAATGTCCAGATCTCCCAACTCCTGTTCAATGGCACGGAATAATTCAATGCCGGGACCCTTCCGCCATTCTCCGTTTTTCGCTGTTTTATCGCCATAGGGAATGGCGTAATAGGAATCAAATCCCCGAAAATGATCAATCCTTATCACATCAAACAGCCTGGACATCTTATCCATCCGCTGAATCCACCAGCGGTAACCGTCCTTCTTCATCACATCCCAGCGAAACAGGGGATTGCCCCACAGCTGCCCGTCTGCCGAAAATGCATCCGGCGGACATCCTGCCACATCTATAGGCTCCAGCTTCTCATTCAGATAGAACTGGGAAGGATTGGCCCACACGTCCGCACTGTCCATAGACACATAGATGGGCACATCCCCAATCATCCGGATTCCCTTTTCATTTGCATAGGCCTTCAGTGCATTCCACTGCCGGTAGAAAAGATACTGGAGCATTTTCCAGAAATCAATCTCATCTGCAAGCTCCTCCCTTGCCTTCGCCATGGCGTCCTCTCTGCGCAGCTTTAAGTCTGTTTCCCACTGGCTCCAGGAAACGCCGTCATGGGCGTCCTTCAACGCCATAAACAAAGCGTAATCCTCAAGCCAGTCTGCCTGCTCTTTGCAAAATTCTTCATAATCCTCCGGAATATTCTTCCGGAACCGTTCAAAAGCTTTATGTAACAACAGATAACGGTTCTCATAGAGAATGCCGTAATCCACTTTGGAAATATCCTTCCCCCACTCATAAGACTGACACTCTTTTCTTGTTAAAAGCTTCTCCTTACAGAGAATATCAAGATCAATAAAATAAGGATTTCCTGCAAAACTGGAAAAAGACTGATAGGGGGAATCCCCGTAACTGGTAGGACAAATAGGCAGCACCTGCCAGTAACTCTGTTTTGCCTTCACAAGAAAATCTACAAATTTTACCGCTTCCTTCCCCAGGGTTCCAATTCCATAGGGAGATGGAAGGGAAGAAATATGCATTAAAACTCCACTGCTGCGCATAATTAGGTACCTCCTGCGACACGCCTGCTGTAAGGGCGCATCTTATCTATTTTTTATTCACTGCCCTTTGACGTTGCCTTTCGAAACTTCCAGCCGGAAGCGCAGATACTTCTTCGCTTCCGGCTGTCTTCTTCAGTTTTCCGCCAAAGATGCATTTATTTTCTTTACACTTTCTCCCTGCACCAGATGAAAAGGAATAACCTCATGCACCGGCGCAATGTTCCAGTCAATATTCTGCAATAATATTTCCACGCTTCTCGCTGCCAGAATACTGTACTGCTGCTGTATGGTAGTTAACTTCGGATTATAATATTCCGCCATGGTAATTCCATCAAAGCCCATGACGGAAATGTCCTCCGGCACCCGCCTGCCGCCATCAATAATGGCGCGGATTGCCCCAATTGCAATCACATCGCTCATGGCAAAAACCGCTGTTATGCCCTCTGCTTTTTTCAGCAGGCGTTTCATCGCCTCATAAGCGCTTTCATAAGAAAACCGCGCTTTCTCATAATACTGTTCTTCGTCAAAGGAAATCTGATGCTTCTGAAAACTTTTCACGCATCCCAAATATCTCTGTTTACTGGTATGGGACAATGCAAAATCACCGCCCAGTATTCCAATCTTTTCATGCCCCTGCCTAATCAAATAGTCAATGGCAGATTCCGCTGCCGCCTCATCATCGGTAGCCACACTGGATAAATTATCAAATCCAAGCAAAGCCCCCTGGTTTGTTACCAGAACACACGGTATTTTCACCGCCTCAAAGGCTTTTTCAAAAAATTTTGGATTGCCTCCCAAAAACAGCATGCCAAGGGGCTTGTGTTCCCGGCAGACAGTTAAAGCTTCCTCTACTTCATTGTCATCTTCATCAATATAATTGATGCTCACCGTATATCTGGTGGCTTCTACCTTTTTCTGAATGGCCTCCACAATACTGGCAAAAAGCATATTGGAAGTGCCTTTCACCAGTACTGCAATGGTCTTGCTGCTGTTCTGCTTTAAATGTTTGGCATTGTTATTGGGCACAAAATGACGCGCTGCCACGATCTCCGTAATCCTCTTCTTTGCTTCCGGACTCACATCCCTGCGGTTATTTAATACCCGGGACACGGTACTGACCGAATATCCGGATTCTTTTGCAATATCTTTAATGGTCAACATATCATTTTCCACCTTATCTTAAGTCTAGCCTTTTACTGCGCCTGCCACAACGCCCTCAATAATATGCTTCTGGCACGCCATGTAAAATACGATAATCGGGATAATTGCCAATACCAGCATTGCCATCATAGCTCCCATATCCACAGAACCATAACCGCCCTTCAGATACTGAATCGCAATCGGAATAGTCTTCCAGCGCTTAATATCCAATACCAGATAGGGAAGCAGATAGTCATTCCAGATCCACATTGCCTGGAGAATTGCCACGGTAATGCAGGTAGGTTTCAGAATCGGAAATACAATCTGGAAGAAGGTCTGAATCGGCGTACATCCGTCAATCATGGCCGCTTCCTCAATTTCCAGCGGAATGCTCCGGACAAATCCGCAGAACATGAACACCGCAAGGCCGGCTCCAAATCCCAAATATACTAATATAATACCAACTGGACTGGATAAATGCAACATATTTGCTAATTTTGATAACGTAAACATTACCATCTGGAACGGCACAATCATGGAAAACAGACATAAATAGTACATTCCGGATGAAAATTTGGATTTTACCCTGGAAATATACCAGGCGCACATGGAGGTGCATAAAATAATTGCCGCTACGGACAAAACCGTAATAAACAATGAATTTTTAAATGCGTCAAAGAAATGAATTTTCTCCATGCCATTTACATAATTATCCCATTTTACAAACATTTTGTCGGTGGGAATGGTAAAAGGCTTCCGGCTGATATACACCTTCTTCTTAAAAGAGTTAATTAATACCAGAATAATGGGGAATACCCATGCAATAGACAGCAGGCTGAAAAATATTGTATAAATCCATCCGTGTTTTGCTTTTCTTACGCCCATTACTGCTGCACCTCCTTACTTCTTGTCAGATAGTTCTGTCCCACTGCAATCAGAGCAACCAAAATGAAGAATACAACGACCTTCGCCTGACCTACTCCTTCAAATCCTGTTCTGCCGTAGAATGTATTGTAAATATTCAATGCCAGCAATTCCGACATATTGGAAGGTTCTCCATTGGTCAATGCCAGGTTCTGGTCAAAAAGCTTGAATCCATTGGTCAAGGTTAAAAATGTACAGATGGTAATGGAAGGCATTACCATGGGAATTGTTACGTTCTTTAAAATCTGGCTGTTGGTTGCGCCGTCAATTTTTGCCGCCTCAATCAGCTCTCCCGGAATGTTCTGGATGCCGGAAATATAGATAATCATCATATATCCAATCTGCTGCCAGCACATCAGAATCACCAGGCCCCAGAACCCGTATGAGGAACTGTAGGTCAGGGTTTTCTGGAAGTGTGCCAGAATACCGTTTAACAATAACTGCCAGATATATCCCAAAACGATACCGCCGATTAAGTTGGGCATAAAGAATACGGTCCGGAAAATATTTGTGCCTTTAATTCCCTTTGTTAAAAGCATCGCAACGGTAAAGGCCAGCACATTGATCAGCAGCACCGATACAATTGTAAATAATGCAGTGTACCAGAGCGCATGGCCGAATGTTTTGTCCGTAAATATCTTTAAATAATTACTGAAGCCTACAAATTTGGCATCGGTAACTGTCGTAAACTTGCAGAATGATAAATAGATGCCCAAAAGAAAAGGAATTATAAATCCAATTGTAAACGCCACCAGAGTCGGCAGTGCAAAAATAGGAAAATATTTTTTAATTGATTTTTGCATAATTTACCTCCCATGTTATGAAAATGGGGGTGGCGCTTACCACCCCCGTATTTCTTTTTCTCTCTTCTTTCAGCAGCAACGCCTGATTTGCTGACTGAATCTAAAATTCTGTAAACTCTTATTCGCTGACTGCCTGAACCTCTGCTGTCCATCCGTCAACAAATGCGCTTACTACTGCATCCCACTGGCCGGTACCCTGCGCATACTCAAGCAATGCGCTTCCAACGCCGTTCTTCCATTCTTCGGAAGGCATTGTGGTGAAGCACCATGCAACGGTCTGATGACCTGCGTCAATATCTTCCTGAGAAGCTGCCACTAATGGGTTTGCAGGCTGATATTCATCTGTAAAGGTAGTGAAAGGAGTTACGAATCCCATTTCGTCACGGAAAGAGGTACGTCCTTCATCAGAAGTGATCACCCATTCCAGGAATGCCAAGGTTGCATCAATGTCTTCCTGAGAAGCATTCTTATTTACACACCAGTAGTTCTCAGAACCGGTGCAAAGTCCCTGGTTTTCCTCTCCTTCTGCGCCAATGTAAATCGGCATCATACCAAGATCTTCATCTGCTACTTCATTGTCTTTGATATCAGCATAAGCCCATGTTCCGTTCTGATAGAACACTGCTTCGCCCATTGCAAATTCTGCTGCTGCATCTTCGCCGGTAGCACTGGATAACATGGTAGATTCTACGGTAGAGTCTGTGATATACAAATCCCAAACATTCTTGTAATTGTCCAGATAAGTTCCTTTGATTGCATCTGTAGATTCAATGCCGTCTGCCTGATATTCATAGTAAATTGGAAGATTTGCCAAATGTGTTTTGAATCTCCAGTCAGAGGAAGAATCCATACCTGCAGAGGTAAATGCCCCAACGATTCCAAGGTCATCTTTCTTTGCCTGAATATCATCTGCAACCTCTTTTAACTTTGCAAAGCTGTTAATTTCAGAAGCGTCTTTGATCTTCGCCCCGTCTAATGCACAGTAGTCAGACAACAGCTTCTTGTTATAAATCAAACCATAAGTTTCAATTACATATGCAACGCCCTGCACTTCTCCGGAATCAGAAATCAGCGCGAAATCATCGCTCTTTAAATTCTTGTAAACTGCGCTGTCCTTTAAGTCATAGCAGTAATCTTTCCAGGAAGCCAGACCATCGGGGCCGTTTACCTGGAACAGGGTAGGAGCTTCATCCTTTGCCATCTCTGACTTCAGTGTGGACTCATAAGTTCCGGAAGCTGCCGTCTCTACGGTTACAGGAACGCCGGTCTGCTCAGTATAAGTCTCTGCCAGCGCTTTCCACTGATCCGCCTGCTCCGGCTTAAAGTTCAGATAATAAACAGCACCGTCACCGCTGGCTGCTGTCTGGCTGTCATCTCCTGCCTCTTCCTTATCATCGCCGCTGTTTGTGTCTTCAGTCTGCTTGTCATCTGTGCCGGCGTTATTGCCGCCGCCGTTATTTGTGCCACATCCGGCTGCCATTGTTGCTGCCATTGCTGCAACCAGCATCAATGATACTAATTTCTTTTTCATCTTACATCCTCCTATAATTTGAAAATTTCACTTCGAAAACGCCGCCTCGCATTCGGATATCTCCCGATAACATTTCCGGTAACATTTCCGGTAACATTTCCGGTATCTTTCCCGGTAACGTTTTCAATTGATATAGCTAGTATAACCTCTTTTCTATAAAAATGCAATATCGTTTTTCATTTTTGTTGTCATTTTGTTAATTATATACATTTTAGCATGTTTGTTTTTAGTAATTATGCACAATTCCTTTCCTACGCTTGGAGAAATATGGAGGGCAGAACGCACCTTTTGAAAAGCAGAGAAAAACTGCGCCATTCCCGTATAATTTTAACGGGAATGGCGCAATTTCAAAAAAATGCAAAGAAACAATTATACTCCGGAATAAGCGGAGAACCCTGCGTCAATTGGCAGTACCACTCCTGTGATTGCGCTTGCCGCCTTCTCATCACACAGAAAGAATACGCCGCCTAAAAGCTCTTCTCCATCTACAAACCGTCCCATGGGAGTGCCGTTTAATATCTTATGAGACCGGGGAGTAGGCGCACCATCCTCGTGAAACAGCAGTCCCCTGTTCTGGTTGGAAACAAGAAATCCAGGAGCAATGGCGTTGCAGCGAATCCCTGTTCCCGCAAAATGGGTTGCCAGCCATTGGGTAAAATTGGAAACTCCTGCCTTTGCTGCAGAATATGCAGGAATTTTTGTCAATGGCGTATAAGCGTTCATGGAGGAAATGTTCAGAATGCATCCTGCCTTCCTCTCTGCCATATCCTTTGCAAAAATCTGGGTGGGAATTAAGGTGCCCTGAAAGTTCAGCTTAAACACAAAATCCACCCCGTCTGAATCCAGGTCAAAAAAGGTTTTCTGGCCTTCGGACGCTTCATGCTGATACTCATTGTCTGTGGTAGCCCTGGGGTTATTGCCCCCGGCTCCGTTAATCAAAATGTCACAGGGCCCTAAATCCTTCAAAATCTGTTCATGCACCTGTTCAAGCATGTCCCGATCTAATACGTTCGCCTGATATCCTTCACAGATATATCCCTCTGCCCTGCATTCCTCCGCAAGCTTTTTCACTGCTTCCTCATTCAAATCCAAAGCCGCCACCTGCGCTCCTGCCTGGGCAAAGGCCTGGGCCATGATTCTGCAGAGAACGCCGCCTGCGCCAGTAACTACTGCTACTTTTCCTGTAAAATCAATATTCAATGGTAAATTCATACTTTTTCTCCTTTCTAATCCTGTCTTTCACCTCGGATACTTCCCGCTTCCGAAATCCTATACGCCAAACCGGAAAAATTCATTGGTATTGTGAAAACAGATATCCTCTGTTAATTTGATCAGCTGCTTTTTCTCCTGCGGATACTGCCCGCTTTCCACCCACTCTCCCATAAGTTCACAGAGAATCCGGCGGAAATACTCATGTCTTGTATAGCTTAAGAAGGAACGGGAATCTGTCAGCATGCCCACAAAGCATCCCAGCATCCCATTGTTTGCCAGTTCTGTAAGCTGCGCCCGCATTCCGGCGCGGTTGTCATTAAACCACCAGGCGCTGCCCTGCTGCACCCGGGCCACTACGCCGTCTCCCTGAAAACACGCTGCGATGGTGACAAGGGCTGTATTGTCGCAGGGATTCAGGGAATAGAGAATGGTTTTCGGAAGCCCCTGATTCTCTGCAAACGCATTCAGTAGGGGCGCCGCATGTTCCACCCCTGACTGGCTGTTTATAGCGTCATATCCGGTATCCGGCCCCAGCTTTGCAAATTGAAGCTTGTTATTATCCCTGAGACATCCGAAATGAAGCTGCATCACCCAGTTCTTCTCTGCATACTTTCCAGCACATGCAATGGTAACCCTGGTCTTATATGTATCTGCCTCTTCCCTGGAAGGACAGATTCCTTCCATCGCTTTCCGAAACGCCCTGTCAGCTTCCGCCTGATCCGGCTTTGCATACATGCAGTAATCCAGTCCGTGATCTGCGCACAGGCACCCATGGGCGGCAAAATATTCAATTCGATCCCCCAGAGCCGCTATCACATCTTCCGTACATTGAATGTTACGGCCTGTGGCCTGTGAAAGCCTGCCGATGTACTCAGCAAACCCTTCTTTTTCAATGTTCACGGCTTTGTCCGGACGAAAAGCAGGCAAAATCTTGATTTCCATTGTGGAATCGGCGGCAATCATCTCATGCCAGTGAAGGTCATCGCAAGGGTCGTCTGTAGTGCAGACAGCTTTGACATGAAATTTCCGCATCAGTCCCCTTGCAGTGTACCCGGACAATTTTTCATTGCATCTGTCATAGATTTCATCTGCATTGTCCGCCGTCAAAGGTTCCTCAATGTCAAAAGCCCGCTTCAGCTCCAGATGGCTCCAGTGATACATAGGGTTCCCAATCAGCCTGGGCAGCACAGAGGCAAAGGCCCGGAATTTCTCTCTCGGGTCGGCAGCGCCGGTAATCTTTTCTTCTGGTACGCCGCCAAACCGCATCTGCCTCCATTTGTAATGATCTCCGCCCAGCCAGACTTGAGAAATATTGTCAGACCTGCGATCCTCGGCAATTTCCTGAGGATTGATATGACAATGATAGTCAATAATCGGCAGCTTCTCTGCCGCCTCATGATACAGCCATTGTGCCGTAGGGGTAGACAACAAAAAATCCTGATCCATAAATTTTACCATCTTATTCTTTCACCTCGCCTTCCGTTTTTTCCAGCATGTCCCAGCAGCCCCACAGATACATAATTCCCAGCGCCCGGTCATAGAGGCCGTAGCCGGGCCTGCACGCTTCGCCCCAGATATGGCGCCCGTGATCCGGACGTACATAGCCTGTGTAGCCGCAGTCATGGTAAGCCTTCATAATATCCAGGATGCCTGTATCGCCGTCACAATCCCGATGAGACGCCTCTGTAAAATCCCCGTTGGGATAATGGCGCACATTTCGGATATGGGCAAATGCAATCCTGTCACAGTAAGTGCGCACAATATCAGCCACATTGTTCTTTGGATTAGCCCCTAAAGAACCAGAACACAGGCAGAGACAGTTGTACTCGTCATCCACCATATGAAGAAAACGGCCGATAGACTCCTTGTCGCATAACAGGCGGGGAATTCCGAAAATATCCCATGGCGGATCATCCTGATGGATTGCCATTTTAATCCCTGTCTCATGGCAGGTAGGCATAATGGCCTCCAGGAAATATTTCAGATTCTCCCACAGCTTTTCCTTGGTGACTGGGCGGTAAGCTTCAAACAATTCATCCAGCTTAGCCATCCGCTCCGGCTCCCATCCGGGAAATGTCATTCCATGCAGATTATTCAGGATATAATCTGCCATCTCTTTGTAATCGTCCTGTATTCTGTCTTTCTCGTAGAACAGCGCGGTGGAGCCGTCCTCTAAGGGATGGAACAAATCTGTTCTGGTCCAGTCAAAAATAGGCATGAAATTATAAGTCACAACTTTTACGCCGAATTTTGCAAGGTTGAGAAGCGTAGTCTTATAATTTTCAATATACTTGTCACGGGTAGGCAGGCCAATCTTAATGTCATCATGCACATTGACGCTTTCCACTACCTCCATGTGGAAGCCTGCGCCTTCAATCTGACGCCTTGCCTCTTCAATCTCTTCTGTCTCCCATACTTCACCTGCCTGCTTGTCATGCAGGGCCCACACAAGGCCCGTCACACCCGGAATCTGCTTAATCATTTCCGGCGTAATACTGTCATTTCCTTCTCCATACCATCGAAATGTCATCTGCATATCATCATCCTCCTTCTTGATTTTCAAAACAAAACCGGCCTTGTTATTGATAGGTTCAGTATACCAAAAAATCCCATATGTTACGTGGTAGTTCAGGCTTGAAATATGGTGAATCTTGCTATATAATATCTTATATAACTTTCAATTTCGTGCATTTTATCTTAAACCAAAGGAGATTTTTTGTTAACTATGTACAAAGAAAAATTTAATCCCAGCCAGATAATGACGGAAAAATACTTCGAATTTCACCATACATATAACGAGATGCCTCCCACTGTGGAATTTCACCAGCATCCTTTTTATGAAATTTTTTTCTTTTTGTCGGGAAATGTGAATTACATTATCGAAGGGAAAAATTATAACCTGCGGCCCGGAGACGTGCTATTGACCAGCAGTTCCGACATCCATCGGCCGGATATCCGCCCTGGCAGGCCCTATGAGAGAATTGTTATTTGGCTGGCAGACGATTTTTTCGGACATCTGCTGGAATTTTACGGAGAAGACCTGACTGCCTGCTTTACGGACTCCGCCATTCAGGATTACCGCCTGATACGCCCTGACAGCCAGAATATCCTTCATCTGAAACAGCTCTGTGCAAAAATATCAGAAGCCAAACGCAGCCGGGAACTGGGCAGCTACGCCCTGGCTTCTGCGTATCTGACTGAATTTCTGGTGCACATCAGCCGCGCCTATTATGATGCGCCTGATTCCGTCAAATATGACGTCACTGAGAATGAAAAAGTGAACCAGATCCTTCTGTATATCAATGAAAACCTGACAGAAGATTTGTCCTTAGAGCATCTGGCTGCCCGGCACTATACCAGCAAATATTATTTAAGCCGGCAATTCAAACAATTTACCGGCTTATCACTTTATCAATATATTATGAAAAAAAGGCTGATTGTGTCCCGAAACATGCTGCGAAGCGGCAGCACAGTCATGGACGCCTGCTTTCAATGCGGTTTTGGGGATTATTCCAACTTCCTGAAAGCATTCAAACGGGAATTTGGAAAAACCCCAAGCGCTTATTCCAAAGCATAGTCTGCTTCTTTGCCCTCCGGAACTTATCGAGACGTGGCTCCAGTCCAGGGGATGGAACCTGCCGCCGCTCCATCCAGAAGGCGGAAACTTATCGGGAACAGGAACCTGTCAGTAATAAATCACCCCATACTGTGCATAATAAGTCATGCAGTACTCCAAAAGCCCCATGCCCGCCGCAAAACAGGTCAGTAAAAACACAAGGAAAATGGCGCCTTTATCATATTTGAGGATTTCTTTTTCCTCATCTTTCTTAATATTCTTCGCAAGCATCTCTGCGCCCAAAGCAATCAGAATCAGCGGCCACAGCTTCATAATAACTTCCAGAGACAGAGACGGATAGAACATGTGCACCAGAAACAAAATTCCAAACAATATCATCAGGATTCCGCATGTGACGCTTCCAACTCTTCTGACTCTCATTTCATCAGCTCCTCCCCATTCTCTTCTTTTTCCTCCAGCTCCTTCTTCTTTCCTCGGATCAAATACATGCCGCCGAAAATTAACAGCAGGCTGATACATACCCGGGGAACGTCATCCATCATGCTCCAGTAAATATCATTGGGAATCAGCCAGCGAAGATAATCCATCAGATAATCCCACAGCATTGAAGCCCCGATAATAATTAAAACTAAAGCCAGGATGGCGTTCTGCTTCTGACTCCATTTTTCCATAGGCAGCACTCTTTCCAGATGAAATAAATAATCATCCTCCAGCGCATAGAATTCCTCGTCCGACATTCCTCTGATATTGTGCACATTGAAAAAACTGTAACACCACAGAATCGGCAGAATAAACAGCACCGGCCCTATATCCAGAAACGCCGCAAGGAAAATCAGTATCCAGAACACAGACATAATGCTAACTCCCTGCTTCATAAATCCCATATACATTTCTCCTGCTCCCGGCACCAGAGAAAAGCATAAAGCAAAAAATCCATTTCTCTTCTTCGTCATCTTGTTACCTCCTGATTTCTTTTACTTTCCGATGTATCCATTTCTATGCGGAATAATCCGCTGCTGAGTTCATTTAATGTTGCCGAAATCTCTTTACTTCCCCGCCGCAGCTTCCCTGCAAGGCTTTCTTCCCTTTCCCGCTTTCCAGGTTCTGTTTTTTCTTCCTGCGCCTGTTCCATCTGCTGATCCCTTGACAGTTCCAGATTCATATTCCGGATATCACAGGTAACGGTCAGAATGAAAATAGAAGCCGCAACCGCAAGCCCCACTTTCAGGCTGTAAACCATAAGCTGCACCTTTCTGGAAGTTTCCTTCAGCTTCACAGAAGCCTGCAGATCGAACTGACGGGTTCTGTTTAGAATTTCTTCTTTCAGGTACCGTGGCGGTTCCTCCAGGAGGAAATTCTTCCCCAGTTCCAATTCCGCTTCCCCATCAGAACCTGGTTCCATATCCGGCTCCAATTTATCCAAAATCCCTTCCTCCATCCAGTTTCCAAACTGCTCCGCACAGAAGGTACAGGCCCCGATATGGGTGAAAAAATCCGTTTCTTCCCGCCCTTTCAGCCTGCCTTCCTGCCAGTCGCAGAACTGCTTTCTGCTGATATGCCCGGCACTTAAGGCATCACCTTCCTGTTTTACCAGTTTGGTATGGTTTCCTTCTTCCATATGCTTTTTCATCATCCGGCCGCCCTCCCTTCCATTATTTTCCGAATCATTGCTTTGGCTCGGTAAATCTGAGTCTGGATCGTCTTGATTCCTTTGCCTTGCTCATTTGCAATTTCTTTTGCGGTTTTCTCCCGGTAAAAATGCTCCGTGGCAATTTCCCTGTAGGGACTTTTCAAGCTCTGACAGATAGTGTAGACATACTCTTTGGATTCCCTTCTCAGATAGGTTTCCTCCGGACTTGCTTTCTCATCTTTGATTTCTTCAAAATACGTATCTTCTTTCGGCTCGCTGCGCCGTTTGGCGCTTTTTAAAAAATCAAGCCCTTTGTTGGTTGCAATCTTGCAAACCCATGCCTTTTCATAATCCTTCTGGAAAGTGGCAAGATTTTTATAAACAGATAAAAAAGTTTCCTGCGTCAAATCTTCTGCGTCAAACTGGTTGCCTGTCATCTTAAAACAAATGGAATAAACCAGTCTTTCGTATGTATCCAGCAGATAACTGAAATATGCTTCTTTATCGATTCTATCCGCCCCCTTTCCTTTCTTCACTACCTGTCATTTATCTATAACGAAATGCTTTGGCAGACGTCTTCAAATTTTTAAAAATTCCTGAAAAATTTTTAATCCTTATAAAAGCAAAAACATACCGCTTCTTCCTCTGTCATTTTCCGACAGCCCCATCTTACGAAAGGCTGCCAGAAAATGAAATTTATACACAATATACGCCATGAATTCTTGAAAACCATATATTGTGCCTGAATTTCATTTTCCGACAGCCTCTGTTTCTATCCATTATAAAATTTATGCCAGACGCTTACTTTCTTTTTCCATCTGAACTGCGGAATGATTTATGATATTTCTATCAGCCTGCCTGCATCCTTCATAATATCCTCCATGGTTATGGATTTCATTTCCATTTCCATCGCTTTTTGAATGTTATCCAGCTTCACATCTAAAATAGAGTGAATGTTTTTCCCCACTGGACAAAGAGGATTCGGATTTTCGTGAAAATGAAACAGTTCACCCTCCTCCACACATTCCACAGCGTGATATAAATCAAGCAACGTAATCTCATCTAAAGGTTTTTCCAGTTCTGTTCCCCCGCTGCCTCGTATGACCCTTACGATCCCCGCTTTCTTTAGCTGCTGCAGTAATCTTCTTATTACAACTGGATTCACATTAACGCTGGACGCAAGGAAATCACTGGTTACTTTATATTCATTTTTGAATGTCTCAATACATATAAGTACATGGACAGCAATTGTAAATCTGCTTGAAATCTGCATATTTCACCTCTGTCTTTTTCAAAAATCTGAAATCAATTTCCTGCTGATCTCCACTCCTGCCGGCGTTGCGGCAAGGCCTCCTTCCCCAGTTTCTTTCAGAGAACCAGGCATTGCCAGTCCAACGGCCCGCATGGCGTCAATTACCTCATCCGGAGGTATCCGGCTGACAATCCCGGCGATTGCCATATCCGCACTGGTAACGGCATTCACCGCCCCAATGACATTCCGCTTGACACAGGGCACCTCCACCAGCCCGGCCACCGGATCGCACACCAGCCCCAGCAGGTTTTTCAGGGCAATGGCGCTGGCATGGGCGATTTCCTGATTCCCGCCGCCCATCAGGTAAGCCAGCCCTCCGGCTGCCATGGCGCTGGCGCTGCCGATCTCCGCCTGACAGCCTCCGGTGGCTCCGGCCAGGAACGCCCGCTCTGCAATCACGGTTCCAATGCCGGCAGCAGTAAACATGGCTTCTGTCATCTTTTCATCAGATACGTTAAAATATTTCTGATAAGTAAGGAAAACTGCAGGCATAACGCCGCAGGAACCTGCCGTGGGCGCCGCCACAATCCGCTTCATGCAGGCATTGGACTCCCCCATTTTCAGGGCTCTTGCCATCACCTCACCCATGAAGCCGCCAGAAATGGTTTTCCCTGCTTGTATGGCTTCCTCCATTTTCTGCCCGTCATTTCCCACCAGGCCGCTGGCTGATTTCATTTGACCATCGTAGGCGTTATCCGCACTGCGCATAGTATCATACATGGCCTGCATGGCCGAAAAGGATTCCTCCTCCGACGCCATCCGCTCCGACATATCATCTTCCAAAACAACGCGGAAAAAAGTTTTTTTCTGACTTTCGGCAGTTGTTATAATTTCCTTCAGCGAATGAAAACTCATGATGCCCTCCTGTTCCTGCTTTCTGAATCTTATAATTGCGGTTACATTTCCTGTTGTCATACCTATTCCTTAATCCTCTAGGCTTAAGTATGTCACTTTATAGATTCCTTCTAATTTCTCCAGCCACTTGATGGATTCTTCCGGCACTTCCTTATCGCACTCTAACACCAGCACCGCGCTTCCGCCCCGCTTATCCCGGTATAGCTGCATGGTTGCAATATTGACCGATTTATGAGCCAGCATGGAAGTAACTTCCGCCACATGGCCCGGTTGATCCCGATTTCGGACAATCAGCGTAGGGTAATCCCCACAGAAATTAGCCTGCAAGCCATCTATCTCACAGACTTTAATCCGGCCGCCCCCTAAGGAAGCCGCCACAATCTCCAGATACCGGCCCCTCTTCCCTGTCAGCTTCATCAGCACAGAATTGGGATGGGCGTCCCGAAGTTCAATTCCCGCAAAAGAATAGGCAAGCCCCTGCTTGTCCGCCCAGGCAAAGCTGTCTGGAATCCGTTCATCATCGGTATCCATTCCCAGCAGCCCCGCCACCAACGCCCGGTCTGTCCCATGGCCCCTGCCGGTTGCCAAAAAGGAACCATGAAGGCAAATATCCGCTTTTACCGCCGGCTCATTTAACAGCCGTCTGGCAATATTGCCGATCCGCACTGCCCCTGCAGTATGGGAACTGGAAGGGCCAACCATTACTGGTCCCACAATATCAAATAAATTCATGTTTACTCCTATCCTGCGCCACAGAGAAAGCATTCTCCATGAAAAGCATACCGCCTTCTGCCATCCAACTTTGCGCTCCTGCAGAATTATTTTCCAAGCAGCTCCTCTGCCAAAGCTTCCATTTCTGCAACATTTGCTTCCTTCATGACTGATTTAATGGAAACCACTTGATCGCAAAGGGTAATTTCTTTCATCTGCTCCAGCACAACCTTCATGGTTCTGGCTGCCACCGGCGCCCAGGTTCCGTTTTCTATCAGGGCAACGGTACGTTTCTGGAAATTTTTGCTCTTTAAGTGGTGCAGAAAATCTTCCATACAGGGGAATACGCCTCCGTCATAGCTGGCTGCCGCAAGCACCATTTTATCATAACGGAATGCATCTTCAATGGCCTCTGCCATATCGTCCCTGGACAGGTCGGTAATAGCCACCTTTTTGGCGCCCTTTGCTTCCAGAATTTCTTTCATTTTGATTGCAGCCTTTTTGGTATTTCCATGGATGGACGCATAAGCTACCAGAACTCCTTCATCCTCCGGCTCATAGCTGCTCCAGGTATTATATTTTCCAATATAATATTCCAGATTCTCTTTCAGAATCGGGCCATGCAGCGGGCAAATCATGGCAATGTCAAGATTTGCCGCTTTCTTCAGGAGCGCCTGTACCTGCGGGCCGTATTTTCCCACAATGTTAAAATAATATCTTCTTGCTTCACACGCCCAGTCCTCTTCTGCATCCAGCGCGCCGAATTTTCCGAATCCGTCTGCAGAAAAAAGGATTTTCTCTGATTTCTCATAAGAAACCATAACCTCCGGCCAGTGTACCATGGGAGCCATCACAAATGTCAGTTCATGAGTTCCCAGGCTTAATACGTCCCCTTCCTTTACCACTACGGAACGTTCCGTTAAATCCATATCAAAAAACTGCTGAATCATCTGGAAGGTCTTGGCGTTGCCCACAACCTTCATGTCCGGATATTTTTCTGCAAGGACCTGGACATTGGCTGCATGATCCGGCTCCATATGGGAAACCACCAGATAATCCACCCTCCGCCCGGACAATGCCTGTTCCAGGTTATTCAGCCATTCTTCTTTCCTTCTCGCATCCACGGTATCCATCACAGCTACTTTTTCATCTAAAATAACATAGGAATTATATGATACTCCGTTTGGGATAATGTACTGGCTTTCAAACAAATCCAAATCCTTATCGTCTGCGCCGATATACAAAATATTATCTGTGATTGTTACGTCTTTCATACTTATTTTCCTCCTGAATCTTATAATTTATTCTCTGTAAGGCAGTTATAGGAAAACTGCCTATCCTGCAGCAAAGGTTCCATATGTATCGTAAAACAAAGACTGCCAGAAACTGGCAGTCTCCATTTCCAACTATTATATTTTACTTACCCAAAGGCCTTTCGTCAATACCTTATTTGCCGGAAAGGTATTCGTCAATACCTTTTGCAGCAGCTTTTCCTGCTCCCATGGCAAGAATTACGGTAGCGGCTCCTGTTACAGCGTCGCCGCCGGCAAAAACGCCTGGCTTGCTGGTGGCTCCATTTTCCTCCTCTGCCACAATGCATTTCCAGCGGTTTACATCCAGTCCCTTGGTGGTGGAAGAAATCAGCGGATTAGGAGAGGTTCCCAGAGACATAATCACCGTATCCAGTTCCAAATCAAATTCCGATCCTGGAACCTCCACCGGTCTTCTTCTGCCGGACTCATCCGGTTCTCCCAGTTCCATACGGATACAAGTCATGCCTTTTACCCATCCGTTGTCATCCACCAGAATCTCTTTCGGATTGGTTAAAAGATCAAAGATAATCCCTTCCTCCTTAGCGTGATGCACTTCTTCCACACGGGCCGGAAGCTCTTCTTCGCTTCTTCTGTATACCACATGAACCTCTGCGCCCAAACGGAGCGCTGTTCTGGCTGCGTCCATGGCTACATTTCCGCCGCCCACTACCGCAACCTTCTTTCCTTTCATAATAGGCGTGTCATACTCATCCTTAAAGGCTTTCATCAGGTTATTTCTGGTAAGGAATTCATTGGCTGAAAATACGCCGTTGGCCTGTTCGCCGGGAATTCCCATAAATTTTGGAAGTCCTGCGCCGGAACCGATAAATACGGCTTCAAATCCTTCCTCTTCCATCAGCTCATCAATGGTTCCTGCTTTGCCAATTACCACGTTTGTCTCAATCTTTACGCCCAGAGATTTTACATTTTCGATTTCCTTTGCCACCACATCGCTCTTAGGCAGACGGAATTCCGGAATTCCATAAATCAAAACTCCGCCTGGCTCGTGGAGAGCTTCAAATATTGTCACGTCATAGCCCATCTTTGCCAAATCTCCGGCACAGGTCAATCCTGCAGGACCGGAACCAATCACTGCTACTTTATGCTCTTTCTTCTCTGCTGCAGGCTCTGGTTTGATCTTGTTCTCCCTTGCCCAGTCTGCAGTAAAACGCTCCAGCTTTCCAATGGAAACCGGCTCGCCTTTCACGCCCCGGACACATTTTCCCTCACACTGGCTTTCCTGAGGACATACACGTCCGCAGACTGCCGGAAGGGCGCTGGATTTGCTGATGGTCTGATAAGCTTCTTCAAACTTTCCTTCCTTAATCTGACAGACAAATCCGGGAATGTCAATGGCTACCGGACATCCCTTAACACACTGGGCGTTCTTGCAGTTTAAGCATCTCTCTGCCTCTTCCATTGCCTCTTCTTTATTATAACCCAGACACACTTCCTCAAAATTCTTAGCGCGCGCCTGTGGGTCCTGCTCCCGTACCGGAACTTTCTTCATTACATCCATTATTTGTCACCTCCGCACTGTCCGCATCCGCCGTGATGGGTATCTCCCTCTGTCAGCTTCAGCATGCTTCTTCCTTCTTCTGTCTTATACATCTGCTGGCGTTTCATCGCCTGGTCAAAATCTACCAGATGGCCGTCAAATTCCGGACCGTCCACACAGGCAAACTTCACCTGATCCCCAACAGTTACCCGGCATGCGCCGCACATTCCGGTTCCATCTACCATAATAGGATTCAAAGAAACGATGGTTGGAATTTCCAGCTTCTTTGTGAGAAGGCAGACAAATTTCATCATAATCATCGGACCGATTGCAATACACAAATCATATGTATTTCCATTCTTCACCAATTCTTCCAGCTGATTGGTTCCCATTCCATGGAATCCATAGCTTCCGTCATCGGTTGTCACATAGAGGTTCCCGGCAACCTGCTTCATTTCTTCTTCCAGAATCAGAAGCTCCTTTGTCTTGGAACCCATAATCACATCACAGCTTACCCCCTGTTCATGGAGCCATTTTACCTGGGGATACACTGGGGCTGTTCCAACGCCTCCGGCAATGAATACGATCTTTTTCTGTTTCAGCTCTTCCAAAGGAGTTTCCGTCAGTTCCGACGCACATCCCAAAGGCCCTACAAAATCCTGGAAAGAGCCGCCTTCTTCTAAGGATTCCATACGCTGGGTAGATGCGCCTACAATCTGAAACACAATGGTAACCGTTCCCTCTTCTTTGTCATAATCACAGATGGTAAGCGGAATCCGCTCGCCCTCTTCATCCATTTTCACAATTACAAACTGCCCGGGCAGACAGGACTTAGCCACACGGGGCGCTTTGACATCCATAAGAAAAATCTTATCTGCGAGCTTTCTCTTCTTTACAATTGGGTACATACTTAAACCTCCGCCTACTTAATCTTCTACGTGCTTTTGGAGACGGCAGCTCCTCCAATACTGCCTGCCGCCATTTCTTATTCTAATATACTTTCTATAAAATTTCAATTACTTTGTAGCCTTCTTCGCGCCTTTCTAAAACTCCTCCATGGCTGGATGCCCGGTTTTTATTCCGTTAACACAGAAATCTGATTTCTTTCTCAGCAGCCCTCTCCATTTGAGCTTCATGTTTTACTGCCGCTCCACAATCGTGCCTTCCCGATAAGCGCAAAGCAGCTTCTCCAGGTCCACAATATTTTCCCTGATTTCCTTCCCGACATCCGTATCCGCAACCGTTTTCCTCAGATTCACATGCTGCACCAGCATCATATGGGAATGGATGTCATTGCCGTCCTGCACCGCCTTTTCCACCGATTCAAAAGGCTCGTGGGCAGCCAGCAGCAAACCATAGGAATTATAAATCAAAGTATACCCTGCAATTCCCGTTTTGGGCTGATACGCTTTGGAAAATCCTCCGTCAATAATCAAAAGCTTTCCATTGCATTTCACCGGAGATTCTCCCCGTTTGGTTTCTACTGGCACATGGCCGTTAATAATATGGGAATCCGGATCTTCCAGGCCAAACTCTTTTAAGATTTTGTTTACAATCTCCTCCTGTTCCAGCAGACGGTAATAGGGATTTTTCGGCTCCTTATGGGTGGCCTTATCTGCAATAAAATACCGTTCAAAGGTAGTCATTTTGGACTTTCCAAATACCGGGGAATTGGCATTCTGCCAGATAAACCACAAAATGTCAAGACCTTTTTGCTTCTCCGCAGAGTCAATGGAGTAATAGCCTTTTCTGGCGTAATGCTCCAACACATCATACAGTTCCTTGCCGCTGTATTCTTTGTCAAAAATCCGCACCTTTTTAAAGCTGCCATCTTCATTAAAGGGAACACAGCCATGATACAGAAGATTGCCGTTATACACCTTATACAGGCTTCCTTTAGTAAACAGGAACCGGATGTGCTTCTGCAGTTTTTCACAGTTAATAAAGGCTGTGACAAGACGCTCCACCACATCCGCCTCTTCTGGAGACAGTTCATAGGGATTTTTCATATCTATGGTGGGGAAGCAGGCGTCTTTCAATGGATAGGTTTTTCCCTCAACAACTACCGTTCCCTTCTCCAAATCCATTTTGTCCAAAAGAAGACGGTGCTCCATCTGAAATTCTGGCCGCCGTTTCATCAGCTGCCCTTCCAGCTTAAACTGGATAATGGTAATGGCTTTGTGCATTTTTTCATCCAATTGGACATCCTTGATATCATATTCATCCTCCCGGTAATCCAGATGGAATACATCACAGGGATCCTTCTCATACTTGTCCAATGCAAACCTTACCAGCGGAATCAGGTTGATTCCATATCCATCTTCTAAAGTATTCAGATTCCCGTACTTGGCAGAAATTCGGATCACATTGGCAATACAGGCGGGATTGCCGGCCGCCGCCCCCATCCACAGTACGTCATGGTTGCCCCACTGAATATCCACAGAATGGTGTTCCATCAGCGTATCCATAATCAGGTTCGGATAGGGCCCCCGATCGTAAATGTCCCCCACTACATGCAGATGGTCTACAATCAGCCGCCGGATTAGATTACAGAATGCAACCACCAACTCTGAAGCTCTTCCAGTGCGGATGACGGAATTAATGATCTCATTATAGTACGCTTCCTGGTCTGCCACATCCGGCCGGCCCGTCAGAAGCTCCTCAATCACATAGGCAAAATCCTTAGGCAGCGCCTTGCGGACTTTGGAACGGGTATATTTGGAGGATGCGCTTTTACAAATGCGGATCAGGCGGTACAGGGTTACCTTGTACCAATCCTCCATATTTTCCTCCTGCTTGACTATCTGCTTTAATTTTAATTCCGGATAATAAATTAAAATGGCAATGTTCTTTTTTTCCGCTACGGACAGGCTGTTGCAAAATTCTTCTTCGATTTTGCGTTTAATTGCCCCGGAGCCGTTTTTCATAATATGCTGAAACTGATCGTATTCTCCATGGATATCCGTAATAAAATGCTCCGTCCCTTTGGGCAGGCTTAAAATTGCCTGTAAATTAATGATTTCCGTGGCTGCTGCCGGAATGGTAGGATATTGCTTTGCCAATCCTTTTAAATATCTGATATCTGCCGTTCCCATTTTACTAATCTCCCTGACTTCTCCAATATTTTACTGTTTGTTCCTATAAATTAAAAACCATTTAAAAACCACACTTATTTTCCTGCTGCTATCACATCTTTCATATCGTACCTTCCCGCCGGTTTCCCTGCCAGAAATTTGGCCGCTTCCACAGCGCCTTTTCCGAAAATCGATTTGGAATAAGCGGTATGTTTCATCTCTATCACTTCATCCATCCCGGCAAAAATAACTTCATGTTCTCCGACAATACTGCCGCCCCGAACTGCCTGAATTCCAATTTCTTTCTTGTCCCGCTTTTTCCTTTCCTGGGTTCTGTCATATTTATATTCATACGCCTGATCTAACGCCTCGTTGATGGAATCCGCCAGGGCCAGGGCGGTGCCGCTGGGAGCATCCACCTTCTGATTATGGTGCTTTTCCACTATCTCAATATCAAATCCTGCCGTTGCCAGCACCTTTGCCGCGCTTTTTAGCAAATCCATCAGGGTATTCACCCCCAGGGACATATTTGCAGACTTCAGCACCGCCACCTGCCTGCCTGTTTCTTCCACTTGAGCAAGCTGGGCCTCATTTAATCCTGTGGTGCACAAAACTACCGGCAGCCGGCGCTTTACACAGTAATCCAGCAGGCTGTCCACTGCCCCGGCGGCAGCAAAATCCACCACTACATCTGCTTCCACTTCACATTCCTCAATACTTGAAAATACTGGATACGCATTTTCAACTCCGGTATAGGGATCAACGCCTGCGACAATCTCAATTTCAGAATCCTTCCTGCAGATTTCAGTAATCACCTGCCCCATCTTACCGTTGCATCCATGCATAATCATTCTCACCATTTCTGTTTCCTCCTAAGTAGCTTTCTTATGCTCTGTAACTTTATCATGCTCTGTAACTTCCATTATATTCTGCCTGTTTCCCTGCCATGTCCAATTTTATCTTTCTCTGCAGATTAACACAGACTTCCTGCCATTCTGCACGCTGCCATCACATGCAAGCGGGGCTGCCCCTTAAGCGTGAGAATCTCAGATACGGCATCGCAAAACCATCCTGCCTATATCTTACCATTCTTATTCTTAATAGGGCAACCCCTTAATCTTTATCCTGGCAAGGAAATACCAAATTCCTGCATCGCTTTTGATAATTTTTTCACATTCTCAGGCTCCATCTCACTTAGCGGCGCACGCAGCGGACCCACATTCCAGCCCATCAGATTCATTGCCGCCTTCACCGGAATCGGATTCACCTCACAAAACAGCGCATCCACCAGCGGAAGGGCTTTTAACTGCATCGCAAGAGCCTCTTTCTGATTCCCATTCAGATAATTCATCACCATCTCATGGGTAAATTTCGGCGCCACATTAGACAATACAGAAATCACTCCAATCCCGCCGCAGGCAAGAAACGGAATTACCTGACCGTCCTCCCCGGAATACATGTCAAACTCCCCATGAGTCTGTTCCATTAATTTCAGGGTATAAGAAATGTCTCCTACCGCATCCTTCATTCCAACAATGTTCTCCACTTCCCGGTTCAGCTTTGCTGCCGTTTCCGCCTCAATCTTACATCCGGTCCGACCCGGGATATTGTACATAATAATCGGCAGATCCACCTGTTCTGCCACCTGAATATAATGATTCATCAAACCTTTCTGGGTCGCCTTATTGTAATAAGGAGTCACCACCAACAGTCCATCTGCTCCTGCAAGCTGAGCCTGACGGGACAACTCTACCGCTGTCTTCGTACAGTTAGAACCGGTTCCTGCAATCACCGGAATCCTTTTATTCACAATGGATACTGTCTGCCGAATCACTTCCAGATGCTCTTCCACGGAAAGGGTAGACGCCTCTCCGGTAGTTCCGGTAATAATAATACTGTCTGTTCCATTCTTAATCTGATCCTCTAAAAGCTCTGCCAGCTTATCATAATTCACTTCCAGATTATCCTTCATTGGCGTTACAAGGGCAACGCCGGCTCCTTTAAAAATCGCCATATACCTTCCTCCTTCAATGATGTAAAAAAGCCGACTGGACAAGTCGGCTTAAAGATTCTGATACTTGCAAAAAACTCTGTTCTCTGCTTACAAATCCATGATAGCTCTCCATCCATTCGATGACAGTCATATAATTATTCATTATATGCCCAAGAATCTCTTACAGGTAAAGAATTCTTTCGGCGCTCTTCCCTTTCCCTTATCTTCCTCTGTGCCTGCCACATCCGATAAATTACTCATGAATCGCGCAACCTCTATCCAGTCATATTTTTCTTAATGCTAATATAGCATTTTCCTGCTGCAAAGTCAACAGTGATATTCATTATTCTGCATGAATTTCATAAATTTTCCCGGCATATGTCCACAATGCCTTACTTACATGCTTTCCGGTAAATACAATCTCCGTATCCTCCGATCTGGCGTTCATCAATATTTCCAAATCTTCCTCTGAAAGCATCTGATTGTCCAAAAGTTCCAGAAAGCTGTCCAGAATCAGAATGCTGCACTCTCCCGTAACCAGAACTTTTTTTGCAAAATTGAATCCATTGCGTATATTCATGCTTTCTTCCTGCTGCTCTTCTTCGGAAAGTTCTGTAAAATCTTTCTCTAACCGTGCAAAGCTGAAAAACTTTATTTCCGGCTCCAACCTCCGCAGAAGCTTTACCTCTTCCTCCTTTTTTCCTTTCAGAAACTGGACAATAATCACACTGTTCCCCTGACCTGCGGATTGAATTGCATATCCAAGCGCTGCTGCCGTCTTACCTTTCCCGTCTCCGCAATAAACAGTAACTTTTTCTCTACACATGCCATTTTCCTTTCTTAGACTAAATATTTTTTAAAATACCACAAACCATGGGAAAATGCAAATTTTTGTTAAATCATTGTGTTAAAATTCTATTTTTCTAACTATGTATTCTGTCTATTTTTTATTATTTACAAAGTTTTCTTTTCTATTCCAAATATTCTATCTTGCTTACAGACACTTCATATGCAACTCTATGCTCCACTTCTGTTTCAGAAAGCTTTTTCACATATTCCCTGCTTTGGATTCTTCCGAACACCTGTACATGGCCCCCAACTTCAAATCCGGAAGCATATCTGGCGTTTCTCCCCCAGCAGATGCATGGTATGTAGTCTGATTTTCCATAGGAACGGTTCACCGCAATAAGCAGATCCGCAATTTCCCGCCCAAGAGGAGTTTTCCGGTAAATAGGGTCCTTGCAGATATATCCGTCCAGAAATATCTGGTTGCTCTTTTCCCCTTCTGGAATCTCATCTACAAATTCAAGTTCCCTGACAAATACAGACAGCACCAGACGGTTTCTCTTTTCTTCATGTCTGTTATAAGAACGGAACTGGCCGTCTACCCGAATGTATTGTCCAATATAACTGCACTGTGTATCAATCAGACGTTCAGAAATCATCATAGGAATAATGTCTGCAAAATTGCTCAGACGATTTACAGATACTTCTACCATGTAAAATCCTTCCCCGAATACCTCGTGACTATACTGGAAATCTGAAACCACCTCTCCAGTGATTGTAACCTGATTGTTTTCAAAAATTTTATCTGCCATGAGTATTATGTCCCCTTTCGTATATCGATGGCAATCGATGAAGTATGAATTTTTCTAAAAGGATAACATTGGGCTTCTGAAAATATTCGCACTTCTTGTCGACAGGATTTACTCTTTACGAAATACAGGTTCCAGAGTATAATCTATTGTGAGAGCGCTGGCATCCACAATAGCGGCGGACAAAACTGACAATGCTTTTATTGTGAAAATGTCAGGCATTTCATCATCACATCGAAAAGAGGTAAAATATTATGGCTCAAAACCCAATTGTAACTTTTGAAATGGAAAACGGTGATATTATGAAGGCGGAGCTTTATCCTGAAATCGCCCCGAATACGGTGAATAATTTTATCAGCCTGATTCAGAGCGGTTATTACAACGGGCTTTGTTTCCACCGTGTCATCCAAGGCTTTATGATTCAGGGCGGCTGCCCGGAAGGAACCGGAACCGGAGGCCCGGGCTACAGCATCCGGGGAGAGTTCAGCCAAAACGGCTTCTCCAATGATTTGAAACACAGCCCCGGCATTCTTTCCATGGCAAGAACCATGGCTCCGGATTCTGCCGGTTCCCAGTTCTTCATTATGCATAAAGATTCTCCTCATTTAGACGGCGCATATGCGGCTTTCGGCAAAATCACCGAAGGGATGGATACCGTAAACCGCATTGCCGAGACGGCCACCGACTACTCTGACCGCCCGATGGAACCGCAGGTTCTGAAACAGGTCACCGTTGAAACCTTCGGGGAAGCTTATCCAGAACCGGAGAAAGTTTAATTCAGGACGGCCTCCATGTTATCCCTGTGATCTGTATGGTCCAGGCCGCGGAATTATGAAACAACTCCCGCCAGCTTCAATATCAGCCTTGTCGTTCGGATTAATTCCTGTTCAAATTCAACGTTCTTCCCCTTGGGGCCTTTCCCTATATATTCCTTAAGCCTGCTGTCGGTCCTGCCGGTTCTGCCAGCCGCCTGCAGCTGCGGATTATAGGGAACGGCTCCCAAAAGATTCTCGTCAATCCGGTAAAGACGTTCCAGATTTTTTCTTGTATACAATCCATCTGGAAAATAATTTCCCACCAAAAAAAATGTTTTCCCTCTCCATTTCGGCGGATTCCTGAAATAATCTCCGATACGTTCCTCTTCCTGAGTCATATTCAAAACGCAGACATCCGCTTCCTTTAATATGTTCCGTGCAAAATCATCTTCTCTGCTGCCGCAATCCACAAACATCACATCAAAGCAGTTTTCCACCCCATCAATCACCTGTTTTAAGCCGGTAAACAATGGATCTTCATGCCACCATTCCTGCTCCTGCCTCCGGCTGCCAGGAAGACAGTAGAGCCTGCCTTTTACTACCTGACGGACATTTTCCAAGATTACCTGCTCCGTCAATTCCTGCGCTTGCTTTCCAAGCAGGCAGTCCAGCCCTCTGGAAACAATATACCCCTGCTGTTCCGCTGCCAAAACGCCCGCCTCTGCAGTTTCCCTTTCCAGTACAGACGCCTCATAACTTCCTGATTCCCGTCTGAAATCCTGTTTCAGCACTGACGTATTGCCCAGTTCTGTAAGCTTCCATCCGGTATTCCATCTTTGCCCCGGGCGTCTTCTCCTGACCGGAAAATTTCTCTCCAGCTCTTTCCCATTGTAACCGCCGGAAACCACAACGGCGCGTACCGGAAACATTAATGCAGACGCACAGGCAACCAAAGCCGTATGGTACGTTGTCTCCGCCTGCCTTTCTTCACTCCAAAATGCTATTTTCATTCTTTCTTCTCCTCTGTATTTTCATTTTGCAAAGGAGAATATCACCGCCAGATATTCTAAGGAAAGTAGGAAGATAATTCTGATCCGTTTCATCTGGAATTGTTATTTGAAAATTCTGTACACAGATTCTTGTACACTGAACAAAAGATGGTTTTATCATACAAAAATCTGCCCGGATTGTAAATACTTTTTTCTGTTTTTATAAATAATTTAGAATTACATGCTTACCACAAGGGTATCGTATCCATCCTGCCGAAGCCTTGCCTGCAGCTCCATTGCGTCCTCAAGACTTTCTTCCCGTCCTGCAATCACTGCATAATAAGGATCTTCCCAGCGGATGGACGCAAAATAGCCCTGATCTTCCAGCTGCTCCCGCATGTATTCTGCATTAGATTCGTACCGGTACAGACCTACCTGCACTCCGTATTTCTGAGTCGGCTTCTCTAAGGGCAGCGCCTTTTCCACCCCGGTTACAATAGCGTCTACCATCTGATCAAATTTTTCATCAAAGAGCCGGTTATCCTCATCGTTGTTAATAAATCCCAGTTCCATAAGCACTGCCGGCATCTGGGTTCTTCTCAGCACCACAAGTCCGGGACGCTCCACCACATCCAGATCCTTAAATCCGAAATCTACCAGCTCCTGATTGATGGAAGCTCCCAGTCTTGCCGCCTCTGTCCCAAGTTCATATACCAAAGCCTGGGTTCCATTGTAGGTATTGGGATTTGCACTGGAATTCCGGTGGAAGGAAATGAAATAATCTGCTCCGGAACGATTGGCTATCTGAGATTTTTCAAAGGGAGAATCGTAACGGTCAGTGGTTCTTGTATAAAGCACATTGTATCCCGCTTCTTCTAATTTTTCTCCCACTGCAAGGGTGACCCGCAGATTATCGTCTTTTTCTTTTCTTCCATTGTAGGAAGCCCCATTGTCATATCCCCCGTGGCCGGCGTCCAAAATTATCGTAATTGCCATGGTTTCTCCTTCCTGCGCTCCTTTGGGCACAAGCAAATAATGTTTCCTTTATCATATGCATCGGTAAAGAGAAGTTTCCATTTTTCTTTTGTCCTTTCCATTTCCTATTTCCCTCCTCATCTTAGCGATCCCTCTCTGTTCTTAATTATAATATAGATACTGTCATTTCTAGTAAATTCATCCAGCAGCTCTGAATAATGAATGGAAAAAACCAGGAAAAAATTCGCATCCTGCTTTTTATTTAAAGCAACGATAATACTGACATACTCTATCAAATATTGCTCTTCTTTATTTCTTCGTATCTCCAAATCAGAATCACTAAAATCAAAAACAACTTTTTTGGTTTTAATTTTACATATTTTTTTGACCACAACGTTTCATCCGTAGTTACAAACTTAATGTTTATGAGAAAACGGAAAACAAACTTGACATTCACAGCGCTTCGCTGCTTCGGAACGCGAACCCGTACTTCCATACCCGCTCTCCTGGTTGGAGGCAAGCCCCGAACAAATCGCCCGGCCGGCAAACTCTACAGAGAAAAACAGCTGTCAGAATTCACAAAATCCATGAATTCTGACAGCCCTTTTACTTCAGGAAGAGGATCAGACTGCATTTGCAGATGAAGCGAAATCCTTAAGCATACGTTTCATCTCATCCATCAGCGCTCTCATTTCCTCTGAAATCTCCGGTGTTTTTTTCTTTTTTCCTTCATTCTGGCAGACAAAATCCCCGGCTGTAAGCCCGTTTGCGATAAGATGTGCGCCGCCGCAGTCAAGGCTGTATACCGTGCCGTGATATTCTTTCTCATTGATCTCAGCGATTTCTTCTCTGCCTTCTTCGGTACAAAGCGCCGCCCCCGGCGCCAGATTGCAGGCCTTTACCATGCCGATTTCTGTTAATACCGGATGTCCGGCCGTAAGTTCTAATATTTTTCCTGACTCCGTCTGAATCTGAAACAGGGATTCTTCCTGGCCGGTATACACTTCTCTCACTACAGCCGAATTGCCTTTATCATCCATCACAGATTCTCCCGGCTCTATTTCACTGACTGGTTTTTGAGTTCCGTCTGCCATTTTTATTTTTGTATCCCGGCCAAAACAGCCCCACTGGATAAACAAATAGGGAATCACCACTTTATTTCCCCCGGACTTATTATACTGTCCTCCAGAAGGGGCAGATGCTTCACTGTTGATGCAAAAACCCAGTTCAAAAATAACCTCATCCCCATTTTCATCCTTCAGCCGTTTTCCATCATTTCCTAACCGGTAACAATCGTACCGAAAGCTCCACCGAAGCTGGCAGTCGGTGATATAAGTGCCGTCATTATATCTGGTTTTCTTCAGGTAAGCGCCCCAGTCCTTGTCAAAGGCAAATTTAAGCTTATAGGTACCGTCGCTCTGCTTCTCTGGCGTCAGATAATTGTTCAGTTCCCCGATATTCTGGTAATGGTAAGACACCACTGTTTCTTCATTATATATCAGCAGCAGGCCAATGACGCTGGAAAGTCCCTTAGGTTCCAGATTTTTTGCCAGGTGGATACTGCCGTTTACAGGAATGATGGTTCTGACCAAGTCCCCCTGAATTTCAATTTCATCTTTTTTGTAAGAATAATCCGCTTTTTCCTGATTCTTTGGTTCTCTGTCATACACAATCGTCACATGCTTATTGGAGGTGTGATCCGCCATAATTTTCGGATCATCCACCACAAATTCAGAAACCATGCTGTTTCCATTAATCAGCGCATAATTTGTCGCTTTCATTTTGGCCTTGCCGCAGACGCCATTGGGATACAGATAATAAAATGCACTGTCCGCCTGAAGATTATGATCGTTATAGAGCCCGATTTCTTTCGTCAGGCATGCAATGCTGCCTTTGATGTCCGTTGTTTCCACACAGCTGCTGGTAACATCCAGCAATGATCCCAACGTCAGATCCATCAGTTCCATGGTTACCCCGATTTGAACCGCTTCCTTTACCGTGCCCAGGGCGTCGCAGGCAATCACATGATCCGTCGGTTCCGCCTCTGTCATCCGGCCTTCCAAAAAAGCGTCCGTTTTGCCGGCCGTTGTGGGATATATGGCTCCCAGCACAAATCCCTTCTCTTCCATATCGTCACCGTTTGTTTTTTCATTCTGCCTCTTCCCTCGCAACGCCGCTTCTTTCTCCCACTGATGGGTTTTCTGAACGGCAGCGTACACCAGCGGATATTTAAGCTTTGCAGCCTCAGCGCCCCCAAAATCCTCAAAAAATTCATCTGCATAATTTTCTTTATAAAAATCCATTTCTACCGCTTTCTGTTCCATGCCTTTTCCTCCTGTCCCGATTCCTGCTTCCTTTAAACTTGATCGGAATATTAAACGTCCCGCAGAACCTTATACAATACTGCCTGCATTTATTTCACTATAATACTGCCTGCCTTGCCTGTCAGCCCATCATTTCCAGGCTGTCCGTCCTTCCCGTTGTCACCGGAATAGTAACTGCCGCTTGCCCCCGCAAGGCCGCCCATTCCTCGTTCTCCTCCTTCGCCGCCAAAACTCTGGGTTTCTATAGCGCTGCCGTTGGAACTTTTCACACTGAGGGTCAGATTACATCCGTCGCCTCCCTTTCCGCCGTTTCCGCCGTTTCCTCCGTCTCCGCCTTTGCCGCCCGGATAATCGCTGCTTCCGCTGCCGCCTCTGCCGCCGTCTCCGCCTTTGCCGCCATTCCCGCCTCTGCCTCCAATATTCAAAAGAGACAAATTCATCTGCAAATCATTAATCGTAAGGGCAAAATCCGGCCGTTTCTGCCCGTCCTTTCCATTGTATCCGGATCTGCCGTTTTCTCCATTGGAAGCGGTGCCTCCATTTTGTCCATTCTGGCCGTTTTTTCCATTCTTACCGTCCCTTCCGGCAATAATGATATCATAATCCCACTGTTCCAGCCGCCTGCTGTCTGAGACAGGCTTCGGCAATTCTTCTTTCGGCCCATCGTAAGCCTCTATGGGCAGCAGCTTGTGAATGGTAAATTCCGAGCCGCAGAGAAGCTCAATATAACCTCCTTTCTCAAAATAAATCACCGTATATTCCATCGGCTGGCCAGGATCTTCCACAATCAGCGGACAATCCCTGGTAACAAAAGTTGTTCTTGATTCATTTCTCATAATTTTTCTCCTCTCTGTTTATGATTAAATCACTCCTGCAGACAGTCTCTCAGACTTCAGCCAGGGAGCCTGCATTTTTCTAAAAACGCTTTACTGGAACCTCCGGATCATCCCATTCCACAGAGACGCCAGTGCCGGCGACCGCATCCAGATCGGCATATTAATGCCACCGCTGGCCAGACGCTCCATCACATAAGTGGTGCAGTTGGGTCCTACAATATTTTGATTTACAATAAATTCTCTGGTTCCATCCGGCGTTGTTTTAAAATATCTGTTGTATTTTCCTTCAACGCCCAGCAAATCACGGTTAAAACGATTCATGGCCCTTTCATTTACCTGGAACATATGGGACGATCCGCCTGGGCTCTGATACTCTGCATTGCGCACTCCGTAAAACCCGTAATCTGTATACATATCCGGCATGCCGGGCTCATTGTACCGTAACCGTAAATGCCCATGCGCTCCCACAAGAGAATAATTTTTAATTCCCAATGTATAATCCTGAGTTCTTCCGAAAAAGGCCCGTTGATTGCGCAGGGCGCTGCTCATACCAGAAATACATCCTCCAATGCCGCCCACCACACAGCCGATAGCAACATTTACGCCCCAGTTCTTGCAGAAATCCCTGTGGTGGTTCAGATTGATCAATCCATTAGATAAAAAGGCGTCTGCACCGCCTACCACTATTCCTGTGCCTACATCCACAAGCGCGGAAGCCGTCATGCCAATCACTGGAGTAAGGGCAGACACTCCGGCTCCGATTCCTGCTCCGGCTGCCCCGGACAAAAAACCCATTCCCGCATAAATCAGGCAGTCTGTAAGCTTGAAATCATCGGAAATGACAGCGCTGATGCTATAGGTGGTTACGCCAATTCCTGCCCCGATGACTCCCGCTCCTACAAATCCAAGGGCAATTCCTGCGGCGCTTCCCATTCCAGCCGTGGCAATCATCAGCGCTGCACCGCCCAGAATACACGCAATCCCTGCAAAGAAACTCAAAACCGACCATCCAGCAGAAGCGGCTCCCTCCGGATCGATATAGTTAACCCAATCCGCCCCTCCATAAATGTAAGGACTGGCATACTGATTTTCCGGATCGATATTTAAAAACCTGCCGATAACGGGATCATACAGGCGGTATTTCATCCGGTACAGTCCGTAATCCTCCTCATAGCGGGCGCCGATAAATCGAAGGGGAATCAGGCGGTTTACTGTTTCATCCCGAATGATCCTGTCCAAAATTCTGCCTTTGGGATCATAACTGAATTCCGCCAGCATTTTCCCCTCCTGATATACGCCGCAGACGCTGCCGTGGTAATCCTTGATCAGATAATATACGCTCCCGTCTAAAATCATAGCTGCCGCGCCTTTTGCCCCATAGACACACCATACCCTGCTGCCGTCCTGGCGGGTTTCGCTAAGGAGCCTTCCCTGGGCATCCTGGGTCAGCCATATTGTATTTTCACCATTGTGTATGGCTGTGCAGCCTGAAACTCCATAGTCGTAACTGCAGGTATGTTCTCCCTGCCGGACAGACGCAATACGGCCAGTCACCCTGTCATATTCCAAAACAATTTGTGAGGGCTGTGTCCGGGAGTATGGAAAAGATTGACTGCCGGAAGCGGAATACTCCCATGCATCCCCAAAACGCTGCATTCGGGCCACATTGCCGCTGCTGCCATAAACAAAGGTTTGCCCTTCCCCCTGTGCAAATCGGTTCGTGCCGGAATGATAGGTATATTTTTCCCCGTCAGACAAGATCTGATTTCCATTGATATCCAATCCAATCTGCTTTTTCTCTCCGCCTTTTGCATAAGAGTTGAGCCTTCCCAAACTGTCGTAGGCATAATCCCACACCTGGCTATCTCCTGCCATCCCGCCGGCAATCCTGGTGATCTTTCCATCATCATTATAAGATAACTCTTGGGAAAAATATTTGTCCCGGATTGCAGTCAGCCACTGGGCGCTGTCGTAACTATATTCCCGTACCAGTTTATCCTCACAATCCGGCGCATAAATTTCCTTTGTCACATTTCCTTCAGAATTATAGACACAGGAATAAATACAGGTTCCCTGACAGGCAATTTCCTGCAGCCGTCCCAGAAGATCATACTGGTAAGCTATCGTTTCATTCCCTATCGTATAAGATACTGCGTTTCCTCTTTCCTCCCATTGAATTTCCATTTCTTCCACATGCCCTTTAGTGCATATCCTCTGGCGGCTGACTCTGCCCTTACTGTCGTAAAAATATTCTTCCTCGGAAACCAGCCTGCCTTCCTCGTCAAAGGACTGGGTTCGCCACAAATGACCCAGCAGAGCAGCATCGCTGCCGTCGCCGTCATAAATATACTGGAAACGCGCCCTGCTTTCTGCTGGAGGAGTATGTGGGACATTCGCCTCTTTCTTAAGCTTTTCTTCCTCCCAGGCTCCCTTTGCCCATCCTTCCTGCGTCTTTCTGCCGTAGGAATCATACACATAATAAAGGTATTCCCCCTCATGCTCTCCTGTATATTTAAACCGGATTTTCCCTGTTTTGTCATAGATAAACCTTACTTCCCGGGAATCCGATTCTTTCTGGGAGATCATCCGGTTTCTTCCGTCATAGGCATATGTACTGCTGAAAGACTCTGCGCTGCCTGATCCTGCAAAATAATTTGGATAATACACCCGTACCCGATTGCCTGCCAGGTCATATTCGCTTTTGGTCACGGCAAATCCGCTGGTTTCCCCTCCGGCAATGCTTAAAATGGTATTTCCAAAACCATCAGTTCCTTCCAGCAGCCGGTTTCCCGCCGGAGAAATCTGCTGTTTCAGGCAGCAGGCCATCTTTGGAACTCCCCATAAGGAGGTCAAATTACTAAAATATTCATATCTTGTCACCTTTCCTCCTGCTGAAATATTCCATTTCTTTCCCGCCTGCCCCACACAGGAGGGCTTTGGCCCGGGTTCCCTGGTGCACTGTGCCTGGCTGTAGGAATATCCCCCATCTTCAGGATAAATTTTGGCCTGTTCTCCGCTCAGTGTTCCGGCGCTCCAGTCAAAATTTTCCACAAAACCACTGCGGTATTCCCAGCATTCCCCTTCCAGATAAACGTTTCTCGGAACAATTTCTCCCTGTCCCAGAGCATTGTACACGGTGGCCCCCACCACAATCCCATGCTCTGTAACTCCAATATCCTGAATCGGCTTCCCCGCATAATCTGTAAAAGTAACGGTAATCTGCGGATCCGGCCCAAAGCCCAGAATCTCTGGCTCCTGTTCTCCCTTCCAGGAAAGCTGCGCCTCTAAAGCGCCTTTCAGACCACTTACTGCGCCTGTATACAAAATTCTTCCTCCCCAGGAAAGCTGCAGCCTGTCGCTCACCCGCAGCAGCAGAAAATAATCTGGACTTGAAATCTCTCCTTCCGCCAGCTTCTTATTGTTCCCAGCAAAAAGCTGCCAGGCCGTTTTTTCTTTTTTCAGGGAAAGGGAACCCAGAGTTAGCTGAAAATCCGCCGCTTTTCTACTGTCCGCAAAAAACAGCGCCTGATTCTCTGCCGGCGCAAAGACCCATTCCATTCCCTGTCTGCGCCACCATTTTGACGAGTCTCCCCTTTCCTCCCCTCTTCTTTGGACATAACCTCCCTTGGGCATTACAATGGTCGCTGTCTCATCCGGCATAAAACCGAAACCTTTATCTTTCTCCGGCAAAGGCTCGGGTCGTATCCCGTAGGAATCCAGTTTGTCGGCATTTTCCTGCTGTCTGCGGCAAATCCGAACCAGCTTGGAACATGTGCCGTCCTCCTGGTAACTGACAATTTCATTCTCCAGCCTGTCATACCAGACGCGGCTCCCCAGGCCGCGGTTTGTATAAACCGCCGTCTGCCGGCGAAAGCTTCCGGTATAGACATACGCCTTTCCCTCTGAAAGCAGCGGGGATAAAAACACTCCGGTCACCAGCAGATCTTCTTCCCCATACAATTCCACCCTAATCTCTTCTTCAGACTCCTGCAAATATGTACCAAAAATCTTTTCCCATCCTTCCGTTTTCAGGGAAACCTTCTGGACTTTTCCCTGAAAAGACAGATAAATGCTCCCGGCAGATTTCGCTCCGAAGGCTGCCAAAAGCCCTTCCTTTCCAGGCATTACTTTCATAATCAGAGCATTTCCCTTTTCGATTTCCAGATAACGGTTTCCGCCAAATCCTGTACCTGCTCTGACGCGCTCCCGGAGACCGCCTTTTTTCATGGAATGCCTGTCCATATTCTCATAATCCTCAAACCCGCAGTACAGCGCCTGATTTGGCGCGGCGTTGGAAAATTCAGCCACCAGAAAATTCCCGGAAGCATCATAAAAATAAGAGTGAAACTGCCCCTGGGCGTCCTTTTCACAGACAGTCTCTCCCCATTCATTCACCTGGACAGCCTCCCTTTGGCACACCCAGGGCTCCTCCCAAGTATCGTCATACGCCTCTTCCCTCTGAAGGTAATACCTTCCGTTTGAAGTACAGGCGTATTGATACCGCTGCCAGGATAAAATTTTCCCAGTATCTTCTTCCTTCTGCAAGGATTGATGCATCTCCGTCAGACGCCGCGCCGCGAGCATCTCTGGAATCTTTTCCCAGGCATAAATAAATTCCGTGGAAACGCCCTTTTTCTCCCCTTTTCCGTCCATTGCTTCTTTCAGCATCCGCCGTTTCTGATAAAATCTGTCCTCGTACTCCGTATAAATATTGGTCTCCTGAATACAGCTTTCCTCTGCAGCGGCGCCGGATAAAACATCCCGGCAGGGCAAAAATTTCTGCTCCTGCATTCTTGTTCTGCACAGGACAAAGCCCATGGCATCCATAGCGCGGTACCAGTTCTGATTGGCAGAAACCTTCCTTCCGCTGCCGTCATATTCTATGGCCTGTCTGATCTGTCCCTTCAAATGGCTGTAACAATCTGCAGCATTCGTCCACTCATCCTCCGGATAAGGAAAACGTTCCGGCGAAGCTCCGTGATAATAGCAGTATTCTATTTTTCCCCAGCTTCCGTCCGGCTCTGCCAGAGAAACAGAAGCTTTGGCAAATGCAGGGCTTCCTCCCTCATACCTGGCGCTGTCCAGATCATAATCCAAAAATACGCTGTCTGTCCCCATCCCATAATCACTGCCGATTTCCGACACCAGCACTGCTTCCTGCAAACTGCGGTAACCGTGAGCTCTCACACGAAACATCTGCAGTTCCCGCCCCGCGTCCATAAATCCATAGAATCCAAAATCAGAAGACTGAAATCCCAAAGCTCTGCCAGAATCCAGACAAAGCTCTTCATACGTCTCATGTTCTCCCATATGGTTGTCCAAAAGAGGAACCTGTACCAATCGACGGTATGCTTTCTGTTGGTACAGCAGATAAGAGCCAGATGCATCTGTCTGCACATTTTCATAATCCGCACCCTCCTCCAGGTTTCCGATCTGCTCCCAGCCCCCCTGGGAAAAGGTGAAAATATTTCTTCCCAATACCGCATATTCCCCCACTGCCAGGGGCTGGCAGACTCCTTCATACTGGCTGACATTGCTGCAATAGGGCGCGCCTTCCCGCTCCCACTGCCTGGAATAAGGGTTATAGTTTATGCCGTAAAAACGATGCTCCCCTTCTGTCTTTTCTGCACCCAGGGCCACATCGCTGCCGTAGGAATACCGGTACTGTCCGCCGCTTTTCGGAGTCAGCAATTTTCCGGCCACCCAGCCCTCCGGTTCATAACGGTATACATGCTCTCCATACCCTATCAAGGTATCTGTAGCAATAGCATAAAGCGCCGGCATTTCCAGATCTGCCGGATAAGAATGATTATGAATCTCACAGCGATTCAGCTTGTAATCATCGGTCCAGGACAAAAGAGCCAGGGTTGTCTGCAGCATGTTTCCCTCCAAAGCTGCAAAGCAGGCCCCTGCATGACAGCTTCCGATGGCCCACACAGATCCGTTCTGCACCACGCTCCAGTCCACATTGACAGACATATCCAAAGCTTGCCCCACCTGCCAGTTATGCTCCTCATCTGAATAAAAGCTGAGAAATCGTACGCTCTGATTCCCTTCCTTTCCAAAAGCCCCCAGAAGAAATCCATTCCCTGCGCCAAGAGCCTGAAATTCCCTTCCTTCTACAGAAAGGATATTTTCATGCCAGCAGTTATCAGTATACTGATACTGCAGAATGGTAAGGCAATTTCCGCTTTTCTCCATAAAACCAATAAAATCACTTCCGCATGCCAAAGCCGGCCTCACTCCACTGTTTTCCATCACCCATTCCTGCGTCTCCCAATGAAACCGGCGCAGCGGACATCTTTTGATCACTTTCAGTATATAGCGGTTGGTATACACATCCCGGTAAGACAAACACGCATACCCCATCCCAAGCTCTGCCTTCACATCTTCTGCCCGCACATTCTCCAGAAAATCCAGAGAAAACTCCTGCCATCCCATATCCCAGTAATGGATGCTTCCTTTCATCCTGTTTTCCTGCCGGAACAGGCAAAGATAGAACTCATCCCCGGTATACACATGCGCCTCCCATCCCTCCAAAAGAGAAACGCTGCCAAACCCCCTGCTTTTGGGAAGCGTCTTTGTCTCATAGCCATACCGCACACATCCTGCCAGGGGATAATGGATTTCTTTTAACAGCCCAAACGTCCCTTCCGTCTCTCCATAGGAAAATGTCATGGGCTCTAACGCCTCTCCCTCTGCCGTAACCTGGACCGCTGACGCCAGCAGGCGTTTCTTTTCTCCCTCCAAAGAATCCCTCAGCTCATAGGAGAGCTTCTGCTGATACAGACATTCCCCTTTTTCATTTGAAAATGTAATGCTCTCCAAATAGCGATCCTCATATTTTTCCTGCCAAGGATTCTGCCCCTTCCAGGCAGGATGCATGAGACTGTACTCACTGTCCTCTTTGGGCAGATAGGAAAACTGCGCCTGCTGCCCATAGGATGAGACCACCCGTGACAGACGCATCGTCCTTGTATAACTGCCTCCTCCCAAAGGCTCCTGTACATTCTCGTACTGGTATTCCACCGCTGCGCCCATGGCTCCCCTTATTTCAGACAAATACCATCCGCTGGCAAACTCTGCGGCCCCCTGGCTTACACTCGGCCCAATCCAATTATCCCAGCACAGAGACAACGCATTCGAATCTTTGCTGCCGCCATATTTCCAGACGCTTCCGTCTTCTCTGTGGACTTCCCAGTAAGATTCTTCCTCTTCACAGAAATAAAATTTCCACAGAGGATGTTCCACGGCAAAAAATTCCACCTTATTTTCTGTTTTTCCGATACGGTATAAGGGAAATGTGCCGCCATTCCCCACCAGGAAGAAATTCCTCTGATAGCTCTGCCGCACATTGCTGCCAAAGGTTACGACAGATGGAAGCTCCATACTCCAACCGTAGCCAAGCACCGACTGAGGGCTTTTCCTGTTTTGCCTGAAAAATTCTTCCGGTTCCTGCTGGATATAATTTGCCTGCAAGGTAACAGACAGATGGTCCCGTCCCTCTAAAGTTCCAAAAACGAAAGGCAGCTTCACACTTGCGGAAAACAGATCCACCGTGCCAAGCACACTGTCTGCGCTGCTGTTCCCTCTCTGCCCATTGAAATATCCGCTGTTTGCATCCCCGCTTTCCTGTAAATATGACATATTCTCACTCCTCATGCCGTTTTCTTTGCCCCGCCGCCGGCAAAGATATCAAACTTTTTTATAGATACAATATACCAGAAAAATGGCAAATAATGTCGAAATATCCCGATTTTTTTGAAATTTATAAGAACTGGGAATGAGGAAAACTTTTGATTGACAAATTCCCTGTCTGCGTTTATAGTAGACATGTAAATATTTTGATTATCAAACTAATAAGGACAGGAATTATGATGAGAGCAAGAATTATTGGAACCGGAAGCTGCCTTCCGGATAAATCTGTCACGAACGATTTTCTTTCAACGATTGTGGAAACCAACGACTCATGGATTCAGAGCCGAACCGGCATAAAGAGCCGGCACCTGGTATCCTCAGAAACAGAGACAACACTGTCAATGGCGGTTACAGCTGCCAAAGCTGCCCTGAAAGATTCCGGACTTTTGCCGGAAGAGATTGATTTGATTCTTGTAGCGACAGTTTCTTCTGATTATATTACCCCAAGCACTGCATGTATGGTGCAGAAAGAACTTGGCGCAGCGAAGGCTGTGGCTTTCGACATGAATGCGGCATGCTCCGGCTTTCTGTTTGCCCTCCATACCGCAGACGCATATTTTCAGGCGGGAATTTACCAGACTGCCCTGATTATCGGCGTGGAAACCCTTTCCAAAATTATCGACTGGGCAGACCGCTCCACCTGCGTTCTGTTTGGGGACGGCGCAGGAGCCGCCGTTGCAAAAGCCTCCGAAGAGGGAATAATCGCCTCCCTGCAGGGTTCTGACGGAACTGGCGGAGGGATTCTGATGTGCAGAAACCGCAACAACAACAACCCCTATATTACCGCCGGCACAACCCCTGACTATCTGTATATGGACGGGCAGGAGGTATTTAAATTTGCTGTAAAAAAAGTTCCGGCCTGCATTCAGTCCCTCCTGGCCCAGGCAGATATTTCGGCGTCAGAGGTCAAATATTACCTGCTTCATCAGGCAAATTACCGGATTATTTCCTCCATTGCCAGAAAGTTAAAACTGCCGTTGGAAAAATTTCCTTCCAATGTGGAGCACTGCGGCAATACTTCTGCCGCAAGCATCCCGATTCTTCTGGATGAGGTGCATAAAGAGGGAAGGCTCTCCCAGGGAGATCTTCTTCTGCTTTCCGGCTTCGGGGCTGGTCTTACCTGGGGAGCTTCATTATTAAGGTGGTAACATCATGCTTCCTCTTTCTTATCCCCAGTTACGCCGCCTCAAACTGAGAATTATAGAGCTCTGCATAAAAGCCATGCTGCGCCAGAAGTTCCTGATGACTTCCCTGCTCAATGATATCCCCGTCTTTCATCACCAGAATTACATCTGCATCTTTAATGGTAGAAAGCCTGTGTGCAATCACGAAGCTGGTTCTTCCCTTCATCAGGTTATTCATAGCTCTCTGGATCCGCTCTTCCGTACGGGTATCTACGGAAGATGTGGCCTCATCCAGAATCAAAATCGGATTATCCGCAAGAATCGCCCGGGCAATGGTAAGAAGCTGTTTCTGCCCCTGGGACACATTGCTGGCGTCCTCATTTAACTCCATCTCATAGCCGCCCGGCAAAGTGGAAATAAAGCGGTGGGCATGGGCTGCCTTTGCTGCCGCCACCACTTCCTCATCGGTAGCGTCCAGTCTTCCATAACGAATGTTTTCCATAATAGTTCCTTTAAACAGCCAGGTATCCTGCAGGACCATTCCAAAATTCTCCCTCAATTCACTGCGGTTAAAATCTCTCAAATCATGGCCGTCCACCTGAATGCTGCCCTGATTCACATCATAAAAACGCATCAGCAGTTTCACCATTGTCGTTTTGCCGGCTCCGGTAGGCCCTACAATTGCCACCGTCTGCCCTGGCTTCACCTGACAGTTGAAGTCATGAATAATCACCTGATCCGGCCGGTATCCAAACTGCACATGCTCAAAAGATACCCTTCCTTCCATATTCTCAAGCTTCACCGGATGCTCTGCCGTCAAGTCCTCCTCTTCCTCTCCCAGAAATTCAAAGACACGCTCCGCTGCCGCCGCTGTAGACTGCAACATATTGGAAACCTGGGCCACCTGTGTAATGGGCTGGGTAAACTGACGGACATACTGGATGAAGGACTGAATTTCCCCTACCTCGATGCTTCCTCTCACTACAAGCATTCCTCCCGCCACGGCCACAGCCACATAACCGAGATTTCCTACAAATCCCATAATGGGCTGCATCATTCCGGACAAAAATTGTGATTTCCAGGCAGATTGAAACAGCATGTCGTTGGTTCCATGGAACTCCTTTAACATATCCTCTTCTTTATTAAAAGCCTTTACAATATTATGGCCGCTGAACGTCTCTTCCACCTGGCCGTTGATTTCTCCTAAATATTTCTGCTGAGCCACGAAATATTTCTGGGAGAACTTCACAACAATTCCAATCAGAATACCTGACAGCGGAAGAATCACCAAAGCAATCAGAGTCATAACCGGACTGATGCTCAGCATCATAATTAAAATGCCAATCAGCGTTGCAACAGACGTAATCAGCTGCGTCACACTCTGATTCAGCCCCTGTCCCAGCGTATCCACATCATTGGTGATTCGGGATAATACTTCCCCTACCGTCCTGGATTCAAAATATTTCATAGGCATCCGGTTGATTTTGGAAGAAATGTCCTCCCGGAAGCGAAAACAGACTTTCTGGGTCACTCCTGTCATAATCCAGCCCTGTACAAAGGAACACAAGGCGCTGAATGCATAAACACAAATTAAAAACAACAGAATTCTTCCTATTTTGCCAAAATCAATTTCCCCTGTGCCGGATACCTTTGCCACCAGTCCATTGAAAAGCTCTGTGGTTGCCTGGCCCAGAATCTTCGGCCCTGCAATCCCAAAGGCTGTGGATGCAACGGCAAACGTCAGCACCGCCAATATGGCTATCTTATATTTCCCCATATACTGAATCAGTTTTCTTACCGTACCTTTAAAATTCTTTGCCTTTTCTCCAGGCATCATCCCTCCGCCGGGTCCATGTCCAGGCCTGCGGCCCATTCTGCCCATCCGCTTCGGTTCACTCATGGAAAACGCCTCCTTTCTCTGCTGACGTCTCTTTCAGCTCTTTCTCAGATAACTGGGATTTTGCAATCTCCTGGTAGATTTCACAGTGTTCCATCAGCTCTTTATGGGCGCCCATTCCGGCTATCTGCCCATCCTCCAGCACAATAATCTGATCTGCATGCAGAATCGTGCTGATACGCTGCGCAACGATAATCACCGTAGCATCCCCTGTTTTCTCTGCCAATGCCTTACGCAGTACCACGTCTGTTTTGTAATCCAGCGCAGAAAAACTGTCATCAAAGAGAAATACCTTCGGCTGCTTTGCAATGGCCCTTGCAATGGAAAGCCGCTGTTTCTGTCCGCCGGACACATTGGTTCCGCCCTGAGCAATGGCGCTGTCATACTGTTCTTCTTTTTCCAGGATAAAATCTTCCGCTTGAGCAATTCTGGCTGCCTCTTTCATTTCCTCTTCTGTTACATTTCCTGCAAACTGCAGATTGGAAGCAATCGTGCCAGAAAACAGCATGCCCTTCTGAGGCACATACCCAATCAAATCCCGCAGCTTCTTCTGAGACATCTTCCGGATATCTACCCCATCCATGGTAATTCTTCCCTCCGTCACATCATAAAACCGCGGAATCAGGTTTAAAAGCGTAGTTTTTCCGCATCCGGTGCTTCCGATAATGGCAGTGGTTTTTCCCGGCTCCGCCGTAAAGGAAATATGGGAAACTGCATGCTCCTTAGCGCCTGGATAAGAGAAGGACACATCTTCAAAGGCCACCGTTCCCTTCCAGCCTTCAGGCGCTTCTTCCACCGGCTGCAAAGGATCTAATATTGTCTCTTCCGTTGTGATTACCTCGTCAATACGCTTGGCAGCCACTCCTGCCCTTGGAAGCATCACTGACACCATGGTAATCATAAGAAACGCCATAACGATCTGCATGGTATATGTGATAAAAGCCATCATATCCCCTACCTGAAGGGTTCCCAGATCTGCCCCCTTCGAACCGAACCACACAATCAAAACGGTAATGCAGTTCATAATCAGCATCATGGCCGGCATCATCATAGACATGACACGGCTGGTAAAAAGCTGGGTTTTCATCAGATCCCGATTGGCTCCTTCAAACCGCTTCTCTTCAAATTTTTCCCTGGAAAATGCACGTATTACGGAAACACCCGTTAAAATCTCCCTGGATACCAGATTCATCCGGTCTACCAACGTCTGCATTTTCTTAAACCTGGGCATGGTAACGGACATCAGAATTCCCACCAGCAAAATAATGCTTCCTACTGCAACTCCGATAATCCATCCCATTCCTGTTTTCGTATGGATCACCTTAAAGATTCCTCCGATACCGATAATCGGCGCGTAAACTACCATCCGAAGCAGTATCACCGCCACCATCTGAATCTGCTGGATATCGTTGGTGCTTCTGGTAATCAAAGACGCCGTGGAAAACTGTTCAATCTCACGATGGGAAAAGGAAACCACCTTCTGAAAGACCTGCCCCCTCAGCTCCATGCCCAGCCTGGCGCTTACCCTTGCGGCAATCAGACCAACCAGAATCGACACTGCCATCATGACAACTGCCATAGCCAGCATCTTCGCGCCGGTGCGGAACATATAGCGGTTCTGGTATTCTCCCAGATCCCAGCCCAAAGCCTGATACTCTTCCTTTACCGCCAGGCTCGCCCGCTGTGCAATCAGCGTATCGCTCATATCCCCCATATTGTCCTGGGCTTTTACCTCCATTTCCAGAATCTGTTCTGTTGTAATCTGCCCATTTTCCAGCATAAGCCGTAAATCTTCAGGCTCCATCCCCATCTCCGCTGTCATGGAGGACATCACCACCCAGGGCATTCCCAGAAGTTCATCCAGTTCTTCTAACTCCTCCCCCTTCATTTTCTTTCTCTCATAATTGCCTGCATCATTTTTCTCATAAGCGTCCTTTAAGATCGCCTCATCCTCCTGGGATAAAAACATACTGAGATTGTCCAGCGTCTCCCCTCTCATTTCATCCGGCGCCGCATGGGCAACGCCGCCCTGCTGAATCCCGATATCCACAATATCAGACATATACTGAGGCAAGGAAAGATCACAATATGCCTGCATGATTAAAAGCAGAATAACGACTAATACAGAAGCCTTATACCTGCTCAAATACTGAAATATTTTTCCCATTCACAATTCCTCCTGATTTCTTTTTCACTTATTCCCTGCCTCCTGTTCCATAATCTCTGCCAGTTCACCGCAAAGACTGACTAATTCTTCCACCCTTTCTTCTCCCATAGCCTGCAGCACACGTTCCATGAAATTCTTCAAATATTCCTGTGTCTCCTGGCAGGCTTCTTTTCCCTTTTCCGTTAAAAATACGCAGGTATTCCGCCTGTCCCTGGCGTCTATGCTCCGGCCGATCAGTTCCCGTTCCTCCAGACCTTTCAACATTCTGGAAGTCTGGGAGGAAGCAATCTTAAGCTGCCCTGCCAGCTCCGACACATAAATCCCGGAAAGCCCTGTTTTCTGCTGATAGCCGCCAATTACCTGCAAAGCCAAAAATTCCATTCTGGAAATCTTCGCCCCCGACATGATGTTTACCTTCCGGATGCGCTGAAATGCGTACATCAGTCTGCTGTGCACTTCTGTTTCTCTCATAATTCTATCCCCGTTTTCCATAAATTGTTTCATTTCAGAGCAAGGCATATCCATCTGTATGAACTCCTTTCCTTATCCTGCGGAGATTGCTGCTGCCTTCTGCTCTGAATCGTCAAAAAATATGTTAGGAAGTAAATAGTTAACAATATCATCTATTTACTTCCTAACATATTATTCCTGTTTTATTCATTTGTCAATTGTTTTTTTCTTTAAATCAACCCATAATGCTTGCATGCCTGATAAATGCCGTCTTCGGCCAAAGGCGCTGTCACATACTCCGCCGCATCCCTGGCCTGCTGCATGCCATCCCCCATGGCAATGGAATGAGCCGTATATTCCAGCATATCCAAATCATTGGTACTGTCTCCAAAAGAATAAGTTTCTTCCGGGGCAATGTCCAATATGCTGCAAATCTCCTGTATCCCCGTTGCCTTGTTAAATCCTCTGGGCACAACCTCCATAAATGTACCTTCCCGGTAGATAATGGTATAATCTTTCCCCACTTCCCTCTCCAGTTCTTTCTGGCGCTCTTTATCCTTCATGTAATTCACACAGAATTTACTGACCTCCAGGCTGTCTTCGTTGCCGGTAACCCGCACCAGATTCTTACCCAGAGTTTTTTTTATTTTCTGTGAAAAAGAAGACTCCTCTGTAAAGCGCTCCTCGTCCAAATACAACAGCCGCCTTCCTTCCAGAATGTAAGCCGCTCCCAGATCCCGCAGGATTTCATTCACTCTTTGAATTTCCTCCAGAGGAATCCTGTGATAGAATTTGACTTCCTTCTGAAATTCCCCGTAAGTCCCGCAGCCTGCCAAAACTCCGTCAAAGCCCAGGGGCATCAGCGCTTTATCCGGAATAAAAATTCTGGTTCTTCCGCTGCTGATAAACAGATAGTGCCCCTGCTTTTTCAGCAGCCGAAACGCCTCCCTGGTGCTGTCCGGTATCCATTGCCTCCCGTCCCAGATTGTGCCGTCAATATCAAAAAACATTGCCTTTCTCATCTTAATTTTCCTCTCCATGCATCACTCGCTCTGCCAGCCCGTCATACGTGGAACATTCTGCCTCCAGCACAGATGTTATCCCGCTTTTTTTCAAAAATGACGTAGTCTTGGGGCCGATGCTGTATATCCTGCACCGCTTTTGCACATCTTCCATAGCTTCCATCAAACGCTTTGCCGAAGAAGCGCAGGTAAATAAAATTCCATCGTAGTCCTCCAGAGGCGCTAAGCCGTCCAGCTTAGGCTCCACTTTGCAGTTTTCATATACCACAATTTCCTCGAATCTGCAATACGCGCTCAGCGTTTCTTTCAGATGGCCGTCCCCATTCCCGGCTTTCAGATACCACACGGCTTCGGAACCGGTCAGCTGCTTTTTCATCGCTTCTGCAAGGGCGTCACTGTTGAAATCCTCCGGGATCAAATCTGCATAAAGCCCCATCTCTTCCAGCGTCTCTGCCGTTTTCCCGCCAATGGCTGCAATCTTTACAAAAGCAAGGCTTCTCATATCCATCTCCTTCTCCCGAAACTGCCGGAAAAAGGAATTTACGCCGTTTTTGCTGGTAAAAATCAGCCAGTCTGCACGGCTTAGCTGTTTTGCTGTAAAATCTCCTGGGCCCCTTACAATCTCTCCCACCTGCACTTCATCCACAAGGGCGCCCTGGGCCTTAAGTAATTCACCCAATCTGGTGGGCATAGTTCCGATTCTGGGAATTAAATACTGTTTCCCGGATAACGGGCGGTTTTCATAAAAATTCAATTCTTCCCGCAGAGATACCACCTCTCCGACGATAATCAATGCCGGTGAAACCAGATTGGCGTTTTTCACTTCTTCTGCAATATGTAAAAGATCCGAAACGCAGGTCTGCTGTCTTGAGGTGGTGGCCTGAGAAATTACGGCAGCCTTTGTGCTTCCCGGCATCCCAGCCTCTGTCAGCTTCTCTGCAATCTCTCCCACTTTGCTTAACCCCATCAAAAATACGCAGGTTTCTTTTCCGCCTGCCATAGCCGCAAAATCAATATCCGCCAGCTCATCCCTGCGATCATGGGCTGTCACCACATGGAATCCCAGCGCTTTTCCCCGATGGGTAATGGGAATTCCCGCATAAGCCGGCCCGGCAATGCAGGAACTGATTCCCGGAATCACTTCAAATTCCACCCCATGCCGGCGCAGATGAAGCCCTTCCTCTCCGCCTCTTCCGAATACATAGACGTCTCCGCCCTTTAACCGGACTGTTTTGTCATATTCCATACTTTTCTGTACCAGAAGGCGGTTGATTTCTGCCTGCTTCATGGTGTGATGATGATTTGCCTTGCCCACATAAATTTTTTCACACTGGGGCTTCGCCTGGGCCAAAAGCTCCGGCGAAGCCAGCCTGTCATAAATAATACAGTCCGCCTTACGAATTGCCTCTAATCCCTTCACGGTAATCAGTTCCGGGTCTCCCGGACCTGCCCCCAGCAAAATTACTTTTCCCGCCATTTTTCTTCGCACCTCTTTTGCCGCTTCCTCCGCCATATCTTCCGGTTTTGCTCCATATACAGTTACATAAGCCTGCCTGGTTCCTGTTTCATCTCCAAACATAGCGTCCAGGCGGTACACTTTTTGATCTTTCTGAATTACATCCAGCCGCCCTTCTGTTTCCTCACTGCCTGGCGCATCCGATTGTTCTTCTATTTCCTCTCTGGGCCGGAAAATTGCTCCCACTGGTATGTGGCAGCTTCCTCCCATCTGCTGCAAAAATCCCCGCTCTGCTTTTGCCGCCAACTCCGTTTCCTCATCGCTGAGCTCATTTAACATATCCAAAAGCCGCTGCTCTCCCTCACGGATTTCCAGCGCCAGAATTCCCTGGGCCGGTGCGGATATCATCTCCTCCGGTTCCAGATACTGGCTGATCCTGTCCTCCATTCCCAATCGGTGAAGCCCTGCGGCAGCCAGAAGAATCCCATCTAACTTCTCCTCTTCCATTTTCCGTATTCTAGTATCCACATTTCCCCGGATGCCCACAACCCGGATATCCGGCCGCAGACGCTTTAACTGAAACTCCCTGCGCTTGCTTCCAGTGCCGATCACAGCTCCCTGGGGCAATTCCTGCAGGGACTTCTTTTCCCGCAAAATCAAAACGTCCCTGGGATCTTCCCGCTTCCATGACTTCGTAAACACAAGCCCGGGAGCTGGAGAAGAGGGCATATCCTTCATACTGTGTACGGCAATCTGAATCGCGCCGGACAAAAGCTGTTCTTCTATTTCTTTTACAAATACCCCCTTATCGCCGATTTCATGGAGGGGCTTATCCAAAATCACATCGCCTCTTGTCTTTATCATCTGAATCTCAAAGTCATCCCCGGGATAAGCTTCCCGCAGCCTGCCGCATACATATTCTGCCTGAGTCAATGCCAGCTTAGAACCTCTTGTACCAATCCTATATTTCATTTTTCTTCTCCTATCCTGTCACACTGCCGTTCTGTCTGCTGGACAAACAGATGCTATATCTGAAACAGCTGTCTGACCAGCCGTTTATATTCTTCCTGCTCCTCCTCAGAATCCAACCGTTTCAGTTCCTGAATCGGCTCCCGCAAAAGACGCTGCAGGGAGGCATGCAGCACCTTTTTCAAAAGCTTCTGCTCCCTTGCCCCAAGCTCCATTTTCCGGTTCAAATAGCGAAAGCTGTCTTCCTCAATTCCGCTGCACCTCTGCTGCAAAGATTCAATGGTGGAATCCATACGGCTCTGTAACAGCCAGATCTGGGTTTCCTGTAATTTCTCACCTATCAGCTTCCTGCTCTCTTCCACCAGCCGTTCCCGTTCCTTCTGATTCTCCCCTGCGATTGCCTGCAGGGTATCCAGATTAATCAGCGTTGCCAGAGGATCTTGAGCAAAGGATATATCAATATCCCTGGGCGCCGCCAAATCCAGCAAGGTTACCGGGCGTGCCGGGGTAAAATCCTCCCGGCGCACCACCAGATGCGGGGAAGAGGTGGCGCTGATTACAATATCACAGTCTCCCACCGCCTGACGCCAGTCCTCGTAGGAAATAATCTCAAGCTGCGGAAACTGTTCCCGCAAGTTCCTTGCATGGGCATAGGTTCTGCTGCAGGCGGTGACCCGGACGCCGGAATATTCATAAATATATTTCAAAGCCAGGGCTGCCGTCTTTCCGCTTCCAATCACAAGAATTTTTTTCCCGCTGACGCCGCAGGCTTCCTCTAACTTCTTAATCCCAATATAGCTCACCGAAAGGGGCTTCTCACTGATTTTTAATTCTGTTTTGATCTGCTTGGCGCAGGTAATTGCATCCCTAACGATTCTATTCAGTTCTTTCTTACTATATCCCATGGTCCTGGAAAAATCCAGCGCCTCCTTCACCTGTCCCAGAATCTGATCCTCTCCCAGCACAAGGGATTCCAGTCCGGCTGCAATGCGAAACAGCCAGGCCATAGCCTCATTTCCAGACAATTTCATCAGAAACTCCTGCAATTCCACTTCTGGAAACATTCCTTCGTATATCCTCTGCATCTGCGCCTGCTGCTCTTTTCTCTCATACACATAATAGACTTCACTCCGGTTACAGGTGGACAATACCATACACTGATCCACCCCAGCCTCCTCCGCTTTCTGAAAAAGTTCCAGCTTCATAGCATCCGTAAAGCTTGTCCTGTCCCTGACTGCAAGCTGCGCATTCCTGTAATTTATCCCTAAGAATCCAAATTGCATGACTGATTCTCCTTATGTATGATACGCTAAAATTTCCTATGGTTCTGCGTATTTTCTGTACATTTGTGTAAAGACTGCAAAAAAGGGGCTGCATACCGGCAGCCCCCTATGCTTATTCAGCATAACATATTTTTTGTTTTCTGGCAATTTCTAACCGATATATCCTGCAAAAAGGAATGCAAAGATATAGGAAGACGCTGCCACACAAGCCCAAGTGATTCCGCCCAGTGCAATAGGCTTCAATCCCTTGGAAAATACATCCTTAAACTTAATCTTAAATCCCACGCCCGCTAAAGCAGATGCAAACAGGAACTTACTTACCACCTTCAAAAGATCGCTTCCCACTTCACTGAACACGCCATAAGTATTCAGGCCTGCCATTACCACAAACCAGAGAATGAACATAGGGAAGGTTTTCTTTACAACTGCCAGGATGCTGTCATTGCTTCCAGCCTCCCCGTTCTTCTTGGCGTCCTTCGCCATCAGAACCGTCCAGACAATTGCCACGAAGATCAGCATAGTGGTACGCACCAGCTTAACATTCAAGGCGCCGCTGAATTCAGGATTGGCAATCATAGCCTGATAGGTAGCCTGAGCGCCTGCAACTGAGGATGTGTCATTGATTGCAGTGCCTGCTACGAAAGCAAACTGGTTCTCTGTAAATCCGATTGCCGGTGCAATATACGGATAAGAAAAAGCTGAAATCGTATCAAACAGGAAAATTGCCGCCATACCAAATGCGATTTCTGCGTCCGTTGCCTTGATAATCCGGCTTAAGGTTGCTATGGCCGTACCGCCGCAGATGCAGGTTCCGCCGCCTACCAGAACAGAGGTGTTCTTCGTCACGCCGATTTTTCTGCCCACCAGCATTGCCACTGCAAAGGAAAGACAGATATTAAACAAGATTAACGGCAGCGCTCTGACGCCAGTTCCCATAATGTCAGCAAAGCTTAAGGTTCCGCCTGTCATGATGATGCCCCAGTTCAGGAACTGTTTGCTGCAGTAAGTCGTTCCCTCTTTAAAGTCCTTATCCACGCTTGGAATAATATTGCAGATAATCATAGAAACTAACAATGCAACCATTGGTCCGCCCATAACCACGCGCCCGAACACGGAAGACTGCAAATCTGTGGATTTCGTTGCCAGAAATCCAATCACCAGGCACAACAGAATTGCGCCGTATTTTTTCTTTGAACCCATTTCCTAAATTCCTCCCAAAATTAACAGGTTGCTCCTCCTGCCAGATGAAGCTGTGCATCCAGGATCTCCTGTTTTCTATCTAATATATCATTGGCAAGAAGCTGTTTTTCCACTTCTTCGAATCCGATTCTTGCAATGGTATCTGCAAAACGTTCTCCCGTCTGTCCCTGTTCACGGAACAGCAGGATTGCTTTCTCTACCGTATCCAGAAGCTCTTCCTCTGTGGTGAATACCTTAGATAAGGGCTGTCCGTGGGCAACCTTCTTGCCCCATCTTCCGCCGATATAAATCTTGTATCCCGGAGTTCCGTCTTCAATTACGTCAAATGGGCACTGTTCTACGCAGCGTCCGCAGTTGTTGCACGCCTCCTTGTCAATGACAAGCTCGCCGTCTTCCACTTTTGCAGCCTTCATCGGACAGGCTGTTTCCACCTGGCATTTCTTGCATCCGTTGCACATATCATCGTCCACGTTTGGCACAAGCTGGCCTACGATACCCAAATCGTTCAAATCAGGCTTCACGCAGTTATTGGGACATCCGCCGGTTGCAATTTTAAATTTGTGAGGAAGCTTTACCGTATGATATCCTTTGTAGAAACGCTCATGGATTTTCTCAGACAAATCAAAGGTGTCATAAAGTCCATACTGGCAGGTGGTTCCTTTGCAGGATACCACTGGGCGAACCAAAGAGCCTGTACCGCCGGTCTCAAGGCCTGCTTTTGCAATATACTCACGGAAGGGCTCAATATTGTCAAAATGGATGCCCCGTACTTCCACAGTAAGGCGTGTGGTAAATTCCACATCTCCATTTCCGAATTTTTCTGCTGCTTCTGCAATTACTTTTGTCTGCTCTGCCGTGATTTTACCATTTACCGTAATCACACGTCCGTTAAATAAATCTGTTCCTTTGTTATTCAGAAATCCAAGTCCTTTCACTCTTTTGATTTCTTCAGGTTTAATTGTACATCCCATAACCCTCAATCTCCTTTTCTTTTTTCTATTTAACAGCAGCTCCTGCGCCAAAGGCGTCTTGGATTTGCCTTTGGCTGAAACATATGATTCCATATTTCTGCAGGCGCTGAACCATTACTCTGAATGATACAGGGCACATTCGCGCCATTCTGGAAATAACGACAATCTCTTACGCTTCCACATCGCTGAAAGTAATTCCGCCTTCCAATACTTTCGTATTCTTGTATCCATAGAATTTCAACCGGTTCTGAAGCAGATAAGCTCTCTTTCCTTTGTTGCAGACAAGAAGAAGCTTCTCTTCCGGATCCAGTCCCTCTACCGGGCCTTCCACTGTGGTAAGCTCTACATAAGGCGCGCCTTCAATGGACGGCGCAAGACATGCGTCCACTACCTTATAGCCTTCTGCTGCGCCCGCTGCATACTCTGCCGGAGTAAATGTCTCAAATTTGCCATTAATTTTATTCATCAGCACATTCAATGTGTGCTCAAAAGGATGAATTGCAGTAGAGAACGGCGGTGCATAGGCCAAATCCATATCTGCCAGATCGGTAAGGGTTCCTTTCAGCATAATGCCTGTCACTGCAATATCCACTACTTTATCCACTGCTCCTGCGCCGATGACCTGCACGCCCAGCAGTCTTAAGGAATCCTTGTCTGCAATCATCTTAATTACAAAGGCTCCTGCGCCCGGGAAATAATGCGCCTTGTCGTCCACAACTGTAATCACGCTGACAGGATGGAACCCTTCTGCTTCAGCCTGGGCTTCTGTCAATCCAGTTCTTCCTACATTTAAGCCCGGTAACTTACATACTGCCGTTCCCAGTACGCCACGGTAGCCAAAGTCTGCGCCCATCATGTTCTGGGCAATCAGACGGCCGCTGATATTCGCAGTAGATCCCATGGGAGACCATGCTGCCTTCTCAGTCAGCGCGTTATGTACCATTGCGCAGTCACCTGCCGCATAGATATCCGGAAGGTTTGTCTCTCCCTTTCCGTTGGTCAGAATAGTTCCTTTGAACATTTCCAGTCCGATTCCATCCAGGAAGGATGTGTTGGGGCGGATTCCGGCGCTTAGCACCACTAAATCAGCCTTATAAGCCTTCTTACTGGTCAGAACCTTCTCAACCTTGCCGTCTCCCTCGATTCCGGTTACTGCAACTTTCGTTACCACCGGGATTCCGCTTTCCTGTAATTTTCCTTCCACATATTCGGCCATCTCAGCATCAAATCCTGGAAGCGCATGCTCTGCCATATCCAGCACGAAAGGACGGACGCCCTGTAATTTCAAGTTCTCGGCAATCTCCAATCCGATATAACCTGCGCCTACCACTACGGCCCGCTTCACATTGCCTGCATCTACTGCTTCACGGATTCTAATGGCGTCCTCCGGCGTTCTCACAAAGAATACGTTTTCCAAATCACAGCCTTCAATGGGCGGCTTGATGGGGCTTGCGCCTACGGAAATTACCAGCTTGTCATAATCATAGGTCTGCTCCTGACCTGTGGCCAGATTCACTGCCGTTACTTTCTTTGCCTCAGGATCCACCTTGGTTGCCTCAGTTTCAGTCATCACGGTTACGCCGGTGAGTTTGGCGTATTTCTCCGGCGTATTCACAATCAGCTGCTCTCTGTCCTCAATGACATGCCCAACATAATAGGGAAGCCCGCAGCCTGCATAGGAAATATTCTTCCCTTTATTCAGTACGAGAACCTCATTCCCCCGGTTCTCCCGCATCAGCTTCGCTGCGATCTTCGTGCCGGCAGCAACCCCGCCAAGTACCACTACTTTCATATCCTACCTCCTTAAATTGAAAAAGATTGATAAAAATTCGACAATTTTCTCTATGTTTTTATGATAGCACTTGTTAAATTGGACGTAAAATAGTAAAATATAAACTAATCTATAGGTATTTTCCTATAATACCGCCTGTACTTTCTCATAAATATTTTTAATCTATGAAAAGCATGGACAAAACATCACTATTTTTATCAAATAGCAGGAGGATTCCAAGTGGCAACCTTAAAACAATTAAAAACCTTTATTGCCGTAGCCGAATACAAAAAAATGAGCGAGGCAGCCAAGCGCCTGTACATTTCCCAGCCTACCGTAAGCCAGATTATTTCAGATCTGGAAAATGAATATCAGACCAGGCTCTTTGAACGTTTTCCCAAAGAACTGAAAATCACTCCCTCTGGACAGATGCTGTTAGAAAGCGCCAGGGAGATTGCCGCCAGCCATGAGCATTTAGAGCAGTCTATGAAGCATGCAAACTCCCTGCGCCCCCTGCGCATCGGCGCCACCCTTACCGTGGGAAACACCCTGATGGGCTCTCTGGTGGAAACCCTTACGCTCCAGTCCCCCGACATTGACGTAAAGGTATTTATAGACAATACACAGCTCATTGAGCACCGGATGATTCACAATGAACTGGATATTGCGCTGGTGGAGGGGATTATCGTCCATCAGGAAATTATGACTGAACCTGTCCTGGAAGACACCTTGTGCATCATCTGCGGAAAAGGCCATCCCTTTGCCGGACGGAGCTCTATTGCCATAGAAGAACTGCGGCATCAGGATTTTATAATCTGGGAAAAGGGAAACGGCACTCGGGCTATCTTCGAAAATATTATGCTGCATTCCCACATTCCTTTTGCGATAAAATGGGAATGCAGCGGCCGCTGCGGCATTGTGGACGCTGTGCGCCATAATCTTGGCCTGGGGGTTTTATCCCGTCGCTGTGCCGCCGAATATGAAGAAAAAGGCGACATTTTCGTCTGCCAAATCGAAAATGTATCCATGAAACGCTATTTCTATCTCTGTTACAATCACTGCCGTCCTGTCACCTCACAAATGCAGGAATTTTCTGATTTAATAAAAAATATGGAATGATAAAATATTTTACTGCGTCATAAGCCATGGAGAGTATTTTTCTTCCTTTTGGGAATACTTGTATCATGCCACAGACATCAGGCGCTGTAACCGCCATGCTACAGCGCCAATTCAGATCTGCTTTTGACACAGGAGGTTATTATGCCGCAGAATTATATTGAAGAATTTCGGGGAGACCTGAAAGAATTTCATGAAATGACAAAAAAATTCTACCAAAAAGACATCAACGTTGCCCAATATAAAAAATTTTCCGGAGGCTTCGGCAGCTATGCCCAAAGGGGCGGCGCTGCCAGTATGCTGCGCCTGCGCTTTGCCGGCGGAGAAATCACAAAAGAACAATTACTGTTTATCGCAGAAAGCATTGAAAAATATAACATTTCCCTGGTTCACTTTTCCACCTGCCAAAGCGTCCAGCTCCACAATCTATCAGAGGCACAGGTGTGCGCTTTAATCGAAGAATCCTTCAACCACGGCATTATTACCCGGGGCGGCGGGGGAAATTATCCCAGAAACGTGATGTGCTCCCCGCTTTCCGGCGTACAGCAGGGAGAATTTTTCGATGTGCTTCCCTATGCCAAAGAGGCCGCCGGTTATTTGCTTGGTTTTATCCACAAAGTCAAACTGCCCCGGAAATTAAAAGTGGGATTTTCCAATTCCAAAGAAAATATTACCCATGTAACCTTTCGAGATCTGGGCTTCGCTGCCACAGAGCGGGGAACCTTTGATGTATACAGCGCCGGCGGACTAGGACGGGAACCCAAAATGGGCGTTCTGGTGGCCTCTGAGATTGATCCTTCTAAAACTTTGTATTACATCAAAGCCATGATTGACGTTTTCGTTACCTACGGCAACTATGAAAACCGCGCAAAATCCCGCACCCGCTTTATGCAGGATACCCTGGGAAGCGAGGGATATATCAAGGCGTACCAAGAAAAGCTGAACCAGGCGTTTGACTCTGAAACTCTTGACCTGTCTCTTGCTGTGCCCACAGTCAAAAAACGGGGCGGCGGACAGCCATTACGCCATCCCCGGGTCATTTCGCAAAAACAGGAGGGTCTGTACGCCGTGTGCTACCATCCCATTGGCGGCTGCCCCAAACCGGATTTTTTCCGGCGCCTGTACCAGGCAATCCTCCCTATGGAAGAAGTTCTGCTGCGGGTTTCTCCAGATGAAAGTCTGTACCTGATCAACCTGACCGCCGAAGAAGCAAAAGCTATCCTGGCCCTGACCGGGGACGGCGCTCAGACCTGTTTTGAAACTTCCGTCTCCTGCATCGGCGCCTCCATCTGCCAGGTAGGAGCCAGGGATTCTCAGGCCCTTTTAAAAGCCTGTATTGACAGAGTCCGAAAGGAACAATTTCCGGATGATACCCTGCCTAAAATCCATATCTCCGGCTGCCCCTCTTCCTGCTCCGGTCATCCGGTGGCTTCCCTTGGATTCCGAGGCGGCGTAAAACAGACTCCAGAAGGGCCTAAACCCGCCTTTGCTGTCTATGAAATGGGCTGTCCCATTGAGGGAGAGGAAAAATTCGCATCCGAATTAGGGATAATGGCAGAATCTGAGATTCCTGAATTTCTTGTTACGCTTGGCAGAGAAATTACTTCCCGGAAAATGACTTATTCAGAATTTGTAAGGGACTGTCATGAAGATTTCCTGGAAATCGCAGCCCCCTTTCTATGATTATCCAAAAAACAGAAACCGACGGCGGCGGCTGTTGGGGCCGCATCCATCGGTTTGGCTGTTTTATTTCAATTTTCCTGCAAAATCTTTCATAGCTTCTGAAATTTTAATCTGCTGGGGACAGACTGCCTCGCAGCTTCTGCATCCGATACAGGAATCCGGATGTTTCTCTTTCGGCACTGCCATCAGCGCCATCGGCGCGATAAACCCTCCTCCGGTAAAATTATGTTCATTATAAAGTTCCAGCAAAGCCGGGATATCCAGATCCCTGGGACAATGACTGACACAGTAACGGCAGGCTGTGCAGGGAAGCGTCCCATTTAACATGCCGTCCGCCACAGACAGCAGTGTGTCCATTTCTTCCTGTTTCAAAGGCTCTTCCGTCTCAAATGTCCTGATATTTTCCTGTAACTGCTCCATATCAGACATGCCGGAAAGCACAACAGTTACCTGCGGAACAGACTGCAGGAACCGGAACGCCCATGCAGGGATCTTTTCCTTTGGCCGTATTGCCTTCAAGGTTTCTTCTGCCTGCTCCGGAAGCTTTGCCAGCCGGCCGCCCCGCAGCGGTTCCATCACCCACACTGGGATATGATATTCCTCCAAAAGCTCCACCTTGCCTTTTGCATTCTGGAAGGACCAGTCCAGATAATTCATCTGAATCTGGCAGAATTCCATATCCTTACCGTAAGCCTCCAGGAAACGCTTCATAACTTCTACGCTGCCGTGAGCGGAAAAGCCCAGATGACGGATACGTCCATTTTTCTTCTGTTCCATCAGGTAACGGTAAATTCCATGGCTTTCCTCCAGATAGGCATCAATATTCATCTCGCAGACATTATGAAACAGGTAAAAATCGAAATAATCTACCTGACATTTCTCCAACTGCTTTTCAAAAATCTCTTCCACCTTATCCATATTGGAAAGATCGTATCCTGGAAACTTCGTGGCAAGATAAAAGCTTTCCCTGGGATATCTGCTCAGAGCCTTTCCCATTGCCAGCTCTGAATTGCCATTATGGTATCCCCATGCGGTGTCATAGTAATTTACCCCCTGCTTCATGGCGTAATCTACCATTTTCTCCGCTGCCGCTTCATCAATTCTGCCATCGTCTCCATCTACCACTGGCAGACGCATTGCCCCCATTCCAAGAGCTGATAACTTTAAATCCGAAAACTCTTTGTAAATCATATGCTGTTCCTCCCAATCTGTTTTTCTATAATTATAATGCAAAGCCCTATATCCCGCAAATACTTTTCCTGTATGGAACTCTATAGGATTCAGGTATCGTAATTTGCTTTTAACAACTTGCAGAAAATTAAACTAAAATTCATAGACTTTTTCCCTTGATTCTGTTATACTGGTTTCACCAGCACAGTATCCCAAATTTCAAAAAAATTATCAAAGGGGGACACTATGACCGATAGCCAAAAGCTTGATTTAATTCTTGAAAAACTTAACCAAACCGATAAAAGATTCGATTCTCTGGATCAAAGGATTGATTCCCTGGATCAAAGAATCACTTCCTTAGAAGGCAAATTCGATTCTTTGGAAGACAGAATCACTTCCTTAGAAGGTAAATTCGATTCTTTGGAAGACAGAATCACTTCCTTAGAAGGTAAATTCGATTCTTTGGAAGACAGAATCACTTCCTTAGAAGGTAAATTCAATTCTTTGGAAGACAGAATCACTTCTCTGGAAACTCAGGTGATTGATTTACAAGCACAAATCAAAGATATCCATTTGATTCTTGAAAATGAAATCCGAATTAATATTCAGCGTGTAGCCGAAGGACATCTTGATTTGTCCAGAAATTTACATAACGCCATGGAACCCAGTTCAGAAGTGGAAATGTTAGCTATCAAAGTCCGGAAGTTAGAATCTGATGTTAACATGTTAAAGCAGCGGCTGGCATAAGTTGATCTGCACGGAATCAGCACAAAATGTTCAAGCTCCTCGATCTGAGGAGCTTGAACATTTTGTGCGCCGGGCACAGTCACCTCAGCCACATCATTCCATCGGTATTTAATCGCTATTTAATGCCAAACACGGTCTGCAGCAGAGTCTTTCCCGTGTGCGTCCGAAACACATGTTCCATGATATTTCTGATATTTTCTTCTGAGTATCCGGCTTCATCAGCATTTACCAGATAGTCAGCCTCTATCAGAATCTGATAATCTATGCCGTCAATGTCATGCAAAGTATGGTGATGGCCCACCAGATAAACCACCCGTTCTGTGATTTCTTTTGGCCAATCTGTATCTTTCAGAAATTCTGCCGCCAGAACCGCTCCTTCCGATTCCTGATATTCTCCCTTTGTACTGCCATATTTCTGCCGGCATAAGGGACAGGCAATATCATGGAGAATCGCTGCAAGCTCAACCACAGTCTGTTCCTGGGAAGTTAATCCTTCACAGATTCCAATGGTCCTGGCATAAGCGTACACTTTCATAAGATGATTAATATCACGGCGGTTTCCCTTTGCATATTCAATCATTTGTATTAAAGTTTCTGAACTATTCATTAATTTTATCTCCCTGCAGCCTGCCGGGCGCTAAGCGCCCAGATTCGTATAGCCCATCAGGCTCTCATCCACTGCCCTGGCAACTTCCCTGCCTTCCCGGATAGCCCATACCACCAGAGACTGGCCTCTGCGCATATCGCCTGCTGCAAACACATGCTTCACATTAGTTTCATAGCTTTCCGGCTCTGTCTTCACATTGGTTCGCTCATTCAACGCAATTCCGAATGCATCCGCCACGTATTTTTCCGTTCCCAGAAAGCCGGCTGCAATCAATACCAAATCCGCTTCCAGCTTCTGCTCAGAACCAGGCGCTTCCGCCATTACCATACGTCCTGTTTTTTCATCCTGCCTGTTTTCCAGCTTCACCGTTATAAGTCCGCAGAGTTTTCCATTTTTATCTTTTAAAAATTCCTTAACCGTCGTCTGATACATCCGCGGGTCATGGCCAAAGAGGGCAATGGCTTCCTCCTGACCGTAATCTGTCTTGCAGACTTTAGGCCACTGGGGCCAGGGATTATTATCCGCCCGCTGATCCGGCGCCTTCGGCATCATTTCCAGTTGAGTTACTGAAGACGCACCATGGCGGATGGACGTTCCCACACAATCATTTCCTGTGTCGCCGCCGCCAATAATCACTACCTTTTTCCCTTTGGCAGAAATGTATTTGTTGTCTCTCAAGTCAGAATCCAAAAGGCTTTTCGTGGTGGCTGAAAGAAAATCCACTGCAAAATAAATTCCTTTGGCGTCTCTGCCAGGGGCTTTGATATCCCGGGGATTCTTGGCTCCGCAGGCTAAAATTATCCGGTCATACTCCTTTAACAGTTTGGCCGTCTTCACATCTTTTCCCACATTGGCGCCGGTGATAAATTCCACGCCCTCTTCCCTCATTATATTCACTTTCCGATCAATCACATGCTTTTCCAGCTTCATATTAGGTATTCCATACATCAGAAGCCCGCCGATACGATCCTCCCGTTCATAAACAGTAACCTGATGCCCCCGCTTGTTCAGCTGATCCGCTGCAGCAAGGCCGGCAGGGCCGGAACCTATCACTGCAACCTTCTTGCCGGTGCGCACCTTAGGCGGTTTTGGCCTGGCAAACCCCTGCTCATAGGCGTTTTCAATAATTCCATGCTCATTTTCTTTTACCGAAACGGCGTCTCCATAATGTCCGCAGGTACATGCCGCCTCGCAGAGCGCCGGGCATACCCGGGAGGTGAATTCGGGAAAATTATTTGTTTTCGCCAGACGGTTGTACGCCTGTTCCCAGTTTCCGGTATATACCAGATCATTCCATTCCGGCACCAGATTGTGCAAAGGGCAGCCGGAAGTCATTCCCATCAGCTCCATACCGGACTGGCAGAAGGGCACACCGCATGCCATACAGCGGGCGGCCTGTATCTGCTGTTCTTCTTTACTGAGAGGGATATGGAATTCATTGAAATTCTTTATGCGTTCCCGAGGGGCAGCCGCCTCTGCTGTTTGTCTGCTGTAATCCATAAATCCTGTTGGTTTTCCCATTTCCGCGTCCCTCCTAATTCTTCATATTGGCATAGAATGCCTCAATCTGTGCCTGCTCTGAGCTTAACCCTTTTTCTTCCATCTGCACAATCGCCATCATCATCCGGTGATAATCATAGGGTACAATTTTCTTGAATTTCGGCAGATATTCACTGAAATGCTCCAGCACTTCCTTGCCTTTTTCTGAATTGGTCAGCGCCACATGCTCCTTCACCATATCCTTTAATTCCATTACATCATACTTGGATGTAATTTCCTCGGAAAATACCATTTCCTTATTAATTCTGGTATACAAATCACTGTCTTCGTCCAGCACATAGGCAATGCCGCCGCTCATGCCTGCCGCAAAGTTTTTCCCGGTTTTGCCAAGCACTACCACCCGGCCGCCAGTCATATACTCGCAGCCGTGGTCGCCCACGCCCTCTACCACTGCAACAGCGCCGGAATTGCGGACACAGAACCGTTCTCCGGCAACTCCATTGATAAACGCTTTTCCGCTGGTTGCTCCGTAAAGAGCTACATTTCCGATAATAATATTTTCATCCTGCCTGAATTTCACTCCGGTAGGAGGATAAACCACCAATTTTCCTCCGGAAAGCCCTTTTCCAAAGTAATCGTTGCTGTCGCCTACCAGCTCCAGGGTCAGCCCTTTGGGAATAAACGCCCCGAAACTCTGACCGCCAGCTCCTGTGCATTTTACCAGGAAGGTGTCTTCCTCTAAATCGTCGTCGAACCGTTTGGTAATTTCCGAACCGAAAATCGTGCCGAAGGAACGGTCCGTATTGCTGACTTCCACGTTAATGCTGCGCCTCTGCCCTCCTTCCAGGGCAAATTTCAGTTGCTTCATCAGAACCTTTTCATCCTTGGTTTTCTCAAGCTCAAAGTCATACACCTGTTTGGGATCAAAAATCACCTTAGACTTGGGGCCTGCAAAAGGATTGTTCAGGATACCAGATAAATCCAGTTCCTTTTCCCGTTCTGTCAAATCCTCCCGCACCTTCAGCAAATCGCTTCTTCCCACCAGCTCATCTACGGTGCGAACCCCCAGCTTTGCCATGTATTCCCGCAATTCCTCTGCAATAAAACGCATAAAATTAATCACATATTCCGGTTTTCCAGCAAACCGTTTTCTGAGTTCCGGATTTTGGGTTGCAATTCCCGCCGGGCAGGTGTCCAGATTGCAGACACGCATCATGATACAGCCCATCGTCACCAGGGGAGCCGTTGCAAATCCAAATTCTTCCGCTCCCAGCATAGCGGCAATGGCTACATCCCGCCCTGTCATCAGCTTTCCGTCCGTCTCAATCCGCACCTTGTTGCGCAGTCCGTTTAAAATCAGAGTCTGATGGGTTTCGGAAAGGCCCAGTTCCCAGGGAAGCCCTGCATTGTGGATGGAGCTGCTGGGAGCCGCTCCCGTCCCGCCGTCATATCCAGAAACCAGAACCACCTGAGCCCCTGCCTTGGCAACGCCTGCCGCAACCGTTCCAACTCCCGCTTCAGATACCAGCTTCACAGTAATCCTTGCGTCTTTATTGGAATTTTTCAAATCATAAATCAACTGCTCCAGGTCTTCAATGGAGTAAATGTCATGATGGGGAGGCGGAGAAATCAACGACACTCCCGGCGTGGAAAGCCTGGTTCTGGCAATCCAGGGATACACTTTCTGCCCCGGCAGATGTCCTCCTTCTCCCGGTTTCGCCCCCTGGGCCATCTTAATCTGGATTTCCTTTGCGCTGACAAGATAACGGCTGGTCACGCCGAACCGTCCGGAAGCCACCTGCTTGATGGCGGAACAGCGGTTTTTGCCATCGGAACCTGTCACCAGACGCTCCGGGCTTTCTCCGCCCTCGCCGCTGTTGGATTTACCATGGAGACGGTTCATGGCAATTGCCAATGTCTCATGGGCCTCCTGGGAAATGGAACCGTAAGACATGGCCCCTGTTTTAAACCTTGTCACGATGGAATCCACGCTTTCCACTTCCTCCAAAGGAATGGATTTCTTCGGATATGCAAAATCCATCATTCCCCGGATATTGGCGTTTTTCTCCTGTCCGTCCGCCGCCTTCGTATATTGTTTAAACAGCTGATAATCTCCTCGCTTTGTGGACTCCTGCAGCAAATGGATGGTCTGGGGGTTGTACAAATGGCTGTCTGCGCCGCTGCGCATCTTGTGGCGCCCCCGGCTCTCCAGGGTCAAATCGGTTTCCAGCCCCAGCGGATCGTAGGCGCTGGAATGAAGGGCGTTGACGTCTTCTTCAATATCCTTTAACGTAATTCCCCCAATGCGGCTTACCGTATTGGTAAAATATTTATTAATGACATCGGCAGAGATGCCGATTGCCTCAAAAATCTTGGCGCCCTGATAGGACTGAATCGTAGAAATTCCCATCTTAGCCGCAATCTTTACGATTCCATGGATAATAGCGTGGTTGTAATCTGCAATGGCCGCATAATAATCTTTATCCAACATATGATCGTCAATCAGCTGTTTTACCGTATCCTGCGCCAGATAAGGATTGATGGCACAGGCGCCGTATCCCAGCAATGTGGCAAAGTGATGGACTTCCCTGGGTTCTCCCGATTCCAGAATCATTGCAAGAGCTGTCCTTTTTTTTGTTTTAATCAAATGCTGCTGCAGGGCGGACACTGCCAATAGGGAAGGGATTGGCACATGGTTTTCATCCACGCCCCGGTCAGACAGAATCAAAATATTGGCTCCGTCTCGGTATGCCCGGTCCGCTTCCACAAACAAACGGTCAATGGCTTTTTCCAGGCTGGTATTTTTATAGTAGATAATTGGAATCTCCACCACCTTGAAGCCTTCTGCTTTCATGGACTTTATTTTCATAATATCCGTATTGGTCAAAATCGGATTGTCTACCTTCAGCACCTGACAGTTCAGGGGCCTTTCTTCCAGCAGGTTTCCATCCTCGCCAATATAGACCGTGGCGCTTGTCACCACTTCTTCCCGAATGGAATCAATGGGCGGATTGGTGACCTGGGCAAATTTCTGTTTAAAATAGTTAAACAGAGGCTGATGATCCCCGGCCAATGCCGCAAGGGGCGTGTCAATTCCCATGGCCGCCGTTCCTTCTCCGCCGTTTTTCGCCATAGGCAAAATAGCTTCCTTCAAAGATTCATAGGTGTAGCCAAAGGTTTTCTGCATTCTCTGGCGTTCTTTTTTCTCATACTCCGGCACACGCTGATTGGGGATCTTTAAATCAGACAAATTAATCAGGTGCCGATCCAGCCATTCCCCGTAAGGCTGTCTATTGGCATATTTTTCTTTTAATTCATCGTCGTCAATGATCCGGCCCTGGACCGTATCCACCAAAAGCATTTTTCCCGGACGGAGACGTTCTTTTGCTGCGATTTTCATCGGATCAACATCCAGAACCCCCACTTCTGAGGAAAGAATCAGGTTGTCATCCTCGGTAATATAATAGCGGGAGGGACGCAGCCCGTTCCGATCCAGAACCGCCCCCAGGATGTCCCCGTCGCTGAACACAATGGAAGCCGGCCCGTCCCAAGGCTCCATCATGGTGGCGTAATACTGGTAGAAATCCTTTTTCTTCTGGCTCATTAGGGCGTTGTTGGCCCAGGGCTCTGGAATGGTAATCATCACCGCCAAAGGCAGATCCATGCCGCTCATCACCAGAAATTCCAATGTATTATCCAGCATAGCGGAGTCTGAGCCTTCCGCATTTACCACCGGAAGCACCTTCTGCAGCTGTCCTTTTAAATAGACAGATTCCATGGTTTCTTCCCGCGCCAGCATCTTATCCGCATTTCCAAGGATGGTATTGATTTCCCCGTTATGCACAATAAAACGATTGGGATGCGCCCGCTCCCAGCTTGGGTTGGTGTTGGTGGAAAATCTGGAATGCACCGTCGCAATGGCGGATTCATAATCTTTATCCTGCAAATCTCCAAAAAACAGACGAAGCTGTTCTACCAGAAACATTCCCTTATATACAATCGTCCGGCTGGACAAAGAAACCACATAAACGTCATCGTTGGACTGTTCAAACACCCGTCTGGCTACATACAGCTTCCGGTCAAAGGCCAGCCCCTTTTCCACATTCTTCGGCCGCTTCACAAATCCCTGCATAATATAAGGCATACAATCCACGGCTTTCTGGCCCAGCTGTTCCGGCGCAATGGGCACTTTCCGCCAGCCCAGAAATTCCATGCCTTCCTTTTTCACAATGACTTCAAACATCTTTTTAGCCTGATTCCGCTTCAGCTCATCCTGGGAAAAGAAAAACATGCCGATTCCGTAATCCCGTTCTTCTCCCACCTCAATTCCCGCCTCTTTTGCCGCCTTTTTGAAGAATTTATGGGAAATCTGCAGAAGAATTCCTACGCCGTCTCCCGTTTTCCCTTCCGCATCCTTTCCTGCCCTGTGTTTCAGATTCTCTACAATCTTCAATGCATTTTCTACGGTCTGGTGGGTCTTGATTCCCTTAATATTCACCACTGCGCCGATTCCGCAGTTGTCATGTTCAAAGCCTGGGTTATACATGCCCATGGCTGTTCTTTTCGTTTCCTGCATGTTCTCATCCTCCCTGCCAAATTGCAGCCGCCGGTTTTTGATATGTCAAATGTATGGCTGCATGGGTACTTTGTTGTATTAAAGTGCTGATATAACTATACAATATTTTTTCATTTCTGTAAACCATTTTTTTGCCATTATTATCTGATAATTTGATTATATTAATTTTTAACTATAAATTTTCTGATAATTAATGATATTTTCACATTAATAGGCAAATATACAAACAATTTTATTGAAATATGAAAGAAATTTTTTTCTGGAATTTTATTGATTTGAATTAAAAATCGAAGATTTTATTGAATTGTGTTAAAATTTTTCTTCAAAGACACATGTCAAAAAACGTAAGCGCAGCGAACTGCGCCAAGGCTTTTTGCATATGCAGTGGGAAAAACAGATTCCTTTGTTTTCCCCAATCACTGCCTCTTTTTGTTCAGCCCCCAAATCCCCCCAAGAAGCACAGCGCTGATGACTGCCAGACCTGCGGTAGCCCCTGCAAAAACACTTCTGCTCTGTTCCATCCACCGAAGCATTCCAGTTTCCACCCGCAGCACAGAAATCAGATTTGCCCCTACATGGGCCAGAAATGCGCCATAAAAATGTCCGGCCTCCTCTACAAACCAGGCCAGCATTATTCCCAGCGCTCCCGCATACACAAACTGCACCAGATTCTGATGAAGCACTCCAAACAGCAATGCGGACAGCGTCATAGCAATCAGTCGACTTTGCCGCTCCTTTTTGCGGCCTTTCTCTGTCTTTTCTTCATTCGTTACAATCAGCAAATCACACAACCTTGCATACACTACGCTGCGGTACAATAATTCCTCCAGAAAAGGAGTCAGCAAACAGGCGCCCAGCAATTCAAAGAAAATTCCTCCTGCAAAAAAATAGCTGTTGACCTCCTGAAATCCCTGGGAAATCTCTTTCAGTGTCGTTAACGCCAGAAGATTGTTCAGCGCCGCTCCCACAAAAGCCCCTGCAAGAAACATCAGAACTCCGTTTCCCGCTTTCTGGACCAAGCTTTTCTTCTGAAACATCAGCTCCATGCGCTTCCAAAATACAGTGGGTACTTTGCGGTCTTTGCTGTAATAACGTACCATAAAGGGAATGGTCACCGCCACCGCCGCCGTCTGCAGCGCCATGTACTGTTCCTGGATGTCTGCCCCCAGAAAGGAGGCAAACATAGCAAACAGTGACATGGCAAGATTTGTCACCACAAAGTAAATAAAAATCGGATATATGACATTCCAAGACTTGAAAATCGCGCTGCTGTTGTATGGGTTATTCTTTGCATTCATGATTCTTCTTCCTTTTCTTTCTCCAGCACTTCCACCCCGCTGGTCATATCCTCTATCTCCATTTCCGTCTTCTTTACTTTTCCATCCTGGGCAATGGCCTGCATAATCCGCCTGATATCTTCCGGCGAAAACATGCCGATAGCCGTAGAAAGCGCATCAATATCATTACGGTTTACCACCAGGCGGCCGCCGCTTTCTAAAGGAACGGAAATACACTGGTCTGGATCTGACACATCTCCCAGACACAGGCTGTTCTGTTCCTCATCGCACTGGAAGACTACTCCATGATAGGTAATCATCCCATTTTCATCTGCCAGCATGGAATAGGGAGCGCTCTTCCGGTTCCCGATGATTTTCCGTATTGCCTCGTCTTTTAACTCATCAGAAATCGTGTCCACAATCTTCAATTCCTGATTTTGCTCCTGGCCCATTTCAGACTTTTCCTGATTAATCTTATGAAAACGCATGCTGCGGGCTTTCCCTTCCCACAATACATTCGTCTCATATTCCTGTCCCGAATTCCCGTTTGCGAAAGCAGCTTGATCCGCCTGTTCTTTTTTCCGCTCCAGCGCTTCTTTTTGTCTCTGCTTCACATCTGTTTTATAGCTTTCTATAGAGTAATCCACCTTCTGTAATAGCTTGTTCCATTCTTTCTCAGAGAATTCAGCAATGGTTTTCCCTGACGAATGATTCTTTTTCTTCTCTTCCGGTTTCATCCTCCTGGCGTATTCCGAAACTGCCTGTGAAAAATATCCATTTCCTGTACTGTTCTGCACTCTGCTTAACATAATTTTTCCCTCCTGTGCTCCAAAAGAAATTAAAAAACGGCACCTATTCCATTCCCTGGAAATAAATGCCATCCGTAGCTGAAATTAATATCGGCAGTTTCCAGAATTTTTTTATGCCAGCAAACAAAATACTTTTCTATAACAAATGTTTCCGCAGCTCTTCCCCGCTTTTCGGGCTCAAATAAGCCGGCGCAATGTCAAATACTGTCCTGCATCCGGTCTGCCCTTCCTGAGACAGGCGGTAAGCCGCTCTTGCATACGCCGCAATGACACTGGCTGTAAATTCCGGATTAGAATCCAGTTTCAGGCTGTATTCGACGACGTGGCTGTTTTCCTGCTCCCACCCGGTTTTGCCGGAACGGATCACAAATCCGCCGTGGGGAATCCCACTGTGGTTCTTTAATAATTCCTCTTCACTGATAAAGTGCACTGTCGTATCATAATCTGCAAAATAATTGGGCATAGTCTTGATTTCTTCTTCTATTTTCGCCGGATCTGCCCCTTCTTCCAACACGACAAAGCACTCTCTTGTATGCTTCTGCCTGGTGGTAAGCGCGGGATTCTCTCCTGCCCGCACAGCTTCCAAAGCATGTTCCACCGGAATCGTATACTGTTTTGCATTTTTCACTCCCGCAATTCTCCGAATGGCGTCAGAGTGGCCCTGACTGACCCCCTTGCCCCAGAAAGTGTAATCTTTCCCTTCCGGCAAAATTGCATTGGCGTACATACGGTTTAAAGAAAACATTCCCGGGTCCCAGCCCACAGAAATAATGCCGAGCGTTCCGTTCTCTTTCGCCGCCTGATCCACATTGGCAAAATGCTCCGGTATCCTTGCATGGGTGTCAAAACTGTCCACTACATTAAAATATCGGGCGTATTGGGGCGTCTGCTGGGGCAGATCCGTTGCGCTTCCGCCGCAGAGAATCATCACATCAATTTTCCCTTTCCATTTCTCCGCTTCTGAAACCCTGCACACCGCCGCCTCTTTTGTGAGAATGGAAACCTGTGCCGGATCTCGCCTGGTAAATACCGCTGATAACTCCATGTCCGGATTCTGCCTGACTGCGCATTCCACTCCTCTCCCAAGATTTCCATAGCCTAAAATTCCAATTCTAATACTCATCCTTGCATTCTCCTTTTCTAAAAATAATATTCTGATTTTATTTTATCTCTTGTATCTGAATACAAAAGCATCCATGTTCAGCCTTCCGATGTTCTATCGCTTCCGTATCCGAAAGCATCCATGTTCAGCCTTCCGAGATTCTATCATTTCCGCATCTGAAATTTCAATCCGCAGATTCCAGATATTCTATCACTTGGGCAAGCGTATCAAAGATTTCCTTTACGCCGGCCTTGCGCATTTCTTCCAAATCCTCTTCAAATCCATAGGAAACGCCGATACAGTCAATTCCTGCTTCTTTTGCGCCTCTGGCGTCATACCTGCTGTCGCCAATTAATACCGCTTCCTTTTTATCAGAAATCCCAAGACGCTTTAATGCATCATTCAAAACCTCCGCCTTCTCTCCGATATTTTCTTTCAGCCGGGCTCCGCAGATCAAATCGAAATATTCTGCAATGCCCAAACGTTCCAAAATCCGTTGACAGGGCACCTCTTCCTTGGAGGAAGCCACACTGATTTTATACCCTTTTTCTTTCAAGATCTTCAGAGCTTCTTTCACGCCGGGAAACAATTCACACTCAAACAAGCCGATGGTTTCATACCGTTCCCTGAATATCAGATCCGCTTCCTCTGCTTTTTCTCGGGAAAATCCATATTCCCGCTGAAAGGAATCCACCAGCAAAGGGCCGATAAACCGCCGGACCGTATTCCTGTCCGGTTCCTTCATCCCATATTTTTCCAGGGTATACCGGACGCTTTTATCCACCCCTTCTTCGGTATTCACCAGAGTTCCGTCCAAATCAAATAATATGGTGGTCTTCTTCATATTTTCCTCCTTTATGACAAACGTTCCAGTAATTTTCTGCGCTTTTCATCAAAAAGCAATTCCTGATTATACTGAAAATATCTTTCACAGCCGCAGCCCTCCAGAAATTTTACGCTGTAATAATTAGAATTCAGTTCCGTAATGAACATTACCATTTCCTGCCCTGTGCCAAAAGCTCCCTCCATAAAATCAAAAGCGTATTCCAGAGCCTCCAGGGATTGATTCTGCTGTCCCTCATAAGCTTCATGTTCCAGTGTAAACAATTCTTTCACCCGCGCAAAAGACTGCCGCCTCTCCCGAATCCCCTCCAGCTTCAATGTCTGCCCAAACCTTTCCAGGGCATGAAGGATTCTCTGATATTGTTTTTTCTCTTCCCGTCCAAGAAGCTCTGACTTGCTCAATTTCGTATAATTTACATTTAACTTATTGCAAATATCAGAGAACAATTCTTGTCCATCCGCATCATCAGAATCACTCTCTGTCAGCTCCTTATACTCCAGCAGACAGGACTGAAGCCGCTCCATATATTCTTCCCACTGCACTGCCTTTTTCAACATTTCGTTCACTCTGGAAAGGATTAATCCCAATACACTGAGCCGCTCATCAAAGGAAGCATGTCCAATCTTTTTTAACAGAATTTCATCCAAATGTCCCCGAAAAATTTCCTCTAATTGATAATCTGTCTGATACTTGTCATACAACTCCAAATAATTTGCAAAATCTTTAGCAATTTTCGGAAACTGAATATACTGGGCCACTACTTCCCGATCTATGATTTTTCCCAGCTTCTCATACACCCAGATAAAATCTGATAAATCCTCCCAGCCCCTTGGAGTTGCAAAATTCCTGCCGTCCACTGTAGTTTCCATCTGATAAAAATTCTGCTTCCTGGCATTCAAATAAGAAATCACCGCTCCGTGAAGCCCCTGGCGATAGGCGTACTCCTTCCATACTTCAAAGTCAGCCTCCACCTCTATCCGCTTCACCCGGTCCATGGTAACCACATCAAATTCCCGCACCGATTTATTATACTCCGGCGGATTTCCCGCCGCAACAATAATCCAGCCTTCCGGAAGCTTATGATTGCCGAAGGATTTGCACTGAAGAAACTGCAGCATGGCAGGCGCCAGCGTTTCTGACACACAATTAATCTCGTCAAGAAAAAGAATTCCTTCCGAAAGCCCAGTCTGCTCCATTTTCTCATACACGGAAGCTACAATCTCGCTCATGGTATATTCAGTCACCGCATATTCCCTGCCTCCGTATTGTTTTTTGGAAATAAAGGGCAGGCCAATGGCGCTCTGCCTGGTATGGTGGGTGATGGTATAGGCCACCAGCCCGATTTTGCATTCTCTGGAAATCTGCTCCATGATCTGGGTCTTTCCAACGCCGGGAGGCCCTAAGAGAAGCATGGGACGCTGCCGGATAACCGGAATCTCATAAGCCCCGTATTCATCCTTTTTCAGATAAGCTTCTATGGTGTTTTTGATTTCTTCCTTGGTTCTTTTAATATTCATTATTCGAAAGCTCCTCTTTGCCTAAAATTAACTTTATTGCCCAGGGCGGCACATCCACATCCAGATAATCCTCCCGAAAAAACACGAAAGCCGTATCATATACAGGCTTTTTCAATGGATACTGCCCGTATCCATCAGTAAAATAGATCAGACCCCGCAGTTTCCGGAACGCCTTTTTTGCCAGAAGCGTATTGACATATTCAAAGGCCGGACGAAAATCCGTACCGCCCATGCCCTTCACCTGAAATTGCTCCATGTAAGCGGCAAGCTGCCTTTGATTCTCTATTACAATATCGGATTGCACCCGCTCGTCACATTGGATCACATGAATGCAGAATTTTCGGTAAAAGGATTCCGACTGGCTTAAAATACTGTAAGTTTCCTCCAAAAATTTCTGCACCAGGCTTGCCTTACAGGACATGGATGTATCAATCACAATGACAAAATCTTCAATTTTCTGCACTTCCTTTGTTTCCTGATGCTCAATCAACGGCATATTTCCATATAACTCCATGCCGTAATTGTAAAAAATATAATCAAAGCTGTCCAAATCCACCTGCATTTCTTCCTTCAGCACACAGAATTTCTTCAAAAACGCCCGGTAATCGTACCGCTCCCGGTTTTCTACCTGAATCTGTTCTATCAATCCTTTGGAATCCTCTGCCGCCTCTTTGGAAAAAGTCTCCAACTCCGTTTCCATTTTATCCCGGATATCTTTCCACCGGTTCTGCTGGTCTAAGGGAGATTTGGGCCCGGAATCTTTTCTTTTCCAAAGAAAATGCTCATCTACGGCAAATTCCCGGATCATTCTTGCCAGAACGCGGATATCCGGCTCTCCTTCCTTCAGCAAACGAAAAACTCCCTCCCCATGAATCACAGGAATTCTATTCAGCAGCCCTTCATACACGGCCCTTCGGTAAGGCCGGGGCGGATTGCGCAGGCAGCGAAGGGCAAGCCCATCCATTACATACTCTACTGCAATATCACAGGAAAGATCCCAGAGCATTTCCTCCTCCGGTTCCGGCAAATTCCAGATATGCCCAAAGAGACAATGAAATATACTGTGGAGATAACAGCGGTTCACAGAAACATTTCCTATTCTGTATTGGGCTATCAGATATTCCGGCTGATACCGGAAAACCTCTCCGTCCGAAGCCGTCCGTTCCAATGACATGGACGGCTCCGGCGCCAGGCTGCAAAGCGCAGCATCCAAAAACCGCAGGTTCAGATACAGCTGGCTTCTGCAGTCTTTGATAATTTCGCTGCAAATTTCTATTTTCTCAACCAAAGCTTCTTCAAACATAATCATGCCCTTCTATACTTATCCTCTATACTTATAAGGAAAAATCTTATAAGGAAAAGCGCCGTATTTTTTTCGGGAATCTCCGATGGAGAATATTCATCAGACAGCTTATCATCTGCGTATCCTTCCTGTCATTGGCTGTCTGTATGATTCCTTCCAATTCCTCTCTTGTGTCCGCAAATTCTTCCGCCATCCAACGCAATGCTTCGCTGCTTTCCTGTTCCAGCAGACAGGCAGAAGACTCCCTCCAATACTGCCGCAGCCATCCGGCATATTCCTCTCTGGCAGAATCCTCCAAACAAAAAGGAAACATCAGCCTTGAAACTGCCATATTCGGAATATTTATAAAATCTATATTATATTTTCCCATTTCAAACAGTTTATCATACTCCTGGAATATAATCTGCGTATCCCGGAACGTATTCCGATACTGAATGCCCATTCCATGAGTCTGAGTAGAAATAATCCTTGCGGGAGTATTTTCCACTGCTTCCTCAAAAAATTCCGGAAATACCAGACGCCAGAGCGGCGCCTCCCTGTCAGCCGGATAACATTCCACTGTTACCGCCTGCTTCAAATCCTGAAGAATTTCCCGCAGGCAGGATCTTCCTTTTGCCTGATGCATCACAAGCTGAGAAAGCTGTTCACATCCGGTAAATCCCCCTGCTCCCATAAATGCAATATTGCTGTAAAAGGACAATTTATAAAACCGGATACAGTTATAAAATACATATCGTCCCAGCCGCTGAATCGTCCCAGGCAGATACAGCTCCTCCAGCAAAGGGCCTCTGATGCAGGTAAGTTCCCCATGATACTCCGGCTCTTGTTCCATGTCCTCTGCAAAGGCGTAATCGGACAATTCCGTCACCGGCATTCCCTCCAGTTGTTTTGGAATCGTAATCCGGCCGTTTTTTCCATAACACCGCAGAATACAGATTCCGTCTTTCACCCTTTGATAAGAAAACTCCTGATCCACTCCAGCCTCCTGGCTGTCCTTTTTCCATTCTTGTCCTTTTTGCCGTCCCTCTGTCATCACTCTATCCTCTTTGCTGTTATGCCATTTTCCTGCCGTTCCAGTTCCATAAGCATCTGACTGACCGTTTTATGGAACAGGGGATGCCTCCGATAAGGCGCCAATTCTGCCAAAGGTTTTAACACAAATCCCCGATTCTGCATATCTGGATGGGGAATCGTGAGATTCCTTGTATCAATCACACAGTCATCATAAAATATAATATCCAAATCCAGGGTTCTCGGCCCCCAGTGCACCAGCCTCTCCCGTCCGGCTTCCAACTCTATGTTCTGAAGAAATTCCAGCAATTCCCAGGGGCTAAACAACGTCCGAAGCTCTATCATGCCATTCAAAAAGTCCGGCTGGCTGGTCATTCCGTAGGGTTTCGTCACGATCAATTGTGATACCTGCTCCACCTTGCAGTCCTGGCTCTTTCGCAAAGCCTCAAGACCCATGGCAATGTAATCCTCCCGCTCTCCCAGGTTAGAGCCCACAGCCACAAAAGCCCGATGCCAGCCCCGTTCAATTTCCACCGACACTGATTCCAGCGGCAGCCCGATGGGCGCCCAGGGCTTTTTAATTTCCAACCTGATTTTCTCCATGGACGGAAACGCAAGCAGCACAGCCCTGGCCATCTGCTCCGCCGCGGCTTCAATCAGTCGAAAGGTATGCTCTGTCATAAAAGACGCCATAAAATGTGTGACTTCCCCATAATGAATTGATTTTGTCAAATCATCCTTTAATCCAGCTTCTCTTGTGGAAATATATAAATCTGCATTCACTTCAAATTTCTGCCCCAATCGGTTCTCTTCCGGAAACACTCCGTGCTTTCCGAACACTTCAAGCTGTCTGATATGAATTTTATCCTGCGCCTGTTCCTTCATTGCCGTCCTCCCAAACTCCTGTTTGTATTTTCCCGTATCTGCATGTCCCAGTCAGAGCCTTATGACAGCTCTTCCTGCTCTCTGCGCCATCCATCCCGGATGGCCTCTGCCATCCGGACGGCTCTTTTATTTTCTTTCACATCATGAACCCGGACAAACGCACACCCCTTAAGAACTGCCTGCACCGTGGTAACCAGCGTTCCTTCCACCCGCTCATCTACCGGAAGATCCAGGGCCAGGCCAATGACAGACTTCCTGGAGGTTCCTAACAGCAGCGGACAGCCCAGTGAATGCAGCTCCTCTATCCTGCAGATTGCTTCCAAATTATTCTCATAAGTCTTTCCAAAACCCACGCCCGGATCTAAAATAATCTTATCCTCTGCAATCCCAGCATTCCTGGCAATTGTCAGAGTTTCCTGCAAATCTTCTTTCATTTCTTCCATAAAATTATGGTAAGCTGCCTCATTCCGGTTGTGCATCAGGCAGCAAGCCGCTTTCCATTCGCTAATCAGCCCGGCCATATCTGGATCATATTTCAGCCCCCAGATATCGTTCACCAGATCGGCCCCCTCTTCCAGACAGGCTCGGGCCACTTTCGCCTTATATGTATCAACGGAAACCGGAATATCAAATCTTGATTTTACCTGGGCCACCACCGGGGCAATCCGCTGGATTTCTTCTTCCTCTGTAATCTGCTGATGCCCCGGCCTGGTAGATTCTCCGCCAATGTCAATCATATCCGCCCCTTCTGCTATCATCTGCTCCACATGGGCAAGAGCCAGATTCAAACGATTGAATTTTCCTCCATCAGAAAAGGAGTCCGGCGTTACATTTAATATGCCCATCACATAGGTATGCTTCTCTGTCTCAAAAATTCTGTTTCCAATCTTCATGTTTTCCTCCCATTCTACCAGAAAATTCCCTGATTTCTTCTCTCTTCACTCCAATTGCACCCTTCCTGGACACTGCAGCAAAAACAATTCCGGGAACGATTATCGGCTTCCTTGATTAAATTAATAAAATCTATATTTGATTTTTGCTCTATCCGACATTCTGAATCGGAGGCTGGAATAACCTGCTGCTCTCCCCGATGCCCTGACACTGCCTCCAGTATATCATTTCGCTCCTTTCGGGGATACTGGATCTGCTCCAATAATTCTCCGGCAAGAGCCGCTCCTGCCCTGTGATGAGGAATTCCATGCTTCATCTCCTGAAGCCTGCCCAGATCGTGAAGCAGAGCCGTCAGATAAATTTTCTCCTTGAAGGCTTCCCCAGACTCCTTGGTCCCTTCCCGTCCCCTTTCTAATGCCAGAATCCACCCGATACGGGCCACATCCAGAGCATGGGACAGGCCATGCCCGCAGAAAATTCGTTCTTTCTCTTTCTGCTCCAGTTCTTTTATCATTTGCAGATATTCGGTTTCCTGTAATAATCGGTTTACATATTTCATTTTCTATCGTCCCATCATCCGCCAGAATTCATCCTTAAGCCCTTTCTCCTCTGCAAATCTTCCTCTGGTTACCAGGGTCACCGTCTGGGTTCCCGGCTTCTTCACGCCCCGCATAGTCATGCACATATGTTCTGCTTCTACCATTACCATAACCCCCTTGGGCTGTAAATATTCCATCAATGCATCTGCAATCTGAACTGTAAGCTGCTCCTGAAGCTGCGGACGTCTGGCATATACCTCCACGGTCCGGGCCAGCTTGCTCAGTCCCACCACTTTTCCGTCAGGAAGATATGCAATATGGGCTTTCCCATAGAAAGGCAGCAGATGATGTTCACAGGTGGAATAAAACACAATATCCTTCTCCAGAACCATGCCGCTGTCCTCCACGGAAAAAGTTTTGCTCAAGTAAGGCTTTGGCGTCTCCTCCAATCCTGCAAAAATTTCTTCATACATTCTCGCAATTCTCTCCGGCGTCTCTTTCAGTCCTTCCCGGTTCACATCTTCCCCGATGCCTTCCAGCAAAAGGGTAACGGCCCGTTCAATTTTCTCCTTATCTATCATAACCTGTTCTCCTTACAATTTCCCTGATTTCTCCCAGATAGGACAGGGAACCAAAGGCCAGAATCATCACTTTTTCTTCCGCTGTCTCGTTTCCTGCACAGTCAAAAGCCTGGCTGGCTGCTTCTGAAATTGTTCCGCAGCAGACGACGTCAGAATGATACTCTTTCGCCTTTTGGGCCAATACTGCCCCGTCTAATGCCCTGGGATGATTCGGCGTAACTGTAAAAACCTTCCATGCCAACGGCATCATAATTCTCAGCATTTTATCATATTCCTTATCTGCAAGTACCCCTATTATATAGATTATTTTGTAATTTGTAAAACCAATTTTCAAAGTTTCCCGTAATTTTTTCGCTGCATCCTCATTGTGGGCTCCGTCTATCATGACCAGCGGCTTTTGGCTCAATCTGGAAAAACGCCCCGCCCACCGGGCTTTTTCCAGTCCTTGCCGGATATGGGAAGTTCCAATCTGAAAGCCCTGTTTTCTTAAGACTTCCAACGCTTCTATGGCGCATATCCCGTTTTCTATCTGATACGCCCCCTGCATGGACAGACGGATTTCTCCGTATTCCTGGTAAGAAAAGCAAAGGAATTCCTTTTCCATATGCATATTTTGGGCCTTTTCTTTCTCTGCGTAAACAAGAACGGCTTTTTTCTTTCGGCAAACCTCCTCCAGTATCTTTCTCACCTGCTCCTGTCCGGGCCTGACTGCCGCCGCAAAGCCGTTTTCTTTGATGATTCCGGCTTTCACACGGGCAATCTCTTCCAGACTGTTTCCCAGAAATTTCATATGATCCATACTGATGGAGGTCAGCACGCTTACCAAAGGCTTCCTTATTATATTGGTGGCGTCCAGAGCGCCTCCCATTCCGGTTTCCAAAAGAACCGCCTGACAGCGCTGCCGGTAGAAATACAGAAAAGCCGCCGCCGTTTCCACCTCAAACAACGTAGGCTGCTGGCCGCCCTTCGCCTTTATTCTGTCACATGCATTCCTGACGCTGGTAAAAATTTCTGCAAATTCCTGTTTTGAAATAAGCTGCCCATTCACCTGATACTGCTCCCTTCGGCCAAACACCGCCGGAGAAGTATACATCCCCACCCGGTAACCGGCCTCCTGCAAGACGGTAGCAACCATGGCGCACACAGAGCCTTTCCCATTGGTTCCCGCCACATGAATGACATTCAGTTTCTCCTGCACATTTCCAAGCTCGTTCATCAGTTCCCGAATGCTCTCAAGCCCCAGGACACTTCCAAGTTTTCCTGTTTCATCCAGGAATTCCTGTATTTCTTTCTCTGTTAATACACACTCTGACATGTTTGCTTCCCTCCAGAATTATATTTCTTACTGCCATTTCTAAAGAAATTCTTAAATTTTATTATCATAAGTATAAAATTTTCGTTTTCCAGTTGACTTTTTTAAGAAAATAGGCTAATCTTTGCTATGGAAAAATCAGATTCATATTTTGTTTACAATTAGTTCACATATGGAATTTTAATATAACTTAAGGATGGTGACACAATGTTTCATACTGCAAAAAACACTTTACAAAAAACCAGGACAAAATACAAGGCTTTTCGTGAAAAAAGAAGGGTCCGGGAGAAAAAGCATTTTTTGAAGCCGGAACAGAAAGAAAAGCTGGTAGCTTTCCTCAACCGCTATTCTCTGATTTTCCATTACCTATTGGCCTGCGTAGTCTGCTTTGTTATTGAAATCATCTCCAGGCATTCTTTTATCGGCGCATTTAAGTTTACCTTTGACAGAGGCCTGGCGTTTTTATATAACTCAATGATTGTATTCACCTCGCTGCATCTGGTGTATTTTTTCCGCCGAAGGGCGCTGATGCGTACCGTCATTAGCGTGGCATGGCTGTTCCTTGGAACCATTAACGGATGCATCCTGGCAAAGCGCGTTACGCCTTTTACATACACAGACGTAAAACTGATTAACGACCTGTTTACTATGCAGAGCAACTATTTCAGCAACGGAGAGGCCCTTGCCGTAATTCTTCTTGTGGCGTTCGTCCTGGCAGGAATCATTGTACTGTGGAAAAAAGGTCCCAAATATCAGGGAAAGCAGAACCGTTTCGCAAGCATCGGAGCCATCGGAATTTTCGCATTTTTTATTCCCATGGTAACCCAGGCAGCTGTCAGCAACAATATTCTGGCAGATTACTTTGAAAACATTGCCCAGGGCTATGAGGATTATGGTTTTGTATACAGCTTTTCCGCCAGCGTGATGGATCAAGGCATGACAGCGCCCCGGGATTACTCACAGGAGACCGTGGATGAGGCTCTTTCCAGGGTAAATACGGAAGCTTCCGATTCCAATGAGCTTCCCAATATCATCTGTGTACTGCTGGAATCCTTTGTTGATCCGAAAGAAATCAATTTCCTGAATTTTTCAGAGAATCCCACGCCTAATTTTGATCACCTGTACAACAATTATTCTTCCGGTTATCTGACGGTTCCGGTGGTAGGGGCTGGAACTGCCAATACAGAATTTGAAATCCTTACAGGAATGGGCATGAAATATTTCGGACTGGGAGAATATCCCTACAAAACTATCCTGAAATCCACCTCCTGTGAAAGCATTGCTTCCGACCTTGGAACAAACCTGGGTTACGGCACCCATGTGGTACATAACAACGGCGGCAATTTCTACAGCCGGAAAAACGCCTTTACCCAAATGGGTTTTGACAGCTTTATCAGCAAGGAAATGATGAATATTCAGGAATATACGCCCCTTGGCACATGGCCTACCGATGATATTTTAATCGGTGAAGTGGAAAAAGCTTTAAATTCCACGGAGCAGCAGGATTTCGTCTATGCCATTACCGTACAGGGACACGGCGCTTACCCTACGGAAAAAGTTATTGAAAATCCGGAAATTACCGTAACCGGCGCAGAAAATGAAGCCAAAAACAACGAGTGGGAATATTATGTGAATCAGATTCACGAAGTGGATAAATTTATTGCCAACCTGACGGATATGCTGTCCAAACGGGAGGAAAAAACGGTGGTTGTGTTGTTCGGAGACCATCTCCCCACCATGGGCCTGACCGATGAAGATATGAAAAGCCAGAGCATCTTTAACACCAAATATGTGACCTGGAACAACTTCGGAATGCAGAAAGTAAATCAGAATTTAACTTCTTATCAATTACTTGCGGCTATCACGGAACAGGCAAACATCCATGAAGGAACCATGTTCTCCCTTCATCAGAGCGGCAGCTATCAGATTACAGAGGATTACTCCAGAGATATGGAACTTCTGCAGTATGATATCCTCTATGGCAAACGGTACGCATATCAGGGTGAGGACCTTTACCCTGCTTCTGATTTGCAGATGGGCGTGCAGGACGTTACCTTAGAACGTGTGGAGACGCTGGAAGACGGCTTACATATTTATGGAACAAATTTCACTCCCTGGAGTAAAGTGTTTGTAAACGATACACGCATTTCCACCTCCTTTATCAGTGATAGTGAACTAAAGATTTCCACAAGCCATTTCAGCGACGGCGTTAATACCCTGGTGGTAAACCAGATGGGTTCCTCGGAAACAATTTTCCGTACCTCCAATGAGATTTCCTATCTGAAGCCTCTGATCGATACACCGCATCCTTCCGAGGAAATACCAGTAGACGACACAACGGAAAACACCCCCAACAGCATTGACAAAGCTGTAAATGGCAACCGGACGGAAAAACCCGCCCAACAGGAAGATTCCTTAGAACAGCCGGACACTCCGGAGCAAACAGATTCTGCAGAGCCCCAGGCAGAGAACGGCGATTCTATCCAGCAAACAGCCCCGGAGCAAACAAACACTACAGCGAATCCGACAGACGCTTCGGCTGCAAACGGCAATTAATTCAGATTTACCGCAAGAAAGGGATGTCAGGAAATGAAGCTTTTCCCGACATCCCTTTTTTCTTTCAAAAAATGGAAAGAATCAGTTCTTTTCCTTCAGAAACACATAGACAGCTTCGTCTGACAATTCTTCTTCATATCGATAGCCCAATCCCCGAAATTCTTTGATTGTCTCTGTATCTTCTACCTTATTCTGCGCCAGAAACCGAACCATCTCTCCTCGGGCCATTTTTACCTGTGTTCCCTTTTCCACCACTTTTCCCCCTCTCAGTTCCCCAAAGCGGCAGGTAAGAATCCTGTCCCCTGGCTGCAGATAGGAGGTAATGCATTTACTGTACTCTTTGGACGCAAGATTTAAGACTACTTCTGCTTCCCGGAAAATTTCCTGATAAATCTTATTTCCCCAATAATCATAGAGATTCCGATAATTCCCAAGATGAATTGCCGCCTGCATCTCCAGCCGGTACGGCACAATTCCGTCAAAAGGCTTCAGCAGCCCATAGAATCCTGAGAGAATCACAAGATGCTCCTCCACATACTGAAAGGCTTGATCCTCAAAGACGGCCGGAGCCATATACTGATATTGGATTCCTTCATAGGATAACAAGGCCGGCGTTAGATTCTCTGATAAATCCATCCGGGCAAACCGTTCGTAATTCAGGGCTGCAATTTTATCATTGCATTTCCAGATTTCCTTTGCCTGCTGATAATCCAGTCCCCTCAGATATTCCTTCAGATATTCCGCCTCCTGCCAAAATACAGGCATACCATAATATTCCATAGTATCTGTGTCCTGTTTCATTTTCTTGGCAGGAGAAATAATAATCTTCATCATTGCAGCCCCTGCTCCCTTATTTTACTCATATCCACTTCCAGATTCGGATACAACTCCGCCGGAACATAGGCTTTCACATAAATTCCCTCTTCCCTGTATTCTTCTTGCAGAAGTTCTCCGTATTTACGGATTGCCGAAATCCGGTTTCCCTTTTCATAAGAAAAAATGCCTTCCAAAAGCTGTTTATCCTCACGCAGAATTTCCTCTAATGCTTCCAGAAATTCTTTCAGCCCCTCTCCTGTCTTCGCTGAAATCTGAAACATCCTGTCTGCCTGAGGATCTTTGAACAATTCTTTCTCTGTGACCTTATCCTGCTTGTTCCATAAAGTAATCCGTTTCTTTCCTGACACCCCTAAATGCTCCAGTGTTTCATATACAATCTGCATCTGCTTCTCCCACTGGGGATTGGATGCGTCAATCACATGGATAATAATATCCGCATATTTCGCTTCTTCCAGAGTGCTGCCAAAGGCCTGGATCAGATGATGGGGCAGCTTCCGGATAAATCCCACGGTATCTGTAAGAAGGACTTCCTGGCCGCTTTCCAGCTTCAGGCTGCGGGTCGTCGGGTCTAACGTGGCAAAAAGCTTGTCCTCTTCCAGCACCGATGCATGGGTCAGACGATTCAGCAGGGTAGATTTGCCGGCATTGGTATATCCTACAATTGCAGCTACCTTCATACGGTTTTTTTCCCGCTGTCCTCTGTTAATTTCTCTGTGCTTTTTCACCTGCTTCAATTCCCGGTTCAGCTGCGCGATCCTGTTTTTAATCAGCCTCCGATCCATTTCCAGCTTTTTTTCCCCCGGTCCCCTGGTTCCAATCCCTCCGCCGAGCCTGGACAAAGAAAGGCCCAGTCCGGTCAGCCGGGTCATTCTGTATTTCAGCTGGGCAAGCTCCACCTGTATTTTTCCTTCGCTGGTGGACGCTCTGGCGGCAAAAATATCCAGAATGAGCAAAGTCCGATCCATCACTTTGCACTCCAGTTCCTGTTCCATATTCCGCAGCTGTGCCGGAGACAATTCATCGTCACAGACAATTCCAGTGGCTCCAAGCTCTGCAGCCATCTGACGCAGCTCCTGTAATTTTCCGGTTCCCAGATAAGTGCCTGGATGAATATGCTCCCTGCTTTGAATCACACTTCCAAGAACTTTGGCTCCAGCTGTCTCTGCCAGCTCTGCCAGCTCCAACAGGGAAGCTTCCGTATCGTCATTCTCCTGAAAGCTTACGCCCGCCAAGATGACCTGTTCTGTAACTTCTTCTATCTGAAATGGTTCTGTATTTCTTTTCGTTTCGATAATTCTATAATCCTCCTTTTCTCCTGATTTTTCATCCATTCCATATAGACGGCGATTAATTACCGCCATCTGCATTTTTTGCCGCCTGATAAGAAAGAACTGCACATTCCTCCAAAGTATTTCTCACCTCCAGCTTTATGGCAGCTTTTACTTCCACAGAGGTATAGACTGCGCTTACTGGCCTGGAAAATCCCACGCTGTAAGCATTTCCTATATTCCCTTTTCCTCCGGCAACGGTCCGTACCACATAATAATAGGTGGTTCCTTTTCCGGCGCCTTCTTTTAAGATTGCCTCTGCTGTCTGGAGCACTCCTGCCGTATCTTTGGCTTATTGACAAAAAGCTCCCGTATCCTTGCTAAGAGCCAGCTGCTCCTCTGTTTTCGGCACCAGGCCCTTGACCGTAACTGCAGCATCCTTTACCTTTGTCCCGGTGATTCTGGAACTAACCACCGTATTTTGGGCCTCATAAAGGGCGGGGACAATCTGACCGGAGACGTCTGTTGCATATCCATAGACATTCTCATTTTCATACTCATAGCTTACGGCGCCGTCCTGCGCCACATTCACATCTTCCGGTTTTACCTGCAGTGCGCCCTCTGTTACCAGTTTCACAAATTCCACCAGAACCGCTTTGTCCAAACCCACACGGTAAGTCACGGCTGATTTTCCTGCCTTCACCTTGGGAAAAGTTATTTTAAACGCAGAAGCTTTCAATGTTTTATAAGCTTTACAGTTTCCTGCTGCATCCTTTACCTGTACTTTATATCCTTTAATTCCTGTCATCTTATTCCAGGACAGCTTTACCCAATCTGCGCCTTTTGCCTCTGCTTTCAGCTGCAATGCACTGCCCCAGGTATGAGCGTCTGCTTTCTGCCATTTTGTATAAGTGGTTTTCTTGGTCGCTGGTTATAGGCATACCCCCGGACACGGTAGGAATAGGAAGTCCCCGGCTCTAAATTACTGTCCTTATAGGAAGCACTTCCAGTCTGTTTTGCAAGCTTCACCCATGCGCCCTTCACTTTTTTCTGAAATTCAAAACCTGTTACCCACCCTTCTTCCAAAGAGGGGGAAAGCATAATGCTATTTGAGGTCACTACGGCGTCCACCACTCCCATTTCTATCTCTGGAAGCTTGCAAGCCAGCGTCTTATATTCTGAAAATCTGTCTTCTGCCGTCTCGGAATCATTCAGGCGGTAGCCTCTGTTGTAGATCCTTGCCCTGACATAAACGGTCTCCCCCGGCGAAAAATATCCCAAATATACACGGTACGCCTGCTCTGTCCCCTGATATCTGTGATACCCCCTGGCGGTATGTCTGTCTCCAGCCCGCACAGACTGTAAAATAACGTCTCCCGTCCGCTCCGCTTCCCAGGTAAAATTCTTCCCGCTGTTTTTAAAGTTCTTGTGATTAGAATACTCTACCCGGATATATTCTGTATCCTGCAGCTTCTGTGATGACGCCTGAAATTCATAATATCCGTCTGTCTGCCGCCAGCGCCTGCATCTTACCTGGTTCACACAGGCACAGCGCCAATGCAAGGACCAGACTCATTGTTCTTTTTAAATTTTTCAACTAAGTCATCTCCTGATTTTTATATCTTCCAATTGTAGTGTAACATGATTTTTTATACTTAACAACCATAAAAGAACCATGAAAGCTGCAAAAAAAAGAAACAGGCTCTCCCATATACCAATAATGTAACATGGGAGAACCTGTTTCCAAATCCTATTCCTGATTCAAACTTTCCGTAAATTTATCAAATGCCTTCTGCCCTGCTTCATCCCGCTTATACATGCCAGCATGCTCCAGCACCTTGCTGAATACCAATGCAATTTCTTTATGTAACACATCCATCACATTTTCTTTGGTCACTTCCCCGTATTTCGGAAGGAATTCTTCTACCCAGTCTGCATGCTTTTCAATGGTTTCATCTGCCCGGATATCTTTTTTATTTACAATGGCGTCTGCCAATGTTTCCATTTCATCCTTCAAACGTGCTGGGAGCACCGCAAGGCCCATTACTTCAATCAGGCCGATATTTTCTTTTTTAATGTGATGCAGCTCTGCGTGAGGATGGTATACGCCCAGAGGATGCTCCTCTGTAGTGATATTGTTGCGCAGAACCAAATCCAGTTCATACAAATCTCCCCGTTTTCTGGCAATAGGCGTAATCGTATTGTGGGGCTCCCCGTCTGTTTCCGCAAAAATAAATGCGTCTTCATCGGTGTAGCCTCTCCATGCCGCCAATACCTTATCTGCGAAAGCAATCAGCCGTTTCGTATCCTCGCCGGCAATCCGAATGACCGACATAGGCCATTTCACAATGCCTGCCTTGACATCCTCAAAGCCTTTGACTGTAAATTCCCGTTCGATTGGAGCTTTCGCCATGGCAAATTCATAACTTCCGCCCTGGAAATGGTCATGGCTTAAAATGGAGCCGCCTACAATTGGCAGATCTGCGTTGGAACCCACAATATAATGAGGAAACTGCTTCACAAAATCAAAAAGCTTGCAGAATGTGCCGTGTTCAATTTTCATCGGAATATGCTGGGAATTGAACACTATGCAGTGCTCATTGTAATATACATAGGGAGAATACTGAAATCCCCAGCGGCTGTCCTGGATGGTAACCGGAATAATCCGGTGGTTCTGCCTTGCCGGATGGTTAATGCGTCCGGCATACCCTTCATTTTCCATGCATAACAGACATTTGGGGTATCCGCTCTGCTTTGCATTTTTGGCGGCTGCAATGGCCTTGGGATCTTTTTCCGGTTTCGAAAGGTTAATGGTAATATCCATTTCCCCGTAAGGAGTCTGGGCTTTCCATTTCACATCCTTTGCGATCCGGTAACGGCGGATATAGTCGCTGTCCTGGCTTAACTGATAATAAAAATCTGTAGCCGCCTTCGGGCCGTCCTTGTGGTAAATATCCCAGAATCTTCCAAGCACTTCACTGGGGCGGGGCATCATCTGGGCCATCAGCTTCGTATCAAACAGGTCACGGTACACTACGCCGTTTTCTTCCAGTACGCCGTGCTCGTAAGCATAGTCTAACAGTTCCTTTAGAACAGCTTCCAAATCTACATTTTTGTAGGTTTCTTCCGGCTCTTCGTATTCGTCGATCTTCAGGGTTTCCAACAGCTGATTGGTGGTGAAAATGATATCTTCTTCGCCAATCAGGCCGTGTTCTAATCCGTAGCAGACTAATTTCTTGATTGCTTCGTTAACCATAAGAGTCTCTTCCTTTCTTTCATTAAAATGTTATATGAAATGTAACATTATGAGGAGGGACAGACCAGCGGGCTCCTTATGGCATACGCTGGGTCCCTCCTCATGGTAAATCAGTCTAATACTTTTATTCCGCCGTAAGGCCGTACCTTCAGTACATGACAGGAACCTTCGCCGTAGAGGTTATCCAGGGCCTGTCTGTATTCTTCCACAAAATCATCTGCCACGAACGCCTGTATGGTTCCGGCAAATCCTCCGCCATGGACACGGCTGGCTCCATGACCGGGAAGGATGGTATCGCTTATGGCAAGCCCCATAGAAACGCTCTGATTCTGTACATCTTTATTGGTGTAAATATTCTGAAGATACTTAAAGGAAGAATCCCCGGACTCCTGCAGAGTATTTAAAAATCCCTGGAAATCCCCTGCTTTTAACGCTGCCGCTTCCTGTTCCACCCGCTTATCCTCTTCAAAGAAATGCAGGGCCCGCAGTACTGGACGGTCGCCGCATTCCTTACGGAGACCGGAAACATTTTTATAAAATTCCTCTGCATCCACTTCCCGCAAAAATTCTTTTCCAAAGAAACCTGCCACTTTCTTCATTTCCTGGGGAATCAGAGCATAATCATCTGTCAAATCTGCATGAGAGCCTTTGGTGTCTGTAATGCAGAGACTGTGGCCGTACGCGCTGAAATCCACGTCCACTTTCTCCACAATGGGATGCTCCGGATCTGCAAAATCAATATGGATCAGGCCCCCTACAGAACACGCCATCTGGTCCATCAGGCCGCAGGGCTTGCCAAAATATACATTTTCCGCATACTGCGCCACCTGGGCAATTTCCACCGGACTAATGGACATCCCATTGTACAGGCCGGAAAGAATTGTGCCTACAAGCACTTCAAAGGCGGCAGAGCTTGACATTCCCGCTCCATTTAACACGTCACTGGTTACATACGCCTGAAATCCTCCAATCTCATGGCCGTTTTTCTTAAGTCCGTACGCCATTCCCCGAATGAGCCCGGCAGAGGTGCCTTCTTCCGCATCCCTCTTCTCCAGCTGGGAAAGGTCTACCGTAATCATAGGATATCCGTCGGAGAGAAGCTTAATCACAGGCTCCTTAGACTTGCCTACCACTGCAATGGCGTCCAGGTTGATGGAAGCCGCCAGCACTTCTCCATGCTGATGGTCTGTGTGGTTGCCGCCCACCTCGCTTCTGCCTGCCGCACTGTACAGCGCTGCTTCCCCTGGGCCAAACAATTCTTCATACTTACGAATTGCCTCCTGATAACGCTCATTCTGGTAATCCAGAACGGCTGCGTCCACATAAATCTCCTTCAGACGTTCCTGATGCTTCTTTGCTGCAAATTCCTCCAGTAATACTTTTGTTTCTTTCATCAGATTTTGCCCTGCCTTTCTTTTTTATTTTCACCTTTTCAGGTCTTTTTCTACGCTATTATCTCTGTAAGCCAGTTGATTTCTCAACAGCTTCTCACTAGTTCAGGAAAAACAGCAAATCATCTGGCAAATAAGTATGTTTGTATGTATAAAGACATTATAATAGGCATTTAGTAAACAGTCAATATATTTAGTAAATTTTATTTAAAATTTTTGCTGGAAAGTTTCTGTTTTGTCTATGCAGCTTTCAAAAAAATTTAGTAAATTTACTAAAATAGCAGTTCCATTTTTCGAATTTTTTTGCTATACTGAATTCAGAGAATGAGAAGAACCTGCCTGGCCAAACAGCAGGTATTGGAATATATTTTGGGAGGAATTTATGACAACCATCAAAGATATTGCAGTATCCGCAGGAGTTTCCCCGGCTACTGTTTCAAGAATTTTAAATAATGACGCCACGCTGAACGTCTCCCCTGAGACACGTCAAAAAGTTCTGGATATTGCCCATGCCCTGAATTATAAGAAAAAGTCCCGGGCCTCCAGCAAATCTGCTTATACCCTGGGCATCGTCCAGTGGTTTTCTCCCCAGCAGGAAATGGAGGATAATTATTATCTTCTGATCCGCCAGGGCATTGAGGATTTCTGTATGCAGAACTGCATCCATGTGATCCGGACTTACAAGGCTGATGTGAATTATATGGATGCACTGAAACATGTAGACGCATTAGTCTGCGTAGGGAAATTCAGCAACAGTGAAATTGCACAGTTCCGCGCTCTGACTAACAGCATTATTTTTCTCGATATGCTTGTGGAGGACAGAAATGTTTCCACCATCACGCTGGATTTCGAACACGCTATGAAGCTTGGACTTGATTATCTGACTTCCCTTGGGCACCGCCGAATCGGGTTCCTGGGGGGAAAAGAATATCTGGCAGACGGCACTCTTTTTCCAGATGTGCGCAGAAAGCTTTTTACCGATTACTGCAGGAAACATGGACTGGATTTCTTACCTTACATTCAGGAGGAATCCTTTACCACAGAATCCGGCTGCCGGATGATGCACCGGCTGTTGGAACAAGAAACGCACCCCACTGCTGTAATTGCTTCCAGTGATCCCATTGCCATTGGCGCCCTTCGGGCGCTAAATGACAAAGGGCTTCGGGCGCCGGATGACATTTCACTGGTGGGCTTTGATGACACCAGCCTGTCTGCCTTTACCGCGCCGCCCCTGACAACCATACATGCGCCGGCTTATGATATGGGAAATTTTGGGGCTAATATTGTGTTCAATATTTTAAAACTGCAGCCGGCAACCGCCATGAAGATACAGCTCCCCTGCCGGCTGGTGGAGCGCCAGTCCTGCAGAAAACTGTAGAAAAATTCATGTCCACGTTAAAATCGGCAGCAATGTTCCAGGGACTATTATATCTATGTTCTCCATCTGTCCTGATTTTCTGTTTTAAATTTTTGATATCATAGACACCTGCCAGAATTACAGATTGAAATACCGGATACCTCTTTCTGGAAAGATACAAAACCCTAAGCTGTGACAGAAAATCCAAAAATGCCGAATGGTTGGAAGCGCTGTCTGCTTCATCAATCATCGCCTGCTGTCAATGTCCTTATTCACTGTATCACTGTCTCTCTAACAATCCGCTCCGCTCCCGCTGCATCCATTGCTTTCCTACCCTTCTCAGCCATATCTTTCCGCCGGCCGCAATCTGCAGCCAAACGCTTCAATTCCCTGCATACCCCTGCCAGAAAATCCGGTTTCTTTCGGCAGTCCCCTGCATTTATCATAATTCCCTGGGCTTCAAACTCTGCGGCCCCAAGAATCTGATTATCCGCCAGCACATAAGTAATTGCTGGCACTCCGCAGGCTGACAATTCATACAAGGTAGAGCCTGCCGCTGATACCGCCAAATCACTTTTCAGCATTAGTTCTGACATGCGCTGCACATTTTCATGGAGAACAATCCAGGGATGACGGGCGGCAATTTCTTTGATTTCCTCCTTGTCCGGCTCCAGGGAATTCAGGATAAAATGAAACTGACAGCGGCCCGCCAGTTCCCTGTCCTGAATAAAACAATTTAAGAATTTTAATGCCATATGCTCCGGATCCGCCCCGCCAACGGATACAAGAATATTTTCCATAGGTTCCCGGACAGGCAAAACTTCTGAAAGCTGAAATTCTTTGCGCAGCGGAACGTATTTGGTTCCTAAAAGCAGCCTGGGCATAGTTACATTTTCACCGGAATACAAAGATTCATAGTCCCCTCTTTTTGCATAAATATTATAATTGATCAGGATATCCGCCGGATAGGGAAAAGCCAGCACATCATCCAGATAAACTGTTTTACCGTATTGTTTCAGGCGTTTCAGATACTCTGACGTCACATAATAGCTGTCAACAAACACAGTATCCGGCTGATATTGGTTTAAGATATGTTCCAGAGCCGCCCATTCACTATCCATATCAGAATATAGCGTATTCATTACCATACAGGAAAATCCCTTCTCCTGAATCATTTTTTCAAAAGAAGGGTCCGCTGTCACATATACACATTCGATTTCCAGTTCCCTGGCTGCCGCTCCGATGGAAAGGCAGCGCATCACATGGCCTGCGCCGATTGCAGCGTTTCCGTCGGCACGGAATAATATTTTTTTCATTATTTTCACTCCTGCTGACAAACATTCCGATTATAGAATCCATTTTGTCTGCGTCTTACATTTTCCGTTGTAATACCTGGATTCTCTAAAACCTTGTCTTTTTCATCATTGTAACAGACTTGTTCGATTTTGGAAACTATTTTTCCTGTTATCTTTCAGAAAACATTTATTTCATTTTCCATATACTCGATTGTCCATTTAACGATAGAGATTATCTATGCAAGATTAGGCCATTTGAGGAAAAAGCTGCGGAACAGAAATGACCGCCGAAAAATTACCTTTTTCCGGTTGGTGTATACAGCGTGTTTTTTTAATTTCAAAGCTGGAGATGGAAGGACATACGGTTTTCTTTTCGGTGGGGAAAGAAAGGCTGGACAACTTTTTTCTTCCATCCCTTATCGTCTTTTTTGACGAGCGTTTTCCGATACGTAACAAAATTTCCTACTGTCTCAAGCCATACAAATCCAAGGTTCCCAATAAACCTGATGGATTCCTGATTGTCCCCATGAATTCTCGCAACTGCGCTATGGCAGAGCCATTGTTTTGATGCAAATTTCAGAATTCGATCCACTGCTTCAGCGGCGTACCCTTTTCCTCGAAATTCTGGCGCAAGAAGATAGCTTACCTCCGTTTCGGTATCACCGACTTTTTCCCTCTTTATGCCAAAAATGCCGACAGGCTTTCCTGTTACCTTCTCTACTGCTATCCAGTCCACCCGGTTATTTTGATGCAAATACTGATTTTTGTACCAGTCCAGATGCTCCTCCGCTGTCAATGGATGGGGCGAGAAAAAATATCGGTACACTTTTGGGTCTGAGCGCCATTTGACAATCAGCGGAGTATCCTTTTCTGTGATTTCACCCAAAATCAGCCTCTCTGCCTCCAGTCTGGACGCTCTGGCATTCACGCTGCACACCTCAAAGGTGTGAAATTTATTTTCCCCCTTGCAATTATCCATTTCCATTCCTCCTGGCTTGGACATAACGCATTGTACCTAAATATTACATTCCATCTAAAAACTATTCCTATATTTCTAATTCAGAAGAATCAAAAATTCCTTAATTCTTCTAGGATTTCCCGTGTAATTGGTTCGCCTCTTTGAATTGCCCGTTTACTTTTTTTCCCGACAAGTGCAGGCATATATTTTGGCGCTATTCCTTGTCCGGGACGAATACTGCGAATATTCTGTGCGGTCAGTTCTTCGCCAATTGCTATGTCCTTAACCGCAAATAAACTCCTTCTAAAAACCAGAGAATTTTTCTCCTTTTCTGACAACGCATAGTCCGGTCCCCGGGCGATTAATTTTGCATTCTGCACGTCCTGCACCATTTGGGCAAACTCATCCAGTTCCATACTGAATGCACTGTCCGGACTCTTAATGTCTCTTGACAGACAAACATGTTTCTCAATCACACATGCCCCCAATGCCGCTCCTACCACTGCGCCCATACTTCCCATACTGTGATCCGACAATCCCACATCCACGCCGAACCGCCGCTTCATATCCGGAATATTCCCCAAATGCATATCCGCCCAATCTGCAGGATATTCACTGCAGCATTTCAGTAAAACAATCTGGCTGTTTCCAACTCTTCGGCAGGAGTCTACGGCATCCTGTATTTCCTCCGGGCTGCCCATGCCGCAGGAAAGGATCATTGGTTTGCCTTTCGACGCGGCATATTCGATCAATGGAATGTCCACCAACTCAAAGCTTGCTATTTTGTATGCTTCACAGCCTATCCGCTCTAAAAAATCCACTGCCGTGTCATCAAATGGCGTTGACAGAAAATCCACTCCGCACCTTTTACATTCCTCTTTGATACGGGCTTGCCATTCCCAAGGAGTCCCGGCGTCCTGATACAAATCATAAAGCCTGTATCCATCCCATAATCCACCATCAATCATAAAATGCTCATTTCCGCAGTCAATTGTCAGGGTATCCGCCGTATAGGTCTGTATCTTTACGCAATTCGCTCCCGCCGCCGCTGATCTGCGAACAATTTCCAAAGCATTTTCTAATTTTCCTGCATGGTTTGCACTTATTTCTGCAATGAAATAAGGCAAGCCGCAATTAATTTTCTCAAACATCCGAAACATCCTGTATAACACCCTCCTTACGAAGAAATTTTGAAATAGCGAAAACTTGTTGGCAAATCATTTGGCTTACGGGTATAAAAACTCTTTCTCTGCCAAAATTCTGGAACAAATTGCACCGATTGGAGCCTGCTGCAACATTTTTCATTTACAGAGACGACAGCGGACGTTTATAATTCTCCGTCACTTTCCTCACTGCATGAATCACATCCGCCACATCCTGATCCGTCATAGCCGGATAAATGGGAATGCTCATAATTCCTTCATAAACCTTTTCTGCGTTGGGACACAACCCCTTCTTATATCCAAGGCGCTGATAATACGGAAACCAGTACACGGGAATATAATGCACCTGACACTGCACATTCTCTTCCCCCATTGCATCAAAAAATTCCCTTCGGCTGCAGCTTAGCCTGTCCAGCCTTAATCGGATGATATACAAATGCCTGCAGGTATCTGATTCTGGAATTTCTTTCTGAAGAATCAGTTCCGAAAGCTCTGAAAATGCTGTATCATACCTTTTCACAATCTCTTTTCTTCTGGCCGCAAAGCCATCCAGTTTCTTCATCTGGCTTACAATCAGGGCCGCCTGGAAATCAGTAATCCGGTAATTATATCCCAATGCAATCTGTTCGTAATGCCATGGGCCCTCCTTAACAGGATTTTCCATCATGGATGCTTCATGAGTAATGCCATGGGTACGGGCAAGAGCCAGTTTCCGGTATAATTTTTCCTGACTGGTCAGCACAGCGCCCCCTTCTCCTCCTGTAATAGTTTTTACCGGATGAAAACTGAATGTGGTTAAATCTGCAAGGCTCCCCACCTGTCTCCCCTTATATTTTGTGGCAATTGCATGGGCCGCGTCCTCAATAAACACCAAATGAAATTCATCACAAATCGCCCGAATTTCTTCATGCTGCACTGCCTGGCCGGAAAAATCAACTGCAATCACCGCTTTTGTTTTTTCTGTGATATGGGCACGGATGCTTTCCGGATCAATGTTATAGGTTTCAGGATTAATATCCGCAAAGACGGGAACTGCACCGCAGTAAAGAATACAATTTGCACTTGCTGCAAAAGTAAGGGGCGTTGTGATTACCTCATCCCCCGCTCCAATGCCCGCTGCCATACATGCACAGTGAAGAGCCGCCGTCCCATTGGACACTGCCACCGCATATTTCGCCCCTGTATAAGTTTCCAGAGTCCGCTCCATCTCATCCACCTTCGGCCCGCAGGTGATAAAACTGCTTCTCAGCACCTCTGACACAGCCTGAATATCCTCCTCGTCAATCCACTGTCTTCCATAATATATTTTTCCAGAACGAACCGGATAGCCGCCATTAATTGCCAATTTTTCCATGTTCTTATTCTCCCTTCGGCCCCCTGGACGCAACAATCCGCACCAGCACAGGATTAGACGTCTCTGTTTTTGAATAATTCTCTCCCTCTTCTAGGGATATTACCCGGAATCCATGATTTTCCAGTTTTGGAATAAATATTTCTTTATCCATAAACCTTCGGAAATGCTCATGATAAATGAAAGCATTATTTCCCACGCACATCCCTTTACCATACAAGTCATCCTGAATGCTTCGAGCCTCTATCAAAAACAATCCGCCCTCTTTTACCGCCTCCGCCACGTTCTCTAACAATTCATCCTCCTGTTGTTCTGAAATTGCATGCATGGTCCAGCGGCTGTAAATATAATCATACTGCACCTGATATAATGCTTTGGAACTTACAAAATCATCACAGACAAAATTGCCATTCTCCAATTTGAGCTGATTCAATTGAGAAATCGCCTCTTCTGAAGCGTCAATTCCTGTCACATTCAAATGATGTTCCATAAAATAAAGGCTGTCACGGCCATTTCCGCATCCCAAATCAATCAGAGATTTTCCCGGTTCCAAATGGGAAATTACCGACTGGGCAAAATCGCTGGGGGATTGAATCTCTTTCAGCTTCTTTGCATAATAGTGATTCCAGTAATCCACATCCCGGCGGAAGGTGTCTTTTTGCTTTACCGGATATGCCATAATTTTTTCCACACATTCACGGACAGAGACAGAGCCATCGTTTTCAATCACCACATCCGGCGTTTTCGGATATTCCACATCAATATCCAGACCTGCGATTTCAGAAACTTTTCCAGATCTCTGCCTAGAATACAGTCCTTTTTTATCCCGTTTCATCAGGATTTCCCGGTCAACTTTCAGATAGACTTCCACATATTTTTCTATGTATTTCCGGTTCCATTCCCGGACGGAATCGTACATGGCAATGGTGCAGATAATCACTGTGATCCCCTGATCAGTCAAAATCTTGCACATTTGGGAATAATAATTTGCCCGTTTCAGGCGTTCTTCCCGGGAATAGCCCAGAGAATCCCCCACCAGTTTTTTCAGAATATCCCCGTCCAGTATCACTAAACCCGGACATGTCTTTCTCAATTCGTAATATAATTTTGTTCCAACTGTTGTTTTCCCTGCACCGGAAAGCCCGGTAATCCAATATAACACACCTTTTTCCAAAGCCTGTCCTCCTGTCTACAGTTTAATTGTCATAAATCACACATGGGGAAATATGTTTCAGGCAATACTCCGTGAACCGCATCTTCAACTCCATATTTTCCAATTCATTTCCCTTATCATCTTCCAGCTTTACATTGTATTTTTTCAACGGAATTCTGCACTCTGAAGTCACAAGTTCCTCACTGGTGAAATAAAAGGTAAATTCTTTTCCCTTCAATGCTATCTGATATGGATCATCCACATGAATACTCTCCGTAATGGCAAATTCCCGCTCTTCATTTCCTCCAAAGCACAGCGGAAGATGAGCGTCTGTATTTTCAAAGGAAAACGGTATGCCAGCCATATGACACATTATTGGCGTATAGTCACAGGTAGATATAATTTCTTCTGTTTCACCTTCCACTCCGCCGCCTCGAACCATAAAGGCAACGTTACTCCGGCCCCGGCTCAAAAACTCCTGTCCAGGCTGAATCAGAAATCCCTGACCATGATCCGCGAACAACGACACTAATATTTCATTATCTTTATAGTTGTCTTCAATATACTGGTATAAAGACGCCAGCTTACGATCCACCTTTTCAATTTCTTTTTTGTAATATGCCGTCATTGCTGCACTATATTCCTGCTTGACTGAATTGATTTTTTTCTGCTCCTGCTGATTTTCCCATAAAGAAAATTCACTTATATGGGAACCAAGATTAATCCCGTCAGCCACCAAATGAAGATCACCGATTTCCATCCAGATAAACTGATCGGTCTCCCGCATAGAATGCATCTGTTCTATGGCGTCCGATATGATATCTTCCGCAAAATATCCGTTATAATGATGCTGATAAAAGGTACGGTCTATCCCCCGAGCATACCCATAATTCGGCGTAATCCGCCAATTTCCTCCTATTTTCGTAGTATTATATCCGGCTTCTTTAAAATACTCAAACAATATAGGAGTGTCTCCATCCAACTTTCTAAGCAATTTAGAATGGAGCATTTTATGCTTTGCGATTGTCTGCCCGGTAACAATGCTGGCAATGGATGGAAATGTCCAATCTCCTGCTGTATAAGCATTAGTGCATAACATTCCTTTTCTAAAAAAATCATATGTATGAGGCATCAATTTGGAAAACTCTCTTCCAACTATCATTTGGGACAATCCATCTATAAAAATATTTAATACCAACCGTTTTCTTTTTGGATGATGCTCAATCGGTATCGCTGATCCAACGCGAAATTGTTTCTCCGAAACTATGGAAATTTTTCCTTTTGGTATACGGTAATTGACATACTGCCAAGGCTGCTTATTCGCAATCACTGCATTTTTTCCATTCACTTCAAAAGATAAATACCCTCTTTCCGGCATCACAATCGGTAAAAACAAGTCCTTATCCGTCTCCATAACTAAACTGTTAATTTCTCTTTCCGAACGCTGAAGTTCCGCTCTGGAATAACAGGTAGCCTTGTTGTAATATCCACACTCTATGCACCAGGCTGCTTCTGCTGAGGCAGGTGCAACGTATAATTTTGACAGCTGCTGATAATCCATATATTCAGAAGAAATTATTTCATAATCGCTATGAAAAAGCGATCTTCCAACTTCCCATTTCATACCGCTTTTTTCTAGCAGATAGTCCACCTGCCGCTTTTTTTCCTTTGCTTCCTCTCCTTTTGCCTCCTCTGCATCAAAGCGAATCAATTCCAATAAATCTGCAATACTTTGTTCCAGCTGGGAAGCATCAAATTGATAAAAATTACCTCCAAAAGCCAACTCCAAAGCAACTCCATACTGTTCATAAGCGTCATATAATTTTCCACATGCCTGGCATGCACAGGCATAATTGTAATGTGCATCCGGCGAATAAGGCATATCCTTTACTGCCGTCTTCGCATATCTAAAAGCCGCTTCATATTCCCCAATGTACATAGCGCACAAAAACTTATAGACATTAATTTCCACATCTTCCGGCTGCACTGCTTCATAATCAGTAATCGCATTCCATGCCTGTTCCCACTGTTCTCTTTCTATCAGCGTTTCTATCTTCTTATTCACCAAAATTCTCCTTCCCTTTCACCAACAGATACTTCAATTCTGCCAGCTTCCAGTCTTCCTCATTATCTATATCCTGCACCTCCAGTTCTGATAAAACCAGAGGCATTATATTCTCTGCAATCATGCCTTTCTTCCTGAGATATTCTTCACTCTGGTAAATATAAAACTGCCCGGCGTCATGATACTGCTTTTCCAAATCCTGGGAACGGGCTCGGATATATTCCGGATATTTATATTCCAGCCGATTGTCCTTTCCCATAATAAAACACCGCTGGGGAGGATAGGAATAAGCAACCACCGGCAAAACCGCGGAAGGATGATGCTCTTCCATAAGCTGCATGGCTTCTTTCAGCCTTTCCGGCGTCAGAAAGGGCGCTGTGGGATAGATACAGCAAAAACAATCAAATTCCTGCTTCAGCATTCTGTAATTCTTAAGCACTTCCAGAATCACATCCGAAGTGGCTGCATAATCATTGGAATTTTCCCGGCTTCTCATAAAAGGAACCTTTGCCCCGTATTTTTTCGCAGTTTCCGCAATCTTTACACTGTCTGTAGACACCATAACTTCTGTAAAAATCCTGCTTTCTATAGCCGCCTCAATGGAATAGGCAATCATGGGCCTGCCGCAGAATTCCCGGATATTTTTCCCCGGTATGCGTTTACTTCCTCCTCTGGCTGTAATAATTGCCAATCTCTTTTTCTCCATCTCTATCCCTCTTGCAATATCTCTGTTTTCTTCCCAATAAAATGCAGCGTTTCATTTTCTGATTCCAGTTCCAATACAGATCGGACAATGGCTTTCTCCTGAAATACCCCAAACAGCTTTCTCATTTCCTCTTTGTTTTCCACAATACGCACTCCCAGAGGAAGCCCTGCCGTTCCAGATTCCGGTATCTCTGTCAGCCCTTCTTCATTTCTATTTGTCTGCCTGTAATTCCGATACAGTTGATGATTCCAGGTATGCATATTCCCATAAAAAACCGCCCCATCCTTCATACAATCCTGAAATTCCTGCAGCAGCCTTTGTAAGTCTTTTTCAGCAAAATAATAAAGACATTCCGATGCAATGATCAAATCAAAGGTTCCGAACATCTCCTTCACAGGCCGTTCCTCGTTTAAAATATCACAGGCCACAAATTGTTCCGGTCCAAATCCCTGTTCCTGAATACAGAAATCAATGGCCTCTTTTGAAATATCAATGCCATAGACATCAAATCCCAGATTGGCAAAAAATTTTGCATTTGCCCCATGGCTGCATGCAAAATCCAGTACTTTCAGCGGATGCCCTGCGCCTTTCAATTCTTTTTTTATAAAATGATGGTAGATACTGACTAATCCATCCGTAGGATATGCATTCCCAAAAGCAGTCGTCCGGTAAATCTCCGACCAAGCCCTGGAATTTTTCTTTGTTCCTTCCTCCATCTTCTCTTCCTCCACTTAATTCCTTTTAACAGATAAATCCCTACTGCCAAATCCATTCCCGCTCTCTGTTAAAATCATATAAATTCCGGCACATATTGTATTTTGCATCCTCATAAATAATTGGATAACTTTCGGCCAGCATAACTTTCTTCACAGGAACGCCGTTAATCTCATAACATTCAGCCGTTCCTTGTTCTTCTAACTTCCTGCCGATACGGTTAAACTTCTCAATGCTTCCAAGTTCCAGTTTTCTGGCCGGATACTGATAAGTCCGCTGTGTCTCCCTTCCGCTTTCCTCCACATAGGTTCCCGTGAATTCCTTAGGAAAACGGTAGGGCACATCCGCCATGTACTCCACATAATGGACAAATGTCATGCTGCGCTGATAATCCGTTCCCACCAACACCTGTATGGCATGATTTTCATGCATCCATGCAAAAGGGGAATCTTCTCCGAAAGAATTCAGATTCTCCATTTCACACAAAATTTCCTGTCCCTTTCCCCAGACACAAAATGAATGCATGGGATGCTTCGTGCGCCTGAAATCATTCCGCTTCAATGCCGCATTTCCCAATGCTCCCGAAGAGGAAGGGGTCTTTCGGTAATCGTAGCTTCCCTTATTGCTAAAATCAAAGTGAAAGGAAGGGATGATAAGCGTCCCGTCTGCCGTTATCTGACGCTGAAAACTGTCAATCAGTTCCTCGGCCTCAAAGGTTTCTCCATTTTGCCCGGCAGTCCAGGCAAGGGCCAGAATATCAGAAGAAAGATACACATTTTGTCCCGGCTTTATGTTCAATTCAGATGCAATTTTTTTATATGAAATATATGCTTCGTCCATCTTTTCTCCTTACCGCAGCGCTTTTGTAAAATATTTCCCACCCGTCTCTTCTGCAATAAATTTTTCTTCAGACAAGTTGTGCCACTTTGCCTTTCAAATATTTTAAAATCGCTGCCGGAGTTTCAAAATGCTCAGGAATCAGTTCCGGCGGCTCCACCTTGATTCCGTATCTTTTCTCCAATTCCGGCAATACCCGTCCGAAAATCGTCAGAGAATCCACATACCCGCTTTCATACAGCAAGGTATCCTCTTCATAATTTCCCAGGGGTTGAACTTCTTTAAAGAGATTGATAATGTCTTCTAACTGTACCTGCTTCATCTCACTGTCCATCCTTTCCATCTGTTCTTCCATTGTTTCGTTATGTCTCTCCATACTGCTCCTGTAAACGCTTACGGTCAATCTTGCCGTTGGCGTTCAAGGGCATAGCCGGCACCTGAACCATTACTTCCGGCATCATATAGGCCGGAAGTAAATCTTTCAAATACGCCATAATTTCTTCCTTCCCGGCAGTTCCCTGATAGATAAGAATAATTTTATCTTTCCCTGTATGATAGATACAGGCTGCCCGCTCCAGCTTTTGGAAAGAACCTGCCGCATGTTCAATTTCCCCTAACTCAATCCGGTAGCCCATATGCTTAATCTGGAAATCTTTCCGTCCCTGGTAAAGATACTCTCCCCGCTCATTGAGCCTTACCAGATCTCCGGTGCGGTACACCGGATCGGGATAAGAACTTTGCAGAGGATTCTGGATAAAGACTTCTTGGGTCTTTTCCGGATTATTATAATAGCCGCAGCCCACAAAGGAGCCTCTGAAATACAACTCCCCTGTCTCGCCTTTCCCGATGAGTTTCCCTTCTTCTGTCACAGCAAAAGCATCTATATTTTCACAGGGAACGCCGATGGGAATCGGTTCTTCATCTGAAAATTCCCGGTCTAAGATATAATACAAGCCAATATCTGTAATTTCCGTAGGGCCAAACAGATTCGCGTATCTTGCCTCCGGCAAATGGCTGCGCCAAACGTTCAACTGCCTGGTGGGCATTACTTCCCCTGCAAACAAAACCGTATGCAGTTGTGGCAGCGCAACATAGTCCAAAGCCTGCCAGTCCGCCACAATGGACAGCGCCGAGGGAACCCAGTATATGGCGTTCACATGGGTTTCCTTCATATATTCCAAAAGCTTCACCGGAAAAGAAAACAATTTCTTCGGGATAATCTGCAATGCCGCCCCATTGCGTATGGTTGTAAAAATATCCAACACAGACATACTGAAATAAAATGGAGTCTGACTTCCGAACACCGTTTTCTCATCAAATTGAAAAATGCGGCTGACCCACTCTGCATAGTCAATGACAGACCTGTGGCTGATGACGCTTCCCTTGGGAATCCCGGTGGAACCTGAAGTATACAGAATGTACAATGGGTCTGCATCAATCATGTTTCTTCGGATATTCTTCAGGCATTCCTGCTGTTTTCCCTCCTCTGTCCCTGCAGCTAGAAGTTCTTCATAATCCAATATCAAATAGTCCGAAAAAAGCTTTTCGTTCTGAATAGATTTGCCAAGGACTGCAGCCGGCTGTAAGCTGTTCAAGATCTTACGGATGCGCTCCGGCGCCATCTGTGTGTCCATGCAGACATAAAAATTCCCGCTGGCGGCAATCCCAAAAAAAGAAATCAGGCATTCCACAGATTTATCCATGAAAACAGCTATCGGATTACGCATTCCGGAAATCTTTTTTGCAATCTGATACCCTAATCTTCTTGTCTGCTGCAGCAGTTCTGAATATGTAACCTGCGTCTTATCGTCCCGAAATGCAGGGTTAGACGGATATTCTCTTGCAGAATGCTCAATATATTCCAGCACATTGCGAATGGTTCCGTTCCATTTTTCCATACTTCATTCCTTTCCTTTTCACTTCTGTCCTTATCCTGAAATCAAATCATTTTCCATCAATTTTTCCGCAATATCAATCAGCATGTCCACAGGGTATCCAATCCGATCACTAATGGCTATCATATCATTCTTTCCATCCACATAGGCAAGAAAGGTGGTGATGCCGTAAACTTTGTCATACTGTCCCTTCCGGCTGACTGTGGGGTACAGGCCCCGTTTTCCAAGCTGAGGCTCACATAAAACCTTCACCTTGTATTTCCTGTTGCATTCCAGAGCACGAATCACTTTCGTCATTACTTCATAGCTGCCCTGAAATCCTTCCGGTGAAATATAGTCCATATTATCCGCCGAAGTATGGTACTGAGGATATTCCCCATATTTCGTACGGCAGAAACTCACCACCGGCAAATCAATGCCCGGCGCATTGTACTGACGCTCATCCGAGCCTCTTTTCAGAAAAGGATACACCATAAATTCTTCACAATGATACCGAAGCACATTCTTTAACGCCCGATCCGACAAAGTATCTCCATATCTGGATTCCACCATGGAATAATGATCATTGTCCCCCACACAGGAAAGATTGAAACCTGCAATTACATTGTTTTTCATTTCTTTCCAATGCCTGCTCAGATAAGCAATGGAACCAATTGTCTCCGGCACAAACACAAAGCGGTAGGTATATCTTCTGCTGGTCAGCCCCGAAATCCACTCTGCAAGATACACAGCCAGAGCCGGGCCAGAACATTCGTTATTCGCCATGGAAGGATGGCAGATATAAGTGGAAAAGAATATTTCCTCTTTGCTCTCTCCCGGAATCACCAGTTCCCCATAAGTCAGGCTTCCCTGTTTCAACTCACTTTTTATCACCATATGGTAAGTGTCTTCCTGCAGGTTATTTTTCTGGTTCTCACTCATGCAGAATCCGAAATTTTCTTTATAATAAGAAGTCAGATAAGGAATTACTGTAGGCTGCGCCGGTTCTGTATAGATATGTTTTTTCAGTTCCTCCAGTTGCACATATGCATCCACCGGCACGGAATATCCCATAATATGTAAATTATTTTCCTTAAAATCAATCACTCTTTCACCGGAGCTGTTCTCAATATATCCCTCTGAAATATTCCATTCCCGAGGCACCTCCCAGTCAAATACTTTCGTGCCGCTGGGCACCTCTGTGATTTTCATCTGAGAGATATGCTGCTTTAAGATCTCCAAAGTCTGCCGCACTCCACTTCCAGTAATGCTGCGGCAGATGGGAAACAACCGGGCCGCCAAATCATATATCTGTTTTCCCTGAATAACCATGTATTCTCCTTTTAGTTCTTCTCTAATAAAAACCATGTACTGTCATCTCCCGGAAAATAATGATCTCTATGATACTGAAATCCGTAATCCACCAACCGGCAGTCGGGATACTGATCCAGAAATTCTCCGGCAAAATCCCGTTTAAACAATTTTCCTTCATGCCCCCGGTAGGGAATCTCTGCAGGCGTCGGATTATAATATTCTATAATGCAAATATATTTTCCGGAAGAATGGTATAACTTCTCATATACATTCTGCAATTCCTCCGGATTAATATGAATTAATACGCCGGATATCAATGCCATGTCATATTTTTTTACAGGATCATATTCCAAAATGGAAGTTTCAAATACTTCTATCTGCCCCTGAAAAAAGGAATCCTCCCTTAACCTGGACGCTGCATTATGATTGATTTCAATGGCTGCTGTCTGAATATCGGGAATCAGTGTTTTTATTGCTTTCAGGTTAATTCCAATATTAGCCCCAAATTCAATCACACTTTTCAGTCCCGGGGCTCTGCCTGCAATCCTGGAATAAAGCCCAATCACAGCCGCCAGAGATTTTTTTGTGCATTCATTCCTCTCTATGTAACCATTTCCAAAGTCTCCGCTCCAGAATGCTTCCTGTTCTGTTTTATAGCCCATGCTCTCTTCCCTCCTGATTTATTTCCCTGTTTCCTTTCCATGCCGTGTTCTGCTTTGTTCTCTGTTTCACTTTTTATTGCTCCCCCTGCATCTGCGCCAATAACTCCTGAAGCTTCAAAATATCCAGCCATTCTGTATTTGTCCCGGAACTGTATTCAAAGCCATCCTCCACTTTTTTCCGCCCGGCAGTATGCGGCATTCCTCCCACCAACTGTAATGGGGATAAATAATATAATGCTTCTCATATTCATAAGTCATAGCAGAATCTTCCCGGGTTACCATAATCTCATGCAGCTTTTCCCCTTCCCGAATTCCCACTTCTTCTCTGGCACATTCCGGGGCCATCGCCTGGGCCAAATCTGTAATTTTAAAAGATGGGATCTTCGATATAAAAGTCTCTCCGCCTTTCGCTTCCCCCAGCGCTTTAATTACCAGCTGCACTCCTTCCTCCAGGCTGATCCAGAACCGGGTCATCCGATAATCTGTAATTGGAAGAATTTTTTCTCCCTGATCTATCATTTGCCGGAAAAAGGGGATTACGGAACCTCGGCTTCCAGCCACATTTCCATATCGGACAATGGAAAAGCGGACATCCTTTTCCCCGGAATAGGCATTTGCTGCAATAAACAATTTATCAGACACCAGTTTTGTTCCACCATACAAATTGATGGGATTCACTGCTTTATCCGTGGACAGCGCCACTACCCGCTTTACTCCGCAATTCAAGGCGGCGTCCACAAGATTCATTGCCCCGTTAATGTTTGTTTTTACCGCTTCTATAGGGTTGTACTCACAAGCTGGCACTTGTTTTAATGCCGCTGCGTGAACTACGTAATCTACTCCGTCCAAGGCCCGAAACATCCTCTCTCTGTCCCGGACATCCCCAATAAAAAACCTCAGCTTTTCTTTGTATTTCTGGAACTTGCCCGCCATCTGGAACTGTTTGAATTCGTCACGGGAATAGATAATGATTTTTTTCGGCTCATAATGAGTCAATACATATTCTGTAAATGCATGGCCGAAAGAGCCTGTCCCGCCTGTAATTAGAATGGTTTTCTGGTTTAACATAACATTTCCTCCTGATTCATTCTGTCTGTCCTAGAGATGACCTGAGCCTGGCTCCGTCACTCCCAGCACTGCCTTTATCTTGGAAATCAAATATCTTCCTTGTGTATTCTTCCATAATCCGGGCGTATTCCTCTAACAATTCCATGTATTTCTTTCCCTGTCTTGCAAGTTCGATTCCCTCTTCTTCTATCGTTTCCCTTCTCAAATACTGTCCGGAACGGATAATCTGCTCCGCTTTTGTCATAGACTCACTTAAAAGCTGATAATTAGGATTATCCTCTATTTTCTTCCGGTTGCGCTTTACCCGTTTCAAAATCTTCAGATAAGCCCGCTTGTCCATATTTCCTTTTTTGCACAGCTTGTCCAATTGATGATAAAGTTTTTTCCCTTCCCGGGCTAAAGAGACAATTTCGTGAACCTGTTTTGGCGTGTCATAGAGATAATCCCAAATTTTCTCCTGCTCTTTCTCATTAAATACCGGTTCCATACCATCGATACAGGATGAAATATCCACTTCTTTCCCACACTCTTGGTCAATCACTTCAGCTAATGTCATCAACTCTGTTCCTTCGATTTTGGCTCCGCCTTCCGTGGCATTAATGAATGTTACTTCATGACCTTCCTTCCACCATTCAATATATTCTTCAAACCATTTTCGGTAATCATTCAGATTCGTTAAGGTGGGCACTTCCTCTTCGTAATTTCCTGGAACTTTCATAAAGTCTTCTGTATCTTCTTCCAACATTTGTGCATGGAACGTGCCGTCTGCATGAGATCTATTATTTGTATAAGCCAAATCCTGACCTACAAAAATAATTGTTCGGAATCCAAGATAACAAGCCAAAGAAAAAGCCAAAGTGGCAACAGAACCTCCTACCGGAAATCCTTCCAATGTCTTTCCATTCATTTCAAATAATTTTCGGACATACTCATAACCTTCATCAAAAAAAAACTTTTTGCCAGTATGATAATCCATAATAGCATCCGCTGCCGTTACCAGCGTCAAAAGAGGAATTTTCTTCGCCTGTTCCATCTCCACTAATTCCAGGGGTTTTATGCCATCCAGCGTTGCAAACATATCCGGTTTAATTCCTTCCTGTAATAGGGGTTTCACTGCCGTATCCACTGCAATGATAAAAGATTTATTTTTTGCCCTTTTTAATTCTTTTATATTCTTATTCAAGGATGGTCCGGCTGCCACCACAAAGGCCGGAACATCAGCCGGTATTGTCCGAAAAAGCTGAAAAGCCTTGTATCCCGTCGGCAGATGTTTTATATTATGATAAAAATTCTCTGCCTGATATGGACTGAAAAACATTTTTGTTCCAAGGTCTACATAATACCTTTTTGACTTTTCTATCATAATATCCAGAAACCGGTTCACTTGTTCCCGGCATAATTCCACATAATTCGGCAATATAAAATATTTCATTAATGGAACCTTGTCCCCCTGCAGCATGGTTCCCACAACACTTTCCAGTCCCTCTTCATTGATTCCTTCCACAACTAAACTAACTGTCCGTTTACCAAATATTTCTTCAAAATCTATTCGCTTTAACTGTTTATAAAACACTGAAAAAAGCGGCTCATATATCAAAATAATTACACTATCATCCGACTCTTCTATCAGCTTTTCCAGATAATGGATATTCCCCATACCCATCACAAATACCGGTGCATTTGGAACTATTTTACCCAATACGGAAATCTGGTTTTCGGCATGCGCCTTCGGATTGCGTCTCCCTGCCAAATACAGCCTGCGTCCATCTTTTTCCGCCACCAGAATCTGTTCTTCAGTAAAAGCTGTTTCCTCGGTAATATGCATTGATTCTTTCTGCAGCAGTTCCTCTTTCTTTTCATCCATAATTTCACATATTCCAGGGAAACGTTTTTCCAGCGCCTTAAGATTCCTGTTCATCAACTTCTCTGGCATCACTCTTCTCCTTTTCCCTGAAATATTCTTCCGAAAGAAACATCTCCAAATATCCTGCAATCCCCTGCTCCAAAGCATCCATCATCAGTACATTGTCATGTTCTTTAAGCGCCGTTTCGCAATCTTTCAAAATATCGTTCAAATTATCATATATGTCCTGTTCAAATCCAAAATGCTTTTCTTCTATAAACCACTGAACAAACTCCTGTATCTGCTCCAGCAGTTTCTTGCTGTTTTCCACATAATTATTATTCCGGTGATAAGTTGCATTAAATCCCAAAAAATTAATACTTTCATACAAATTTTGTATCTTCTCTTCCATCGGCTCTCCCTTTGTTTCGAATAAAAAAACCGGCCAGAGCCGGCTTTTTTATTCTGAAATAATGACGATAATTTACTGGAGCAGAGACAGTACGCCCTGAGTAGACTGGTTAGCCTGCGCGAGCATAGACTGACCTGCCTGTGCAAGAATATTGTTCTTGCTGTATTCCACCATCTCAGAAGCCATATCTGTATCGCGAATTCTGGATTCTGCTGCCTGTGTATTTTCTGCTACATTATCCAGGTTTGCAACCGTATGCTCTAACCGGTTCTGCAACGCACCAAGAGCGGAACGTTGAGTAGAAACAATGTTAATTGCATTCTGTACAGCTTTCAAGGTAGCATTTGCCTTATCATAATCCGATACAGTAGGCATTGTAAGAGTTGCACTATTGCCAAATCCACCTGCTGTTGTTCCAATGGTTTTTGCATTTGACAATAATTTTGACCATTCATTACTTGCTGCTCCCTTATAAAGGCTTCCCATTGCACTTGGTCCATAAGTTTTTGCAGACTCCATCGTTTTGTATGCAGGAGAGCCCGAAACGAGCGTATAGCTTCCGCCTGAAGTCATAGCGATCATATCATCTTCAAATGTAGTCTTACCAAGGGCTTTTGCTGCACTTAAGAATAAGGATTTATTGGAAGCTGCACTCTTTGATGCATCATACGTATATTCTACACCATTATAAGAGATTGTATTATAGGATACTGTTTTCAGTCCTTCAAAATACTTAAAGTCTTTTAAACCAATGGTTGCTGCATCCATCTTACCGATGCTGATACTGATGCTCTGATTTGCGTTAGCTCCTACATGAAGTTTCTTATCAGAAAAACTTCCATCCAGCAATTCCTGTTTATTGAACTGAGTGGTTTCAGAAATCCGGTCAAGCTCTGCAGTTAAAGCTTCCAATTCCTGATTAATGGCGTCACGGTCAATATCCTGGTTGGTGTCATTGGCACCCTGAACTGCCAATTCATTCATACGCTGTAAGATAGAATGCGCTTCATTTAACGCACCTTCTGCTGTCTGAATCAAAGAAATACCATCCTGTGCATTTCTGGACGCTTTATTCAATCCACGCACCTGGCTTCTCATTTTTTCAGAAATCTTCAACCCTGCCGCATCATCTCCTGCACGGTTAATTCTGTAACCAGATGATAATTTCTCTGATGATTTTGCCTGTGCACTTGTTGTTACGCTCAACTGACGATTCGAGTTCATTGCTGTAAGATTGTGTTGTACTACCATTGCCATAATATTTTTCCTCCTTGTTGTTTATGGTCTTGTATGCCCGGGTATCATTTTCTGCCGGGTATCTGTTATCCCTGATTTCCAGGTGACAACCAATGCCGCAAATCCGTTTGCGTGCATTTTCTTTGCTGCCTGTTCTCTGAACAGGAGCCTTCTATAATAAGCAGGAGCCCTAGGTTACCCCCGCATTATTACCGCTAATTTCCGGTTTTCCGCCGCTTGCTATGGCCTGGTCACGCCATTGCTGCTGTTATTGCTTCTGTTTCCTGGCTTTCCGCCGCTCTTCCATAAGAATCGCTTTGATTTTCTCTTTGGCTTCCGGAGACAACTCCTTATCCTTATGGTGTTTCACTTCATTTCCCGGATCTGCCGCCATTCCGTATTTCTCCAGCGCCGTGCTCCGCACGATGTTCATGGACTTAGGCGCATCCACCAGAACATGCAGATTGTTGGAACTGCCTCCGGTAAACACCACTTTGACATCGTCTCCAACCAATAAGTACTCGCCGGCCTTCACTGTTAATTTCAGCATGGGAACCTCCTTGTTTCTTCTTCCTGCCGCCTGATGGATGTTCTTTGAAACAGGCGGAATGGAAATCACTTCCTGATGATTTTTGGGATGCAACAGTTTGTATCAAATTGTTGCATGGATGTGAAATCCCTGATAAACAGCGGGATTGAGAGTTGTGCTTCCTGAAAAAAATTTTATAATTTTTTCTAAAGAGAGGTTAAGTATGTGAGGAAAGAGCCGATATTATCTGTGTAAATAAAAAATGCAACAATTTGATACAAATTGTTGCATTTTTTCGTGTATTTCGCCCTAAATTTAATAGAAAAAAGGCAATTGTGCTGATTCTAATCAATTTGCACAATCGCCTTTATGAACCAGTTGTCTTTCCGTACGGAAATGCAGAGAACACAACTACGCAATTACAGGGATGGAAAAATACAGCGTCTTGATATTGATATCCTAAAACGATTATGTTACGTTCTGGAATGCGACCTGCATGACCTGATAGAATATATCCCGCCTGATAAACCGTAAACACAAAATATACCCACATCAGACAAAAACCCCATGGAAGCCACACACTCCCATGGGGTTAAAATACAACTCTTATTCTCTTTCTCCTGCCTGAACTTCCGTTCCTTTTCGCCTTTACTTATGATATGGTTCACCATATATCGATTCCGGTAAGCCTACAAAATACGGTTTCTTCGTCTCATTTTTATACAAAGTATATGCAGCTTCACTATTCAAATACATGCCCATCTGTTTCCCTCCTACCTGGTCTGTAAAAAAGTATACTCCTTCTGGGCTTCTTCATCCTCCGGATAATCCTTCATATAAGCCAGCGTTTTCTCCCTGGCTGCTTCAAAATCCTGCATCTGTTCACAGGCAATAATTTCATTGCGCCGAAGCTGCTGCTCATTGGGCGGATTCTTTACCGTCAGCGCCTGCTGATAGAATTCCAGCGCCTGGCTGTAGTTTCCGGCTTCCATCTGCATGTCTCCAAGAACCACCAAGGTAGACACATCTGAATTATTCTTGGAAATATAGCTCTCATACAAAGCCGCTGCCTGGCTGGAATCCCCCTGAGCGTCATACACCTGGGCCAGATACAGCAAAGCCTTTACATCATCGCTGTTAATTGCCTTGTCCAGTTCTTTCTTGGCATTTTCATAATCGCCTTGCAAAAGATAAATATGTCCCCGCTCCCGGTATTCCTCAGGCTTGTCTGCTTTGAGTTTTAAAGCTGCCGTAAGCACCTCTTCGGCCTCAGAATCCCAGCCGGCGTTTTTCAGGCTTTCATAAGCCAAAACATACATTTCATAATTATTTCCGCTGGTTTCAAAGGCTTTCCGGTAATCCTTCATGGTGTTTTCCCGATCTTCCTCTTTCAGATAAATGCAGCCCCGCAGATAATATGCTTTATAATCCTTCTTATCATAATCAATCAGCGCCTGACAGGTTTCCAGAGCCCCTTTGGCGTCTCCGCCTTTATACTGGGCAGTGGCCTTATAATAGCAAATATCAATTTCCATCTCTCCCACCACTGCCTGGGACTGATCCAATGCTTTCTGAAAAGCTTCCACAGATTCCTCATAACTGCCCTCACCCAGCTTATTCAGCCCCACCTGCCGGTACGCCTGCTGGTTCTCCAGGGCCTCTTCATCCTTACACCCTGCCAGATGGCACATGCCAACTGCCGCAAGCATCACAGCCGCAATAACCTTGTGCCGGTATGTTTTTCTGTATCCTTTCTTTTCCATGCCCTGACTTCCTTTCCGCTATACCCGTAAACCAAATGATTTGCCAACAGGTTCCCACTATTCCAAGAAGAATAGCAAATCATTTGGCAAATAAGTATGCTCTCGAATATAAATTTCAGACCACCAAAACAAAGTGGGCAAGCCCACATCAGCTTCCCGGAGATCTGCGCCAGAATATTTGCGCAGACATCACGAAACAAACAGGGGCCGGACACAAGAAATGTCAGCGGCCCCATCAATTATTTATTTCGGCGTTTCCACCTTAATTTTGTCCAGATGCCAAATGTCGTCCACATACTGCTGAATCGTCCGGTCAGAAGTAAATTTGCCGGAATGCGCAGTATTTAACATTGCCATTTTTGCCCAGCCTTTTTCATCTCTGTAAGCCTTTTCCACTCTGCTCTGCACTTCTGCATAAGAACGGAAATCTTTCAAAATAAAATAGGTATCCGCATACTGGGTATCCTGTGTGTTCAGCAGGGAATTGTACAGCGGACGGAATAATTCCGGATCATTCCTAGAGTACATTCCGTTGATTAACTGCATCAGCACCTGACGGATATCCTGATCATTGTTGAAAATCTGCATAGGATCATAATCCCGTTTCTGCTCATGGTCGATGACTTCCTGGGAACTCATTCCGAAAATGAAAGCGTTTTCTTCTCCCACTTCTTCTACAATTTCCACATTTGCCCCGTCCATAGTGCCTAAGGTTACAGCGCCGTTCAACATAAATTTCATATTTCCGGTACCTGACGCCTCTTTACTAGCCGTAGAAATCTGTTCGGAAACGTCGGAAGCCGCAAAAATCTGCTCTGCAATGGAAACTTTATAATCTTCAATAAATACAACTTTAATCTTGCCGCCAATGGAAGCGTCATTATTGATCACATCTGCCACGCTGTTAATCAGTTTAATGGTCAGCTTGGCAATGCGGTAGCCTGCCGCCGCCTTTGCCCCGAAGATAAAGGTTCTGGGATAGAATTCCATCTCCGGATGTTCCTTAATCTTATTGTACAGATACATCACATGCAGAATATTCAGAAGCTGGCGCTTATATTCATGAAGACGTTTTACCTGCACATCAAAGATAGAACGGGGATTTATCTCAATGCCGTTATGCTTGCGGATATACTCTGCAAGACGCAGCTTATTCTGGTATTTAATATTCATAAATTCCTGCTGTGCCTTCTCATCATCGGCATAAACAGCCAGTTTCTCCAGATGTGACAGGTTGGTTACCCAGTCATTTCCAATATATTTATTCACCCATTCTGCCAACAGCGGATTGCCGTGGTATAAAAATCTTCTCTGGGTAATTCCGTTTGTCTTATTATTAAATTTCTCCGGGAACATCTGATAAAACTCATGAAGTTCCTGATTCTTCAAAATCTCTGTATGGAGCCTTGCCACGCCGTTGACGGAGCAGCCTGCCGCAATGGCAAGATGGGCCATTTTTACCTGGCCGTCAAAAATAATCGCCATTTTCTTTACTTTATTATAATCGCCTGGGAACTTCTTCTCAATATCCAGAATAAACCGGCGGTTAATTTCTTCAATAATCTGGTAAACTCTGGGCAGCAGCCTGGAAAAAATCTCAATGGGCCACTTCTCCAGCGCCTCTGACATAATGGTATGGTTGGTGTATGCACAAGTACGGGTGGTAATGGTCCATGCTTCATCCCATTCCATATTCTCTTCGTCCAGCAAAATGCGCATCAGCTCTGCCACTGCAACGGTGGGATGGGTGTCATTTAACTGAATTGCCACCTTATCCGGCAGCTTATGCAAATCTGTATGATATTTCTTATAGCGGGCAACAGCGCGCTGTACGCTGGCAGATACAAAGAAGTACTGCTGTTTTAAGCGCAGCTCTTTTCCCTGGATATGGTTGTCATTGGGATAGAGCACTTCCACCAGGTTCTTTGCAAGGTTTTCCTGCTCTACTGCCTTCTTGTAATCCCCTTTATCAAAAGCATCCAGTTCAAAATACTCTTCCGGCTCTGCATCCCATGCAATCAGGGCGTTTACCATATTATTGTTGTATCCCACTACCGGCATATCGTAAGGCACTGCACGAACGGTCTGATATCCCTCATGGATAAACCTTGTTTTCCCGCTTGGATCCCCTTCAGAACGAACATACCCGCCGAATTTTACCTGGAAGGTATGCTCTGGACGGCGCATTTCAAAGGGATAGCCATCCTTTAACCAGTTATCCGGCACTTCCACCTGAAATCCATTTTCAATTTTCTGACGGAACAGCCCGTAACGGTAACGGATTCCGCATCCGTACGCCGGATATCCCAGAGTAGAAAGGGACTCCATAAAACATGCTGCAAGCCTTCCCAGACCGCCATTTCCCAACGCCGGATCCGGCTCTTCATCTTCAATTACGTTCAAATCAAATCCAATCTCTTCCAGAGCTTCCTTTACTTCTTTATAAGCAGTCAGATTAATCAGGTTATTTCCCAGCGCTCTTCCCATCAGAAATTCCATGGACATATAATATACCATTTTGGGGTCCTCTTTTTCCATGGTTTTCTGGGTTGCAAGCCATTGGTCAATGATAACTTCCTTCACCGCCTGAGACACCGCCTGGTAAACCTCCTGCTGAGAAGCCTCTTCTAAGGTCTTGCGGTAAAGATTTTTTACATTATCTTTAATTTCCTGAATAAATTTTTCTTTCTCAAACATCTGATTCTGCATAACTTTCTCCTTCCTCTCTGGTGCTGTCTGTTACAGTATGTCAGAACATATACAGTACTGAACATAGCGTCCGGAGTTCCGGATACCTGACCTTTCCAAATATCCGGCCTCTGGTTCCTGTTTAAGCCTTTTCCACTCCCAGAACCACTTTTTCCCCGTTAATATTCCATTCTTTTTCATATCCTCTGACTTCATCGCCCAAAATGCTGACTGCCAGCACTTCAGACTGAATCTGCTCTCCATAGTCCCGGAAAATTTTAGCAATCGCCTCGCCTGCCTGCCAGGAAACATGAATTTTATCCATGACCTCAAATCCCGCTTCCTTGCGCATGGTCTGAATCTTGCTGATCAATTCACGGACAAAACCTTCTGCAATAAGCTCCGGCGTTAAGTTTGTGTCAAGCACAACGGTTACTTCGTTATCACTTTCCGTCACATAGCCTTCCTGCTGCGTCATTGTAATAAGCAGATCCTCTTCACATAATACAACTTCTGTATTTATGCTGTCAAGGGTAATACTTCCTTTGGATTTCAATTCTGCCATGGCTTTATTGCCGTCAAGCTCTGCCAATGCTTTTTGAATCTGCCCCAGAACCTTGCCGTATTTTGGCCCTACGGTGCGAAGCTGCGGCTTAAAGGTATAGTCCGTAAAGCTGCTGACATCCTCCGTAAACACTGCTTTTTTCACATTCAGCTCTTCTTCTATAATATTCACAAACAGCTCCGGAAGTTCCCGGGCCGCTTTTACAAACATCGTGCCGATGGGCTGACGGTTCTTGATATTTGCGCTGTTTCTGCAGGCTCTTCCCATTACAACGATTTTCAGCGCCGCATCCATGTTTTTCTCTAATTCCGGATCTGACATGGAAGCATCTGCTTTTGGAAAATCACACAGATGTACGCTCTCTGGTGCAGAACTGTCCACACTGCACACAAGATTCCGGTAAATATCCTCCGTTAAAAAGGGAATCATAGGAGCCGCCGCTTTGCTGACGGTTACCAGGGCTGTATACAATGTCATATAGGCGTTGATTTTATCCTGTTCCATGCCTTTTGCCCAGAACCGCTCCCGGCTTCTTCTCACATACCAGTTGCTCATATCCTCCACAAATTCCTGCAGCGCCCTTGCTGCTTCGGGAATCCGGTAATTACCCAGATTCTCGTCCACCTGGGTCACAAGGGTATTCAGCTTAGATAACAGCCACTTGTCCATCACGGTTAATTTATCGTATTCTAACTTATATTTTGAGGCGTCGAACTCGTCAATGTTCGCATATAATACGAAAAATGCATAGGTGTTCCACAGCGTGCCCATAAATTTACGCTGTCCCTCCTGCACCGCTTTTCCATGGAACCGGTTGGGCAGCCAAGGAGCGGAATTAACATAGAAATACCAGCGGATAGCGTCTGCTCCGTAGGTTTTTAACGCTTCAAAGGGGTCCACCGCATTTCCCTTAGATTTACTCATCTTCTGACCGTTTTCATCCTGCACATGCCCCAGAACAATTACATTTTCATAAGGCGCTTTATGAAATAGCAGCGTGGACTCTGCCAACAGGGAATAGAACCACCCTCTGGTTTGGTCTACTGCTTCTGAAATAAATTTTGCAGGGAACTGCTGCTCAAATACCTCTTTATTTTCAAAAGGATAATGATGCTGTGCAAATGGCATTGCCCCAGAATCAAACCAGCAGTCAATGACCTCCGGCACCCGGTGCATTTCCTTGCCGCATTCCGGGCATTTGATGGTTACTTCATCAATATATGGACGATGCAGCTCAATTTCCTCCGGACAGTTGTCTGACATCTCCTTCAGCTCGGCAATGCTTCCGATGGAATGCATATGCCCGCACTCACACTGCCAGATATTCAAAGGAGTTCCCCAGTAACGGTTTCTGGAAATGCCCCAGTCCTGAACGTTTTCCAGCCAGTCGCCGAACCGTCCCTTTCCGATGCTTTCCGGAATCCAGTTGATTGTGTTGTTGTTGCGGATTAATTCTTCCTTTACTTCCGTCATTTTAATAAACCAGGATTCTCTTGCATAGTAAATCAGCGGCGTATCGCAGCGCCAGCAATGGGGATATTCATGTTCAAATTTTGGCGCGTCAAATAATAATTTCCGATCTTCCAACTCCTGCAAAATCATAGGATCTGCCTTTTTGCAGAAGGTTCCTGCAAAGGGCGCGCCTTCTGTCAGTTCACCTTTTTCATTGACAAACTGCACAAAGGGCAGGTCATATTTTCTTCCTACTTTGGAGTCGTCCTCACCGAATGCCGGAGCGATATGGACAATTCCTGTACCATCTGTCATGGTAACATAAGTGTCACAGGTGACAAAATGCGCTTTCTTATGCTGTTTTTCGGCTGCATCCCTTGCCCCTTCATACAAAGGCTCATATTCCCGGTATTCCAGGTCTGTTCCCTTGCAGGTTTCCAGCACTTCATAGGCTTTTTCGCCGCTTGCCTGCTGTTCTTTATCCAGTAAAGTTCCCATCACTTGATCCAGCAAGGCTTCTGCCATGTAATAGGTAATTCCGTCTACTGCTTTAACCTTGCAGTAGGTTTCCCCGGGATTCACGCAGAGAGCCAGATTCGAGGGCAGTGTCCAGGGAGTTGTGGTCCATGCCAGAAAATAGGCGTCCTCCTCTTTTACCTTGAACCGCACAATGGCGGAACGTTCCTTAACAGTCTTATAGCCCTGCGCCACTTCCTGAGCAGACAAAGGGGTTCCGCAGCGGGGACAGTAGGGCACAATTTTAAATCCCTTATACAGTAATTTTCGATTCCAGATTTCTTTTAACGCCCACCATTCAGACTCGATAAAATCATTGTGGTAGGTTACATAAGGGTCGTCCATATCCGCCCAGAACCCTACGGTTCCGGAGAAATCCTCCCACATACCCTTGTACTTCCAGACACTTTCCTTACATTTATCAATAAAAGGCTCTAAGCCGTATGCTTCAATCTGGTCTTTTCCGTCCAGCCCCAGCAGCTTTTCCACCTCCAGCTCCACCGGCAGTCCATGAGTGTCCCACCCGGCCTTGCGGGGAACCATTTTTCCTTTCATGGTCTGGTATCTTGGAATCATATCCTTAATGACACGGGTCAGCACATGCCCGATATGAGGCTTGCCGTTTGCCGTCGGAGGGCCGTCATAAAAAGTATAGGTTTCTCCCTCTTTCCGATTCTCCATACTTTTCTGAAAAATATCATTGTCTTTCCAGAACTTTTCGATCTGTTTCTCTCTTTCCACAAAGTTTAAGTTGGTTTCGACTTTGTTGTACATGAGTATTTGCTCCTTTCATAAAAAAGTGTCTTCGACACTTCAGCCCCCTAGCCCCCATTCATGGGGGAATTA
>NZ_SRYA01000059.1 GCF_004793545.1 Petralouisia muris | reverse complement strand
TTGCAGGATTTTTCCCACGCAGAGTTTATATGCGACAACGTGTCGCTACACGATGGAATTCGTCAACATAGTATCTGGTGGATTTTCGTGCAGCACGGTTGACCGTCACCCGGTTCCACACCTGATCCTGGACAATGAGCATCCCCAGCTTCTTCAACTGTTTCCCCAAGTCCTTAATGTCAAAGCAGATGATACGGTTCTCCAATTCCACGTTTGTCCTATGGTTGAATACTTTCAGGGAACCGTTCACATAGATTTCAAGCGCTGTTGCAATCCGCTGTGCCTGCATTTCCTTCTGCTCCCGGAGGCATTGGTACAGATCCCCAAGTACCGGCATATTCTCTGGAATCGGATTCCCAAAATATTTCTGGTACACGATTGGCAGACAGCGGTCAATCACCGATTTTTCCTCCGCTTCAATACCGTTCCTTGCCCCCATGATCAGCTCACACAAGGATAAGATAAAATCACTCTTTACGCCTAGTGGGTTATCATCATCCGAATAGTCCATATTGATGTCCATCGGATTAATATAGTCCCGGCTTGTGGCTGAAATATGGATCACCTGCCCGCCTAACGCATGGACAAGTGGATAATACTCGCCCTCTGGATCTCCAATAATGATGTCGTCCTGGGTGGCAAAGAAAGCATTGGTAATTTCTCGTTTCGCTGAAAAAGATTTTCCAGATCCGGGCGTACCAAGTATCAATCCATTCGGGTTTTTCAGTTTCTTCCGGTCTACCATGATCATGTTGTTGCTCAGCGCATTTAAGCCGTAATACAACGATTCCCCCGCCATAAATAATTCCTGCGTGGTGAACGGGACAAAAATTGCCGTGGATGTGGTAGTAAGCGCACGTTTGATAGGGATTAGATTCAATCCCAATGGGACGCTGCTCATCAACCCCTGCTCCTGCATATAATCTAATCGGCGTAATGAGCAATTGTATTTCTGTGCAATACCCGCCGTCTGGAATACGGCGTTGTCCAGATCCTGTTTTGTCTTTGCCGTGTTTAAGAACAGCACCGTTACAAGGAACATCCGCTCATTCCTGGACTGCAGATCTTCCAACAGCCGCTTCGCTTCCCCTCCGTAGGTATTAAGGTCAGAGGGGATGATGTCCATATCGTACCCTGATCGTACTGCCTTCTTCTGCTCCTCGATTTTCATCCGGTTAATGTCCGTCACCTTGCTTTTCACCAGCTTGATTGCCTTCATCTGGTCTAAGGACTGGATATGCAGATTCACCATCAGGTTCCTGTCCATATCCAGGAACTCCGCAAGCATCTTGTCCGTCAGCTCCGGGGCAAGTATCTGTAAGTAGGATGCCGCCCCAAGGGTATCCCCCATCTGGAAGTCCTTCCCATTCTTAAATACGAAACTGGTGGGCGCAATGAAATCCTTCGTCCCCATCCCGGTACGCAGCACACTATCATAAGAAAACTTAAACGGTGTCTTTTCATCCGGGTTAAAGGTTTCATACAGCACCTGCAGGCGTTCCTCTCCATTTAAGGGATAAGCAGATACGCCAAGCACCTTAAAGTTGTTCAGGATATCCGCTTCAATCCGTTCCAGCTTCGGCTTTGCCTCCCGGATGTTGTCAGCTTCAATCCCGAATGTGATGTATTTGGTACGCACAAGCCCATTATTACCTTTCGCAAGTTGGTTTTTCAGCATCTGTGCATACTCCATCCGCACATCGTCAAAATCATCATTCTGCGGCTTGATCTGGATAATGGATTCAAACTCCTTCATGTTGCTGTGATGGTTCACAAAAGATAACTGGAAATGTATGGTATTGTCAAAATAATTAAGGAAATCGCACCAATTTTCAAAAATGGCATTTTTATCCTCATTCTGTGCCAACTGATAATTAATATCATAGAACCGGATGGTCTTGGAATAATATTTATCCTGCACCCGGCAGATCCCGTCCTTTGCCATCTCCCGGTAGGGAATGGACTGCTGTGCGGAAACCTGTTTCTCCTTTGTTTTTTTCTCTTTTGCTGTATCCCGGCCTTTGTGTACTGCGGCATTTCTTGTACCATATTTTTGTACTGCCGATGCCGAATGTGCTTTTTTCTTTGAAACACCTTTCTTTTTCTCCGCTTTCTGCCTTGCTGCCTCCCTCTTTGCCGCTTTTTCTGCTTCACGGGCAGCTTTCAATTTTGCTTTCCGGTCTGCTTCCTCCTGGATCTTCCTTAACTTCTCTGCCTCCTTTGCAGCCTTTTCCATTGCTTTTTTCTCACGGCGGGTGAGCTTCCTGTTTATTCCCATGCTGCCGCCCGTCCCGGAATAAGCGGGATTGTCCTCAAAATCTATATAATCATCCTCCGGCCCATCCAGCCAGTCATCCAGGTGGATCGCACCCTCCTTGCCCGTCACCCTTCCTGGCTGTCTATTTGCTCTTTTTCTTTCCATGCTTTCCTCCCCCTTTCTTCTGTTTCGGCACGGTCTTTCTTTCCTCCATCTCATAGATATTTTTTATCTCATATCGGCGGACTGCCGGCTTTTTCAATTTCACATTGATGATATTGAAGAGAACTTTCTCAAGCGGCATCCCGTCTTTCTCATACATGGCGAACAAAAAAGCCGGGAGCATCAGAAGCACCATTCCCGTTGCCGCATTACTTGTCCCAATATAATTTTTCGTGAGGAAATAAAAAGGCAGCCCTACAGCCGCCGCAGCCACAAGGCAGACAAGCTGCCTCTTTGTAAGGTTTAAGACCACCTTATTCTTAATCTTCGTCAAATCTTTCGGCACACTGACAAATGCCATCTAAACAGCCTCCTTCCTGCCTGCGGCATAATCCGCAAAATCCTTTACTGTATAAAATATCCGCTTGTTGTTCACCCAGCGCTGAAGCTGACGGGTAATTTTCGGCGCACTTGGACGGTCATAAACCATCACATATGGCGAAAATCCCATATCACGCAAGGTTTCCACACGGTATAAATCCTGCTCATGGCTGCTCCCATAATTCGTAAGCACGTAGACCTGCCGCTTCCGTTTATCCTTCACTGCCGTCAGTTCCAAAAATCTCTGGAAATATCCTGTCAGATCCTCGTCCGGGTTATCCCATGCAAAATGCACCATCTTTGTGCGTACTTGATTCAGCAGGGAAACATTGTCCGGGTTTATCAGGCGGATGTCCAGCCCCTGGGAGAAATCCACCCAGGCACGGCTTTCTGCAAGCTGCTGTATCAGCTTTTCATGTTCCGGGCAGGCCAGGAGGTTCGCATCCATCAGTTTTATCTCTTTCTGCCCATCCCAAAATTCAGAAAGATCAGCGACCTGTACGCTCCTTCTCCCTTCCTTGCCGCTGACAATACAAAATCCGCAGTTCCGGGGGCATCCACGGCTTAAAAAGCCATACGCCGTATCGGGAAACTGCGGATATAAACTGTAATCCGGATAACTATGTTCAACGTCATCCGGCAAGTTTTCTTTCAATCCATAGCCTGTGCCGCCACTGATTACTTCCTCAGCATTTTCGACCATAAATGTATCTTTGGAATACGTGTCTGTAAATACCCTGCTTTTATAAACCATGCCATACCAGCCTCCCGGCTCCCACCATTCCACAGAATCTCCCTGCGCCTTATGGTAAGCCGATAACTTCATCAGACACAGGTTCGGCCAGTTATGGGAATCCACGTCTATCAGTCCAATCTTCAAAAAATCCTCCTTCCTGCTGTCTAATGCGCATTGAACACTGCCTTGCTTAACCCGCTTGTTTTCATCAGGCTGAAACAGAGGATTACGGTATATGCCGCCACCCCGAACAGCGCCGAGTGCATGTTGTCTGAAATCTGAATGGTTGACACCAGCACCGCATAAATGCCGACGCACACCATCATAAAGAACCCCTGGAACCCAAGCGCCAGAAGCCCACGGAAATAGTTGTTCCCCACCTGCCCCCATTCCCGGTTGGAGAAGGTGGCAAAAGGGATTGGCGCAACCGAAGTGTAAAGGTAGATCTCTATCATACGCCCATACAGAAGCACCGTGATAAGCACGGACATAATCTTCATGCACAGGCTGACCAGCATGGTTTCCAGGGCCAGCACTACAAGCTCCCCGATCTCCATAGATTCCATCGCCGTTTCCATTGCCTCTATCATGGTATCTATGTTGATGGCAGTCTGTGCGTTGATGGCGCCGCCTGCGGCGCTCACCACATGCTGCCCCACGTCAAAGACCGCCATCGCTATGGTAAAGGTATTGCTGACCAGATACACAGCCACCCACATCTTGAAAAAATACTTGAAAAACATCCATGTATCTATTTCATGCATACTGTTTTTCTCCGTCAGCATGGAGATCAGCTCATAGCAGAGGACAAACGTGATAATCATGCCTGCAATCGGCACGATCACCGAATTTGAAAGATTCTGTATCAGGCTGAAAATACTCCCGTTCCATCCCTGCGGCGTCTGTCCAACCTGTGCGGCAATCTCCCCGGTTTTCTCATTGACATCCGAAAACATTTCCGTCAGGTTGGACGTTACCATCCCGGTCAAAAGCTCCCTCATCCACTCCTCGATTGCCTCAAAAATGCCATCGAACATGAATGAATCCCCTTTCCTTTATTAGCTGAACAGATTTCCAAGAAGAGGGATCAACTGTGTACCAATGAGGACAACCCCACCTCCGGCCATAAGTTGCTTGATTCCTTGCGATTTCGCGCCAGGGTTATCATTACCATAACCTTCCAGGAGGTTAATCACGCCCCACACTGCAAGCCCGGCTCCGATCGCCACGACCAATGTTTTTAAGATTCCGATTGCTGATGTAAAAAATGCCATATTATACCTGAAACCAAAATCAGAATTTCACGGATTTTACCGTTTTGCACAAACAAAAAAACCGCCAGTATCTCCTGACGGTTCGCCCTTTCCAATTTGGTTTATCCTTTCTTTTTTATTGTTGTATTATTTTCTTTGTGCAATGGGCTGTTTTCCCCAATCATAGGCTCTGCCCGGATTGGCTGCAGGATATATTCCTGACCTACTGCCTTAATAGTAAAAACCATTATCTCCCCTTTCTGACTTTGCGACACGATGTCGCAAACTTTCTCTTCTGGATATGCTTCATACCTGCGCCTTACAAAATCCACTTTACGACACCGTGTCGTAAACTTTTTTGTATGCTTCAAAATCTACCTTGCGACATCGTGTCGTAAAGTTTTCTTCTGCCAAGTTTCAAACGAATATTTCTGCATGGAACCCACTTTGCGACATCGTGTCGCAAAGTTCAAGCCTAACATACAGCAAAAAGAATAGCTTCCCTGTCTATGCCCCCTGCCGATCCCCGTCTGCTGGCTCCGTTGTTCCCTCTGCAGTTTCCTCACTTCCGTCTACTTCATATAGATCAAATTCCTCCTTCATCCTGATTTTTAACTGGTGTTTCATATACGCCTCCACATCAAAGGCATTCTTCTTGTCATAATCCGATAACTGCTTGTACCGCTTATGCCTGGTAATATCGAACTTGTCACTCAGGAACGGGCGAACCCCACGCAGCTGTAGGATGCACTTATTCCCGTCCATAACGGCAAGCTCATCTCTGCTCATCAATTCTTTTCCTGTTTTTTGATAATTTAATCCATAAGAACGGCTCTGCCCACGGGTATCTGACGTGTTGTAAAGATCTATCGTCTCCTTCCCTAAATTTTCAGAAATCTCCTTTAACGTGGAGCCTTCCTTGCCCCCAAGGAATAACATGGTGTCGCAATTACCTAAAATTGTCTCGGCTGCATCTTTATAGATGGTTTTCAACTGGCTCTGCGACTGTAAAATAATAGACGCTGATATTTCCCTGCTCCTTATCGTTGCGATCAGCTTGTCAAACTTTGGGATCTGCCCGATATTGCTGAACTCATCCAACAACAGCCTTACATGGTAAGGAAGCCTGCCACCATGCACATCGTCCGCCCTGTCACACAATAAATTGAATAGCTGGGTATACATGATTGCCACAAGGAAATTGAAGGTATCGTCCGTGTCGGAGATGATAATAAACATTGCCGTTCGCTGATCCCCGATCATATCCAGCTCCATTTCATCGTAAAAAGTCAGCTCCCGCAGTTCCGCAATGTCAAATGGCGCTAATCTGGCTCCGCACGAAATAAGTATGCTTTTTGAGGTTTTGCCCGCCGCAAGCTTGAATTTCTTATATTGCCGTACCGCAAAGTGTTCCGGCTTCTCCTGTTCCAGTTCCTCAAACAGTTCGTCCACAGCATTTTTAAATTCTTCATCGTCCTCCCTCGTCTCCGAAGCATTGATAAACTCCAGTAACGTAGAGAAGTTCTGTTCTTCCTCTGGCGCTTCATAATAGATATAGCCAATCAATGCACAGTACAAAAGCCGCTCTGCTTTCGTCCAGAAATCTTCGGAAGATTTTTCTCCTTCCCCCTTCGTATTTGCAATAATAGTGTTCACCAGCTTCAAAATATCTTTCTCCGAGCGGATATACCGGAACGGATTGTAATGCATACTTTTGTTGAAATTGATGGTATTTAAAACCTTGATCTTATACGGTTCATAAACAACTTTTCCATTCTTATCCCGTACCGCTTTCCCGTCTTTCATTTTCGGTGTGCCACGCCTCAGCATCTCCCCACATTCGACCAGGATTGTGCCTTTCGGATCAGTGACACAATAGCTGACATTCGGCGTCATCTGCATGAGCTGCGGCTTCACATAGAACCGTGTCTTGCCGCTTCCACTTCCTCCAATAATAATTACATTTTTATTCCTGGCATACTTTGGCTGTTTCGGCCTGCTGTTCATGGTAAGGCGTTCCGTCTGCGTCAGGAGAATATTATTCTCAAATACCGGGTCTATGTATGGGGCAATATCTTTCGGCGTTCCCCACCTTGCAGATCCATACTCCACTCCCTGCCGGTATTTCTTCGCATTTTTGCCTTTCAGATATACCATGAGTTTCACAGCCACAGCCCCGGCCACTCCGGCCAGCAGATCACCCCCATGAATACTCGGAATCGGATTTTCAAACGCCAGTTGGAAATTTAAGAACAGCGCCATCGACTTTTCTATCATGGAATCCCCTACACAATGGCGGTACAGCCACGCTAATTTATCCACTAGATAAAACACAATCACATAGGGGATATTCAGCATTGCCAGACGCTTCACATCTACGGGAAGCATTTTCTCCCGGATTATGCTTTTTAATTTTCCAGACAACGGCACGGATTTTTTCTCTGCTGCAGGTTTCTTTTTTGGTTTCCCACTCAATGCTCCGGCCTCCGTTCCTTCTGTTTCGTCTTTTCCCGCTCCCTGTGCTTTGCAACCCGCTCCTTCACCAGTTCCAGCTTCCTGCGGACGGATGGTTTCTTGCTTTTATTCAGCGACTTCCCGGTATATTCCTTAAATGCCGCCGTCATGACATCCACATCCTTTGCCTTGAAAAATACAAAATAACGGGGCGGGGAGATGGATGTGTCTTTTTTCAAGCTGAAATCAATGCTGTATTTCCGGGCACATTTCTCAAAGGATTTGATATTGCCGTCTGTCACTTCAATATTGGAAAGCTGGCATCCTTGATTCATCAGCTTCTCCATGCTCTGTTTCCCGTGGCTTTTAGCAGCTCCTTTCTCCGCTTTCTGCACTGCCTGTTTCTCCATTTTTTTCTGCTTCCCGTTCCGCTTCTCCTGTTCCATCTTTGCCAGCGCTTTCAGCATGGCGGCTTTCAGAATCCTTGCGGAGATCTTGCCGCCATTGACGCACAGCGATACGGTTTTCTCATTTACCTCGTCCTGCAAGTCGTTCCCCCTCCTTTCCTGCGGATTGTTTTTTCTCCCCCATCTCCTGTAAAATTTTTTTCAGACAGTAACCGATGCATGGGGAATGCCTGCCGTATGGACATCCTTGACAGCCGCCACCGCCATTTCCGCTAAATTCCTGCGGCAGAGGATTTTCGGAAACATCCACTGATGCCGGACTCTCCTTCGGGAGAAGGTAATAACATTCCTCCTGGCTGCAGCCTTTCCGCTTTCCTTTCCAGAAATAACAGTGTTTACAGTCACCCGGCCTGTCCGCCGCATATCTCCTGTTATCCCTCGCCCGGTTCCGGCTGTCTGTCCTTCCTGCCTGCATCCCATTCCCCTCTCTGCCTCATTTCCTCCATCCGCTGGTCCTCCTGCGCCCCTGCCCGGATGCACGAGTACAGCGTGACCGCCACAAATACGCCTGCGGCGGCAATGATTCCTTTCATTCTGCTTCACCCCTTTCCATATGGGGCACTGCCATACATCAATTTCTGAGTGGATACATTCCCATTTAAAACCTATAATGGACAGTTCCCCATATACAAGCATAAAAAAACGCTTACAGATTCTTTCTGCAAACGCCCATATGTCTTATTAAATTATTATTGTGTTGCAATGAGCGTTTTCTTGGATTGCTCCAAACGCTGTCAGTCCTCCTTCCTTTTTCTGCAGAATATAATCACAGAGCTTGCTATCCCGCAGACTGCAATCCCGGCCAAGGCAAGCCATAACCAGAACGGCCTGTCATCCCCTGTTTTCGGAGTCTCAGCAGACGGCGTTTTCGGTTTCGGTGTTTCCTTCGGCTGATCCGGTTCGCCCGGCTCCGCTTCATCCTTCATCGAAACCTTCTGGATCTCCCCGGTATCCTTAACTTCAAACTTCACATCTTCTGCCACAAGATAGCCGTCCGGCGCACTTTCCTCATGCAGTGTGTATTCCCCGATTGGCAGCATTTCCATATAATGCGGCTTATTCCCGGAAGTCCAGCTTTCTACTTCTTTCCCGTCTTTATCCAGAATGGAAAGTTTTGCCCCTGGCAGTTCCTTCCCGGCTATGTCTGTCTTGGAAATCTCCACCTTTGTCACATCATCCTTCATATCCACCTTCTGCACTTCTCCTGTATTCTCCACAACAAACTCAATGCTCTCCGCAGTCACATAGCCGTCTGCAGGCTGTGTCTCTGTCATGGTATATTTCTTACCAACTACTAATTCTTTGATGATATGCGGCTCCTTGCCGGAAACCCACTCATCCACAAGATTGCCGTCTTCATCCGTTACCTTAAGCTTCGCACCCTCTACCTCTTTTCCATCTGTAAGGGATGTTTTGGTAAACTCAAATACCGTAGGAACATTTTCAAAGGCAAATTCATAGGAAATGCTTTCTTGCTCCGCATCTTCATAGGTGAAGTCAAATTCCTTTGTTTCACCTTCGCTGGTAAATCCCGGAGCGGGGGCCGTTTCTTTCACATAATAAGGGAACCCAATCGGGAGGACAGCCGCAAATGACAGCTTCCCATCTTCGTCCGTGGCTTTTTCCTCAATCACCGTATCCGCCTCCATGATCACTTCGCCATCTTTATTGGTGATGTCCTCTTTCGCACAAAGGGCGAATACCGTCCCTTCCACTGCACGGTCAGAATCTTTCTCCGTCTTTATTACATTGACTTCTGCTTTCTGGCGGTTATTCTGCCAGTCCGTAGAGAACGTGACAACCGCTGTGTCCTGATCACGGTAAGTCAGGTCAATCTCCCGGATTTCCCCGTCAAGGACATAACCCTCTGCTGTTTCTTTCTCCTTCACATAATATTTCCCAAGAGGGAGATTGTCCAGTTTTGCAATCCCGCTATCGTCCGTGGTGATGGCAGCTATCAGCTCATCCTTTTTATAATAATCCTCACTCTCCCCATCTGCCGCTTTTATATCCTCCAGAGCATACACTTCAAAGACAACATCTTTCAGTGAGCCGGTGACATACTCAAACAGATGCGTGATCCAGCCGCCAATGCTGTCCAGCAACGATACATTTTCTAAAAACTCCCCTTCTTTGTTGATCAGGAGCGTACCTGTCGGCACACCGTCCTTCATCTCCACTTTTTGGATTTCAGCCATATCTTCCACGGTAAACGTGATTTCTTCTGCCTTTAAATACCCATAAGGCGCTAATTCCTCCCGGAGCGTATAAGTTTCTCCGACGGTCAGCCGCTTAATGATATGTTCCTCTCCTTTGACGGATTTCCATGTATCTACGATATCCCCGTCTTTATCAAGGACAGTCAATGCTGCCCCTTCCAGTTCCACGCCTGTTGCAAGGTCTGTCTTTTTAATGGAAACGGTTGTCGGTTCATTTTTAAATTCAGACACATATTCTGCAACTTCTACATCCTGCCCCTGGTATGCTGCAGATACTTCAATGGTTTCATCGGAAGATACATAGCCTGCAGGAGCCTGTTCCTCCCGGATGTAATATTCCCCGAAAGGCAGATCCAGGCCAAAGACTGCCCTGCCATCTTCCCCTGTCATGGCTTCACCAAGCAGCATATCCGCTTTAACAATCACTTCCCCATGTGCGAAAATATCAGCCTTCGCATACAGTCCAAAGACTGCCCCCGCTACCACAGATTCATTCTCTGCATCTTTCTTCACCACTGCAATCGCCACCTTCTGGCGGTCATTCTCAAATGTGGCTGTCTGTTCAATGATTGGCGTGTTCTGGTCTGTGTAAGCAAAAGTAATGGTCTGCGCCTCTCCATTCAGCACAAACCCTTCCGGGGCTTTTGTTTCTTCTACTCGGTATGTGCCAAGCGGAAGGTTTTCAATCGACGCTTTCCCGTCTTTATCTGTCACCAGCGTATCCACCAATACGCCAGAAGCATATTCAAGAATCCGGTTCCCGTTTTCATCCTTCTGGAAATCAGCGGTGTAAATATCCTCTGCCGCATAAACTTTGAACTCTGCACCCTCTAATGTTTCCACCTCATACCGGAAATCCTTATCATCGTACCGGTTCAGCACTTCACCCTTCTTCACGATATGCAGCTCACCCTTTACCGGATGGTTTTCATAGACAACATCAATGATAACATCCCCTGACACATCGTCCATCTGGTACAACGTATCTGAATCCACGGACACTTCATAATAATTCTCATTCAGCGTATAGCCAGACGGGGCATTGACTTCCTCTATCCGATAATGACCGATTTTCAGGTTCTGCGGCAAAATCAGATAACCTTCGCTGTCCGTGAAATAGGATTTATGTGTTACCACGGTCGGGTAAGTCGTCACCTGCTCCACATATTTCCCGTTGTCCAGGTCATACACCTTGAACTCTGTATTTTCTGCAAGCACAGCTTTCTTCGTTTCATCGTCCTGCTTCACGATTTTCAGCTTCGCTTCAAATTCATCGTCCAGAAGCACCCGCCATACCTGCGGCGTCGTCGGCTTATGCTCTGTGACATGCACAAGGAAGTCCTTGACCGGCGTATAATTATGCGGCGTGGTCGTTTCTTTCACAATGTACGTCCCAAACGGGAGCGGGATGCTGCAGGCATAGCCCCTTTCATCAGTGAAGATTTCCGTTGCCCCGTTCTCCCCGATTGCCACCGGTTCAGCGGAATCAAAATCATACCCGCCATTTTCTTTCTTATCCAGGGAAGATACCAGCCATGCGGTAAACCCTGCGCCGGATAATAAATCCGCATCGGTTTTCCCATTGTCTGCCGCCTTGATGATCTGGAACGGCTGCTTTTTCACCTGTTCCGGGGATGTGCAGTCACGCTCTACCGTATCAACTAAATCTCCCTCATAGTTACAAACTAAGTCATACTCCGTTTCATCTGCCAGATAACCCGCAGGCGGCGTGACCTCCTTCACAAAATACTCCCCAAGGTATAAATCTGTGATTTCCGCCTTGCCCTCTTTATCCGTGGTCAGCGTCCCCACCTGCTCCCCGGCTTTATAAAGGACGCCTGTCTTTTTATCCGGGTGTAGGATGTCATTCCTTGCATATAAGCCGTAAACGGCATGTTCCAGCGTTGCGTCCCCCTGTGGGATATTTTTATTGGTTTCCTTATCCTTCTTCTGCAGCCGGATTGTGGCGTTGACACGCTCATTAGCAAAAGTATGGGAGAATGTCACTTTCGCTTCCTGGTCATTGGTGTAACTAAACCGGAAAGAATACACATCTTCCGTATTCCTAAGATACCCCTCTGGAGCCTGGATTTCTTTTGCCTCATACCCAAACCCAACCGGAAGGTCTGCCAAAAATGCTGCATTGCCATCACCATCCGTTGTTGCTTTGTCTATCAGTGCGCCTTGGGATGCAACAACATTCCCGTCTGCATTGGTGATATTTTCTGAAGCATACAGCCCGAAAATTCCCCCTGCAAGTCCATTTCCCGTATCCTTATCGTTCTTTACCACACGCACATCCGCTTTCTGCCTGTCATTTAAAAATGTAGCATTGGCAAACGCCGCCTCCGCCATCTGCCCGGCATAGGCAATCGCCACATCCTTTGTTTCCCCTTTGTTATAGAAGTTCTTCGGGGCCTGCATTTCCTTTACCCGGTATGTGCCAAGATGCAGGTTTTTCAGCGTCACAGAGCCATTGTCCCCGGTCACAAGGTTTTCCGCCACCAGCTCCCCGGCTTTATAGACTACCGAGCCATACGGCGTGGTAATATCCTTTGCCGCATAGACATTAAATACAGCGCCCTTCTGTCTACGGCTTTCATAACGGAATGCTGTGCCGTTCTCATTGGAATCCGCACCTGTCAGAACCTCGCCTTCCTTGTAAATCGTCAGATTTCCAAGCTGCTCCACATCCGGGACAGTCGTGGAAGTTGTCTGGTTCGCTTCCAGAGCCACACGGTAAGCAGTCGCATTATACCGGTATCCTGCCGGAGCCGTAATCTCTTTCAGATACACCGTATTCTGTGTCATGACAATTTCTGCTTCCGACGCACCATTACTGTCCGTTGCAGGCATCCTGGTAATCAAGTCCGTACAGTCCTTATCCCGGTAAACGCCGAATACAGCGCCGGAAAGTTTTGCGTTGGCAATGGAATCCACCTTGATTACCTTCACCTTTGCACGTTCCAGCCAGTCCACGGAAAGGCTCACGGAATTGCCGCCTTCTTCCTCATAATAACTCCCAATATCCTGCGTGGCGCTCCCTGTCGGAACGACAAGCGCCTTCCATATCACCCGGATGCTGCCTTTCATTGCTCCGGTATTCCATTCCCCATTGACCGTCACCGGGGCAGTAAAATAAAAACTTGTCCCACCGGAAACACGGACATTTCCCCCTGTCTGCTTGCTCCCGTCTGTCTTATTATGGAATGTCACATCCTTTGGAAGCTTAATGGTAATGGAATTTCTGGAATCACCGTTCAGCTTCGTTGTCCCCGTCACCTGCTTCGAGCCATCATATGCTGCTTTCAAAGCGGTCTTGCTCAAACTGATCTGTGGATCGGGCGGCGCAGGCAGGCTTTCCAGATAATTGATCCAACCAAGCACCCCGCACTCCCGCAAATCATCCATCGTGCATCCGGCAAACCCATCCATGCCGCAGTAAAAATAACTGGCCGCGATATGGGTGAACACATACTTTAAATCCTCTCCAAAGGACGGCATATAGCTTGCAGTCACATCCCCTGTGCCGCCATAGCCATAATAAAGCGCTTTCTGCAGGTTCGGATTCCCGTCTATGATCTGGGCGGCGTAGCTCCCGGTATCCGGGGAACCCTTTGCAGACTCCAGGCAGTATGCGATCTTCCCATTTACCGTGAAATAACAGGTAGAGTAATTTCCCAGGTTGCCGGGATAATAAATCTTCCTTCCCTTTACCATTGTTGCGGAACCAGAAGCCCTTGCCGTCTGCCTTGCTTCTGCAAACAGAAGGATGCCTTCTTCCTCTGCAATCATTTCCGCATCCTGTCTTGTATCTTCTGCCTGTTCCATGCCCTCTATGACCGCTTCCATCTCGGATTCCGTCATGGATTCCTTTGGGATTTCTTCCCCATCTGCCGTCTGCCCCGGCAAATCTCCTTCCCCATCTGCTTCCGTTCCTTCTGAATCATCGGAATGGCTGTTTTCGCTCCCTTCTCCATCTGCCGTCCGCTTTTCAGAAGATGATACAGACATTTTTTCCTTTACAATAATGTTCCTGCTGATATGGTAAGATGGATTCTTACTGGCCGGCTCTACAAAATAAACCGCTTTGTAAGTCCCTGCCTTCCCGATGTCAATCTTTTTCCCATCTTTATCCTTCGCTTCATGGAATATGATTTTTACTTTATCCGGCGAAAACTCTATGCCGGAAAAATCATGTTCCACGTCAAAGCCACTGTCAATCTCCACGATATGATCTTTTGCAGCCACAATTTCATCCGCATCCAGTTTTTCTTTCACCTTCTCAAAAGCCGGGTACTCCGCTTCATAAGCCACAGTCTCCGGCACTGCCGCATAAACTCCCACCGGCTGTAAGAAGGCTGACAAGACCGTGAGCGCCGACAGCAGGCCGGATACAATCCTCTTTACATTTCCTTTCAATATATTTTGTCCCTCGCTTTCTTCATTGTGCAGTCCCATAACTGCCATCATCCTGTCTTTTCCGCTTATTTCCTATCTTCCCATATATCTGTCTCCCTTCGTTTTATTTGCACTGCCAGCCGATAACAGCACATCAATACAGGAAAACCCTCTGTCCTGGCATATTCAAACACACCGGAACAAAAAGGCTTCCCTGCATGGCATCTGCTGTTATCCAATCCGGTTTCCCGGACTGGCTTTATGTTATATTGAGCGTTTTCCTGTGTTCCTCCCAGACCCGTTCCCTGTCCCGGCTTCTCTTTCCTGGGGCGTTTTCTCCGGCAGGGTACGCTAAGATGCACACTCAATGCCGGGTATCAATCTGGGCAGGCTATGAAATTTTCAAGGTACGAGTGAAAGGGAAATCTTTGAATTGTGATAGCTGGAAATTTTTCAGAAATGTTACCCTTTCACTAATAGCAGGCTGGAGAGGGAAAAATACAAGCAGATTTGAAAACTTTTTTATTTTTTTGTATATGAACTAATATTGAGTGAAAGAAATGTTTGTATATGATAGAATAAAAGCATTGGGCAAATCGGGATTTTTACGAAATAGTGAATCTTGATTACCGGATCAGATAACATTTGTGATGATATTTGTGAGAGAAAAAATTGGAGCTGTTTTCTATGTATAAATTTTCTACTAATAAAGAAATAAACTGCACAAAGATAAGAATACCGCAAAAAAACGGAAAATCTATATCTGCGCTTTTACTATCGCCTAAATCCCCAAAAAAGAATGCCCCAGGAATTCTATGGATTCATGGAGGCGGTTATCTAACTGGAATGAAAGAAATGGTTCATATGTCCAGAGCAGCCTGCATACACTTTTGTTGACGATGGAGAGCCTTTCTATTCTGAAACCTGTACATTCGTTGAGAACTTAAAAAAAGTAGGCGTAGAAGCTGATATAGATACCTATAGGACAAATATACATGCTTTTGATATGGTAAAGCCTAAGATGCCGCTTAGCCAATAGGCGTCAATAAAGTTTAATGCTCATTTCGAGTATGCTTTGAACCATTATTTTGCATCAAATGAATGAATTAGGAAATCCTATACAGGGCCACTTAAATAATAAAAGGCTATGGTACACATTCATCCCATAGCCTTTCATTCCCCATATTTTCTTCTATTATCTGTAATCCCCAATATATAATCGACACTGACATCATACCGTTCCGCCAGTTTCATCAATGCCCATAGCGGTATCTCACGTGAACCATTTTCGTATCTTCTGTACACTCCTTCATGGCACCCTAAAAATTCAGCCACATCTATCTGTCTTAAATCATGGTCTGTCCTTAAATCCCTGATCCTCTTGTAATGCATACTACACCTCACCGTTCGGTTTGATCTATTCTTTTCAATCTTATCATCAGATAGGATATTCTACTCAAAACCGTACTATTCGGTTAGGTAAATAGAAGATGGCCAATATTTGAAAATGCTCAGAAGATTAGATATAAAACATCCTGCAGGAGAGCATGATACAAAAAGAGTTATGGCATGAGAAATTAATGTGCCATAACCCTATTCACCATATTTTCTTCTATTATCTGTAATCCCAAGCATATAATCAACACTGACATCATACCGTTCTGCCAGCTTCAACAATGCCCATAGCGGTATCTCCCGCACCCCATTTTCATACCTTCTGTATACACCTTCATGGCAGCCCAAAAATTCAGCCACATCTATCTGCCGTAAATCATGGTCTGTCCTCAAATCCCTGATCCGCCTGTAATACATATCGTACCTCACCGTTTGGTTAGTTTTACTCTTTCAAATTTTATCACCAGATGTTATACTTTATTCAAAACCAAACCATTTGGTTAGGTAATTGGAGGTGACGGGAAATGAAAAAAACAGGACTCTTAATTTTATTATCATGCGGAATGATATGTGGGTGTTCCAAAGAATATATTGAAATGGACATTCTCTCTTCCAATAACACAACATCCGGTAACTGGTATGAGCTGGATATTGATGTCATTGCCGATAAAGATGACGTATCGGATAAAGAAGCATGTTCCAGGGAAATCATACAGCATATCCTTGACAATGATTTCCACAGTACACGCTTTTCGTTTGATATAAACGGATATCCTAACAATGTATCCGTAGATGTATTCACTTCTGAAAAAAATGCACAAAAAGGTAAGGAAGCTTATTCTTTTGAATACGTTACAGAATTTAATACAGAAAACCCTGATGTACAAAATAATATCAAAGACAATCCAGGAGAATTTGAAGTGCAATACAAATAAAATATCCCTGATGGAAGGACTCCACTTTGCGACACGATGTCGCAAAGTGGAAAACCATGTGCTTTCAGAAATATCCACCTTGAATTCCCTGCTCTTTCATTTTCCGGCATAACTCTTCTAATATCCGTTTCCGGCGGTTCTGTATCGTTTTCCGGCTGCAGCCAAAGAGCTTTGCCGTATCTGTTACCGTAGCTTCCGCAAAATACAGCAGCTCAATCAGCCTGGCGTCCTCTGCAGGCAGTTTTTCCAGAACTTCCCTCACTTTATCCCGGCAGATATTTCGCAAAACCGTCTCCTCCACCCCCTCTGCCACATCCTGAAAATGCCCTGAACCATTCCCCCGGACCTCTAAGCTGTCCAGACTGCATATGCCATGTTTCCGGTTCCGCTCCTTCTGATACCGCTCCCTGCGCCGTGACCGATACCATTCTAAATAAACCTCCCTGGTCACATCCACTAATGTACCGTCCGCCATCCGCAGCACATAATGATCCCGTTCCTTCGGCTGTTTCCCTCTCATGCCCGGCCCTCCCAGCAACATATCCTGTAATCAGGGCAATTCTGGGAAGCCTGATAATTTTTACGGATGCTGCGGACTGCCTGGGAAATCATTGCGGATACCGCCTGCTGGCTGATGCCTAATTCCTTTGAGATCTGCTCCTGTGTTTCTCCCTGCAGGTAATATTTTTGAATGACATATTTCTGCCTTGCCGATAAAATCCCCAATATTTCTGCCACCGTCTCTTGCCTTGTCAAATGCTCTAACATGGATTCTGTCAGGTTTTCCATTGCCAGCCAATCTTCGGATACAGCGCTGTAAGAAACATTCCAGCTCCGTTCCTTTTCTTCATGGTTCCGGTTCAGCCGGTCTTCGCCTTCCAGTACAAGCCGCAGATACCATTCCCTGTTTTCAAAAAATTGTTCCGGCAGGATAACCGCCTTTCCATCTGCCAGATACAGATAATCCCTGCATGAGTGAAGTAAAAACACTGTGAAATATTTTTCCACCTGATAAAGCACATAGCCGCTCTGATAAGCGGATATTTCCGAATCCAAGCCAATCCTTTCCTGTGCGATTACCGATCTGGATGTCCTTAGCTGCTTTGCCGTTGGAAGTTTTACTCCAAAACCCGGCACATCCACAATTCGTTTCAATTCCTGCAATGTCAGCATATATAGCCGCCTTTCTGCCCGAAGGCTGCGGGCGGCCTGGAAAACTGGCATCACAGGGATTGTCCGATACAGCAGGAAGGCAGTAAAATAACGCTCCCGGCTCACCCGTTTTTTTTAACGGGAGCCAAGAACCCCTTTTACCGCCTTTACCAGTCCATAACTTTATCCTTATATTTTTCTGATAATCCTGGTCTTTTTATCTGCCTTTCTACTATCCCCCTTCCATCACCGTTTTCTCCTGTGGCTGTTTTCCTCTGATGTATCCAGTTTAACAGCCGGTCCTTCCGTTTACCCCAACATATATGTGGAGATTCCCGGAAAGGGCAACATATTTGTGGAACTTCAAGAACTGTGGTAAATCACATCACCTGCATTGCCGCAGTCCATCGACCAATGCCTCCATCGTCTGTAAAACCACCATCTGCTCACTCTGCTTCAGATGCCGGATGCGGCAGAACATCTTCCGGCACTGCCCATCCTCCTTTGTCTGGCCGCTTACGCCAAGAAGCTCGTTCGCATCCACGCCGAGTATCTGCACCATTTTTATAAATATCTCTATGGACATCGCAGACTGCCCGCCCTCAATGCGGCTGACGGTGTTGGCGCTGATCCCTGCCTGTTCCGCAACCTTCTCCTGTGACATGCTGATCTCATTCCTCCGGTCACGGATACGGTTGCCCAATTCAATCAAGTCCTGCGACCCTGCACGATTGCCCAATACGCACCTCCTTCCTGGTCTGAATTTTCTCCCGGAACTTTCCGTCATAGTGTCGCAAAGTGCGCAGCCCGCTTTACATCCGCCATTCCGTCAAGCCCTGTCCCCTGACTTTGCGACACCGTGCCGTAAAGTTGGACAACAAAAAAACAGCCGTGTATCAAGCTGTTTTTACGGATTGTTATTCAATTTATGCCTGTATTGCCTGTCCTTTCTGTTTCTTTCTATTTCTTTCAAACGCCAATCACGCCCTGTATGGCTTCCCAGCCATTTTTTTCACTGTCCATCTGATCACTGCCACGACTGCTTTCACCAGATATACTGCGGCTGCCAGCAGTCTCCAGACAAGAACGATCCCTCCAATCACGCCGCCCACAAGAACATTGATAAACAGGATGCCCACCGTGCCGCCAATGTCATAGCCTTTCGGGATAATCCAGAAAAACATCCTATGTATGCCAAATGGAATACCCATGAACCACCACAGGTTCAAATAATTGCACTCCCCATTCTCCATGCACAGCGGACGGAACAATGCCGCCAAAAACAATGCCGATACAACCGGGATTACCACTTTCTTTACAAATTCACTTATTTTCATACCTTCCTCCAATCTGTACCTGCATCCAGTATATCACGCCTGGCACACCGAAACAATTTTATCGCCAATATTCCCCGCACTTTTTCATCCGCTCCCATACAGGTCATGGTTCACTTCCGCCGTGTAATAATTGCTTATGGTCATCGGGGCATTATACAGCGTTGTCAGAAGATATGCCTTGATATTGCCCACCTTCGTCGTATTTGCGCCCAGGCAGGTAAGGATATACTCCATATGCTCATGGTTCAGCTTCATAAACCGGTTCTTGACAAGCGCCGCCGGCTTTTCCACTCCTGCAACCCGCACTGTGCCATTGTCCGGCAGCATCATCACTTCCACCATCAGCTCCACCAGTTCATCCACGTCCTCCCTCCGGTGATAGCGCCCGTCCTGGAAACACTCGTAAGATATGTGTTCCCGAATGATGTCTCGGTAAGCATTCATCTCTCCCATCACATCCGGCTCTGTTCCTGGGATAGATGGATTAGACAGGATAGGATTGGGATGGATAGCAGACACACCGGATTCAGGATCATTAAGATCAGGCTTACTACACTCCGTTTCACTAAATTCAGGCTTACTTAAATCAGTCTTGTTAATATCAGTCTTATTAGATTGTGATTTTGGAAATTCTTGAATTGTGATTCCCACCATTCCAGAAGTATGATTTTCACCATTCTTGAATTGTGATTCTGGAGATTCTTGAATTGTGGTTTTCATCATTCCTGAATTGTGATTTTCACCATTCTTGAATTGTGATTCAGGAAATTCTTGAATTGTGGTTTTCACAACTCTTGAATTGTGATTTTCACTATTCTGTGCATTTATAGGCGTTCCCCCCTGTTTTTCCTCTCTTTCCTTGCCCTCTGTCTGCCGGATAATGAAATTTTTCACGTATATGACATTCGGCTTTCCAAGCCCCAGGCGTTTCTTTTCAATCAGTCCAATTCCTTTATCTGCATCCAGTTCTTTCAGAAGCCTTACCGCTTTTTGTGTACCACAGTTCATAAGCTCTGCAATTTCTTCCACTGTAAAAATGATATACACCCTGTCCTCTTCATCAAACCACCGGTTCTTTATGCTAAGGCTCATACGGTCTAATAAAAGACCGTATAAAACCTTCGCTTCACAAGAGAGAGACTTGAAGCATTCTGCAGTGAACAGAACCTTCGGAATCCGGTAAAACGTGTACTGCTCCGCTTCCATGCCCCGATAATAATCAAACTGTAATTCCTGCATCCGTTGTCCCTCCCTCCTTCTGCTTCCATTCCTCCAGAAGTGTATAGATTACATCCTCAATCTGCTCTTTGGAATATTCCGTCGGGAAATAATTGCGGATTCTCTTTGCGGAAATCGTCACATTCACATTTTCCTTCTCTTTCCGGATTAAAACCGCATATACATTCCCTTCCGTCAATTCCCCTGTTTCACTGCTTTCCTTTAGCTGTTCTGCCTGCGCCTTCGATGGGAATATGCCGCTGTTGCCGATGGCGTCCACAACCCATGCCTGTTCTTCTGCTTTCAGATAAGACAGTTTCTCCCCGACCACCATAGGGATTTTATTTTCATCCACATAATCCATCAGTTCTTCCACCAGTTCCGACAGCCGGATATAACGCTGCACTGTCCTCCCGCTGTCCCCGGCAGCTTCCCCGATGGCATCTGCAGTATATTTCTCCCCTTTGCTGCCCTGGTGCTTCATTGCTTCGTATTTCATCCGATATGCCTTCGCCTTCTCACTTGGCAGGATGTCCTCCCTCTGGATATTCGTATCGACCATCAGGACTACCGCTGTATCATCATCCATTTCCCGGATAATGACAGGCATTTCCGTAAGCCCTGCAAGTTCACAGGCCCGCCACCGTCTATGCCCTGCAATAACCTCATAGCCGCCTTCCGGATGCGAGCGCACAATCCCCGGCATCAACACGCCATACTGCTTTATGCTTTCCACCGTTTCCTGCATTTTTTCATCATCCAATACCCGGAACGGATGGCCTTTAAACGTATGCAGCTCACTTAGGGGAACGGAAGTGACCGTTTCGCCCGTTTCATCTATGCCAAACAAATCATCAAAGCTGTTCAGCTTTACCTTCTCTGCGCTCTTACTTTTCATCCACAAGCACCTCCTGTGTCAGTGAATGGTAGCCGCCTGCCACAATCCCCTTTGGATCATGAAGATAGATGCTTTTCCCTTCTGCCGTGGTTTCTGCAGCCTTTACAGATAACGGGATGCAGTTCTCAAAAATATGTACCCGGTTCCCATATACCTCCCGGATCTGCGCTGAAATGTCCCTTGCGAAGTTTGTTCTGCGGTCTACCTTTGTCAGCAGAATCCCCATAATGTTAAGCGCCGGGTTCAGCTTTCTGTGAACCCTTCCAATCGTCTTTATAAGCTGTTGAAGCCCTTTAACCGGAAGATACGCCGCCTCTACGGGAATCAGTACGCTGTCTGCCGCTACAAGGGCGTTTATCGTAATCATGCCAAGCGAGGGCATACAATCAATAATCGCAAAGTCATACTCCCCTTTTACGGTGTTCAGATACTGGCGCAGTATCGTTTCCCTGCTCATAACATTTACCAAGGCCGTTTCCAAGCCTGCCAATTCGATATTTGCCGGGATAAAATCAATCCCCTCCTTATGGCGGATAATCCCCTCGCCAAGCTCTACGTCCTCATCGTTGATTACCTTTTCCATGATGTTCACTAACGTCACATCCAGCTCGTCCGGCTCAGCAATCCCCAGGCTCACCGCCATGCTGCCCTGCGCATCTGCCTCTACCAACAATACTTTCTTGCCTGCCCTTGCAAGCCCGATCCCTAAATTCACACACGTTGTAGTCTTGCCGACTCCGCCTTTCTGGTTTGCTACTGCGATCACTCTGCACATATATACTTTCCTCCTGATTCTCTAATCTATTTTTCTGTTCTTTCCACTTCCGCATATACACGGAAATACTTATTTGTCCCTTTGTTTGCAAATGGTTCCGACACTTCTTTCACATCCACGCCTTCATGCCGCTCCAAAAGCCGCCGGAACCAGTGAAGGTCTTTCTTTGTCCCCTGCATCCTGATTTTAAGCATATAAATCCTCCATATCCACGTAAAAACAGTATTCCGGATAGCGGAGCTTGACTGCCTCCCAAAAGTATCTGGCATAGCCGCAGCAGAATAAATCTTCCACTGTATAACAACGGAACTCTTTTAATTGTTCCTCCACATCCTCCGTATCATAGACACTTGGCGTTCCATTACAATAGAGGTTAAATGCCATCCGTACAATTCTTGCGCTGCCGCTAGTCTGCCAGCCTTCATGCAGGCATTCCGTTTTCACGCATCCTGTTTTAAAATCATAAATTCTGTTCACATTTACCCTAGTATCCTGACCAATCCCCAGGCAGTACACCAATGCTTTATGGTATACATCCTGGTATCTGCATTTCTGCAGGTACTCCTTATAAAAATCCTTATGTTCTTTGCTCTTGAAAGTAATTGTGCGAGTATCTTTGTTTCCTGCACCTTTCGCTGTATTCGCTGCCATAGCTTGTCCTCCATTTTGAAATACTTGGGAGCTACACTCCCAAACCCTTGTGGAATCCGTGCTGCCAGTTACCCAAAATACGGCTAACTGGCAACCCGGATTTGCTTTCCTGTACCAGTACATCCATGTTATAATTTCTTTGGGCAGAAAATAGTTTCCTATCCCATTTCGTAACGTTACTTTATCCAGATGTAGAAAATCTGTAGACATGAAAAAATAGGACTAAATAAAGCCTCTATAGTTCAAGGTCTTTATTTAGTCCTATTATAAATCAATCATAGGCAATCATGTTGACGGGAATCAGCTGAAAAGAGGAAACATTCAGAATCAGGAAGGTACACATGTCCTTGCTGGCAATTTTGCTGTGTTGGTTCAATTCCCCCATTTCTTCCATGGCTTTCAGTCCGGCAGGGGTAGCGGCCCAGCCAAGGCCGAAAACATTGGCAATAATATTTGTTGATATGTATTCATTCGCCTTATGACCCTTTGGAATTGCGGGAAACATAAATCGCAGGAATGGGTTAAGGGTGCGGGCCGCTCCGGAAATAATGCCGCAGTTTTCTGCAATGCGCATCAGCCCTACCCACAGGGACATTACCCCTAACATGGTGATGCAGAGAGCCACAGCTTCTTTGGAGGAATCCAGAGCGGCATTGGTGACAGCCGGGAGATTTCCGGTGAATGCAGCATAGACAATGCCGATAATAATCATAAAACCCCATAAGTAATTCAGCATAGAATTTATTCTCCAAAAGATTCAGTTGTTTATATCCTATGCAGCAGAGGAAAAAATGTGTGGGTTATTTTTCGGAAGTTCCCTTTTCTTTCACCAGCAAATCAGAAAACGCTCTGCCGATGGAACATGGAGGTTACTTTGCAAAAGCTTCCTCTTCTCTCACCAGCCCTTCCACTGCATTAGTATACCTTCCAGTTGCTACAAGACTCACCGTAGATTCGATATACGTTCCTATACTGTTTATTTTTTCCGGAGGAGCGGCATAAAACACCTGAAAATGATTATCCTCCAGATATTTTACCATCTGTTCAATCCGTTCTCTGGAAAGGGCTGAAAAGGCTTCGTCAATAAAGGCCAAACGGGCGCAGCAGGCCTGTCTGGGATAACATTGAAGCAGGCTTGCGGCTAAAATAATAAAATATGGCGTCTGTTTTTCTCCGTTGCTTGCAGATCCTTGTTTTTTGGAAAGATCTGAAATAATTTCGCTGTCTCCCTGTCTGCTTGCAATTTCCATATCATATACAAAATATTTCCGGTAATCGGTATATTCTGTTTCATCCTCCTCTTCCAGGATCAATTCCATAAATTCCCGGATATCCCGCTCCATTTCTTCATCCTCTCTGGCAGAATTCATATACACTTCCGGAGTATCCATGTAATGTTCCAGTTTTCTGCAGATTCGGAAAAATATCTCCCGATCGGCCTTTTCTTTGATTACGAATTTATAGGTATCCTTGCCGAAAGGAAGCGTTTTCAATTCCTGATTAATGGCTGCAATTTCTCTTTTCGCATCGCGGATCGTTTCATTAATCTCCGCTACAAAATCATTCATAAAAGCATTTTCCAGCTTTAAGGATTGTTCCGTTAAACGCTGATGTACTTCTTCAATCTTTACATTTGCAATATTCCTGTATTCTTCCCGGAAAAATGGAATGTAGGGCACACCCCGTTTATTAATGTCAATTTCAGCCAGTTTACAATAACTTAGCTGGGCATTTTCCATTTGCCGTACGCACTCTTCCACTTCTCCCCGCAGGATTCGGAGCGTTTTTGGAGTAATAACCTGACAAATGCCCTTTTTTTCCCTCAGTTTTTCATATTCTTCCAGCATTTGCTGTTTTAATTCCAGATGCTTCAGGCATTTTTCCGAATATTCCTGATCCTTTACATAGATTTCTCCGGACAATTGCTCCAACTCTATCTGAAGATTTTCCAAATCCTTTTCACAGCCTTTTAAATCTCCGATTAGAATATCCCTCGCCTGTTCCAGCCTCTTATATTCCTGTTCCGCCTCCTGCTGTTCCTGTATCACCGCCATAAAATCAGGATTTTGGCTGATTTTTTCTAAATCATTGCGGATTCTGATGTTGCGCTCTGAAATGTCAGCCAATGATTGTGCTGAGTCAAAATCATAATGCTCTGCCTGCCAGTCAATCTGCTGCAGCTTCTCCCGCCATCTGCAAATCTGTTCCTTTTGTTTTTGAACTTCTTCCTTCTTTGCAAGCTGCTTTTCTTTTTCTTCCGCCGCTTTCAGAAGCTGGTATTTCACTGCATCCTGCCCAAGACAGAATTCCGTCTTGCTGATATTCATATAAGAAACGGCATAGCTTTTTGCCAGCATGCCATTTTGCATCAGTCCGCCTTTGGAATACTTATGCAGCTCTTCCATAGAACCGCATAAATGGATGCCGTTTAACAGATAATTAGCATATTTTCTGGCATTGGCGTTGGGAATATTCAAAATCTCAGCAGCGGAGCCTGGCGTCACGTCTGTTACAGGCAATTGCTCCGAAAGCACCGCATTTACCCCATAGATTTTTTTATCCTGCAGTATCTTCACAGCCTGGCGGCAGTATTTTTCATCAACAATGATATAAAAACGCTTTCTTCCCAAAAATGTTTCAATGGCTCCGCGCCATTTGTCATCCTGTATCTCCTGCACCAATTCAGCGAAAATTTTAACTTCTGTATGTATGCCTTCCGATTCAAATTCTCTTTGGAGAACTTTTCTGGCTTTTTCGATTTCCTTAGGAAATACTAAAATATTAGCCTTTAATTGCTTAATCTTATTTTCTAATTCACTGATTCTGGCTTCTAAATCCTCAAGCTGGTCATTAAAATGCACTTCATCAGTTTCAAATGCTTTATCCTGCCTTCTGGCCAGTTCCCCGAAACGCACAAAGGCCTCAATGGTTTCCTCTGTCTGAAAATGCTCCTCCGCCAAATGGCACAGACGCTTTTTATCTTCTTCTGAAATGGTGAAAAATTGATCGATCCAGGGAAAAAGCTCTGTGAGTTTTATCTGCAGACTTTTTAATGCAGACAGTTTTTCTTCCTTCTGGCCAAACTCCTGTTCCAGTTTTTCGCTTTGACGCTTTAACTCACTAAGAGTCCCTTGCATTCCCTGAAAAATATCATTGTTCCTTGCAATCCGGCAGCGCTCTCCTGCATCGCTGTATTGCTGATCCATATCCTTTTTGCGTTCCCTAAAAGCATTCAATTTCTGTGCAAGGGACTGTATGTTCAGCTCCGTCTCCCTTTTCTCTTCTTCGGCTTCCTGCAATTCCTGATAGCAGAGCATTAATTCCCGGATATGAAGGGCATTCAGCTTATTCTCATATTCCTCACTTTTTTGCTCCACTTCCTCTAACCTGTCTTTACTTTCTTTTAAATTCTCAAATACTTCCCTGATTTCTTCAAACCGCTGCCTCTGTTCCCGCAGTTCTTTTAATGATTCTACCTTGCCAGGCTCTAAAACACATTCCTGAATAAACTGATCAATATTGTTTTCCGGATGAAAAGCCATCATCTTTAGAAGCTTGGAACGGTATTTTTGCGGATTGCAGCGCAGGCCCAAAGCCCTCATAATTTGCTCCACTCCTCTGTCTCTTCCAAAAAAATCCGCGGATTTCATGCTCTGTCCGTTTACAGACAATTCATTTCTTGGGGAGATCCGGAGAAATTTTCCTTCATGCTTTGCGAAATTGATTTGTTCGATTCTGGCGTTTCTGCAGACAAACCAGCTGCTTTTTTGGGATGTTTCATTTGCAGACTCTACACACACACCTGCCACAAGAAAATAGTTGTCGGCAGGAGACCAAAACTCCATGGCAATGTAACTGATGATTTCGCCGGTTCTTAAGTATCGGGAAGGGCCATTGCTCTTTGTGTCTCCCCGCACATAGGCCAGTACCGTTCGATCTCTGTCTCTGGCAGCTTTGTTAAACTGTGTATTTCCTGTAAGAAGGTATGTCATTGCATCCAGAATTGTGGATTTTCCGCTGCCATTTACCCCCGTAAATAGGGTAGAGCCTTTCAGATTAACGCAAAGCTCCTGAAACCGCGACCATTGTACAATCAACAGCTTCGTTGCTGTCTTTCTATTTATCTGCATCTTTATCATTATCCTCCTCACTATCCTAAAGATTGCTGTTATCATCCATGTCCATGTCTTCCAGATCGCCCGCTTCCCCATCTTCCCCATCTTCCAGATCGTCCGCTTCCCCATCTTCCATATCTTCCGGATCGCCCGCTTCCCCATCTTTCATATCTTCCGGATCGCTGTCAGTTGCTGCCATTCTTTTCTGTGTTATTTCCACAAATTTTGAGAATTCCTCTTCGTCCAGGGCAAACTGAAGAGATGGCAATAATCGTATCAGACATTCTGCATCCCCTATTTTTCCTTTTACTTCCACAAGATTAAACCGGGAGAAAAGTCCCAGTATGTCTGTTAAAAGTTTTTTATTGTCAATTAATTCTTTCACGCCGTATTTATCCAGTTCAAAGCTTAAGTCCGCGACAGAAATCAGAATTGCCTGAGATAAGCTGCCGGAATGTATTCTGTCTGCGTATAAGATCCAGAGACAGCATAACGCCACGCTTTCTATTTTTTTCAAAGATATCCGGTTATACTGCAGCTTTCCGTTTTCTCCCATATCTGCACAGTTGCGCAGCATGATAACGCCATTTTCCCGATCAATCATAATATCAAATCCAATATAGCCAAAATACAGGGAAAAAGGCTCCGGCTTTTTGGATATAAAGTAATATGCCTTTTTCTGCTCATCATCTTTGTCACGTACGATAAATGTAGATTTCAGAAGCCGTCTGCAGGATTTTTGAAATAAATCTTTTTCTGCAGAAGTATAATCGCTCCAATAAGTTTCTATGTTCACTTCTGCTCCTCCTTTGTAATGCAGAATCTTCGCAGCATCATATGATGGACATCCAGATATCCATCCAGTAACTGTACCGAGTATCCGTTTTCATCGCTGTAAGCCAGCGCAGATAATGCACAGAGCAAATCCCTTTTGCTTTGCAGCGGAAGATTCTCACAGGAAAGCATCTGTTTGCCGCCCATAAGCTGTTCCAAATATTCTTTCATTTTTTCTTTTGCATAAGGATTATATGCTTCCTTTTGCTGTGCATTTTTTGCTTTATCTATGTCTTCTTCTGTCAGTTCTTCTAATTCTATTACTGTTTCTTTTTTAATGTTCTGAGGTTTCCTGGGATAGCGAACGGAACCGGTATCTATAAATTCGTTTTTATCCAGGGTAAACAGCGGCTGCATTTCCTCCGGGATCGTTTCCTTCCAGTCAATTGTGTTCATTTCCCTAACAAGACAGCGCAGCGTCTGTTCTACATTTCCCCTCATATCTGCTTCCCGGTTCCGAAGAAAACGTGCCCGGCCCACTGCGATTTGCAGATAAATATTGATTTTATGCTTAATATCCCTCATGATCCGATCATAATCTTCCACAAGAAAACGCTTGGTAGACTGAACCATATCTGCCACATATTCTTTGGCTTTTTGTTCCTCCAGCCCTTCTTCCAGCGCACATCCTGATACCAGAAGCTGATTCAATTCCGGATGATTCAGAAATTCATCCAGTCTGCCTTTGATAAAGGAACGATAGATGTGAATATTCTGCTGCTTTATAAGCCTTGCATATTCCCGCACAAAACTTCCGTCACAGTAATCTAATAAATTTTCTGTCAGGCTTTCCAGGCTTTCTTCCTTAACCATTCGTTCTATTATTTTTTTAATAAAAGTCGCCAGACGTTTTAGGGCTCTAGACAGCAATCTTGCATTGCGATAGATATTTTTCAGGCCGTCTACATAGGGATTCTGGCTCCACTGATCCGTATTCTGCAAAATATTATAGATATGAAAAATATAACTGGAAAATTCTTCCCGTTCTGGTTTGATTAATTTCTGCAGAAATTCCGCCAATAAAATTCCCTGCTCTGTCATTATAATGTGCTTCTCATAAGTAATGTCATCTGTATCCTCTTCCAGCCATCCGATTTCTCTGGAACAAAATCTGCGTATAACGGCGTTTGCAATATCGTTGTAATTTCTCTCCTCAGTTTGCTCATTGTCTTGTTCTAAAAAGTTAATATGGTTTTCCAGCAGATATGCGGAAAGTGCGTCACGGATCCGGTTGCGTGAAATGCGGTAAGTAATTTCCCTGTCGTATTGTTCATAAATAACCAGCAGGCAGTCGGCATAGATGCGGTTGTTGCTTCCGCTGGATAAACAGTTAAAGAAACCGGATGGAATCATATCAAATAAATTTGTCATTGGTTTTCCTCAAAATAATTGTCGATTTTTATTTCCGTAATAAAATGTTCCATTCTTTTTCTCCCGGGATTTTTTATCATTATAATACATTTGTTCGAATACTTCAATAAGATATAGAGTAAGATTTACAGAAAAATATAGGAATTCAAACGTAAAAAACGTTGTTCTCTAAGAAATAATATGATAAAAAAGTGTCTTCGACACTTCAGCCCCCTAGCCCCCATTCATGGGGGAATTA
>NZ_SRYA01000058.1 GCF_004793545.1 Petralouisia muris | reverse complement strand
GCGCCCAGAGCAATAACCAGGATTTTCAGGGTATCAATCGCACTTGCAAAAAAAGCCATATAGTTCCTCCTTTAATTTAAGAAATATTGTTTTAGTGGTGTGGCCGCTTCAGGCCGGAAACGAAAAAACGCCCCTGTGCTTTAAGAGAATTTACATCAAGCACAGGGGCGGCAGAGTTCAGGATATACCCGAAAAAATATTCAGTTGTCAGGGAGGGGCACGAATCCTCAATAGAACCTCCTTCCGGTTAAAAAGCCCGTCAGAGCGTGATACTTTGACGGGCAGGGACAGTATTATGCAGTCTACGATTCCAAATCTTTGACTGTGACCTCATAGTTGCAGTACAGCTACTGTGCTGTTAATAGAATGTCATAAAATAATTGCTTTCTGGCACTATGCAGTTGCCCGAAAAAGCGCATAAAATACGGCGTCAAGTTTTGTAACTGTAGCAAAACGGTATTAAGTTGTAAATATGGACGACTTACGAGCAGGGAGCGCGCGCACCATGTAACCTTCGTTCAAGTTACCGAGTGTCGGCCTTCTTAAAGTTATTTTTCATTAATGCGGTAATTTGATATAAGGGTATAAAAAAAGCAGCAAATCTTTTTAAGACTTACTGCTTGATGTGCCGATTTGATGGGTAGCAGCACTTTAGGCTGTTGCCCCTTAATTACCGGACAGCAAAGACAGACATGGCTGTCAACGGCGGGCGAAGTGAGGCCCATTTACTTGCCGTTGACTGGCTCGGCCGGGTTTGCTATTCATACTTTTTTAGCAACTGTTTAAATATTACGATACCTATTACAATTTGAAATATTAAATAGCCGCCCAGATATAGCACTATTAAGCGTGAATTATCAATGATTCCAAGTTGTCCCAGTATGGAGAAAATGATTATTGAAATACTAACTGTCACAAGCCCGATGGCATACGCATAGCGCCCGGATTTATCTCTTAATTTTGATTTTAATTCATCATGAAATTCGATTTTTTCATTTTCTATTTTTTCTTGATAACGCTCTTTGTTTTTAGATGTACTCCAATAGAAGTATTTACAAATCATAACAATACCAGGAGAGATAGTTGCGGCAGCAAAACCAATAAGCAAACTGTCCAGCACACTATCAGTTAGTAGTGCTACACCCAAAAGAATAATGCCTGCCAAAACAAACAAAATACCCTCTAATAAATTACCTTTTTTCATCTTTGCAACTCCTTTCATGAATAAAAATATCTTCAATTTGCTTGCCAAAAAAATCTGATATTGTAAAAGCTAATTCTAAAGAGGGATTATATTTCCCCGTTTCTATTGAACTGACGGTTTGTCTTGAAACTTTAAGTGCTTTTGCAAAATCTTCTTGATTCATGCCTAACCTTTTTCGTAATTCTTCAACCCTGTTTTCCAAATAATGTCACCTCCCGTTTTGACAAGGTTCCTTTACATTCCCATTATAGTAACATAAGGTGGTCTTGTCAAGTTTCCTTTACAAAAACTTTTCTTATAAGATGTACAGAATAGTGGGTGGGTGGCTACCTATTAAAATCATTGTGTTACTTTATGGAACATGAGTCTTGGCGCCAGGGTTGTCATTGCCATAACCTTCCAGAAGGTTGATGACGCCCCATGCGCCAAGACCTGCGCCCAGAGCAATAACCAGGATTTTCAGGGTATCAATCGCACTTGCAAAAAAAGCCATATAGTTCCTCCTTTAATTTAAGAAATATTGTTTTGTGGTGTGACCGTTTCAGGCCGGAAACGAAAAAACGCCCCTGTGCTTTAAGAGAATTTACATCAAGCACAGGGGCGGCAGAGTTCAGGATATACCTGAAAAAATATTCAGTTGTCAGGGAGGGGCACGAATCCTCAAAAGAACCTCCTTTCAGAGTGGTCAAAACTAAGTCCTAGCACTTTGACAGGCAGGGACAGTATTATGTGGTTTGAGCTTTCAAATTTCTGGCCATGACCGCATAATTAGATTATTTTTCTAAAAGTATTGCAATCGTGAAACTGTCTTTGTTATATGGACTGCCTGCTACATCACCAAAAATGCCGCATACCTTAAAGCCAGCTTCTTTTACCTCCTTAATCAATGTTTCTTTTGTAAAACATGTATTCCAAATGTAATAGGTATTTATTTCATTATCTGAAATAATAGATGTCTGCTCTAATGTCACATTATCGGGATATTTATATAATCCATTAAGTTCAAGGTAACTCCCCTCACGCCAAAAGCCGTTATGATTACAGAATTTCCATGTTTGACTTTCAGCGAAAGATTCATATTTTGCTGTTCCGAAAACGTCTAACAGAAATTTCCCACCGTATTTTAAGTGCTGATACACGTTTCTCATAATAATCTGCCTGTCAGATGTTGATAATGCTCCATAGTCACAATATATCATTGTTCCAAAATCAAAAACTTTTTTTAAATTCATTTGCAAATAATCTTGAAACAGATATGTAATACTTAATTCCTGCCGTAATGCAGATTCCAGTGCATAGTCTATTGACCTTTTTGAAAAATCAATGCCTGTTACCTGATAGCCCTCTTTTGTAAATCTTTCCGCATATATCCCTGGCCCACACCCAATATCAAGAAGTGTGGGATAGCAAATCGGGGCTACAAGCTCCTTCATCCATGCGACAGACCTTTCAATAAAATCCAATTTTCTGCTTGCACCCTCAAATTGGGGATCAAGGTGGGCTTTCAGCATTTGCTTTGAAATATACTCATCATTCCAAAAGGCACCCTCTGACTTTTTATAAAGGGGCGGTTTTTCTAAAGCCATACACATACTGTCTAACATAATTGTTTTCTCCTTTCTTGATGGGAAAAGAAAAAGCCGCAGATTTTACTCTACGACTTAACTTTCCAATGATGAAAACAGTTAAGAGTAAAATAAAATCAAATATAGGTATACAAAATAAACTGCCGAAACAGCTTGTTTTTACCTATTGAATTGATTCTATCTACTCTTTTCCAGTCATACCCATGCCACCGATTTTATGGCATCAAATATGCCGGAGTTTCATCACCTTTTCTATTTAATTTTTACATGTCTATCTTACAGCGTATGACAGGCTTTGTCAATAATACCGCACAAGAAAACCAGACAGGCAGAGACAGCATTATGCAGTTTGTATTTCCTGTTCCAAATCTCCGGTTGTGATTTCATAATTGCGGTACAGCTCGCCGGGACGCATCGGCATTTTTGTGGATAAAAATTTCTCAATGTCAAAAGCGTTCTTAGGGGCATAATCCGAAAGATATTTATAGTTCGGGTGTCTGGTAATATCGTACTTCCGGGAGAGGAAAGGCCGCACGCCTCTGATCTGCAGGAGGCATTTCCCTCCGTCCATGACAGCTAGCTCGTCCACCGACATCAAATCCTTTCCCAGCTTCTGGAAATTCTGGCCGTGGGATTCCTGGGTGCCTTTGGTGACGCTGGTGTTATACATGTCGATGGTCTCCTTTCCGAGCAGGGAGTTCCAGCTTTTTAAGGTGGTTTCTTCCTTGCCTCCCAGGAAAAGGGAGGCGTCACAGTTGCCGATGATGGTGTCCATGTTGTCCTTATAAAGCGCCTTTAGCTGGCTCTGCGCCTGCAGGACCAGACAGGCCGAAATCTCCCTGGAACGGATCGTTGCCATCAGCTTTTCCAGGTTTGGAATCTGCCCGATATTGGCGGCCTCGTCGATCAGGCACCGCACATGTACCGGCAGCCTGCCGCCGTACTTGTCATCGGCACGTTCACACAGCAGGTTGAACAACTGCGTATAGGCCATGCTGACAAGGAAATTAAACGTCGCATCCGTATCGCTGATGATAAAGAACAGCGCCGTTTTTCTGTCCCCGACCAGATCAAGCTCCAGCTCGTCATACATAGTGATCTCCCGGACTTCCTTAATGTCGAAGGGGGCAAGTCTGGCACCGCAGGAAATAAGGATTGATTTTGCGGTCTTGCCCGCCGCAAGTTTGTATTTCTTATACTGCCGGAGGGCGAAGTGATCCGGGTCTTTCTGTTCCAGTGCGTCAAAGAGAAGGTCAACGGCATTTTTGAAACTTTCGTCATCCTCCCGGACCTCCATAGCGTTTATCATTTCTACCAGGGTGGAAAAATTCTGCTCGTTTGTGGGGGCCTCATAATAAATATAGCCGATCAACGCTGTGTAAAGCAAAGTTTCGGCCTTGACCCAGAAATCGTCACCTGATTTTCCTTCGCCTTTAGTATTTGCGATCAGCACCGTTACCAGTTTAAGAATATCTTTCTCATTATGAATGTAGGCAAAAGGGTTGTAGTGCATACTTTTTGAAAAATTGATCGTATTGAATACCTTGATCTTATAAGGCTCATACACGATTTTTCCATTCTTTCCCCGAACCGGGTTGCCGTCCTTATCCAGTTTGGGAGTGCCGCGGCTTAACAGCTTTCCCACCTCAATCAAGATCGTGCCTTTGGGATCGGTAACGACATAACTTGAGTGCATCTGCATAAGATTGGGCTTGATAAAAAATCTCGTCTTGCCAGAGCCGGAACCACCGACTACCAGCACATTTTTATTGCGGGCATGGGCCGGATTCTTCGGCCTGCCGGACATCATAAGTCCCTCGGTCTGCGTCAGGATAATGTTGTTTTCCGGTTTCGGGTCCATAAAAGGGGCAATATCTGTTTTGTTGCCCCACCGGGCGCTCCCGTACTCCACATTTTTGCGGTACTTTTTTGCGTCCTTTCCTTTGAGATAGACAGCCAGCCGTACAATCACCGCACCGCATAATCCCACCAGCCAGTCCAGCGCTGCACCCGGCCACATACTCTGAAAGGCCATACTAAAACCTTCGGACAGCCCTAACAATTTCTGTGAGGCGTCCGCTCCGGGGGCAAGGCGCACCGCCTCGCCCAGCTTCGCAAATACCAGAAGGAACAAAAGATAGGGCAGATGAAGGATCACCTGCTTTTTGAGAGCATCGGTATCTATCTTCATCGTTCCGGCCCTCCATGCTCCTTGTTTTTCACCCGGTCACGCCCAAGTGCCTGCGCCAGCTCCTTGAACTTATGAAGCTGCGAAAGAAGCGACGGCCTGGTGCTGCGGGTAAGGTCCTTTCTCGTATATTCCTTAAAAGCTGCTGTCAGAGCATCCGCCTGGTTTGCCTTAAAATAGACCGTCCACTTCGGGGGATCAGTCCCCAGCTCCTTTTCAATATGGTAGCGGACCTGGTGTTTCCTGGCGTACCGCTCAAAAGAGCGGATTCTGCCGGACACTTCGATGGTATTGGCCCCTGGGTCTTTATAGGTCAGCCGTTTCATGCTGTTCCTGCCGACTTTCGGGGTGGTGCGTTCCTGCTCCATTTTCCTGAGAACAGCGGCAATCGCAGAACGCAGCACCCGCCCGGACAGCTTTGCCGCCTGGATGGAGACCGATACGGTCCGCTGTTCCAAATCTTCCTGCATGTGCATCCTCCTTCCTGATAAAATCTGTAATTAAAAATAGGAAATAACTGTTTAACGGGCGTCCCCGATCACCTGCTGGCGCGGGGCGTGCTCAAAGGCTTTTGCCGCCTGGTCCACCTGAATTTTCGCATGTTTCAGAAGCGTCTTGATGATGGTCGCCGGGTGCTCCTGTTCCTCCAGGTGTTCCACCATATCCTTACAGCCCTCCGGGAGATATTCAGCCATATCTTTACAGACATCGGCCAGGTCGCCCATGAAGCCCCAGCAGCTATCCGTGAGCTCACCGTTTTTGTAAAGCTCAAATCCGTAGCACTCGCCGCGCAGGTAGGAATCATAAGCCGCTACTTCGCTGCGCATCAGATCCTCCGCCTTTTTCCGAATGGTGCCAGTCATTTTTTCGCCGCCGAACTCTTTCAGGGCGTCCTCTCTGGAAACATAAATCCATCCCACCTGCCCGCTGTCCCAGGGATCATTGAAACTTGTGGTCTGCATGGCAAGGCCGCTGTGATCCATGAGATAAAGGGGCAGCGTAATGTATTTTTCGGAGATCACCTTCAGCATGGCGTCATCAACCGCCCGTTCCTCCGTCTTTGGCCCGTGCCGGAACCGGCTGCTCACAATGTTTACCATGTGTTCATAGCGTTTCAGACCCGCTTCATCATGCCCCACGGTATCTAAATACATCTCCCGCAAGAAATCGTCTTTATCCATGTAATTGTGGCTGTCACCCAGCGCATAGCGGGGATGGAAGCAGGCCATTGTCCCGAAATGTTCGTCCACTTCACGGGGAGAGATTAAAATATCGTCCGGCTGCACCATCAGCGCATAGGGCCCTTCTACTGCCATCAGCATAGGCTATCAGCTCCTTTCCGGCCCTCTGGCCTTTTTATCCGGCGCTTTCGGCTCTGCCTGTGCCGCCTGTTTCCTCGCACTGTCAAGCTGTTCCCGCACGGAGACATCCCGCTTTGCCTCCGGGGTTCCTGCGCCGAAAAAATCCGGCAGCTCCTTGAAGCCGATGCTGTCCACGTAATATGCGGTATCAGTGCCTTTTTCATGCAGGACTACCACATCGGAAACGGAAAGGGAGTGACCCTTGAAATCTTCCGGGTGGTCGATATTAAAACGCCTGTAAATATCCTCCAGTGTTTCGCCCGGTTCCCGCTGCATTGCATAGACCATCTGGTAATGATCCCGATCCACGGAAAGCCCTTTGCCCTGTACCCAATCCAGTGACATAAAACGGAGGTTATCTGTATTGTCCGATAAGTCAAGCTGGTAAATGGAACAAGTGCTGATCCCATACTCTTTTTCATAGGAAGAAATACGCTCCAGAAGCGGCGCTGTTTCTCCCTCCATGTGTTCCTCACGCTCAAATGCCGCCAGCCTCATGCGAATTTTCCCGGTATCTCCTGAAAGCAGCCCGTCCGCCATGCGTTCCTTTTCCGCATGGGAATCCGGGTACAGGTCTGCATAGGCCCCGCTGTTCTGCCTGAAAAATTCATCCAGGTCGAAGGCCAGGTCCATAGATTCGTCAAGCCTTATATCGTCCCCGTCCGGTTCCTCCATGACAGGGGCCGGCTGCTGTTTTTCCTCCGGCGGGAGGGGCTGCTTCACCGCAACGATCTCACCAGCCAGCCGGAAGAACTTCTCCGGGTATTTGAACTGTTCCTTAAACTGCTCCATAAAGTAATCGGGAAGGTCGGCAAAACTTTCCTCGCCGAGGCCGGCTATGAAAAAGGTGCCGGCCATGATCTCGATCATCTCGCCGTCCTGGTTGTAGATTGCCCGGTTTAAGGGCAGCCCGTTTATTTTCCCTTCATCATTGCAGACAATCGCGACAGGCTCCGCATAAGGGTAGTAGCCCTCTATGCCTCCCCCGACTGCCTCCTGCATGGATGCAAGGCTCCCGTCAAGCTCGGCCTCATAAGGCGCTTTCCCAGGCTCTATCATCAACACTTTCAAATCTGCATGTCCTCCTTCTTTTTATTTGCCGCACCAGGGGCAACAGGTATTTTCTCCTGCGTTTTGGCCGCAGACAGCTTTCCCAGCACAGAAGGTTTCTCCGGCTTTTCAGGCATAGAAATACCGCCCTCCGAAACTTCGGCGGCGGTGCGGTCTGTTTTTACTGGTTCCTGGCCTTCCACTGTATAGCCCGGCAGGAGCGCTCCATACACGGTAAAATGGCGCTCATACTGTTTGGGTATCTGCGGGGAAATTTCCGTAAATAAATGGGAATAGGCTTTTTTCCGTCCTTCCAGGTACTTTTCTGCAGCGGCTCTGACCGTATAGCGTTTCTGGTTCTGCCCGGCAATCTTTTCGCCATAACCCTGCTTCGGGGAGTTCACATAGACATCCCAGGTCACATACCAGGCAACCGGTACGCTCTGTTTGGTTTCCCGGTCATATTTGGTATCTTCCCAAATGCCGCAGGTCATACGATAGACACGGTTACTGATTTCCTCTTCATTCCGCCAGTTGCCGGTTTTGCGCCATTCATTTGCGGTATGCACCACCTCCGGGGTCCGCAGATATTCCAATGCACGGTTAATCATCTGCGTGGCGGCTGCCTGCTGTTCCCATTGCTTTGCCGCAGCGACCACAATCTCATAGGCTTTCTGTTCACCGTCGATACTTCCCTGGCGCATGGATTCCAGATTTTCGGCGCCCATTGTAATCAGGGAAGAAATATCCACATCCTCACAAAAAACACTGTGCTCGATTTTCAGCTCTGCACCTGGTTCCAAATGATCGCCGTACCGGTAAGCGCGGTAATCTTTATTTTCTTCCAAACTCTTTCACACCTCCTTAAATCTCCGGCGCATGGCTCTTTTTCGGTGCCGCCTGTGCCGGGGTAGTTTTTTCTGCCGGTTTCACCGCTGCAAGCTGCGCCATGACCGAAGGCCGGTCCGACGTAAATATGGAAATCTGTTCATTCTCCGCCAGCGGCTGCGCCGGAAGGGGCAGCGTTTCGTCCGAATGGGTCAGTATCTGCTCCCGTTTCAGGTCTGCCACGATCTCGTCAAATACCGCATTGATGGCTTTCCGTTCCGCACCCTCCGGGAAGGCTTTCAGGACTGCCATTTCCCCGCTTTTATCTGTCGCGAAAGTAACGGCACAATCCGCATGTCCCGCCAGATAATCAGAGCTGTAAGGCAGCTTATCCTTGATGTAACAGGCAAAGGCCCTGGCGGTCATCTCCGTGTTGCTGTCCCAATAGCCGCCGTCCTTTTCGCACTCCTTACCCATGCGCATGGAATTCCGGTAAAAATCGGTTTCCACCCGCCCGATTTGCGGCGCCTCCTGTGCCTGCATCCCGGACAGCATGTGCTCGAGTATTTCCAGCCGTTCCCGCTCACTTTTGGGGATCACCCGCCCGGTGACAGACTTCTTGAAAGCGCTGATCTGCTCCACGGAGCCGGCCTCGCCGGACAAAAAAGCCTCCCTGAGGACAGCGTAGGTTTCCATCTGTGCCTCATTGCCCTGCCGTTTCAGGGAACCGAGCACCGCCGAATCCAGCCAGCCTGCCGCGTTTTTCCGGGTGCGCTCTGTCTGCGCTTCGGTACGGGCCGCCGCCTGCTCCGGTGTCTCCGGCTTATATTTCATGGTTTCAATTAACTTCTGGAATGGCGCATAGAGGCGGGGCTGTTCCGAGAGCATCCCTTTTGCCCCCATTTTCGTACCCAGGTAATCGTCAAACCCGTGCCACCATTCATGTGCCAAAGAGCCGGCCCCGTGCATCTTCGTAAGGTTGATGACCTTGCGCAGCGGTTCATAGTGGGCGGCCGCGTTGCCGCTGCCCCTGGCGCCGAAAGCGATAGCAAGCGTTCCCTGATAGGCAATGTCTTTGTCGCTGACCTGCAGGGCTGCCGCCAAATCTTTGAGCGCTTCAAAACCCATGTTGAGGGAAGCCTGCCGGTCATTCTGGTTCATCCAGTTTCCGAACTCACCTCCACGGAAACCGAAAGTATCAAGGTAATGCTGCCCGGTGATCTCTGCGCCGTTTCTGTAATCCGGCCCGGTTCGCCTCACAGCGATAAGCTGTGGAGGCACAAACCGCGTCTTTCCGCTTTTGCTGCGGCCTTTTGCCAGCTCCTGCACCCATTTCAGGGCAGCCTCCCGCGATTCAAAGTTTGTCTTTATGATGGAATAGCCCTTCGTCACATACCAGGTATCAGGTTTCCAGTCATTATTTTTGGAATAAGTATTCTTCCCGTCGTTGAAATGGATCGCATAGCCCTTCGGCACCTTCTGGTCTTTGGAAACGCCAAACTGTTCTTTCTGCGCTTTCTGTGTAAAGTTCCGCTCAAAATATCCTGCCGAGCGGACCATCAGGGCATTGGACAGCTTGTTTGTAATGGCCGGGTTCTCACGGCCCTTTTCCGTTACCTGGTAATGTATTCCGCTGCCCCAGCCCTGCACCTGTTCCAGATACCCGTTTTCCACAAAGAAACGGTCATAGACCTTCATTGCATCCTCCACGGTGCGGACCTCCGAGACCGCGCTCTGCAGCTCCCGTACCGTCCGGATATATTCTTTCTGCCTTGCAAGGCGCTTCTCCGGCGTGTCATCCCTGCGGTAATACTGCGGGGAGGCGTTCAGCCCGTCCCTCGCCTTTTTGATAAAATAGACCACGCCAAGGGGAATCCCGTCATCAAGCATGGCCCCGTAATCCGGTTTCTTCCAGATATTGTCCTTTTTTACGAATTTCTCGGCCTCACGCTCATTCATGGCGTCCAGGTCGTTCACATAGAGCCCGCGGTCCTTCCATAAATCTTTTTTGGCGCCGCCGATCTTTTCCCCGAAGTCATCATGCTGTATGTTATCCGCCAATCAATATCACCTCCGATCTGCCATAAAAAATCACCGCTCCGGGGAAGGGCGGCGTTCCTGCGATTTATCAGGCTGCGGGCGTATTCCCATGATCCGGTCCGTCTCCCTGCGGACCAGCCGGTCCACCGCACCCAGATTCTCCGGCCTGACAGCGAACTCCCGGTAATTCTCATACCAGAGCCCCGTGACCGCCGCAATCGGCGGTACCTTTTCCGGCCCTCCGGGAAAAAGGCGGTAGACCGGACCGCCGTCAAGGAGCATCTGCTTCGCTGTCCCCGGGGGTATGCGGTACATATCCATATCCGGGTTCTGTGCCGCCTCCATATACTCCACATTCAGCCGTTCCTCCAAATCCTGGGGCATATAGGGAAATGCCTGCTCCCTCCACTGGCTGAACCTGCCCTGATAGAAGTGCTGCCATTCTGTCACCTGCTCCGGCGCATAGAGGTAGCGCCAGGTTTTCAGGGCGTCCTTTTCGCACAGATCCATTGACTCCCATCTTTCAATGCCTGCCTCCGCCTTCGTGCCGTCCCGGTATTCCATGCTGACGCCGTAAGGGTAGAGGGTATTCCGTTCTATGTCCTGCCGCAGCGTGTCAAGGTCCGTCATCAGGACATCCCCGTACAGCCGTCCGTCCTCCTTACGCTCCGTGTGGAACAGGAACGCCCTGGCGGCGGGGTATTCCGTCATGGCGGCCATCCGGTAAAGCTCCCCTGTGGGATAGTAGGCAGACAGGGCATCAGCAAGCCATATGTGGTTTTTTCCCATGACAGCGATAGAATCCGGCCCGGTGCTGGCTGCCAGCGAGCGCAGGTTGAATTCACTTTCCCGCAGGAAATCCCCGGCCAAGATATGGAGCTCATAGGCAAATACACCTAAATCCGTATCGCGGACTAAGTGAATCTGCGGAAGCGCGTCATCTTTCATAGTGACCGGTGTCATTTATAGATTCCTCCCATCTGCCGGCGGCTGCCCTCCGGCAATCTTGCCGACGATCTCCGGCCCGGTCTCGTAAATCTGCATGAGCCGCTTGGCCGTTCCGCATGGCTGCGCTGCACCGCTGGTCCAGAGCCGGACTGTGGAAGGGGCAACGTTCATCAAAAGCGCAAAGCCTTTCTCGTTCATATCCAGTTTTTCCATCAGGGCCTTAACCATATCGGGGCCATAGTCCGGGCACCGGGCAGCTTCGGCAATCATCTGTAAAGCGGTATTTTCCGTATTTGTCATTGTAAATTCCTCCTGTTATTCTGGCCCCTCGCTGTTAAGCCGGGGCAAAGCTGATTTTGTTGTGTTCCATCCTCCGGGCAAATTCCTGGACGGCATATTTCACTCCGTCAATCTCCGCATGGGTCTGGTCCAGGAACCTGCAGAGGGAAAAATACGTATCGCCGTTCCCATAGGACAGGCAGAGTAAGCCGTTGTCTGGAAGCGAAAACAGTTCCTTTCCTGCGCTGTCCGTAAAGCAAATCTGCTGAGCTTCATTCATAAGCAAATCCCCCTTAAATAGAAACAGCCGCCTCTTTCTGGCGGCGTGGCTGCTGGCGTTCCTGTATCTGCTCCCTGATCCGCAGCAGCTTTTCGTTGTAGTCCTTCCCTGTGCGGGGCGGGTTGATCCCCACCCGGATATGCCTGAAACGCCGGTCCTCATGGAGCATTGCCTGAATCCTCCTGGCATTTTTAAGGCCGCCAAGGTCATTATCCATGTAGAGATTGACGCGTCGGATTTCCGGGTGGCGTTCCAAAAATGCAATCAGCGCCACATGGGAAGTACCGCCTAGGGACAGCCGGTAGCCGTCCCATTTCCAGCCTTCCAATTCCTGCAGCGTGGCATGGGAGAGGGCGTCAATGGGCGCCTCAAAGACCGCCACATGGCGGCTGTCCGGATTCCCCGGTGGATAGCAGAAGCTATATTCCTTGTCGCTGCCGTAGACATCTTTTCTGAGATTGCCGGTAATGCTCCGCATACATGCAAACTTTGCCTTGCCGGCCTCATCCTTTCCCACAAACACACAGACCGGCTCGCCATGATACCGCGCTTCGTAGAACAGCCCTTCCCGGAAACACCGGCTGATCACATCAGGGCTGATCCCGCGCCGCTGCAAATAGGAAACGGCAGAGGTGGCGCACCGTCTGGCCCAGGGGAGAGAAAAAGGTTTCTTCTCCGGTTCCTTATGCACGCGTTCTGTTGCTGCTGCACTCCGATAAGCCGGCGTTTGCTGGATTTCCCCGCCTACCAGCGTATGGACCGCATCCACCAGCCCATAGCCCCGAATCTGGATCAGGTAATCCAGGGCGTTGATACTCCGGCCCCGGCTGTTCCAGTACCAGTACCTTTTCCCGGTCACATAGACCAGGCTGTCATGTTCCTTGTGCCGGTAATTGGGCCCGTCCCGTTTCAGCACCCCAGGCTCATGGAACTGCAGGTATGCGAAAAGGTCCGCCTCCCGCGCCGCCTGAATCTGTTCTTTGGTTACGCCGGGCATCGCGCCGGCACAGTATTTCTTTTCATCGTGCTTTGCCTCCTTTCCGTGATGAAAAAGACGCCCGGAGGCGCCTAACAGCCGTACAGGTCATGGTTGACCTCGGCACGGTAATAACTGTCCATTGTTGCCGGGGCATTATACAGCGCCGCCAGCAGGTATGCCTTGATATTCCCGACTTTTGTAGTGTTCCTGTCAATACAGTCAAAGACATACTCCAAGTGGCCGGAATTGATCTTCAGGAAACGGCCCTTTACCACTTCCCTGGGAAAATCATCCCCGGCAATACGGATATATGGCCGTTTGGATAAGACCACTTCAAGCATAAGCTCCACAGTCTCGTCTAAGCGCTCCTTCCCATACCGGGAGACCATACAGTCATACTCGATATTTTCTTTCAGGATTTCACGATAAGCGTCTATCAATTCAATCCGATCCATCCCATCCGGGCGGCCCGCCGCCTCCGGTTCTGCCGGATAGATTGATTGATGGGTCCTTGATATATCCGTTTTTGATTTTTTAGTTCTTTGTGGATTAGTATTTAATTGTGCGGGATTTTCCTGTCCAGGTTCTGCCTGTTCAGGTTTTGCCTGTCTTGGATTTACCTGTCTTGGATTTTCCCGTTTAGGTGAATCTTCCTGTTTTTCAGCGTTTACAGGCTTTTCATGGATCGTATATTCAATATCTCCGAGCTGCCCGTTCTCATAGCGGAGGCGCTGCCTGGTGAGATACCCGTGCCGCTCCAGCTCTTTCAGGGCGGTGGTGATCGAATCCACACCGTCCTTACAGATATGGGCGAGCCCCTTTGTGGTATAGTCCCAATCTTCCGGCAGCGACAGCATGAGGGAGAGAAGCCCCTTTGCCTTTAAGGACAGTTCCGTATTGCGCAGATGGTGGTTGCACATGATCGTGAAGTCCTTCGTTTTTTCTACCCGGAATACAGCCATTTCACAGCCTCCTTTCTCCGGTTATCCAGTTACAAGGTGCGATCCCTGCGGTCATAGTGGAGGTGCCCGCCTGAGACCTTCGCATGGTTTTTCAGTTTGACTTCGCCCCGTTCCTGGCTGTCTAAGAATTTCTGATAGCCGGCATCCGTAAGGAACAGGCGCATCTTATCGCCCCTGTCACCCACCGGGGAATCATAAGACAGCACATCAAAGACGATCATGTGGCGTACCTCCGGGTCGAAGCGTTCCAGCGCCATGATGTCGTGCCCCTTCAATTTCTCTGCGCCGGATTGCTGCCTGGCCTCGGCAATCTTTTCCCCAATAGTCCGGGGCGGGTAGGGCAGACGGTAATTCTTCTGAATATCCCGCACAATGTCCATGCACTCGGCATCCGTCAGGACGCGCAGCTTTGCCATCAGATTCTCCGCTGCCTTCCGTTGTTCGGGATTCTTTGTGTACCGGGCGGTCATGTAAAGCTCGTTCAGGACTTTGGATTGATAGTCACCCTCAACCTGAAAAAGCAGCCGTTTTTCTATTTCATTTAATTCCATGTGAATCTCCTTTCTTCTGAAAATGGGTATGAAAAAAGGGCGTCCACCTGCAAAAGTGAAACGCCCACGGCAATCAGCGATCCGGCAATATACCGGACCGCTGGCACTATTAAATTTTGTCGTTAATGAAACAGCCTCCTTTATTTGATAATTTTCTCGTCATATTTCAACTTGGAAAAGGAATTGAATAAATGACGGCAAACGCTCAAACCCCTTGAAAATAAAGGCTTTTTCCGTTTGTCGTTATTATACCGTAACGGCACAGCCACGCAAGTATGCTGATAGAGCTCGGCTTTACCCCATTGGAGATAGCTGACCGCCTGGGACATGAATCAGTAAAGACGACACCTGACACCTATTCCCATCTGTACCCAGACAAGGACCAGAAGCTGGCCGACAGGCTGAACCAGTTCCGCCGGACACCGCTGCCAGAAGAAAGCACTTGAAACGCTGCACAGATTGTGGTATATTGAACATAAGAAAAGCACCCACTCCAAGGGTGGATGCCTCTCGATCAGGAAAAATGCTCTATTGAGCACCGCCTAACCTGTTGGCAGACAGGTTAGGCATTTTTATTTCTTCTTACTTCTCTTATCGAGAAAGGTCAGAAACGCAACAATCAAACTTCCAAAGGATATCAGCAAGCCAATAATCCCAATGAATATTAAAATAATATCCGCAGCTGTCATGATACGCACCTCCCTTCCTATGTATTCCGGCAAACCGGTCATTGGCTCGGGAGGCTACCGCCCCTGTCATGGGCACTTTTCCATAATTGAAATACTACCACAGTTCGACAGGAATTTCAATCGGATTCTCTTTTCATGGAATATGTGGAAAGTGTTTCAAAATCAATCTCAAAACAATCTCACGAAGAAAAAAGAGAGACTGAAAAGCACTGATTTTACGCACTTTTCAGTCCAAATGTCCGCTATTTGAACTCGGCGTGTTCTTTGTTGTTATTAACTATATTTGTTTAAGTTTTATGCAAATACACGCCCTTTTTTACTTCAATTACATCATTTATTATGGCTTGCTGATTTTCTGTTGCCAAAATGTTGCCACGCATTTATTATAGCAAATCCCGGCAATTTAGCAACCCATTTTTGAAATGTTACGCAATAAAAGCTATTTTTGAGGATAGAGGTATAAAATATCCTCCCCGCCCTGTTCATATTCCAAATGCCTTGTAAAATAAGGTATTCCCAAAGCCTAAAGCGTAACAACGCCAACACACATTTTCTCCTTAAACGCCTTCATAACATGGTGCTAGCACCATGTTTGTACCATCAACAAGGCAAAACGTTGATTCAATAACAAGAACGTTAGTCCCACCAGCAATAGTAAACGCGCTGCCCCTCATGGGATAGTTCTGTAATTGAAATCAATTCCCCATTATCCCCAATCATAAAAGTTGGTTGTGAAAAGTCTGTTTCTTCTCCAATATCACTCGGAAATATATCTTTTGGTTCATTAAAAATCTGCTTTATTTCCACAAGCGATAGTTTACTGAAAATAATCAAAGTATCTGCGGTTATAACCTTGTCTTTATTGTCCAGCCCATAAACCTGCACAAAGATTTTTGCCGTTTTATCTTTATTGATTAAATTTTCAATCAAGGCAATATATTCATGCTTTCCCTCAAGACATTCACAGCAAAAATCCGTAAAATCATCTGCCGGGTCCAGATAGTCTTTATATGAGAACCAATAATTATTTGTATAGTTGCTGCTCATTTCATCCGTTTTCAGCAACGTTAAAATAGAACCTTTTTGTAGACTATTCATATTGACGCTCCTTAAACATAATAATATCTCATCTTTCCGCTTCTTTGAAAATAAAACTATTGATTTTTGAAACAGTCAAGGTTTAATCCCTCTCCAATACACGAAACAATATCGTGGTGATTGAAGCCGATAATCCATTGATATTTTTTTGAAACAACATAATAATCTAACCAGCCATTATCTAAAAAAGCCGTATGATTTAGTAAATCAAGAGCTTTCACTAATTCAGATACATAACTTTCAAATATCCAAAATTCTTCTCCACAATACCAATCGCTACTCTTGTCGATTAGAAAATAAACCATTTTATTTTCTTCTTTTATAATTTGAGGCAAAAAATGAAACCATGTTGAATAATCAACCGCATAGCACCCAAGAAGTTTTTTCATGCTTTTAGGACTATAACCATTCGTATTAGCCCAATGCAGACCGTTTTTCCACGTTTTTGTTTTATCCGCATATTTTTCTGCAATCTTTTGATATATATTTTCCCACTGGCTTCCACTCACTTTACGAAAACGTTCTTTCGATATGCCACACTTTGTTATTATTTCGTGTTCTAATCTAAATATATCACTTGCAGACCTGTTCATACTCTATTCTCACTTTCAATCCATAATTTCATTTATAAAATCATTGTCTTTCAAAGCTCTTTATTATAACATCTGAACAATAAAAATCTATTTCATTTTCTTCATAATCACCGACCTCATACTTTGAATTATTTTCATATCCTCTCACGGTCATATCTTTAATATAAAATCCAGAAATTTTACCACTTCCATGAAAGCGCCAAGAATTTACATCTACAAATTCTATGAAAATCTTATAATTATCTGGACTGGTCATACCTAATATTAAATTTGTATGTTCTTCCCAAGAATTATTATCTAATGTTGTTTCCCATTTCAAAAATATAATCGTATCAAACATATTGAAGTGGCTCATTTGAAAATCCGGTAAAATAGATTTGATTTTATTCAAGTTCACCTATACCCCACCTTTGCAACTTTATGATTTACGAATTTGATTATATCACTTTCACGCTCCATTTACCATAAAAACATAGGGCATGGCAACCGCCACGCCCTACATTTCTTATCGTTCCAACGATTTCTCAATCTTCCACTTCTGCCCTTTCAAGTCATTCTGTTTCTCATACAGACTATTGCGCTCTTTGCAGAGTTCTTTCATGCGTTCCAACTGCGCCCGCACTCCCTCTCGGCAATCCGGCTCTATCTTCTTATATTCCCCAGTCAGATTGCGGATTGTATTGTTGTTTTCCTTTATCTGTTCCGACAGGCATACCCAGTCTATCAGATTTTGCACTTCCTTGTCCGTTTCGTAAAGGTCTGTTTCTACTACGATTTTAGCACACAGCCGTATCATAACTTTCTTCTCCATATCCGTCATATCCTATCAATCCTCTCTTTACTACCGGCTCATTTCAAAAGAACGTTTCGGGCGTTTATTTGCCTGTTCTGCCAGTTCTAATACCTTTGCCCGTTCTACTATCAACTGTATCTGTTCCCTGCCTATATGACGCTCCAAACGCCCCAAATCAGACGCTTTTTCCTGCAATCGATCTATGGTGTCGCTCTGCTCCATAACCTTATCTGTCAAGCGGCTAATCTGTTTTTGTTGCCTGTCCACTTTGACGGTCAGCTTCTTTCCCTGCTCCGTAAGCTGTACGCATTTGACAGTCAGATTTTTAACGACCTCTTTCAACTTCTCCACCAGCGGTAAAGCCTTTTTATCCCTAAAACTCTTTGCGCTCATCAATGCCCCCGGCTCTGCCAACTGCCATTTTATATCTTCATCATAGGCATGGATATTTCTCTCCATGACTTCCTTTGATTGTACCATTTTGTTTAGTTCCTGCTGTAACTTTTTCTGCTGTTTCTCCAACTTCTCATTTTCGGATAACAATTTTTCCTTATCCTCTGCCAGTGTTTCCGTCTGCTCTTTCAAAAGAAGATTTGTAGCGGAAAGTTCTGATACTTCCTGTCGGATTGCCTCGCCCTCTTTCCGTATCTGCTCCGTTTCCTGTCCTGCCGCTATCTGCTGATGAAGAATATCGGATAATTCCTCTTTACTGCCGGAGATTGTCTGTTCCAGTTCGGCAACTTCTCTTGCACGCTCTTTTTTCTCAAAATCCAAAACGGATAAATGCTTCTCATGTGTTCCCTTTTTCTCCCATTCAATGCCATGCTGCAACATAATCTCCGCAAGCCGTTCTTTTTCTGCCGCCACCCACTGGTTGCGCTCCGTTTCGCTCCTTGTGCCGCCTTTAAATCCAAGTTCCGCAAGTGCCTTTTTTAATGATACCCTCGTATCAAGTCCCCGCTTGCTTCCAGTCGTATAGGGTATAAAATCTATATGCAGATGAGGTGTGGCTTCGTCCATGTGGAGATACGCCGAAAACACCCTCAATGTGGGATTGCGCCGTTGGAAGTCCTGCATATATTCACCAAATATTTTCGCCGCAAGCTGCCCGTCCTGTGTCTTTGCCCCCATATCGTCCTTGTTGCCTATCTGCAAAATAATCTCATGGAATGGCTTTTCCTGTTTGCCAGAACAGATTTTCTCATAATAATCATCAATTATGCGGTCACTTCTGGTCTGCTTCTCATTGTACCGGGCGAGTGCTTCATCAAATAATTCGTGGTATACTTCTTTGATATTTTCGTTGCAGTATTCCACATTCAGACAACTCCGCTTCGGGTCAGTGTTCTTTGCATGGAATTTTCTGCTGTTGTGGTTGACAGAGCCTTTTCCTGTCATAACGCTGATTGTCCGCTTCAATCAATTTTCCTTTCTCCCTGTCGGGTAATGGGCGCCGGATACGGCGCATAGCCTTTGTTACTTTCTGCGAAAGTAACGCAAAAGCACTTTCGACACGCTCCGCTCTATCAAAAGTGCCTTTGCGCCCTGCCGGGGGCAAGCTGTCCGTTGGACAGCATACCGTCCTTACGGACGGTGGGCGGCTTTCGCCGCTTTACTGCTCCCCCATGCGTCGGTTTGCGTCGATAGCGTCGATATTTTCTATACCGCCCGGCTATCAAAAATACCGTCGCAACCGACGCATATCGTCGCACTTTACGTTTTCGGCTCTAGCCGTTTCAGAATGATTTTCCTCTCATGCCCCCGCTTGTTATCATAGAAAATACCGTAGTCATTAAGCAACTGGCTGTTCACTACATTTAATCTTCGGGAAAGCACATTTGCCGATAACTGCATATCCGGCAACTGTTTCAAAAGTTCCGTTGCCGTCCCCTCCCATTCCTGTACTTCCTCTGTCAGAAATTCGTTGATTGCTTCCAGTAATGGATTGGGCGGCTGTTTCCACAACTCCGTTTCCGCTTTCTGAAATTTCCAAATACACTGTTCACGGTCAAATTCTATCACCAGTTCTTGATCGGGCTGGTCACGCCCCACAATATCCATGACCGCCGTGTTGTCCGTGCGCTTTTTCTTGTGCATGATAAACGCCCCGTCTGCCGCACCGAGAAGCCCGTTTGTGCCGGAAATCATATCAAAACTGTCCTCGGATTCTAACTTGCGGGTATGATGAACCACCAACAGACAGACACCGTATTTATCACTGAATGATTTCAGCTTTGTCACAATCTCATAGTCACTGGAATAGCTGTACCTGTCCCCGCCGACCTCACGCACCTTTTGGAGCGTGTCAATGATAATCAGCCTTGCATCCTTATGCTCTTTGATGAAGCCCTCTAACTCCCCGTCCAGTCCCTCATTCAGCGTCTTTGCCTGCGTTGCGAAAAATAAATTGTCCGCACACTCCACACCGAACATGACGGACAGCCGTCGCTGAAGCCTTGCGTAATCATCTTCCAGTGCAAGATATAGCACCGTCCCTTTCCGAACAGGATAATTCCACAGCGGAAGCCCCATTGCCACATGATAGGCAAGCTACCCCATAAAGAATGATTTTCCCACTTTCGGCGCACCCACAAAGAGATAAGTGCCGCCATACAGAAAGCCGTCTACAACAGGCGTTCTCGGCGGGTACACCGTATCATACAGTTCTGTCATGGAAACGGTTTGAAGCCCGCCGCCCTGCCCGGATTTCTCCAGGCAATTTGTGGCTTGCAGATTGTTTTTTACGTTTTCATTTGCTATAATTTCATTGGATATTTTTTTGTTCGGCTGTTCCCCATCTGCGCCAACAGATGATACGGGAGCAGTCGTTTTTATTTTACTTGTCATTCATCTTCCCCTTTCAGACCGTCCAGTGTGATTGCAATAACTTGTAACGTGTAGAGCAGTTCATCATTGTCCGGGCTTATGCTTTCCATGCGTTTCAATTCCTCATGGATTGCCGTCATCTGATTTTTCAGTGCCTTATACACCCTCGGATTGCCCTGCACCACAACGTCCCGGCATAAGAGCCGCCTTGTGATGTAGTCCTGCTTTGTCAGCCCCGATAATGCCACCAAATCATTCAATAACTTTGCTTCTTCGTCCGATACCCGGAACACCACCGTATGATTGCGCCATCTTCCCTTGTAATCCAGTGATTTTTCCATTTTCCCTAATCCTCCTTTGTCATTCTCTCCATTTCTAATTTCTCCGCCATTTCCGTCTGCACCGTGGGGAATAAGTGGGCGTAACGGTAAGTGATTTTCTCCGCTTCATGCCCCATGCGCTCCCCTATCGCCAGTACCGAAAATCCCATGTTGATTAAGAGCGAAACCGCACTATGGCGAATATCGTGGACACGGATTTTCTTAACGCCCGCCTGCTTCGCCCCTCGCTCCATTTCGTGATTGAGGTAGGACTTTGTGACCGTAAATAAACGCTCGTCCGGCTTGATGTCATAAAGCATTTTGATGTACTCCTGCATTTCCTCACAGAGAAACGGCGGCATTTTGATTGTGCGGTTGCTCTTTTTCGTCTTAGGGCTTGTGATAATGTCCCGCCCTTTGGAACGGTAGAAAGTCTTGCTGATTGTAACCGTCTGTTTCTCAAAATCAATATCAGCAGACGTGAGCGCAAGTAATTCGCCGGAACGCATTCCGCACCAGTAAAGCATTTCAAACGCATAATAGGAACGGGGCTTATCCATCATGGCTTCGGAGAATTTCAAGTATTCCTCTTTCGTCCAAAAGTCCATTTCCTTAACGGCTTCACTCCCAATCGTACCCGCCCGCCTTGCAGGGTTGTAGGGCAGGTTATAAAAGTTTACCGCATGGTTGAATATCGCCGTCAGTTGTGCGTGTATCGTCCTCAAATAATCTGCGGAATAGGGTTTTCCTTTCTCGTCCCGGTATGCCATTAACTCATTCTGCCACGCAATCACGTCCTTTGCTTCAATCTCTGCGATTTTGCGGTTTTCAAAGTACGGTAAAATCTTTGTCCGTATCACATGGCTTTTGGACTCCCAAGTGCTTTCCTTGACACGCTGTTTCTTGTCGGCTTCGTATACTTCAAAGAAACTGCCGAAAGTCATATCCAGTTTTGCGCCCTGCTTTAACATGGCTTCATGCTCCCACGCCTGCGCTTCCCTTTTGGTTGCAAATCCCCTCTTTTGTGTCTGTTTCCTCTCCCCTTTCCAGTTGGTAAAGCGATAGATAACCCGCCACGTCCCCGTAGCGTTGTCCTTGTATACAGCCATTCGATCATCTCCCTTCTATTCGCTGTAACATACCTTTTTATGAAAAAATGTAGCGTTCACACGTCCTGCCACCGTCAGATAGCCCTGTTTCTGCATTTCTGCGTTCAGTTCCCTTACAATCTGATAGGCTTTTGACTTCGACACACGCAGTTCCGCTGCCACTTCCTCCACTGTCATAAATGATTTTTCTGTCATTAAAATACCCTCTCCTTTCAATTTCTAACTGTTTTTGTTTAAGCTATATGGTTATGATACTAAATAAATTCCGTTAAGTCAAGTGGTTTGCGAGAAAATCTTAACTTTTTTTATTTAAGTTATTCTTGCTATTTCTATTACACCATGTTATACTAACTTCAACAGATTTGTTTAAGTAAAGTCATGCACGACTGGCGGAAAACAGAGCGGCGGGTGCTTGCACACGCTGAACTGCTTTCTGACAGGCGTATATGGCGCACCGCCACAGCGAGATGAAGCGGAGCGTAATCGAGCTGGCATGACTTTACCTCACTTCACAATAACGGAGGTTTTATTATGGCAATCGGCAAACGTATCCGCTTTTTCCGCAACCGAAAGGGCATGACACAGAAACAACTGGGCGAAATCCTCGGCTTTCTCGGAAAGACCTCTGATGTCCGTATGGCACAGTATGAAACCGAAGCGAGAACACCAAAGCACGACCTTGTAAAAGAAATGGCGAATATCTTTGATGTAAGCACCCACGCCCTTACCGTGCCGGATATTGATACCTATATCGGGCTTATGCACACGCTCTTTGCTCTGGAAGATATGTACGGGCTGAAAATCGGGGAGATTGACGGGGAAATCTGCCTGCGCCTTGACAAGTCCGACTATTCCGCTTACACGTCCATGTTTGATATGTTACACGCATGGCAGGAGCAATCCGCAAAACTGGAACAGGGCGAAATAACCAAAGAGGAATACGACCAGTGGCGCTATAAGTACCCCGAACTGGACACTTCAAAGCATTGGGCGAAAGTCCCCTCACAGGCGGTCAGTGATTATATGCTTAATGGATGCGCAAGCGCATCCATGGAAGAATTTCAGAAAATCGAGAAAGAAGAAAAGAAAACAGCGAAAAAGAAAAAACAGAAATAAGCATAAAAAGACCTTGCCGATATTCAGTTTTCATATCTGAAAATCAGCAAGGTTTTTCATCTGCCATTGATGTAATTATTTAGTGCGTGATGTGAAAAATGTTGCCAAATCGTTGCCGATTCCTAAACAAATTTGCTTGCATTCCGCATAAATACTAGGCTTTTAAAGCCCATTTCATCACTCGAACTCCCTATAACCATAACATAATTGTTAAATATTTAATTACTTTTTAAGGGTTTTCATAGCCATAATATCCATATTTTACGCCGTATTTACAGTTTCAGAGCAAACAGGTATCATACGGGTATCACAGATTTTCTCCTTAACTGCCATGTCTACATGGTGCTAGCACCATGTAATTATTACATTAACAAGGAAAGGTAATATAATCGTCCTCGTTACGCAACATAGCCCCTGTTTTGATGATAATAGCATAATATACAATAATTATTATTTTTACTGCTAAATCCCTTATAAAATAAGCATTTAAAATCCCCTAAAGCGTAACAATGCCTTTTCCCCACCTTTCCTATAAACTGGAATATCCAGTTTTAAAAGAAACGGCAGAATATGATTCTTATTCCATTGTGCGGAGTTGCGCTAACTGATTGATTAAATCCTCGTTGTTTTCTTTAAGAGTTTTTGTGGGGTCAGAACCATTATACTTGTTACAAGGAACTTTCTCACACTTTCCACAATGCTTTACAACAATCATATATTCCGCATATTTTTTCGCCGGTATATTCCAACCAGAATACCTGTCCTTTGATTATCGGACAGCTTTTACAATCTATCGGATAATACTCACATTCAGAACATATAACACCACAGCAACTGATAATTTTATTCATATCCTTACAATACCTCTTTACAAACGGGAAGTTGTTTATTTCTTCATTTTCGACTTTGGAGTTGGTAATTCCTTATACATAGCATGAAACAAACCTGTCAAAAACTCTTTATTATCAACTTCATCTACCAACAGCATTTCTTTTGCGCCCTCATAGGGTAATTCATACAGGGCTGTGGGCATATAACTAATTGCTGATTTTACTGGCTTGACAAGCAATCTGTCATCGTAGATGCCGCCTACAATTTTGCCACGATAATAGATAATAAATTCTCCCATCATCGCCCGATAAGTAATTTCTTCTAACTCGGATAACTGTCCTAAAATAAATTCTAAATATTCTTTACTGGACGCCATGACTTTACCTCCCGATTTATCCAGTTCTATAAAGCAGAAGCTATAGTTGCTTAAAATATGCTTTTAACTCTGCTTTGCAGTTATCGTCTAATTGTTTAATTTCAACACCACGAATTGCCGCTTCTAAATGATAGAGGATAACTACACAAGTATTTGGATATAACTCCTTGAGCCGAAAAACAGCCTGCTTACTGCCAATTTTCGTTAATTCCTCCGCTGAATGAACACCGACAGAGTGGAGTTTCTTTTCCATTGTTTTACCTAATCCTAAAGATGTGACTGCTGACATATTTTCTCCTTTTTATCCGTTGTCGCTAATTGATAAACACCCAATTTATCCAGTTCTATAAACTGGAATTTGTAGTTACATAATGAAATTCATAATGCCATACAGAACATGACATAACATAAATATGCTTGCTGATAATAGTGCTACTACATTTTTTCTTGATATTGAAAACAATAGAAATGCTAAACAAGGTGCAATACTCAAATCTAAAATTACCGCTGGATTTATATTTCCTGCATAGTATAAGCACCAGCCAATATAATACAGCACTAATAAAATAACAATTCCTCTAAACAATACTTTCTTCATAGGTTTTTGACAATATTTATTGACAATAACACATAGTGCCACAACCATTACGGCTTGAAAAACAGAAGCAATCATATCTACAAGAGGAGTTACTGATTTGTTCCTTAGCACATCATTAACAGCAGGAACAGCAAACCATATAAAATTAGGGAGCATTATTGCCAAAAACAACGTCAATCCCCATATATCAAAACCTATCTTATAATTTCCTGTCTTGAACATTGTTCTATCCTCTTAAACTCAAATTTACAATAATAATTTATCTACCTGCCAGATTATTTCTTGCTCAGATATATCATATGGCATTGGGGAAATATCTTCAAAACAGTAATTTGAAGCATAAGAATGATTATCAGTCCACTCTAATACCCAAAAGTCTGTTAATGTAGATACTTTAAAAAATTCTCCGTTCATTGTCCAACAAATACCTGACGGATATAATTCTAATTGCTTTGCCCCAAGTTCACGGAACCTATTTTCAACAACTGCTTTTATATCTGCTTTTTTCATAGGAAACACCTTCCGCAAATCCCGATTTTATTTAACAATGTGTGCCGTGATAATTGTATAACTATATGAATTGATAGTAATTTTGATATTTTCAACCTCACAATACCAGTTTTTGCCCTGTTTGTATATGTTACAATTTTTATCTAACACTTTATTTTTACAGTACTCAACAACATCTGTTGTATCTATTTTTAGGTTTCTTTTAATTCTATCAATTCCCATTTCGGTTGTATGAATTTTATCAATATTATCAAGCAATATCTTTTTATCTTCCATTTTTTTCTTTAACTCCTGCTTTGTTCATTTGATTATACCACTTTTATTCCTTATTTACCACAAAAAATACAGGACATAGCAACCGCTACGCCCCACATTTCTTATCGCCCCAATGATTTTTCAATCTGCTGTTTCTGCCCCTTCAAGTCATTCTGCTTCTCATACAGATTATTACGCTCTTTACAAAGTTCTTTCATACGCTCCAACTGCGTCCGTACTCCCTCCCGGCAATCCGGCTCTATCTTTTTATATTCCCCGATCAGATTACGAATTGTATTATTGTTTTCTTTTATCTGCTCCGATAAACACACCCAATCTATCAGATTCTGCACTTCCTTATCCGTTTCGTAAAGGTCTGTTTTTGCCACGATTTTAGCACACAGCCGTATCATCACTTTTTTCTCCATATCTGTCATATCCTATCAATCCCCTTTCCTATCGGCTCATTTCAAAGGCACGTTCCGAGCGTTTATTTGCCCTTTCTGCCTGTTCTATTGCCTTTGACCGTTCCACTATCAACTGCACCTGTTCCTTGCCTAAATGACGCTCCAAATGTCCTAAATCAGTCGCTTTTTCCTGCAATCGGTCTATGGTGTCGCTCTGTTCCATAACCTTGTCCGTCAAGCGGCTAATCTGTACTTGTTGCCCGTCCACTTTAGCGGTCAGCTTCTTGCCCTGCTCGGTAAGCTGTACGCATTTAATAGTCAGACTTTTTACTATCTCTTTTAATTTCTCCACAAGTGGAAGTGCCTTTTTCTCCCGATAGTTTTTTGCGCTCATCAATGTCCCCGGCTCTGCCAACTGCCATTTTACATCTTCATCATAGGCATGGATATTTCTCTCCATAGCTTCCTTTGACTGTACCATTTTGTTGATTTCCTGCTGTAACTTTTTCTGCTGTTTCTCCAACTTTTCATTTTCGGATAACAGCTTTTCTTTATCCCCTGTCAGTGTTTCCGTCTGTTCTTTTAGAAAATGATTTGTAGCGGAAAGTTCTGATACTTCCTGTCGGATTGCTTCGCCCTCTTTTCGTATTTGCTCCGTTTCCCGTCCTGCCGCTATCTGCTGATAAAGAATGGAAGATAATTCCTCTTTACTGCCGGAGATTGTCTGTTCCAGCTCTGCAACCTCTTTTGCACGTTCCTTTTTCTCAAAATCCAAAACCGATAAATGCTTCTCATGTGTTCCTTTTTTCTCCCACTCAATATCATGCTTTAGCATAATCTCCGCAAGATGTTCTTTCTCTGCCGCTACCCACTGGTTACGTTCCGTTTCGCTCCTTGTGCCGCCTTTGAAGCCAAGTTCTGCCAGTGCCTTTTTTAATGACACCCTTGTTTCAAGCCCTCTCTTACTTCCAGTCGTATAAGGTATAAAATCTATATGCAGATGTGGCGTGGCTTCGTCCATATGGAGATAGGCAGAGAACACCCTCAATGTGAGATTGCGCCGTTGGAAGTCCTGCATATATTCATCAAGTATTTTCGCCGCAAGCTGTCCGTCCTCTGTCTTTGCCCCCATATCGTCCTTGTTGCCTATCTGCAAAATAATCTCATGGAATGGCTTCTCCTGCTTGCCGGAACAGATTTTCTCATAATAATCATCAATCCGGCGGTCACTTCTAGTCTGCTTCTCATTGTACCGGGCAAGTGCTTCATCAAATAATTCATGGTAAACATCTTTGATATTTTCGTTGCAGTATTCCACATTCAGACAACTACGCTTCGGGTCAGTGTTCTTTGCATGGAATTTTCTGCTGTTGTGGTTGACAGAGCCTTTTCCTGTCATAACGCTGATAGTTCGCTTCAATCAATTTCCCTTTCTCCCTGTCGGGTAATGTGCGCCAGATACGGCGCATAGCCTTTGTTACTTTCTGCGAAAGTAACGCAAAAGCACTTTCGACAGGCTACGCTCTATCAAAAGTGCCTTTGCGCCCTGCCGGGAGCAAGCTGTCCGTTGGACAACATACCGTCCTAACGGACGGGGCGGCTTTTCGCCGCCTTTCTGCCGCCGCTGTACCGCTTTCTCCCAACAGCGCAACATTGCAATGTCTATAATCTTTGCAACCTTACAATCTTCAAGAACGCAATTCCAAGACTGCAAAATTCTAATACCCTGCATTGTTGCGCTGTTACCTTTCTCCGTCACTGTCTGATTTTATCCAGTTCCCAATACCATGTGTTGTTTATGCGCTTCGCCCGGACACCCAACTCTTTCTTCGCATTTTCCAGTGTCCGCTTCGATATGCCCTGTTCGTCTGCTAGACTGAAAATCTCATTGCTCTGCATAGCGTTGTTTGTTTCTGCCAGTTCCCGAAGCAGACGCTTCGCCTGTTCCATTTTATTTGCTTTGGGAGCAATGCCGCCTAACACTTCATCAGCGGTAATCTCATAATCTCCTAGCCATTGAAAACCGTCCTCCGACAGTGCAAATGCTTTCGGGTGTCCGAACGCCGCAAGGTTGTTTTTAATCTGCACCACAGCCCTTATATTTTCTTCTCCCTCTACCCTGCCGACTAAAAGAACACTTCTAGCAACTGCAAAGAAGTCAATCGAACCCATACCCCGGTATGCCGCCTTATTTCCTGCCGCCTTGTTCATATGCCCGACAAGGACAATCGCACACTGGTATTTCTCTGCCAGTGCCGCTAATTTCTTCGTCATATCCCTTGCTTCATTCGCCCGGTTCATATCCATACCGCCGCCCAAATAGGCTTGTATCGGGTCTAAAATCAGCAGCTTTGCGCCCGTCTTTATAACAGCTTCTTCCAAGCGTTCATCTATCATGGAAAGGGATTTTATCTTTTCATCAATGACCGAGATTTTCTCACAGTCTGCCCCCGCCTGTTCCAACCGGGGCTTTACCGTATCGGCAAGACCATCCTCTGCACTCTGATAGATGACATTCAAAGACTCTGTAAGTTTCATTTCACCGTCTAAGCCCTCTCCATTTGTCAGCTTCGCCGCTATGTTCAGCACAAATGTTGTTTTTCCGTCCCCCGGATCGCCTTGTACGATTGTCAGCTTGCCATAGGGGATAAACGGAAACCACAGCCAAGAAACTTCCTGCGACTGTATCTCTGACAACTTAATCAACTGTAATTCTGTTTTTGTTTCTTCCATAATGCCCTCCATTTCTGAAAAATCGTTGTCACTGGAAGGAACCTCTGCTATACTTGTATTGTGATGTTGATAACAGAGGTTTTCCAGTTATCACAGCCCTAACAGTTGCCGCTGTCGGGGCTTTTTTCTTCTCCGTTGGCGTTGCCCCGCCACAGATATTTTGCTCCGTCCAACATCCAAAGAATTGCTTTCAACATATCCTCATAAGATGTCTGTAACTCTTTGATTTCTTCGGTAGTGACCTCCGGCTTTTCGCCTTTTATCTGCTCTGACAGTTCTTCCATACGGCTCTGCATTTCCTGTAATTTTTCCACAATCTGATATACCGTTTCTTTCTTCCCCACCACGCATACACGATTGTAAATGCAGGAACGGACAAAATAATCTTTCTTTTTCATGCCGCTTACAAAAATCTTTGCTTTGATTTCTTCCCGCTCTCTGGGCGAAATGCGAAAACTGATTGTTGGATATTTGTGTGTGCCGCTCATTCTTCTGTACCCTCCTTAAATTCTGCGTTCAACAACTCTGCCATTTGTATCTGTTCTGTCGGAAACATATGGGCGTATCGAAACGTAATATCCACGCTTTCATGCCCTACCCTGTTCCCGATTGATACCGCCGAAAATCCCATGCTGATTAACAACGAAACGTGTGAATGCCGTTACGGTATAATAACGACAAACGGAAAAAGCCTTTATTTTCAAGGGGTTTGAGCGTTTGCCGTCATTTATTCAATTCCTTTTCCAAGTTGAAACATGGCGAGAAAAATATCGAAAAAAGGCAATGTCATTAACTTAAGGAATCTTTTACATTTGAATTGTAAAAGGTTCCTTTTT
>NZ_SRYA01000057.1 GCF_004793545.1 Petralouisia muris | reverse complement strand
ATTTCTAAAGTTCAAATCGCTGTAGCCCGTATAAATACTGGGGTTACAGCGATTTGTTGTCCATATAACTGTTAAAAACAGGGTAAACAGTCCAAACCCTCCATGATAGCGGTGGGAAGACGGTGCGTATTCATAGCTCCAGTCTGATATCTGCCAATACGAAAAACCGCTGATATCATTGCAGTTTTCCAGAATATTTTTTAAAAGATAGCATGATTTGTATGCCGTATCATTGCACAGATCCCTCTGCCAGATGGTACTGTTCCATTCCGCTAACAACAAAGGCGTCTTTCCGGCCCCATGTTCTTCCAACTGCCGTTTCTGCAGTTGAATCTGATGTTTCAGGTAGTCTGTATCCCGGCTCGTAACCATAGAATATGCTTCCATATATTCGATAAGCTCCAATTCGGATTCCTCTTCCTGCGGAAAAACAGAATTGTATTTTACCATGGTCCAGTAGTCTGGAAGCAAATGGTTTCCCACCATGTAATTTCCCAGACCCTCTCCTTCCGTTTCAAAAGTTCCTCTGGCGGCAATTTTCATCCGGGGCATGATATTCCTGATCAGTTGATATGTCTCTCCGTAAAGTTCAAAATATCCATCCTGGTTTTCCATATGCATATTTACAAGAAAAACATCTGCAAAAGGAGTGATCAGCCATCTGCTTACTTCTTTTTCACCGTAACGCTCACGTATATGCAGCAAAAGCTGCCGAACCACCTCAAGCCACTCCTGAGGTTCATCCGGCATGGCAATCAGCCAAAGCTCCTCTTTTTTCTTCTGTTTCTTTCTGCACAATGCAGAAGGCATATAACTCAGTTCAATCCATGGACAGGCATGGTTGGAACAGATAAAATCTAAAATATAATCAAGAAACACATAATTGAAAATAAGATTCCCATTCATATCCCTGGAACAGATTTGAAGTTCATCATCAAAGATTCCTTTACACCGGATATACCGAAAGCCTATCTCTTCCTGAACCTTATGGACTGCCTTTTGGACACATTCCGTCAAAAGTCCCTTGGCATACCCTCCATTAATCGAAAATTTCCAGTTTCCTGACATTGTATTTCCGGCTTTACGGACATCTGCTCTGAACTGACGCAACTCCGATTCATGGTAATTTGTTTCTGTTCTTTTTTCCCCTGTATCCTTGCTCAGATAAGTAAATAATTTATCAAACAAATGAGACCCGACATCCGGCATATCCATATCAATTTCTGCAGGTATGATACTTTCCTCTATCTTTTTTTGCCGTTCTTTCTTATATTTTCCCGGCGTCACGCCATATGTATCACGGAATGCTTTAATAAATGCATTGGTATTCACAAATCCTGTACTGACAGAAATTTCTGTCACACTTTTTCCCTGATCCAATAACCGCATGGCATACTGAAGACGAACCATTTTGAGATATTCTGTAAAACTGACTCCCACTTCCTTCCGCATCAGGTGTGATAAATGGGAAGCGCTCAGATAGTTTTCTTCTGCAAACTTTCTGAGTGAGATATCCTCCTGATAATGCTCACGGACATATCCTGTAAGCAAAAGTACCTGCTCACGTCCACTTTCCCCTCTGTTTTCCGGCTTTTGCTGCCCAAATGAAATGAGAAGCTCCGATAACAGACCTGACGCCAGGCCCCGCATGCGAAGCTGTTCCTGTGGAGCATTTTTACAATACACTGCAAAAATATCCGCCATATATTCTCTGATCCTTTCATAATGCTTCTGATACTCCTGTCCAAGCAAAAAGGAAAAACATTCGATTCGCCTGTCCCCCATCTCAGGATACAGATTTAGTGCAAAAGATTCAGGAACTGATAAGCTCAAAACTATTCCTTCCAATTCTAACAGCATCTGATATGTTTCATACATGTTCAGAACAAAGATATCATTTTCCTGTATTTTCCACTTTCCTTTCCCCGCAATCGCAAGAGTTCCCTTTCCCTGCAATACATAGCAGATTTCCAGATTTTCTGTCCAGTTGCTGTTTTTCTCTTTTCCACCGTATATCTGAAAAGAAATCTTCTGATTTTCATTCATTATCCGATTTTCACCGCCTTTAAATCCTGCTACGCTCCCAGGCAAAATTGGACGTAAAGAGCATCTTCCTGTCTCCTCTTCTAATTCTTCCGATCTCATAACAATCATAATACCGGCAAATATGCCGCACCGCCCTCTCCCGGAATTACCCGCGACAGGTAGGGAAGCAAAAATTCAAATCTTAAATGGTTTGTATTTTTTATATCATCTTATTCCACAAAAGTCAACTAATGAGCCATTTCTTCATTGATTAACCATATCAAAATTCCGTCAAGAGAGATTTCCCCTTGTGTATAAAGCCGGGAATCAGAGCATTTCTAATTCCCGGCCTCTTTCCATTATCATTTTTTCACATTTTCCGGATCTCATTTTTCAGCATACGCTTGATTTTGTGCCCATGGTCTCCTTGCTGGTCTTACTGAAATGAATCCGCACAATGTAGGCAGTCCGCCAATCTTTTTCGCCCGTGCTGGAGCGTTCTTAGCTGGTATCATGGTATCAGTGGTAGAATCCGGTGGATTTCTTCGCTGCTTATAGATTCTTATCGATTCTCACGCAAAATCCACTTAACAGTTGTATCCATTTTTTGATAAGACAAGATTGGATATTGAAGTTGTAAATTCTGGGTTCATGTCTGAACCACTTCCCTGAATCTTTTTCATCTCTTCTTCACTAAGGTCTTCAAATTTTTTCCCTATAACGTCTCCATCTTCAATTTGTTTCTCCCGATTGTATTTTTTTTCTTCCTTATCTGGCTTCATAGCTTCACCTCCTCACTAAGTACTTATGGTTAAAATCTCTAACTTTGAGTTAGAGATATACCCATCCAGTTCATTCCGATATGAGTTTTCCTGCCAGCATATCTTATACATTGTTAACATTATATGCTGTCTCAAACCTCTAATAATAGAACCTTAGGAGCTGCTGAGTTTATTCCTCTTATGTATCCAAACACAAGTCCTGCCATACCTGTCATCAGATCAAATGAAGGAAAAGTTTCCATGCCTCTAATACAATATTGGTTCTTCAGACAAATCTGATCTACTTTATTTTTGTATTTATCTGCATTCTCTCCAACCATTCCATATTCTATCATATAAGAGATGAATTCAGCCAAACCAAAATTCCCATGGCATAGACAATCATCTTTTAATTCTGCCAACAAGCTTTTTTCTACTATTTCTGCCAGCATTTCATGTTCATCCTTTGCACCGTCGCCATACACCTTATATGTTTTTTGGAGAGTCAATCCAATGCCGCCCCACCCTTTACACCATGAGTAGTCTTCTCCAATAACAGCTGCCTTTGATTTCAGTTGTTGTCTATACCACAACAATTTCTCGTATAATTCTTGCGCATAATCTTCTTTTATTTCTATAAAACGCAGCAAACTGTACAATGTTCCTGCATACCCATGCGCAAATCCGGCGCCTTCCATTGTTTCGCACGAAATATCTTTTGCAACCTCATATGCAAATTCCACTGCCTCTTCTCTGCCTGCAATTTCATAGTATGTCATTAACAGATTTAATAAGCTTGCTTTTCCAAATAACCACTCATTCGTAAAACTTTCCTTATTCTTCCTATAATAATCACGAATTTGTTTCAATACTTTATATGCAAATAATTTATTCCTGCCGTTATTTTCGCTTTTTATCTTACAACACAATGCATATAAAATACTGATAGCATCTATATACGTTTCGTGGTTAATAATTACCGGGACTTTTGAGAAGAGCATATTCTCTACTCTGCATAAAATATTTTGGTATGTATTAATATTTTTACTGCTCTGGAGCGCATAATACATCAGATAAATACCAACCACTCCGTCATAATAACTACAAGACATCGGCCTTATAAACCATGTATTATGTTCCGCTGCTGATATAGAAGGCCATGTTATATCTAAACATCGTGTACCTGCTATAGCATGATCTGCAATATAATCTGCAATACCTATCGCTTGAGAATAGGCGTCCATGTTCTCTTTTCCAGTTACTGATATGGTTTGTTTTTCCCCTTTATACTTTCCTAATGCTAAAGAAAGCAGATTACTTTGCCTAACGAAGTCATGTTCTGAAATTCTCTCTGCCCTTTCCAAAATTTTGGACATTGCAGGCGCCTCATAATAATTCTTAATTTTCTCATCTTTGGTAAGCAAGTCCCTACTGCTTGTATTATTATAAAAAATAGGGACATCGTTATCCAGGATTTGCTGTACTTCATACTTAATTGACTCCGGATTGTCATACGGATATGCCCATAAGTTTTCCATAAGCTTCTCACGATTCAAATAATTTGTCATGCAGCTGGGATGATAACTGTATTGCAGCATATCACAATACTTCTGTGTGCTTTTTAACACATTTCTTACAATTTTCTCAGAAAACAATTTTTCCAGATTTTCTGTTAAGCAGCTCTTATTGCTTAATATAATGTGATAAGAATCAGAAAATCCCGCCATAATATCATCCACATATTCCTCATACCCAACTTTAATGCCTTGTAATGTTGGGAGATTTTCACTTCCCTCCATAATAAATGGTTTATAAGTCATTTTCATAATCCCATCCGAATCATTATCCAGCTGTAAAACATCAAAGGGTAATTTTTGTTCTTTTCCGGCAAGCGCGCTCATCTCTATTTCATTTTTTTTATTCATATTCCAATAAATATTAGGAAGCAGACTTGACTCTAATATCCCATCATTTAATTTATGAATAAGGTTAGACATTGCACTTCCATCCCTTTTTATACTTCGTTGGTTCTGCAAAACCGTTTCTAGGTCAATAGGAACCGGATAATCATTCACGGCTATTACATTTTCCAAATGAAGGTCTGTTGCACCCAGAACATACATGACCATAACTAACTGGCCAAATCTATAATAGTATCTATGCATAGCATCTTCATTTTCTGTTTCTTTATATGTAACAAACTCTTCAATCGCAAATGTTTCATGCACGATCCGCCTAATACCGTAAAAGGAAAAACTGCCATCCATTTTTTCCAAACATTTGTAAAACTCATTGATTGCATTACATATTTCCAAATTTTTATATTTAAAAACAAGCTTTTTATTATTAAGTGTAAAAATTAATACCGATTTTCCTTCATCATGACTGTCTGCATTCCCAAATACAAGTTCTTGCAATTCAAGCGGCTTTTGAATTCCAAAAACCTGGCTCAATTCTTTTTGCACATCCATCAGAGAGTCAATGAATATTTGGAAATTATTGACAAAATAACCCACACGAATAGATATCAGACGTGCTAAAACTGGATAATCATTAAAAAAAGCCACATAATTCTCTTTTGTCCCAAATCGAATTGTTAAATACTTTTCCAAATTACTTTCGTTTTGACTATTCTTTTTGAACCCGAAATACTCATTTTGATCATACACCAATGTCTTTAATGCAATGCTTAACACTTCTTTTTGGACAGAATCCATACAATTTTCTATGATTTGCTCTTGAATGGTAATCTTACTCATATTAATCAATTCTTCAAGCTTGTTTTTCACCCACTTACAATAGGGACGTGCAAAAAAAGCCAATTCCGTTCCATTCGAATCATCTGGATATAAGCACTCCAAAATTTCATTATGCCGTAAATACCACTCTTGTTCAACAATATAGTCGTATAAAACATCTGCATCGCTGATTGTCAAATCATGTATTGCCGCTGCAAACTTTCTTTTGTCCATACCCTCGCAAATTAATTTAAGCCCAAATATTTCCTCTGAAACCATTGAATTTTTTTTGTTAAGCCACTGCTTAATGATCTGATCCACGGATTTTTCATCTCCATCCCATTGGAACATTTGACTTCTTTCATAAATATTTGTTGCTAAAATCAGATTTTTATCATTCATTTCTTTCCATCACGCTTCCTTTTCCATGAAACTCCCTGCAGCAGAGCTGCAGGGAATGAAACTCTCTTTATTATTAAAAATTAGTCTTTTTCAAATCCGTTTCTATAGTATGCCATACGAAAGACGATGCCCACCAAAATGATTTCTCCTAATAAGACCAAATAATGTTTTAACGATAAAGATGCAATTCCTGTCAGTATCATCTGTGAAACCATCTCTGTCACAATGCCTACAAACAGATATCCTGAAATCTTATCCAAAACAGGACTAAAAGATGCAAACGTAGGTATCATTGTAATTATCAGTAATACTGGCATAGCTAATGTACTGGCACTCACCTGACTCTTGCCATAAATTCCGATTGTCATGCCTATCATGCAGCTAATAAACCCTGCAAAAGATGAAATAATCAGGTAAATTAACAGATTAACGCCATCTATTCTAATTCCGCTGATTGGAATCAGCAGCAAATTAACTACTATCATTACTGCAAATGGCGGAATAACACTGGCAAAAAAGAATTCTCTGGCAGTGACAGATGATGTCATCAATACACGAAGCGTATTATTTTCTTTCTCTTCTGCAACCATGGCACTGATTAGAAAAATGCCTGTCATACCAATATTGAAGCTGAGTCCAATGTTCAAAAGTAACTGCATCATAAATTCTGGAATTTCGCCTTTTACAATATTTCCATATAAAACTCTAAGCGCCCCTGTAAGAACCAATGCGAAAACCGGAGCAAATATAATATTTGCATTCATCATTAATTTGACTTTTAATTTTAATAAGGAACTAAGCCTGGACAATGTCTTCATTTAATGACCTCCCTGTAATCTTAAGAAAAACTTCCTCTAACGACGGTTCGCATGAATGAATTGTTTCAACCATTTCCTCTTCCATCCATCTTTTGATCTTACCCGCTGTTTCCTTACAGTCATCCAGCAGATAATTTCGGTTATCTTTCAATAAAACGCGGAATTTCTTTGTTCGATTGTACTTCAAACGTATAGCCTGTGATGTGCCCGACTCCACAATCCTGCCTTCGTTTAACAGCAAAATATTATCACAAAGCTTATCGGCTTCTTCCATGTTATGAGTTGTAAGCAAAATCCCCATCCCATTTTGACGAAGCTCCATAAGCAGTTTATGAATAGCGGAAGCAGTAGCCGGATCTAAACCGCTTGTCGGTTCGTCTAAAATCAAGAGCTTGGGATCATGTAAAATAGCTCTGGCCAAAATCAATCTTTGGGTCTGGCCTTTCGATAATATTCCAGCTTTTTTCTTCCTATGTTCACTCATTTCTGTTCTCTTCAATACTTCATCTATCCTGCTGCTGGATACGTTCAACAGTTTTGCAAAATAGTAAAGATTATCATACACAGACAGTTTTTTATATATCCCGCTATTGTCAGTAACAATTCCTATCTGTTGGTATATAGAATTGTTTAACTGCCGGGAATCCTTGCCTAACACATAGGCCAGGCCGCTCGTTTGTTTCAATTGTCCGGTGACGATTTTAATTGTCGTTGTTTTTCCAGCTCCGGAGGGACCTAAAAATCCCACAATTTTCCCTCTATCTACCTGTAAATCTACGTTATTCAGCACAATCTCATCCTTATAGGATTTTGATAACTGTTCTGTTAAAACCAAAGCTTTACTTTCCATTTAACTCTCCTCCTTCTTCTGAAAATATGTGTAAATCCCTAAAACACTGCCTTCCAAAGCGCTGATAATCAAAATAACGGCAAGGGTTTTAAGTACACTATGCGTCAAATTGTAGATCGCAAAACTCGACACTCCTAAAATTCCGATTCCTAAAAATATAATTGCTCTTTTCCATTCTTTCACCACAGCAATACAAATTAAAATCGTAAGAAGAGCCACAATAACAAGTACTTTAGCATACATTTTTCCAACCTCCTTTTTCTAATACTTCTGAAAACGAGCCTGCATAAAGCATCCCGGTTTCTTTCCAATACCGCAATTCACTTCCCATTTCATCATCCACCTTTCTATTTTCTCTATATATCATAAGCTGCTTCGTTGCATGAAATCGTTCTTCTAATACTTCATTACTTTTTGCATCTTTTATAAGACCCGTATAAATCTTAGCGGCGCATATACGATACAATTCTTCATTGATTCCATAACAACTTTTCAACTCAATTTTTCCGACCACAGAACACCCAAAACAAGTTAAGGCTTTATTTAAATATTCATTCACTTCATAGGTACCTGAGCAATCTGCAGTCGCTATGACTAACCCATTTTTATTTCTTAAAGCAAATATATGTGACCAATAACTTAACCTATCTATAAATGTCTTCATATATCCCGAAACATTATGAAGGTATACCGGGCTCCCCAAAATTATGAAATCTGAGTTTTGCATTTCCTGTTTTATTTTATGAAACCCATCCTGACTGTCCAGAACACATTCCCCATAAAAAAAGCATCTCAGGCAGCCCTGGCAATTTTGTATCGGAAGTTCTTGATTTGTGTATAAATTCAATTCAATATCCATTCTCTCACGCAGTAACTCAATACTTTTTTGGATGCATCGTACTGTGTAACTTCTCTCAGGATTATTTACCCCTGCATATGCAAAAATCTTTTTACTCACTGTTATCACTTCCTCTACTGTAATGCTAATACGGATGGCATATTCCCGGGATTGACAAGCCGTAATAATTCGTATCCAATTCCGGCTACTCCTGTAAAAAGCCCAAGATTCGGAAATTCAGGCAATCCGCCGGTGCCATATTCTGCTTTGTCAACAATAAAATTCATAATACTTTTTGCCTGTGCAAGATATCTGTCATCCTGGGTCAATAAATATTTTTCAATAAAATAATCCACTTTCCCTGCATTTCCGTGACAAAGTGTATCGTCTTTGGTAAGAAAGCTATTAGTGACAGATGCATCTGCAATTTCGATATCTCTTGATATCACATCGTCCATAATATGGCATTTTTCTCGTAACAGCCATCGGCTCAAACCAATTCCTAAGCTTCCATGACACCAATGATAATTCATTTCTCCATTATTCAGACGTTCATCGGTCCACCCGCCTAGCTCTTCATTGAAAAATTTGTTGTCACTCCCAATTAACTCCATACAGCATGAGTAATACTTGCTTTTGCCCGTCAAAGCATATACTTTTCCATAAAGGTATGCCAAAGAACTATATCCATGGGAGAATCCGCCTAATAAGCCATGATCTTTCAGTTCATTCTGTATTTCATCCATAAACTGTTCAATTACATCAAGTATTTTTATATCCATGCTTTTTTCATACATATAAATTAATATTTGTACAAAGCTTGCGGCTCCATTTAACCAATCCGCATAGTTAACGTCTTCTGTATGCAATATTTCTTGCGCGACCTCCAGAATCTCCTCCTTATCGCCTTTTTCACCCAGTACCGCTGCTGTTACAAAAGACCACTTTCCAGACATAGCAGAATTTACTTTTTCAACATCTTTAAGCCCATCTCCTGTTATATGAAGAATATTTTCAAATTCCTGGTATTGTTCTTTTCCTGTCGCCTGATACAAATAATGAAAAAATAATTCCATCCCAGCCATTCCTTCATAGAAGTTTCCATGCATCACATCCACTGTCCACGTTCCATTAGGCGCCTGATATATGCCGTCAAATGATACTTTTCTCTTATCCTCATTATAATGCGCCAACTTCATCAAAGAGTCGCCAATCCTCTCTGCAAGCTTCACATAATCACGATCTTTTGCATGATCTGAAAGTACAGATTTAAGTTCCATAACATTAGTTCTTGAATTAACAATTGGGCTGTACTGTTTTGTCATCAGTTTTATGAGTGACATTTGTTTTTCAAGATTTTTTAGAGATAAACCTTTGGTTTCATTTTTCAGCGCCTCCATGCCCGATTCATCATAATAATCTTTAATTATATTTCCAGTTGAGTCAATGACGTCATTGGTTGAAGTATTACAGAAAAAAATCGGTATATCATTTTCAAGAATGTCCTTAATTTCACTTTTATGGAATACTTTATCCCCCAGAGAGTATTTCCATAAATTCTCAAAAAGCTTTTCTCTTTCTAACGCATCCCGCATACATCTGGGATGCAATGCCATCTGCTGCATACGAGCATAATTCATAGTATTTCTAATTATCATCCTGCACTTTTTATTTTCAAAGACAGAAATATAAGACAACAGTTCTTTCTTATGGTCCATTAATAACGTATACATTTGACGAAAACCATCTATAATATCTTCTCCATAATCAAATGCATTAATTGTCTCGCCGCAAAGCGTTACTTTATTGGTACAATCACCAGATGTCATTTTTTCATAAACATAATGAATGGTATCTAATTTTTCATCCTTTACACGTTCTACCTCATATGGAATTTCCTGTGACGCGCCGTTCAGAGCACTCATATCCATTTTTGAATCAGAATATACATTAGGAAATATGGAAGTTCGCGCAACAGATTCACTTAAAATCCTTTTTTTCTGCTGCATATAAAAATTATTGTCAAAATTACTCTTATTTGGACGCTGCAATAACGTTTCCAAATCAATAACTACCGGATAATTTTTAGAAGCAATTATATTTTCCCTGTGAAAATCATTTCCATTCAAATAGAACAGCAGACAGGACAATCTGCCAAAGTTCCGATAAAATTCATGAACTTCACTTTTGTCGCAGCACTCTTCCTGCTTCACAAATTCTTCAAAGGTATAGTCCTCATAGCAAAGTATATCATATGTCTTTATATAAGTTTCTCCTGCCAATGCATTGATGTTTTTACAAAATTCATTGTATGCCAAAGCGATATCTAATTTTTTCGGTTTATAAACAACTTTACTTCCGTCACTGTATTCCAGCAGTATAACAGTTTTTCCATTTTCATGAGAATCACCCATATCCATAGCCGCCGAACAAAGTTTAGCTTCCTTAGAAATATGGAACTGCTCATAGATTTCATTTTTGTGTTTATCATATCTCTTACTGAAAGCAATTGTATTTTCCACAAAATCATAGGTACATTTTGACATCAAACGTGCCAAAACGGGATATGATTTATAGAAATCAACTAATTGATTAATATCTTTATGACTTTCGAAAAATTCACAGTAACGTTCATGGGATGTTTCAGACACAAGTTTTCCCATTAATCTTGCACGATTGATTTCCAACACTATGGTCTTATGTGCCAGCTCCAGTAATTTTGTCATAAGACCTCTCATAAATGAATTTAAAATCTCTGTATCCAGATTTAGTATCTTGATTCTTTCTTCTGCATAATTCAAAAAATTCCTTACAATAATGTAATAGTCCACCTCCTCCGCAGAAATACTTTTCAGTTCACGGCTGCTTTCCTCTTCTAATGACTCGCTTAATACTTTAAACCAAGCGCTATCCAGGACTAATTCTTCTAACAATTTCATTTCCAGCAGCCTTTCATCAATGGCTAATGCAAAAAGTTCCTCTTTGTAATCCATAATAGAAAAAATATCCTCAAAGTCTTTCTCGGTGAGCAGGCTTTTTCTCTTTTTCCATTCATTTAAAAGAGCGGGACTTCCTTTTAAAGACGTCTTTTGTTTACAAATTGCTTGATACCGCTCATTGATCCATAGTGCTTTGACAAAATCTTTTGCTTTAACTTTTATACTCATAAAATCCTCCTCTTAATCAATAGTTTCGCAACATCTATTATCAAGTTAATGCATATTGCGAAACCATCCATTTTAATTTATGCGCCTATCATTTTTATAGATAGGCGCATTTACTTTAACATTTGATGCATTTAGCATTTAGCTTCTGCTGATGCTACATAAGATACTACTGCAGAACCAATTGCGCTCGTAATCGTTCCGATCACTACCGTAGGCGTAACTTCAGGATCTACATCTCCACCCTCGGCGCCAGCCAACTGTGCCATTTCTTCATCTGACAAATCTGCAAAATCTTTTCCTGAGATACCTGCCACTTCCAACACTTTCTGTACATCTTTTTCATCCATTTTCTTTTTTGCCATTTTAGAGCCTCCCTTTACCATTTTATAAACAACCTTTTTTATAAGAAATAAGACCAGCCAACGCACTCACGCATGCGGCTACCGATATCACTACAACTTCTGCAAGCGACTCAGGATTTACATCTCCCATTTCTCTAACTGCGCCAGCAATCTGTTCCATATCTGATTCTGATAACTCTTCGAAGCTTTTTCCACTTACAATCTTTTCCAGTTCTTCAAGTCTTTTTTCGTCCATTTTCTTCTCTCCTTTACTTACAAACCTTTTTGGATGCGGCAATTGTAGCCAAAGATACTACTGCTGAAATTGTAAGAGGCGTTGTTTCTGCATTAACATCTCCACCCTGTCCCTGGGTTTCTTTCATTTCCGTTTCATCCAAATCTTCAAATGCTTTTCCTGCTACATCTGTTTTTTTAATCTCTTTTTCCATTGCTTTTTCCTTTCTTTCATTTCGTTATTATGTAATCAATCCACGTGTAATTGCTTTACAATCATAATATATACTATTTTATTCTAAATGTCAACTATTTCTTACAAATTTATATATTTATTTTTTAATTTGTAATATTAATCTGCTTTTTTGAAATGCATTCAAGACAAATATAATATACGGGCATTTATACCATAAGCGAAACCAGGTCGTCTCGCTTTTATCCCACTTTTCGGATATAATCATAATGAAAACAAGAAGCGGATTTGTATAATGTCTTTTAATTAAAAATGAGGAGGAAAGATAAATGAATCATGAAAATGAATGGTTATATGGTTTTGCAACATCGTTGAAAGAACGTATCACAATTTTAAAAGATGTATGTCCGATTGACAAAAATCTAACAGCTTTGAAGACATGGCGCAAAAGAAAATCTTTATTATCCGATTCAGATTTTTCCAATATGTTACGCACTCTAAATATTTCAATGGAAGATTATGACTTAGCGGTGTCGGATTTAACAGAACGCAAACTGCGAATACTTTATTCCTATGTCAGAAAGCAAAAGTGGTATCAAATACATAAGTCGCTCTTTTCACAGAATATCCAAAGACAATCAAATGATCTGGAAGCAGCATTACGCTATCACACGGAATATTATGTTCATATGATACAAAATTATCTTTCTGATCATTCACTTCTTCTCTCAAATCAGGTCCTTCTGGCCTTTCGAGAGAATTTAATGAACGACCTTTTATCTATCTCCAAAGCAACTTTAGTGTGGGACGTTCATGATATAAAAGACCGTATGCATCTTTTATTAGACGATGCAGAGGAAGAATTTAATGCATATATTGAATTTCGTTTTGGAACTGCTGAATCGACTCAACTTTTTTTCCTGGAATATCCAGCATTATCCAGGCTGTTGGCTGCTCGTTTGATGTTTGCTGTTGAAAATTTTAAAATGTTTATAAACTCTATTGAAAACTCTTCAAATGCACTTTCAAAAGTTTTCAATATCTATCAGCCATATACCATAACCTCAGTGCAAGGGGGCGCAAGCGATAGCCACAACCATGGCAAATCCACTATCCTTTTTACTATCAATAACAAAAAACTAGTTTATAAGTTTCATAATAACGATATACTTAGCTTCTACAATCAGCTGCTTAAATATTTGAATGAGATATCGCCAATTTTTTCTTTATATCAAATAAAAAGTATCTCCGGAGAAAATTATTGTATAGAAGAATTTATTGAACATCAATCTTGCACCCAGATAGAGGAAATACAGGAATATTATAGAAAGTACGGAGTTTTGATAGCTATTTCTCATTTGTTAGGGTCAAGTGATCTGCATATGGAAAATCTGATTGCTGATGGCGCTGATCCTGTACTTGTTGACACTGAAACTTTACTCATAGCAGAAGAACGCCGAATATATAATAACGAATTTTCCAAAAATCGTTTTATGGAATCTGAGTCTGTTATTGTCTCAGGTTTACTTCCGATGCATAAATACTGGAAGCGTCAATTAGATTACAGCGCACTGAATGGAATACGCCAAAAGATACCCTACAAGGTCAGACGGCTGCTGAATGAAAAAAGCAGCGATATTAAATATTTCCTTGAAGATTATTATGTGGAACCGGCCAAAAATAATCCTCTGCTAAACGGAACTCCTGTTCTTTTTACCGATTACTATGAAAGCCTTCGACTTTCACAGCATGGATGGCCATGCGGCCCGTCGCACGACAGGCCGAGCATGACGGAGAGTTACTATAAAACCATTCTAAATGGATATTTAGACGCCATGTATATTTTGCTGAAGAACCAAAATGACATTCTTACCTTTTGTGGGGATTATTTGAATCACTGCCCTATCCGTATTCTATTGAGGGACACACAGGATTATTCTAATTTTTTATCTTTTTCTATCCATCCTTCTTGTATGGTAGATTTTATCGAACATGAGAAAGTTTTGGAAAATTTATGGAATCATTCTTTTATATCAGATAAAGCAATTCCACATGAGGTGGAATCATTAACGTATTGCGATATTCCGTATTTCTATACGTTGACGGATTCTTTCCATTTAATGTCTAGCAGCGGCGTCATCAATGGCTATTTTAACCATAATATCTTCTCTGTATTAACAGAGCACATAAAGAAAATAAATAAACAAAGCATCCGCTTTTCGGCTCTTTTAATAAGTGAGGCATTAGACGCTCTGGAAATAGAATTAAATGAGGTTCCTATCTCACAAAAACATCACTATGCTGATCCGGCTTTATGTCTGGCTGCAGATATAAAAGATTGCATGATAGACAATATTTTTGTTGATACTGTGCACCATAGAATCATTTGGCCTGAAATCGACAACTCCGGAGATAAAAATTCCCGATCCATATACTATCCTGAAATCAACTTTTACAATGGCGCCTCTGGACTTTTTACTTTTTTATATGCGCTCAACTATTATACAGGAGAGACAATTTCCATTCTATCTATATTAGAATATGAAGTTTTTACTAATGAATTAAATGACGACAGCATAAGCGCTTTTTATGGATATGGTGCTAGAATTCTATCCGCTTATATCCTTTCACAATTAACTCATGAAAAAAAATTTTCCATATACTTAGATGAGAATCTCAAAAAACTGATGGAAAAAGATTTCTCTGTTTCTTCCACTGAATGGCTGAAAGGCGCTGCCAGCCTCATCTGCCTTCTTGTGAGAATCATAGAAACAGACTGCAGCAAAATAGCAGAATTCCTTTTAGACAAACTTATCCGACAATTTACAATTGATAAAAACATTAATAATGCAGGTTTTGCCCATGGATACGCCGGCATATTATACGCGTTGATCCGCGCCAATTCTCTGCGAGAGAATAAGACTGTGGAAACTTATATTTCTAATCTCTGCCAACTTTTTATTTCCACTGTCAGCGCTGATCTTAATTCCTCTTGGTGCAACGGCACACTGGGGATTAATAAAGCATTGAAAGAGCTTTTAAACTATAATTCTGATATGTGGAATCAATATAAATTGAAATTTTTAACGCCTAATCGTATCTGTTCTGAAAACTACTGCATTTGCCACGGGAAATATGGCGAAGTAAATACAGTGATAGAGATGCTTACAGAAGAAGAAATTACAACAGAGAAATACTTGTCTATCACCGAAAGCCTTATTAAGGAGCCTATTATGTTGAAATCGGCAAAAAATACTTATCCGCCTGGTATGTTTACCGGGCTATCTGGCATTGGCTATCAATTATTAAGAGTGTATGATAACTCACTTTTTGATATACTTTTTTTTAAATAAAATTATTCATCCTTTATCACCTGCCAATAACCGGACACTTTGATTCTGCTCTCCAAAAACTATCTACATGTATCTTCTATACAAATGCGTTAGGTAGATGCTGCCAAACAGCCAAAAGCAAAGTATTTATATTAAATTGAAATAAATACTTTACTTTTTGTTATATTATGTTATAATAATATTATAAAATAAATAGAGAAAGGAGAAAAAATGGAAGCAATTAATTTAACATTCATTTCAGAAAAGAATAACAAGCTTGACAAAATAAATCAAATTGTCGGTGAATCGTTTGAATCAACATCATCCTTTGTTCCCGACCATAATTCAAACACCCCAGAGATGAGTATGAGTACGAATCTCTCAATCAGTTTCTTATGCTTTTAAACTTATCTCTTTTAAAATTGTGCTTCTTCCGCGAATCTGTCAATGGAAACGTAACATACAAGCAGCACAAAATTTCTCTTTTTTATACTTTTACTTATGCGGAAGAAGCATCTACCTTATTTTTTTTAATATCAAAAACGCTATATCTGCAGATAAAAGAATAATGTTATACATGAATTGTAACCCATTAACCAAACGGATTATATTCAGCATCATCCATGATAAAAAGTAAGGGAATATATTTAGCGCTATAAACAACACGAAATAAGAAACTAGTGTAGCTGTAGCCAAAATCCCTCTGCCCCTTTCGTCTCGTCCCTCCTTAGAAAAATAAAAATAAATAAATACTCCAAACAGCACGAAGCCAATCACCGCATCTACTTTCATAAACACTCGGCTATCAAACAAAATTTCAATTAACTCTACCACAAGAATCCCCCTTATTTTGAAGAAATAATAAATAGCTCATCTACTGTAGTGTCTAAGACCTCTGCAATCGTATATGCTAATAACAGAGAAGGATTATACCTATTTTTTTCAAGCTGCATAATCGTTTGACGCGAAACCCCTGCAAGATCAGCCAATTGCTGCTGCGTCATTCTCTTCTTAGCGCGAAATACATGTATTTGAGTATCCTCAATATACTTTTTATTCGCCATTTTCCTCCTCCTTTGGATTGCTTCCAAGTTTCATTTATGCCTCAATTTACTTATATACTATACCATTTCATAGACATAATGTAAATAATATATTTACATTTGAGCTTCTTTTCTTTTAAAAAGAAAAAATAATATTACTACTCCCTCCATGAAAGATCGAAGAGAATGGGGCTGTTACATTAAGAAATTCTGAACAAGATACAGGATATCCAACAGCCAGGTATATCTATCTCTTGTGTCTATAACCTTTAATGCGACAACCCCAATTCCTTTCTTCGTCAACGTGGTTTTGTTTTATCTATTGTAATATATCGTCTGTCAATATCACTCCTTCATAATTGCCTGATGTATATCTATTTTGCCATATCCAAATTTAATATCATATCCTATTTCACCCAAATCCAAACATGTATCTTCAAGATATTGAAGCGCTGTGTCTTTATGATCGGTTTTCAACTCATAAAAATCTATAACATCTGCAATTGCAGCGGTTATCTGCGGCGCTGAAAGGCTGGTTCCATATGAAAATGTATATCCTTGCGGCACTCCTAAGACAGAAAGACCATTATCCATACTTGTTGGATAGATACAATAAATCCATTCGCTAAGATCCAGCATATCATTAATATATACCAAATCTCCTCCCGGAGCGCAAAACCTGGTATTAGAGCCAAAATTACTATAAGAAGCAAGCGCATCACCATTATTAGAAGATACCGCAATGACTCCTTGCAGAGAGCCTGGTAAATGTTTCATGTGTTCCTCCTCGTAATACGTATCCAGATTCAGAGACTTGTTTCCTGTAGAAGCTACTACTAAAACATGTTTTTCTTCTGCATATTCTATTGCTCGTTCAAACGCTTTGATGGTGAGCAGTTCATCTTCTATATCTGCAGCTTTATATGTTCCAAGACTCATATTAATCAAATCGTTTCCATCATCTACCGCCTGTATAATTGCTTGAATGGTCCATGCGGAATCTCCTGAAGCAGCAGAAATTACACGATATGGCGTAATTTTTGCATCCGGAGCAACTTGAGCAATAATACCTGCCACCATTGTACCATGCCCATTGGTATCTACAATACTTTCGTCTTCGCTAATAAAGGAAACTGCATCTTCCAAATCTATCTTACCTGATAATATTGGATGATTTGGATCTATGCCACTGTCAACTAACGCAATTCTTACTCCTTCTCCTGATGCTTTTTCCAACGAAAGGCCATTATTTGTAATTGAATCTACATGCCATGCATTTGCATAAAATAACTCTTCATTGGACATTCTACTCCTGTTATATCTTTCCAATTGGCCTTCTGGCATTGCGCTTGCATCAATAGTTTGTAAAGACGGCATAACCAGTTCTATGTTGGGTAAAATACCACTCTCCTCAATATTTTCTGCAATACGCTCATTTTGCAGAATGCCATCAATGTCGACCTCACTAGGATATGTTAATCGGATTAGTCCTATTTCTTCAATGATTGCAACCTCAATCCGGGAGTCTATGTTCTCAATTAATTCTTTTATCTCATTAATCATTTCCTTATTTTTGAGCAGTAAATCCTGCCCGTTCATATTCTGTTCCGCTTTGACAACATCAGTCGAAAAACAACACATTATTGCCAATACTGCAAGCCCTAAAAAACATTTTACTTTTTTCATTAATTTATCCAACTGCCATTCCTCCTTCTATATCTCCTACCTCAATATTTCCTGAATATATATAACTGTAGAGTCCTTGATTTTTCATTAATTTTTCATGATTTCCTTCCTCCACAATTCTTCCTTGATGCATCACAATGACTCTATCAAAATGTTGAATTGTATTTAATCTATGAGAAACCACAACACATGGGAATTCATACTCTTTCACTCTATTCATAATATAATTCTCAGAAATGTTATCTAAAGCGCTGGTTGGTTCATCCATAATAATTAGCTCTGGTTTTTTCACAATAGCCCTGGCAATAGCGATGCGCTGCATCTGTCCCCCAGACAAATTTAATCCGCCCTCTGATATCTGAGTCATGTATCCCATAGGCAAAGACTGTATAATTTCAGCCACCTTGGCGTCATCCACTGCTTTTAGAAATTGTTCATCACTGATTCCTTCTTTGTTCATAAGAATATTATCCTTTAAACTCATATTAAATATTGCTGGATTTTGATTCACAACACTTATTTTACTGCGTATTGATTCCTGCTTTAACTCATTCATGTTCTTTCCATTCACAAGCACTTGTCCGCTAGATGGCGAGTAAAGACCTGCAATTAATTTTACCAATGTACTTTTTCCTGAACCACTTGGTCCCACGATTGCAATCTTTTCATTTTTTCCTATTTTAAGATTAATATCTTTCAAAACCATTTTTTCAAACTTACTATACTGAAAATCTACGTTTTTCAGTTCTATGTATTCGTATGGTTCATTAAGTTCCTCTTTTTCCTCATCAGTCATAACTTTTTGTTCTAATATTTCCGATAATTTTCCAAAATAGGATCGCAGCAATAGTATGGATGAAAACGCGCTCATAATAGTAATGATCGGCGTAACAAAGGCGGCTGATATAGCATTAAAACTTATCAGCTCTCCAATCGTCAATGTCCCGTTACTTATCCCATATATGCCAATTCCAATAATCAATAACGGCATTATGAATTGCGATGTAGTGGCAACCCCTCCAATGATGCCAGTAATTCGATTTTTATCCATCTGTATTTTTAATTGTTCATTAAAATTAGCTTCCCACTCATTATAAAATTGTTTCTCTGCCCCTACCGATTTCACTGTTTCCATTCCTTCAAACAGTTCTACCAACGTCCTATGCACTTTTGAATGAAGCGCTAACTCTTTATCAGTAAAAGATTGGTACTTTTTGGTATTAATAAATGAAGATACCACTATCACGGCTATCCCTGCCATACAGACAACTGTCAGTCTTTTTGAATAGCTAACCATCAAACTAAAATATGCTATTACAAATACTACATCGATTACCGTAGTTACTAATTGACTGCTTAAGAGTTGTTGTATATAAGTAGATAAGTTCGAACGAAATATCATATCGCCTGTTGAGCGATTCACAAAAAAGTTCAATGGTAAAGACATAATTTTTTTCATAAAACTTGTCATAAGATTTTTCTGAAAGTAATTCTGGAACCTAGCTACAATAAGCGTTCTAAAAACCTGTAATACATAATAAATCACAAAAACCGCCAAAATTGAAACAAAAATCTCAAATGGCGTTAGATCACTAGAAAGCAGTTTATAATTATCTACAGCTCTTTGTGTTATAATTGGTATTCCAAGTGCAAAAAACTGAATTAATAATGTAAAACCTATTAATGCCAAAATTTTAATTTTTTGTGTTTTAATAAGCTCAAGCAAGCCATTTTTCTTTTTTTCATCACTATATTCTTTTGCTTTCTTCTCATCGATGGAGTTTATAACAAGCGCAATATTGGAAAAATGTTCTTCGAACTCCTCCAATGTATATTTTCTATAACCTAATGCCGGATCTACCACCAGTACATGATTATTTACCTTTTTTAAAAATACAACATAATGTTTATTATCCCAAAAAATGATACAGGGGCGGTTATTTTCTTTAAAAAACTGCATATCTTTAATTCGCAGACCAGAACTTTCAACGCCAAAGTCTCTTAAAATGGCCTGTAATTGAAAAGGTGTATTTCCGCCCTTTGGAACCCCATAGCAATCACGCAATGTATTTAAAGAAATATGCACTCCTAAATAATTTAATATCATTGCGACGGATGTTATTCCACATTCACTATGTTCACTCTGTTCAATGAATTTGACTTTTCGCACCACTCTTTTTCCTCCTTTTCACTCATCTTATAACATCTTTTGCATGCCAAAAATTTAAATTGACTTTTCATCCTCCCATTCCCCCTGCATGTTCTCTCAGTATTTTTGCCTGCAAATATTCGTCAGGAATATATCTGACCTGTGAATTTCCACTCCCATAAATACTGTCCATGTCTTCACGACTCAATTTTTCTGCGTAATTGATCTTAATTTCAAAATTTTGCTTTCTGTCATTTTTTTTCATCTCTTTCTCCTTTCTAAAGACATTTTTTATATACATATTGTACATCTTATTTTTAATAATGTAAAGTATTTTTTTCATTTTGCAATATATTCATTTTTATTATTACTTCTTTTGATTTTCCCAATCCAGATACACGCCACGATATCTGGATTGATTTTCTGAAGTTCTTCAAAATTCACCTGTACTGTCGGATACTGATTCAGTCCTGCAAATTTGGATTCCTTATCGTAAACGGTTACAACCTTTCACACCATAAATAAAAAAAGAGACGGGAGGAACCCGCCGCTTTACAATCAGCCTGAATTATTCACAAAACAACAGTTCAATCTTCTCAAATCTGCATAAAGACCTTCTCCGTGACGGTACTATATATTGCAGCAGAGAAACAGACATTTTTATGAATTCACCAACGCCATAATCCAATACAGCCACCCTCTCACAGAACTGGCCCGTCTTTCCACGAGGCTTTCCCCGCAGACTCGCATTTCCCGCATCTTAGCGGCAATCGTCTTTTTATCTGGCGCCTTTCCTCCCTTAAGGATAGTTTCAAACAATTCATAAAAAATCCGGTGTTCCAGAATCAGCCGCACATATTCCAACTGGCGTTCCTTATACCGCATCTTCAGAAGCCGCCTGCCCGCCGACGTAATATGCGCTTTCACGCCTTCCTCTCCATTGCGCTTCTCCATCAGTCCTAAATACCTTCCAGCATTAAAATAATAATCTGATTGTCTCTCTTTAAATCCGAACAGCTCTGCAATCTCCGCCGCTATCATCGGCTCTTCCGCCAGATGCTCTGCCAGGGAAATTACTTTCGGAAAACTGTCTGCCTGGATAAAGGTCACCTCAGGCTCCGGTTTTATTCTGGTTTTCTTCCAAATATCCTGCAAATCCTCCCATGTAATTTCAATATCTTCCAGACTGTAATTCTTCTCCTGCACCAGATTTAAAGAATTATAATCATTGATATCCATAAATTCATATTCCAGCAGACGAAAAATATTATTGGAATACACCAAAAACACCGGCCGGATCTGCTTATTGATTTTCCCATTCCATAACCTTACCGGATAATATAGCTGCCGAATCAGAAAATTGCTGTGGACTACATTTTTTCCTTCCATCACAGAAAAAACATTGGGATTTTCAAAGCCCCCGTCTATCTCCACCTGGGAATTTTCCACTGTAATATAAGATTTAGTCTGGTAATCTCCTGATTTCGAATGACTGACATAGAATCCGAAGCTGCCGGAGCTCATACGACCGGATACCGTCTGCACCATATGGGGCTCCCCTAAAAAATCCTCCAGAATTCCTGCAATACTCATGATATTAATGGCGTTTGCTTCTGAACGGATATCATTAATATCAATGGTTTCATAATAATCCGGGATTTTGGCGCCTTTCATTTGTTTGATATCGGAAACCATTTCCGGAAAATCCTGATACAAATCAAATTCTCCAAGAACATACTTCCCTCTTGTAACCGGCAAAATTGCAATTTTTCTCCCAAATACAGCAGGCAGGGATTCCCGGGTGTCAAATTTCGTCATTAACCGGGGTTCTTTTACCTCCCGAATTTGATCTGCCGTAATGTAAAAAAGCCCGTTCTTTTTTATCTCATGTTCAATGTTGTGCTTTTCAAACAGAATTTCCCATTTTTCATCAATCAGGCTCATAATTGTGTACCAGTATCTCCTTGATTTCTCCGCGTTTTTCCGGGTTAACGTTAATGGCTCTCTTAGCTTTTACATACTCTATCTTATAATCTTTATATAAATCTTCAATAAAGGAACAGGCAGAATTAGACAGTAAGAATTTAATGCCTCTTTTATGCAGCGCATCGCACTGTTCTTTCAGGGCAATCTGCTCCTGTTCCCCGAAACCGCCTGCCGTATAGCCGGTAAAGGATGCGGAAGCGCTGATGGGCACATAAGGCGGATCAAAGTATACAAACGCCCCTTTTCGGATTCCTCTTAACGACTCCCGGTAATCTCCGCATTTGATTGTAATATCCGCTTGGTTAAAATAAGCGGATAGCGCCTGAATCGTTGTCTCATTTGTAATATTGGGATTCTTATACCGTCCCCAGGGAGAATTAAACTCACCAGAACTGTTAACCCGGAACAGGCCGTTATAACAAGTCTTGTTTAAGTAAATGATCCTTGCCGCCCGTTCCACATTGGTTAAATTGCTAAAGCCCTGTTTGTCACGATCAAGCGCCCGCACATGATAAAAATATTCCTCACAGTTCTTCTCCCTGTGCTCCTTAAGCTTTCGCATCAATGCTTCCGGCTCCTCTTTAATGGTCAGATAAACATTCATCAATTCCTGATTGGAATCATTGATCACTGCTTTCGCCGGCTGCCGGCAAAACAGCACTGCGCCGCCTCCCAGAAATGGTTCATAATACGTGGAGCATTTCGGGATGAGGGGTTCAATGCTGTCTAAAAGCTGCCTCTTTCCTCCTACCCATTTTAAAATCGGCGAAACTAATGGATTCTTCTTTGCCATCCTTTTGTCTCCTATTTTTATAAAAATCAGAATTATAACACTGCTGTATTGTCCCGCCTTTCATTATAACCTAAATATCCTGAAATGTTAAGAGGTTAGAAAAACGCAAACGCCATTTATTCAAACCTTCCTATTCCTTCTGTAATCTGCTTTGTTTTCCAGGATTTCAATATTCTAAAGGAAAGAAGCGCGCATATCGCCAATGCTCCCACCGCCATCAGTGAGAATTCTGTATAAACAAAATGAAATTTATGCCCAAAGGACTGCATATCCGACATTTCATACAAATATTTCAATGTCGGATGGGAAAGTGCAAACGCCGCCAAAACAGATATCCATCCTAAGATAAGATTCTCAAACAGCATTACTTTCTTTGTCATTGCCACACTCATTCCGATTGCACGCAGCATACAGATTTCCTTTGTTCTTTTCTGCATCCGGTATCTGAAATTATTGATCATATTGATCAGAACCAGCAGAAACGTGATGATAGAAATACCATAAATATACACCATCTGCTTGTGATAGAACATTTCATTTTGTTTTGCTTCATCAATCAGGCTGCGGGTGGATACATTAGAATTATCCGTGCTGATCCGGATTAATTGCTGCTCCAGCAAATCCTTCTGCGCGAAATCCAGATCCCCATCCCCATCACAATACATACATTGAATTCCACTCTCAGGCGCAATCTTCTGGATCGAATGGTCGCTGGTAATCAATAAGGGATACAGCGTTTTATTGCAATCAAACATATGCGGGAAGGACACAATCGCTTTCACCTTATAAGTTTTATAAACGTATTCTGCGTCATAATCCTCCAAAGCCTCATATTCCATGGAATCCGTATGCAGATCTGCCCTGTATTTTATTGAGATCGCATCGCCCGCATGATATTCCATCAAAGGCGAGCCTTCTTTATAGAATCCCGGCAGATCATTATTCTTTGTATCATCCATCTGAAGAACAGACAAAATCACCTCATTTTCACCCAGATTCTCCGGGGTAAAATCACCTTCAATCACATATTTCTGTAATGCTTCCAGCGCTCCCGCATTATATCCCAGCAGCATGGATTTATAAATCTGATTTTTTCCGTCATATCCAGTCTTTCCATATCCATACAATTCCCTCAGCGCCTCATTGTGATCATCGTAATACCTATCATTGTAAACAACGTAACTCCCAAACTGACCGTCAGAACTACAAAACCGCTTGTTTTTAAATCTTTAAAAATATATTTGCAGCTCATCTTCAACAAGGTTCCCATTTTGCCGTCTGCCTGCTGTATGAAAAAAAGACGCTTCCCTTTCTCCGTTTCTTTCTCCGATATGGCATCTATAACGGAAGAACCTGTAACCTTTCTTCCCATCATAGTTCCAATCATATGGATGAGTAAAAAAGTAATCACGACACACGCCAGGATCTGCCAGACTGGCGCCACCAATTCAAAACGCACCGCCTCATTGCAAAGATAAACTTCCCTGTCTCTGTCACCAGATATGCGCAAAACCAGCCAGGCGGTCAAAAAACCGCACAATATTCCAAAGGGCGCACTGATCCAGTAAATATCATACAATTCCAACAGCAGCATCTTACAGAGCTGCCTTTTTTTCATGCCGATTGCTCTCAATATTCCATACTGCCGGACCCTCGATAACACAGTGATGCGATACACCCCGCAGAACGCCACCAGACAGATCAACAGAAGCACACTGACGATTCCCACATCAATCAAATACAGTTCATGCAGATTCTCCCTTGCCGGACATTCTTTGATCTGTTTCTCCAAAATGCCCAGTTCCTCTTTCAGAGCTTCCGTTTTCCGCTCATAATTCACAGAGTCCCGGAGTTCTATCATGCCTTTCACGCGCCTTTCCGCCATCTGGTTCAGTTCCTGCTTTTTCATGTCCACGTTTTCCCGGTAATATACATCACCGTTTACCAACGTAAAAGAGTAGTTCTTTACGCTGTCGTCAGCCGGAAGCGTTTCAGCCAGGGCAGCTTCGTCCGGTTCTGATATGGCTTCCCGGTAAGTCCCGTGGATAAGGGACGCCGCTTTCAGAAGCTGCTCTGCAAGGCTGGCTCCAGGGATTGGCATAACCGTGTAATCCTGCCTTCCGTACTGCGTGCTTTCGGATGATTCTTTTCCCAGCACCATTTCTGGGTGGCTGAGGAAATAGTGATTGACCGTAAAGCCGTCCGCATTTGTCCCGGTCTGCACCCATTCCGGGGCTTCGTCTGCCGGGGCATCGCGTTTCTGCAAGAATAAGATGTCAGACACCACTTCCGTATTGGCATTCGCTTTAAAGGCATTGTTCGGCAGGCGGACTGCCCCCAGAAGGTCAGCCCTCTTAGACAGGTATTCCCTTGCGTCTGTGCTTTTGGAGTCCATCGTGTAGCGGGTGGTGACGAATGCCAGGATTCCGCCGGGATGCACCATGTCCAGTGATTTCGCGATGAAGTAATTATGGATGGAGAAGCCCAGCCTGTTATACTCTGGGTCATTTACCTGATACTGCCCGAACGGCACATTCCCGATGGCAAGGTCAAAGAAATCCTCTAGGAAGCCTGTATTTTCATATCCGGTGATATGAATCCTCGCATTGGGGTAAAGCAGCTTCGCGATGCGCCCGCTGACGCCATCCAACTCCACTCCGTAAAGTTTGGATTCTGACATTTCTTCTGGCAATAAACCAAAGAAGTTCCCAATTCCGCAGGCAGGCTCCAGGATTCTGCCGGATGTAAAGCCCATGCCGCTGACCGCTCCATAAATAGCTTTGATAACCGTGGGGCAGGTATAGTGGGCATTCAGGACAGAAGCCTTGGCGGAATCGTATTCTTCTGGGGTAAGCATGGTCTGAAGCTCCTGATATTCCTTTTCCCAGCCAGCTTTGCCCGGCTCGAATGCATCCGGGATTCCACCCCAACCGACATATCTGGAAAGAACTTGTTGTTCATCAGGCATGGCAGGGCGATTTCTGGATTCCACACTCTTTAACACAGTGATTGCTTCCATGTTCATGCCGAACTTTGCCTTCGGTCCGCCCTCGCCCAAACGATTATCTGTGATGATGAAGTTGCAGGGTTTAGGCATTTCCTGAGCATTGGATTCAGTCTGGATAACTTCTGGTTCCGGGGAAACCGTTGGCTCTTCCATATCTGGGGTATCCTGTCCTGCATTTCCTGCATCTGTTGTTCCAGAAGCAGCAGGTTCAGGTTCTTTTATATCATTTTCCTGAATCGTTGGCTCTGCCGCATCTGGTTTGGGCTGCTCCATATCCTCTGCATCTGTTGTTCCAGAAGCAGTAGGTTCCTGTTTTTCTGTATCATTTTCCTGAGCCACATTTGCTTTAGGTTCATCCGATTCTTTTACAGATGATAATGCCGGATACGTTTCGTTGAACAATTCATTCAGCAACCGAATACGGAACTTTTCCATATCATAATAGAGCTTCATAAACTCTGCATTCTCGACGACAAGGACAGCGCGCTTGACAGCCTCCTTGCATTCCAGGGCGGTGTCTTGTCTGTCAGAATTGCGACAGGCATTTCTATATGCGTTATCTCCCAAAATAAATTCTTTAATCACTGGCTTATATTTGCCATAGATTTCCCCAATAGATGGTTTTTGCGGCTGCGTACTGTTGGCATTCCCCTTTGTCTGAGCCTCCTGTTTCTGATGCTCATGGTTGTAAATAGTTACTGCAATCGTCCTGAGCACCCGCTCACTGGACTCGCTGACGGCTGCTCCGAGAACCCGGATGATTCTCTGGGTGTTGAAGTCTGGGATGTCTTTGAAATCCCCACTCTTCAGGAACTGCCACGGGTTAAATCCGCATCTGGCAAGGAGAAGGTATGAGATGCTTGCGGCGGCGGCAAGGCGGAACTTTACGCTGACCGTCTGCTCATCCAGTTCTTCCAAAAAGCTCCCTTCGCATTCATACATGATGTCTTTATGGTAGTTCTTCCAATACCCGTTTACCAGCCTTACGGCAATCATCTCAAGCTGGTAGACAAGCCCTTTCTCCCCGGATATGCCGAACCGTCCTTCCAGAGCCTTTATGACAACGGCTTCATAGTCTTTTTTATACTGCCATTGGAACAGGTCGGCGGAGCTTTTTCTCCTCTGCGTATCTGCAATGTCGAACACATAACGAATCTTGGGGTAGCCGTTCTGGTTGAAGCCGACAAGCCCAATCCCCTTAGAGCCGCGGCGGATATGGCGGTTCATCCGCACGCTCCAGAGATTGAACTCGGCACAGGCGGTAGCCTTTGGGCGCTGGGCGTGAATCATGAGCTGGTCTGGGAAAGAGTAGCGGTAAAGCCGGGAAGCGGTGTTTAAAAAATCCGCCCAGTTCTCTGTGTTCTTCGTCACCTGCGACGCTGCATTGCCCGCAAGCTGGATATAGTCCTGTAATTTTGTAGCCATAAGTAAACCCTCCTCGTCCTGCCCGGGGTTGCCGGACAGTTAAAATCTTTTACAGATGCACCCGCTTTTCTGCCCAGAGGCAGAAAAATTTAAGCCGCCTACAAGCAATGCAGGCAGCTTAAGTTTGGGGGTATATGGGCTACGGAATTTACAGCAATGGGGGGTTCTTAGGTATGAAGGCTTTTTACGTGTGCATTGAGTAATATGCGGTTTTCATGTCCTCCTGCCCATGCAGGATTATCCCGCCTGAACTCCCGGCTTCCCCGTTCCTGGTTTCCCGGAAGAAGAAGCTGTACGGCACAAAGTCATCGTAAATCTCTATTTTTTCTGCGTAAGCCCATCTGAACTGCCCACGCAGGAACCAGATAAGTTTACACCGGATGACACCGTCCGCTAAAGCAGCGTGTAAATTCTTTCTGCTTTTGAACACAATCTGCGCCTGCTTCGCGGAATTGTCTATGGAAAGCGTCTTCCATACAAAAGGCTTGCTTTTGTGCAGGCATTCCATCATTCTGCCATAGGGAAGGGTAATGGCTTCCTGGTAGCCAGAAACGCTTTCTTCGTTGCCCTCAAGCCAGGTGAGGGCAATCTCTACGGTTCCAGCATAGGCGTCCTGGCGCAGCTTGGCAAAGGAATATATGTCGCGGACGATAACCTCTGGTTTGTGTTCCAGCCCCTCCAACTCTTGGCAGGGAATACAGAACCTGTGAGGGGATTTGCGGGAACGGCTGACTGTCCGCAGCCCAACGCAGCCGTCCCGGAATGTCATATATACGAGCGTCTTATCTGTCATAGTGTTGGTTTCTCCTTTCTTAGAATTACATCTTTTTACGGCAGGGAATCCCCGCTGAAATAAAACTCATCCATTATCTTTTCACAGTCTTCCTCACTCTGCAAATCATAATGACCGTGGTTCAGGCTCTTCAGCTTCTGGTTCCAGCTTGTCCACACCGCATAAGTCCCGTTATCCTTTTTCGCCGATACCATGTAAAGATGGGAATCGTCGGGGTGGCAGGATTTCTTTCTGATTTTTAGTACAGTGTACTTGGGAAGGTTCTCTTTGAAATAAAGCTTCACTTGTTCCATAACTTCTAATCCGGTTTTCATATTCATTTACACCTCCGTGGTTTCTGTAAAATTGCATAAATCCAGATTCTCATACACCCATGAATCCGCCGGATATTCGTCTGCAAGGGCAGCCCCGATATGCTGCCAATCCAGGGGGCAGTTGTGGGTGGATGAGAATTCATCCAGGATTTCTTTTACACAGCAGATTAAGTCCAGGTTTCTTTCATCATCTGCCTGTAAAATCATCTCTCTGATTGTCTGTTCCATGTGCCAGCTCCTTTTGTTCATGGTCAGAACATGAACCGTTTCTGTCCGTCGCTGCAAACCGCTTTCATAAAGAGCAGTTCGCCATTTTCCTTTGCGTTTTTAATTATAGTTTCCGCCTGTTCCAATACGGGGGGTTTTGCCGTAGTATTTGCCGCTGTCCGTTGGGCATCGGGGAAACTCATAGATTTCATAGTACAGGATTGTATAGTCTGCCATTCCTGGTTGCTCCTTTCTTTTATCTGGTTTTCGGGCAGTAAAAAAGAGCCTGTTTTACGGCTGGCTCCAAAGCCGTTTTTAAGGGCATATGGCATTTATTATTCTTCAGCTTCCACGCCCTTTATCAGCCCCAGGGAAACAAGCAGGCTGACGGTATCCTTGATGCCGCACATATAAGAGATGTCGCATAGCGCTGGTTGGATGATAAGGTACATGCCACATAATCGTTTATGACCTTTTTCTGCCCTTTGGTTAGGTCAAGATTCTCATACCGTTTCTCCAGTTCCTTTTCATCCCTGCGGTCATTGAGATAGATTTCGTCTGCCCACGCTAATGCATCCCTGCTGCGATCCATGAAATTCCCCATGCCTTTCTTAATTAAGTCTTCAATCAGCTTATTCATTTGCGTCTCCTTTCGATAGTTTATTTCACAAATGCACCCGTGCTCTTTTTTTCTATTGTTCATGGGAAAAAATATTTACGGAGAAATCCAAAGAATAGAGCAAAGAATAGAAAAAAGCAGATTGCCGAATGGCATAGGGTATGCTATAATTTGTTCCAGAGCAGTCGTGTTACGAGGTGGCAGCCTCCCTAACTTCACAGAAGAAGGGAGGTGGTGAACATGAGTACATATGAAGTTTTAAGCCTGTTAATTCGTAAACGGTAAAACGCGAGTACCTATACAAAACTGGAGCAAACCTGTATGATAGT
>NZ_SRYA01000056.1 GCF_004793545.1 Petralouisia muris | reverse complement strand
CTAATTCCCCCATGAATGGGGGCTAGGGGGCTGAAGTGTCGAAGACACTTTTTTACATCATCAAATTTTAAAAAATATAGATTGAATTTTCCGAACATTTGTATTAGAATAGATAAAAGAAATATTATAAGAACGAAAGAGAGCAATCACGCAATCGCTTATGCTCCATTTCATCTGGCCTGATTTGATTCTCAGATGGAGGGGAAGCGGAGCGGTTGGCTACAACAAGGACGGGAAAAATGCAGGATAAAAACAATACTCAATACTTTAAAGTGGAAAAAGAACAGCAGATACAGGTGGATGACGTGCTGGAAATTGTCTATAGCGCCTTGCGGGAGAAGGGCTACAATCCAGTGAATCAGATTGTAGGCTACATCATGTCAGGAGATCCTACTTACATTACCAGTCACCGCAATGCCAGAAGCCTGATTATGAAAGTGGAACGGGACGAGCTTGTGGAGGAGATACTGCGTCGGTATATCCAGAGCAATTCCTGGGGTTAGGAGGACATTTTATGCGTATTATGGGCCTGGATTTTGGCTCTAAGACGGTGGGCGTTGCCATAAGCGACGCTTTGTTGATGACTGCTCAGGGGATAGAAACCATCCGGCGGAAGTCACCGGGAAAGCTTCGTCAGACGCTTGCAAGGATTGAAGCCCTTGCAGAGGAATACCAGGTAGATCAAATTGTGCTTGGGTATCCTAAAAATATGAACAATACAGAAGGGGAACGCTGCAGGGTAACTCTGGAATTCAAAGAATTATTGGAGAAAAGATGCAATGTTCCCGTAATTCTTAGAGACGAACGGCTGACAACCGTTGCAGCGGACAGGAGCCTGATGGAAGGCGGAGTGCGCAGAGAGAATCGGAAAGAGCATACAGACAGGATGGCAGCAGTATTAATTCTGCAGAATTACCTGGATTTACTGGCATTTCAGAAAGAAGCAAATCCGGAGGAATAAAATAATATAGAAAGAACATAATGTAAGACAGAAAAAGGAAGTAAAATGGAAAAAATTATATTTCAGGCTCCCAAAAATGGAGAGTCTGTGGAGTTTTATGTATTAGAGCAGACCAAAATTAATGGTCAGAACTATCTTTTAGTGACAGAAGAGGAAGAGGGAGATTGTGATGCTTTTATTTTGAAGGAACTGTCACAGGAGGAAAATGAAGAGGCCATGTATGAGATGGTGGAATCTGAGGAAGAATTGGAATATATATCCAGAGTTTTTGGAGAAATTTTAGAAGATATAGATTTTACTATGTAAATTTCGGCTTACTAGCAGAGTACAAATTTTGATGTAAATTGGAATTTTACAGGAAGGTGTTGCGATGCTCCAGGAGGATTTTGAAAAGATTTTAAAAGAACATGGATTAAAAAAGACCAAACAGCGAATTCTGGTATTAGAGACATTGGCGTCTTGTGGAGATCGGCATCTGACTGCGGAAGAAATATATGAAATAGTGAAGGCAGAGTTTCCGGAAATTGGACTGGCTACTGTCTATCGAACCATACAATTGCTCCTGGAGCTGAATCTGGTGGAAAGCATTCAGCTGGGAGATGGCTATGTGCGCTATGAAATTGGAAGAATTGGGGGAAAGGACGCACATCACCATCATCATTTAATATGCCTGGAATGCGGAAAAGTGATTTCTTTTCGGGATGACCTGTTAGACGAATTGGAGAAGCGGATTAAAGAATCAGTCTCTTTTCAGGTCATTAACCACGAAGTGAAGCTTTATGGCTATTGTGAATCGTGTTTGAAACAGGAACAGGAGGCCGGGAAGGAGAACAGGGAGCCTGCAAAGCATTTGGAGGTGCAGCTTGAAGAAAGAACATAATTCAAAATTGAAAATCATTCCTTTAGGCGGATTAGAGCAGATTGGAATGAACATTACTGCCTTTGAATACGAAGACAGTATTATTGTAGTGGACTGCGGTCTGGCTTTTCCGGAGGATGATATGTTAGGAATTGATCTGGTCATTCCGGACACGACGTATCTTAAGAACAACATTGATAAGGTAAAGGGATTTTTCATTACACACGGTCATGAAGATCATATCGGCGCCATCCCTTATGTCCTCAGGGACATCAATGTGCCGATTTATGCAACAAAATTAACCATTGGGATCATAGATAACAAATTAAAAGAGCATAATATGCTTTCCAAAGTAAAACGGAAGGTGGTTAAATACGGACAGCACATTAATCTTGGGTGCTTCCGGGTGGAGTTTATTAAAACCAACCACAGTATACAAGACGCCGCTGCGCTGGCTATTTATTCTCCTGCGGGAATTGTAGTCCATACCGGCGACTTTAAGGTGGATTACACGCCAGTATTCGGAGACGCCATTGATTTACAGCGGTTCGGAGAGATCGGAAAGAAGGGCGTATTGGCCCTGATGTGTGACAGCACCAATTCGGAGCGTCCAGGATTTACCAATTCGGAACGCACTGTAGGAAAGACCTTTGACAATATATTTGCAGATCATCCCAATACCAGGATTATTATTGCAACTTTTGCATCCAATGTGGATCGGGTACAGCAGATTATCAATTCTGCCTACAAATTTGGCCGTAAGGTAGTGGTGGAGGGCCGAAGCATGGTAAATATTATATCCACTGCCACAGAACTTGGATATCTGCAGATTCCGGAAAATACGCTGATTGATATCGAACAGCTTAAGAATTATCCGGATGAGCAGACAGTTCTGATTACCACGGGAAGCCAGGGAGAATCCATGGCGGCATTGTCCCGGATGGCGGCAAGTCTTCATAAGAAGATCACCATTAAGCCGGGAGATACCATAATTTTCAGTTCCAACCCCATACCAGGAAACGAAAAGGCAGTGTCAAATGTAATTAATGAATTATTTATGAAGGGCGCGGAGGTGATTTTCCAGGACGCTCATGTATCCGGACATGCCTGCCGGGAGGAAATTAAACTGATTTATTCCCTGGTAAAGCCAAAATATGCGATCCCAGTCCATGGAGAGTACCGGCATTTGCGGGCGCACGCTACAATTGCCGAAGAACTGGGCTTTGACAAGGACGATATTTTCGTGCTTTCTTCCGGAAATGTACTGGAACTGGATGAAAACGGCGCAGAGGTAACCGGTCAGGTCCCGGTGGGTACGGTTCTGGTAGACGGCCTTGGCGTAGGAGATGTGGGAAACATTGTATTAAGAGACAGGCAGCATCTGGCAGAAGACGGCATTATTATTGTAGTGATGACGCTGGAATCCGGCAGCGGCCAGGTTTTAGCGGGGCCGGATATTGTAAGCCGCGGCTTTGTATATGTCCGGGGTGCGGAAAGCTTGATGGACGAAGCCAGAAAGCTGCTGGATGAAACAATGGAATATTGTATGGACAAGAATATCACGGACTGGGGCAGAATCAAAACAGAAATAAAAGATGAACTGGGAGAATTTGTCTGGAAGAAAACAAAGAGAAGACCCATGATTATGCCTATCATTATGGAAGTTTAAATGAGGTGGGTATGAATTACATTGATGAAAAGACAGAATCTCTGATATATGCAGTGAAAGAAAGTGCAGAATACAAGGAATATCAAAGAATGCGGGAACTGATTCATTCGGAACCGGAAAAAGAAAGGGCAATCCATGAATTTCGAAGAAGAAATTTTGAATTGCACCGTCGGAGAGATGTGGATTTGTATTCTGAGATGGATCGCCTGGAAAAGGAATTTGCCCCTTTGCGGGCAGAGCCTTATGTGAACGAATATCTTTCGGCGGAACTGGCAGTATGCCGGATGGTACAGCGTATCAATTTCCGTCTGATGGAAGAAATAGAATTTGATCTGGGATTTGAATAAACTGATCAGAAATTTGACGGGATCAGGGATTGGGGAACGTTATGAAAAGCAGCAAAATGACGCTGAGTATTCTGAATAGTGTGTTAAGCATCCTGATTATGGTCCTGATTTTGTTTGTAACATTGAAAGCAGGGGAAGCTGCCTATGCCCTTGGATATCGAATTTTTACAGAACCTGCAGTAGACAGGGAGTCGGGAAGAGATGTAACGGTACGGCTTCAGGAAGGAATGTCCGCCCAGGAACTGGGCAGTCTGCTGGAAGAAAAAGGGCTTGTGGACAACGGCATTCTTTTTGCAATACAGCTTAAACTGTCCGCCCTTGAAGATAAATTAAAATCAGGAAAATACACGCTGAATACTTCTCAGACAGCAGAAGAAATGATACAGGTTCTGGCAGGGGAAGAAACAGAGGAAACAGAAGAATGACAGGAAATGAACGTTTGATTACGTATATAAATTCCCTGAATATCGGGAATCCTCCGCTGCTGGAGGAAATAGAAGCGGAGGCGCAGCGCACCTTTGTGCCTGTGATCCGGAAAGAAACCCAGCAGCTTTTAAAACTTCTGCTGACAATGAACTGCCCGAAGCGTATTTTGGAGGTGGGAACGGCAATCGGATTTTCAGCCCTGTTGATGGAATATTTCAATCCGGCGCCATGCCGTATCACCACCATTGAGAACTATGAGAAAAGAATTCCTATTGCAAAAGCAAATTTTTTGCGTGCAGGAAAAGAAAATGTGATAGAATTATTGGAAGGAGACGCCGGACAGATACTGAAGGAACTGACAGATTCCTATGATTTTATTTTTATGGATGCGGCCAAAGGCCAGTATATTAATTTTCTTCCGGAGGTGATGCGTCTCCTTGGTTCCAGAGGAGTATTGGTTTCGGATAATGTGCTGCAGGATGGTGATATTATAGAATCCCGGTTTGCCGTTACCAGAAGAAACCGTACCATTCACAAACGGATGCGGGAATATCTCTATGAACTGACCCATTCAGAATATTTGACGACCACTGTGCTTCCTGTGGGAGACGGGGTAACGGTCAGTGTGAAAGCGGGGGACAGATAATGAAGAAACCGGAGTTACTTGTACCGGCAAGCAGCCTGGAGGTTTTAAAAGTTGCAGTGATATACGGCGCCGACGCCGTATATATCGGCGGGGAAGCCTTCGGCTTAAGGGCGAAGGCAAAGAATTTTTCCCTGGAGGAAATGAAGGAGGGAATCCGGTTTGCCCATGAGCGTCAGGCAAAGGTTTATGTGACTGCGAATATTCTGGCGCACAATCAGGATCTGGAAGGAATCAGAGAGTATTTTACGGAATTAAAAGAGATCCGGCCGGATGCGCTGATTATTTCCGATCCGGGAGTGTTTAGCCTTGCGAAGGAAATATGTCCGGAAATGGAACTGCATATTTCCACTCAGGCCAACAATACCAATTATGAGACTTACCGGTTCTGGCACAGACTGGGGGCGAAACGGGTTGTTTCTGCAAGGGAGCTGTCCCTGGAAGAGATTTCAGAGCTTCGCAGCCAGATCCCGGATGAGCTGGAAATCGAAACTTTTATTCACGGGGCCATGTGTATTTCCTATTCAGGCCGATGTCTGCTCAGTAATTATTTTACCGGGCGGGACGCCAATCAGGGAGCCTGTACCCATCCTTGCCGTTGGAAATATGCGGTAGTGGAGGAGACAAGGCCAGGAGAATATCTGCCGGTATATGAGAATGAGCGTGGAACATATATTTTTAATTCCAGAGACTTATGTATGATAGAACATATTCCAGAGCTGGTAAAAGCGGGAATTGACAGCTTTAAGATTGAAGGAAGAATGAAGACAGCCCTTTATGTGGCTGCTGTTGCGAGAACTTACCGCAGGGCAATTGATGATTATTTTATTTCGGAGGAGACTTACCGGACGCATATACCCTGGTATACAAATCAGATTTCGAATTGCACGTATCGGCAGTTTACCACCGGATTCTTCTTTGGAAAGCCTAATGAGACCTCTCAGATTTATGACAATAACACTTATATAAAAGAATATACGTATCTTGGAATTGTGGGAGAGACAGGGAAAGACGGGTTTATCAGGATAGAACAGCGCAATAAATTTTCCGTGGGAGAGTCAATTGAGGTTATGAAGCCGGATGGAGAGAATCTTCCGGTAATTGTGAAGCAGATTCGGGATGAAGATGGCAATGAGATGGAATCAGCGCCTCATCCAAAACAAATCTTATATATTGATTTAGGACAGCCGTTGGCAAAGTTTGACATTTTGCGCAGACAGGAAAAGGAGGAGCAGGCAGATGAACAATGACAGATATGTAGCATATGTGGGTACTTATACCCATGGAACCAGTGTAGGAATTCATATTTATGATTTGGATGTGGAAGGGGGAAGCATGACAGAACGCAAGGTGATCCCCATTAATAATCCTTCCCACCTCACCGTTTCTGCCAATGGAAAATTTCTTTATTCCATCGCAGACGAGGGCGTGGCTGCATTTAAGATTCTTCCGGATGGTGATCTGGAAGCCATGAATGAACAATGGATCGGCGGAATGCGCGGCTGTTATGTAGACGTGGACAAAGAAAACCGCTATTTGTTTGTAGGAGGCTACCATGATGGCCGTGTGACAATGATGCGCTTGAAGGAAGACGGCAGCATTGGAGAGATTGCAGACGGAATTTTCCATACAGGCATGGGAAGAAGCATTGCGGAACGCAATTACCGTCCTCATGTGAACTGCGTCAAATTAACTCCCCAGCAGCGTTTCCTCTGTGCGGTGGACGGCGGCCTGGATCAGGTTAAAATTTATCAGATTGACTATGAAAAGGGAAAATTAAAAATTGCAGATATTCTGCGGGAGCATTTGGAATCTTCTCCCAGAATGATCCGGTTTACTCCCGATGGAAAATTTGCCTATGTGCTATGCGAAGAAAGCAATGAGGTTGACGTATATAGTTATGAATGCACCCCTCAGGGACCAGATTTTGAGAGGATTCAGAGCATTCCAACGGTAGAAGAAGAGGAAAAAATGAACTGCGGAGCGTCCGGTATGGAAGTCAGCAGAGACGGCAAATATCTGTTCTGTTCCAATGCAGGAGCTAATTCTGTGGTAATTTATTCCATTAACCAGGCAACCGGAGAGCTTACTATGCTCTGTGATTCTAAAATCAGCGGAGACTATCCCAAATCCATTGCAATTTTTCCGGATGGACAGTATTTTTTGAGTCTGAATCATGATACCAATGAGATTATGACGTTTCATGTAGATTATGAGAAAAAATATTTTCTTATGAAAGGCAGACCCATTGCCATAGACCAGCCTAATTGTATTCATATTCATAAATTGGCGTAAGCCATAAACCAGTCCAATTGGAGTTATCAATCAGTGCAGAATAACTTTTATGCCGCAGGACGTAGTGCGGGAATCCTATTCTTTTCTCTGATTTTTTCTTAAAAACTGTGAAAAAGAAGGGATTCCCGCATTGTGTCCTGCATTTTTTTGGCTTCAAAAGTTATTCTGTCAGGGAAAGGAGGGACTTACATGGACCAAAAGAAAATAATTGACATGCAGGGGCTCGCTTCCATCGGCCCCTATGCAGACATTGCCTCCTTTGCCCTTGGATTTGTATTTGGAGTCCTGATATTAGGGGCATTGGCAACCAGCCGTTATATGGCAAAAATCCGGGCGTTGAAGCAGAGAATACTGCACAGAAAAGAGGCGTCAAATCAGTAAATTTCTAATAGGGCGGGATGTTTCAAGGGGCCGCTGGAAAATGAAATTCAGGCACAGTATAGGGTTGTTGCATTCAAAGCTTCCGAACCATATACTGTGCAAATTAATCATTTTCTGACAGTCCTTTGAAAATTTTGGAATAGTTAAATTCCTAATAGTAAAACGGATTTGTTGGGATTGCTGAAGTATTTATGCTCCATGCCTCAGACTATCGTTCTGTAAAATTGTGCCATAGACTCTATCCGGCTGCCCATATGTTCCAGAATTAAATCCAGCAGCGTTAACGCGGCCATAGATTCCACCACAACCACAGCACGGGGTACAATCACTGGATCGTGACGGCCGTGAATGGAGATTTCGATGTTTTCCCCATCTCTGGTAATGGTTTTCTGTGGGGCGGCAATGGATGGAGTGGGTTTTATGGCAGCCCGGAAGATAATGGGCATTCCGCTGCTGATGCCTCCAAGGATGCCTCCGGAATGATTGGTGACAGTTGTGGTTTTCCCATCTTTTTGTTCAAAACTGTCATTATTCTCAGAACCCAGAGAGGCAGCGGAAGCGAAGCCGCCGCCAATTTCAAAGCCTTTTACCGCTCCTATGGAGAACACAGCTTTAGCCAGATTTGCGTCCAATTTTTCAAATACAGGTTCTCCAATTCCAGCAGGCACGCCGGTAATTGCGCACTCGATAATCCCTCCGGCAGAATCTTTTTTTGCCATGCATGATTTTAGGAAATCCTGCGCTTTTTGACAGGGCAGTTCCTCCGGCATATACAGGGGATTGGAAAGTATTTTCTCTGTTATTTCTGATAAATCCCCTGCTAACAGTTCTTTTGCAGAACTGGAAATGGAAACAGGGCCAATGGAACGGGTATAGGTACAAAAAGATATTCCAAGCTGTTTTAAAATTTTGGCGGCGATAGCTCCGGCAGCGACTCTGCCTATGGTTTCCCGGCCGGAAGATCTGCCGCCTCCCCGGTAATCCCGGAATCCGTATTTCATATCAAAAGTATAATCTGCATGCCCCGGCCGATAGTAATTGGCAATCTCACCATAGTCCTTGGAATGCTGATCTTTGTTGAATACCATAAGGCTGATGGGAGTTCCTGTGGTTTTTCCCTCAAAAGTACCGGAAAGAAGTTCCACTGCATCGGCTTCTTTTCTCTGAGTGGAAAATTTTGACTGCCCAGGCTTTCGCCTGTCCAAAAATTTCTGTATATCCTTTTCATCCAGAGGAAGCCCTGCGGGACAACCGTCTATGACAACGCCGACGCCCCGGCCGTGAGATTCCCCCCAGGTAGTGATTTTAAAATGATTTCCAAATGTTGAACCTGCCATAATAACCTCCTGTTTCTTTCCGTTTTGGTTATAAAAAAGCAAACTAAGGTCTGTCTTGGATAGCGATTTTGCTTTATTATAACGATTCTGCTTCATTATAGCGAACCTGTCTAAAAAAGAAAAGTATTTTGTTGAGAAAGAAAGGAAATTCTGATATACTGATACCGTCCGTTCCGTTGTGTATGCTGAATTGGCCGCTTGAAATAATAGAATTCGGAACAATATAGATTTTATAACAGAAAGGGAAAATTTATGTATAAATTGTTAAAGCAGGAAGGCCGCGCCAAGCGGGGGGAATTTCATACCGTGCACGGAATCATACAGACTCCGGTTTTTATGAATGTGGGAACGGCCGCAGCCATCAAAGGCGCAGTATCCACCCAAGACTTACAGCAGATTAAAACACAGGTGCAGCTATCCAATACCTATCATCTTCATGTGCGCCCGGGAGATGAACTGATCAAAGAGATGGGCGGACTTCACAAATTCATGGTCTGGGATAAGCCCATTTTGACAGACTCCGGTGGATTTCAGGTATTTTCCCTGGCTGGACTGCGGAAAATTAAGGAAGAAGGCGTTTATTTCAACTCTCATATTGACGGAAAGAAGATTTTCATGGGACCGGAAGAAAGCATGCAGATTCAGTCTCATCTTGCCTCTACCATAGCCATGGCGTTTGATGAATGCCCTTCCAGTGTGGCGGAACGCTCCTATGTGGAGGCGTCGGTTGCAAGAACCGCCCGCTGGCTGAAACGCTGTAAAGCAGAACTGGGCCGGTTAAACCAGATGGAAGATACCATTAATAAACATCAGATGCTTTTCGGCATCAACCAGGGGGCGATTTTTGACGATATCCGGATTGAGCATGCGAAACAGATTTCTCAGCTGGATTTGGACGGGTATGCCATCGGCGGACTGGCTGTGGGAGAAAGCCATGAAGAAATGTATCATATTCTGGATGTAACAGTGCCTCACCTTCCTCTGGAAAAACCAACTTATCTGATGGGAGTGGGTACGCCTGCAAATATTCTGGAAGGAGTGGAGCGGGGCGTGGATTTCTTTGACTGCGTATACCCCAGCCGAAACGGGCGTCACGGGCATCTGTACACCAATCAGGGAAAAATCAACTTGTTTAACCAAAAATATGAGAGAGATCCGAAACCGATTGAGGAAGGATGCCAGTGTCCGGCATGCAGGCATTACAGCAGAGCTTACATCCGGCATCTTCTGAAGGCAAAAGAAATGCTGGGAATGCGGCTGTGTGTGCTTCATAATCTTTATTTTTACAATACAATGATGGAAGAAATCCGGGATGCTCTGGATCAAGGTCGTTTCCATGCTTATAAAGAAGAAAAATTGTATGGGATGGGGCAGAGGAACATGTGATATTGCTAAAATTTTTATAAATCCCGTAAAACTACTTGCCCTTAACCATGATTTTGTGTACAATAGAATGAGCGTCCAAAGGACATGGACAAAAGGTGAAACGCCCAGGGGCGTCCCTGGATGTCCAAAGGACATGGACAATAAGGAGGAAACGAAGAAATGTCTATTTTAGCTCAAACGGAAGCGGCAGCCGGATTTTCTATTGTCTGGATTTTAATCATGCTGGTGGCTCTTTATTTCATGATGATACGTCCACAGCAGAAGGAAACCAAGAGAAAGAATGCGATGCTGTCAGAATTGGCGGTGGGAGATACCGTTTTGACTACCAGCGGCTTCTATGGAATGGTCATTGATATCACAGAAGATACTGTTATTATGGAATTCGGAAATAACAAGAACTGTCGTATCCCAATGCAGAAAGCGGCCATTGCAATGGTGGAGAAGCCGGAAGATGCAGTAGAAAAAGAAAGCAAATAGCAGAAGGACATTCTCAGGCAGGACCGGAGAGTGTCTTTTTCATTAAATGATATGCCCGTTTGTGCGTCCGGAAGATGTCACTGGAGACCCCACGCGGGGCGCAAAGTGTGCAATACTCCTCATAAATGAGAGGTTTGGGAAGGTAAGGCGGGCTTGCCCATGTTGTTCTATCATATCATAAAATAATATAATCTCAGCATATCATAACTTTAACTTATAAAAACCATAAAAAAGAAAAATATCTTTTTCAGTTGAAATCCCAAGGCAAATATAATATAGTAGTACTATTGATTGTAAAATCCCATGGATTTCTATAATTGCAGCATTGAGATAAGGTCATTGCTGCATTAGCAACTTACAGCCAGGACAGCCCAGGGCAGAGAAAAGGAAGGCTGAGCTGTCTGCACATGCAAAGGAGAGAACGGGAATGGATTATAAGATTGGAGTGATTTCCGGTGACGGAATCGGACCGGAGATTGTGAAGGAAGCAAAAAAAATATTAGATAAAACAGGAGAAGTATACGGACATACTTTTTCCTATGACGAAATATTGATGGGCGGCGTCTCCATAGACGCCACAGGCGTTCCGCTGACCGACGGTGCCATTGCACAGGCGAAAGCGGCAAACGCTGTCCTGATGGGTTCCATCGGAGGAAATACAACGACTTCCCCCTGGTATCAGCTCCCGCCGGAATTAAGGCCAGAAGCCGGATTGTTGAAGCTGCGCAAATCCCTGAATCTGTTTGCCAACCTCAGGCCGGCATATCTGTATGAAGAACTGAAGGAAGCCTGTCCACTCAGAGAGGATATTATCGGAGAAGGCTTCGATATGATGATTATGCGGGAGCTGACCGGAGGACTTTATTTCGGAAAGCGGGTCACGGAAGAACGAGACGGCGTTATGACGGCGGAAGACACTCTGACTTACAATGAACATGAAATACGAAGAATCGCAAAACGCGGATTTGATATTGCCATGAAGCGACGGAAGAAGGTAACCAGCGTTGATAAAGCCAATGTTTTGGATTCCTCCAGGCTTTGGAGAAAAATAGTAGAAGAAGTGGCAAAAGAATACCCTGAAGTTGCCTTGGAACATATGCTGGTGGATAACTGCGCCATGCAGTTAGTAAAAGATCCCCGGCAATTTGACGTGATTTTGACAGAGAACATGTTTGGTGATATATTATCAGACGAGGCCAGTATGGTGACTGGATCCATCGGAATGCTGTCTTCCGCAAGCCTGAACGATACCAAATTCGGCCTGTATGAACCCAGCGGCGGTTCTGCGCCTGATATTGCGGGAAAAGGAATTGCAAACCCCATTGCAACCATATTAAGCGCTGCAATGCTGCTGCGGTATTCTTTGGATCTGGACAAGGAAGCAGATGCGGTGGAGCATGCCGTAAAACAGGTATTGAAAGAGGGGTACCGCACCATTGATATTATGCCTCAGGAAGAAGAGAAAAAATCTTCTGTCACTCAGGTGGGAACCGCAGAAATGGGAGATCTGATTGCAGAAAGAATTTAAAATAATAGGAAGGGAGACGGCATTTGCCGTTTGCCCGGAAAGAGAGGAAAATATGCAGCTGACAGGAGCACAGATTGTGATAGAGTGTCTGAAAGAGCAAGGTGTGGATACTGTCTTTGGTTATCCGGGAGGAGCCATTTTAAATGTGTATGATGAATTATATAAACACAGACATGAAATCAAACATGTTCTGACCTCCCATGAACAGGGCGCAAGCCATGCGGCAGACGGATATGCCCGCTCTACTGGAAAAGTGGGTGTGTGCCTGGCAACCTCAGGGCCTGGAGCCACTAATCTGGTAACCGGGATTGCAACCGCCTATATGGATTCTGTTCCCATGGTGGCTATTACCTGTAACGTAACAGTTCCCCTCCTTGGAAAAGACAGTTTTCAGGAAATTGATATTGCAGGAATCACAACGCCGATTACCAAGCATAACTTTATTGTAAAAGAAATAGATAAACTGGCCGATACCATCCGCCGGGCATTCCGAATTGCCAGAAGAGGCAGGCCGGGGCCGGTATTGGTAGATATCCCCAAGGATGTCACTGCCAGTCAAACAGAATTCCATCCGATTACGATTAAGCAGGAAATGCGCTGCTGTGAGAAAATTACAGAAGAAGCATTAGAACAGGCCCTGGATATGATTCGTAAATCCCAAAAGCCCTATCTGTTTGTGGGAGGCGGCGCAGTGATTTCAGAGGCCAGTGAGGAGCTTTTAAAATTTGTGGAAAAGGTTCAGACGCCAGTCACCGATTCCCTGATGGGAAAAGGAGCCTTTGACGGAAACCACAGATTGTACACCGGAATGTTGGGAATGCACGGAACCAAAACCTCCAATTACGGCGTCAGCGAATGCGATTTATTGATTGCAGTGGGAGTAAGGTTCAGCGACCGGGTAACCGGAAATGCAAAAAAATTTGCCCAACATGCAAAAATTCTTCAGTTCGATATTGATCCGGCGGAAATCAATAAAAATATTGTAACAGATGCTCATGTAATTGGAGATATTAAAGAAATTTTAATGCGGTTAAATCAACGGTTAGAGCAGCAGAACCATGAAGAATGGATCAAAAAAATCATGAACTATAAAGAAACCTATCCTCTGAATTATCCGGAAAAAGGGTTAAGCGGTCCTTACCTGATTGAAGAAATTTACCGCCAGACCAAAGGCGACGCTATTATGGTGACGGAAGTCGGGCAGCATCAGATGTGGGCAGCCCAGTTCTACCGCTACAAAAAACCGCGTACACTGATTACATCCGGAGGGCTGGGAACTATGGGATATGGTCTGGGAGCAGCCATTGGAGCCCAGATTGCCAATCCGGGGAAACAGATAGTTAACATTGCCGGAGACGGCTGTTTCCGTATGAATATGAACGAAATTGCCACAGCAGTGCGTCAGAAACTGCCTTTGATTCAGGTGGTAGTCAATAATCATGTATTGGGCATGGTGCGCCAGTGGCAGACCTTATTTTATGAGCAGCATTATTCAGCGACTGTTTTAAATGACAGTGTGGATTTTGTGAAGGTGGCTGAGGCTATGGGAGCCAAAGGATACCGGGCTTCCACCAGAGAAGAATTCAGCGAAGCATTTCAGAAGGCCCTTGCCGGTGATATGCCTGTTGTTATCGACTGCATGATTGACAGTGATGATAAGGTATGGCCTATGGTGGCGCCTGGAGCGGCCATCAGTGAAGCGTTTGATGAAGGAGATATGTAACAGGCCAGTTATTTTCTTTAAATTGGCATGAATGAAAGAATTTGCGCAATATGCAGATAAGAGGAGGAAAAAATGAGCAGAGTTTATAATTTTTCCGCAGGGCCAGCCGTTCTGCCGGAAGAGGTTTTACAACAGGCAGCAGATGAAATGCTGGACTATCAGGGAAGCGGCATGTCCGTAATGGAAATGAGCCACCGCTCGAAAGTATATGACAGCATTATTAAAACAGCAGAAGCGGATTTACGGGAACTGATGAATATTCCTGATAACTATAAAGTATTGTTTTTGCAGGGCGGAGCTTCCCAGCAGTTCGCCATGATTCCCATGAATCTGATGAAAAACAAAAAAGCCGCTTATATCGTAACCGGCCAGTGGGCGAAAAAAGCGTTTCAGGAAGCGCAGATTTACGGAGAAGCAGTGAAGGTGGCTTCTTCTGAGGATGAAACCTTTTCCTATATCCCAGACTGTTCTGATTTGGATATTCCAGAAGATGCAGATTATGTCTATATCTGTGAGAACAATACCATTTACGGAACCAAATATAGGACATTACCTAACGCCAAGGGTCATATTCTGGTGGCGGATGTGTCCTCCTGTTTCTTATCTGAGCCAGTAGATGTATCAAAATACGGCATTATCTATGGCGGCGTTCAGAAAAATATCGGGCCTGCCGGTGTGGTGATTGTCATCATCCGGGAAGATTTAATTACAGAAGACACCCTGCCCGGCACGCCTACCATGCTGAAATATAAGACCCATGCAGATGCGGAGTCCCTTTACAATACGCCGCCTGCTTACGGCATTTATATCTGCGGAAAAGTATTCCAGTGGATTAAAAATATGGGTGGCTTAGAGGTTATGAAACAGCGCAACGAGGAAAAAGCCAAAATTTTGTATGATTTCCTGGATGAAAGCAAAATGTTCCAAGGAACTGTGAGAAAAGAAGACAGATCCCTGATGAATGTGCCCTTTGTCACAGGAGACAAAGACCTTGACGCAAAATTTGTAAAAGAAGCGGAAGCAGCAGGATTTGTAAACCTGAAAGGACACAGAACCGTAGGTGGAATGCGGGCCAGCATATACAATGCCATGCCTAGAGAAGGCGTGGAGAAGTTAGTGGCCTTTATGAAAAAGTTTGAAGAGGAGAATTAAAATGTTCCAATATCATTGCTTAAATCCCATTGCTGGCGTGGGTCTGGATTTATTCAGCCAGGATTATAAGAAGACAGATGATATAAATCAGGCGCAGGCCGTACTGGTAAGAAGCGCCTCCATGCATGACATGGAGCTTTCAAAAGAGCTCTGTGCCGTTGCCCGTGCCGGAGCCGGAGTAAACAATATTCCGCTGGAAAAATGCGCCGAGCAGGGAATTGTTGTGTTCAATACCCCAGGAGCTAATGCAAACGGCGTCAAAGAGCTGGTATTTGCAGGAATGCTGCTGGCTTCCCGTGACATTACTGGAGGAATTCACTGGGTACAGGAAAACAAAGACAATGAAAACATCAGCAAAGATGTAGAGAAGGCCAAAAAGGCATTTGCAGGATGTGAAATTTCCGGCAAGAAATTAGGCGTGCTGGGATTGGGGGCTATTGGAGTTAAAGTGGCCAATGCCGCCACCCACCTGGGTATGGAAGTATATGGCTACGATCCCTTTATTTCTGTCAACGCTGCATGGAGCCTGTCACGGAATGTAAAACATATCAGCAATGTGGAAGATATTTACCGTGAATGCGATTATATTACCATCCACGTGCCGCTGCTGGAGGACACCAAAAAGATGCTGAACAAAGAGGCGTTTGCTCAAATGAAAGACGGCGTGGTAGTTTTGAACTTTGCAAGAGATTTACTGGTGGATGAAGTAGCCATTTTGGACGCCATTAAAGAGGGAAAAGTGAAAAAATACGTTTCCGATTTTCCCAATAGCGCAACGGCAGGAAAGGAAGGATGTATCCTGATTCCCCATCTGGGCGCATCTACGGAAGAATCTGAAGATAACTGTGCCGTGATGGCAGTGCAGGAGGTTAAGGATTTCTTGGAAAACGGAAATATTCGTAATTCTGTAAACTATCCCAATTGTGATATGGGCATCTGCTCCAGCGCAGGCCGTGTGGCGATCCTTCACAAAAATGTCAAAGGTATCATCGGAAAATATACTGCAGTTATGGCAGATAACAATATTAACATTTCAGATATGACCAATAAGAGCCGGGGCAATTATGCATATTCTCTTCTGGATATTGATTCTCCGGTGACAGAAGTGGCCATCGAACAGTTGAAAAAGATTGACAGCGTATTGAAAATAAGAGTAGTAAAATAAAATTTCACAAGGAGAAGATTCTGCGCTCAGCAGTTTCTTTCTTCCTGCGGAAACGCCGAAGAGAAAACGGGCAGGTGCTCAATGAAAAGAACCTGTCCGTTTTCCGTTGGTGAAAAGTAATCTTCTGATGTTTGTACGGAACAAAAAGCGCTTTGGGTCATGTTGTATGATTATTGATATTTTGTATTATAATGAAGAAGTATTGTATTCAGATAATGAAATTCGTCCATGACATGATGGTAAGTGCGGAACATGGATTCACAGGAAGACCTGGTCTGTTCCATAATCTGCGGAAAATATTTTTCCAGCGCCATCAGGATGGTGCAGTCCATATTGCAGCCCTTATATCTCTCTTTTAAAAATTGAACCAGATCCGGACGGCAGGAAATGTGCCCGCCTGGATTCATCATATTACTGATGAAATAGGAAAGGGCTACAATCTCCCCTGCCGGAGAAGGAGTAAAAGAAAGCGGTTCATTTTCTGACCAACATTTCAGAATCCGCAAAGATTCATTTATAATCTGAAGGATCTGTGCGTCTACCGTACCGGACAGGATTTTCTGGGTAACGTCAATCGTGGAATTCTGGTATAATTCCTTTAAATAGCAGTCATAATCCTCTACGCTGGTCAAATCAGAGGACAGAGACACCTTTCCAATGTTATGCAGCATAGCGGCAAGCTGTACCGTTTTCGCAGACCCAGCAGGCAGATGCAGAGTATGGGACAGATTTTCCGTTAAGTACACTGCATAACTGGTGTGCAATGCGGTATATTCATTCCGGAAATCTACCGAAAAAATAAAGGTCATCAGATATTTATGTATCTGCTCTTCCGTCAGAACAAGCTGCTCTTTGGTATAGCTGGCAACTTCTTCCTGATAGGCTCCGCTGTGAAGATGGTTCAAAATCTGATATTTCTTATTGGCGTCATGAAACCATCGGATTCCGGCAGAGGGAAATACGGTTTCATTGTACCTGTCCAGAAAAGAATCCAGCTGCTTTACATCATTCAGCACACAGAAAATGTCAATACGGTCTGCAAGATAAATCAGCTTTGCCATATCTCTGTGGTAATTGCCAATGGGAACCGGATAATATTGGGCATTGCAGTGATGGTGATACAAAATAATATCGGCATAATCTGAAAGAGGGGAGAAATTCTGAAACAGAAGATATCCGAATACAGAATGCTCCATGGAATCATTCATATCGAAGCTTAACATGGAATCAAGTTCTTCTCCCTTATAGGCGCCGATATCATGAAGCAGCCCCAGCATAAATATATCCTGCTTTTCCTGCTTCGTATAATAGCTGGTGTCTTCCAGCATCTTCATCAGAATATATGCAACACGTTCACCGTGATTGATCAGACGCGGGTCCAGATGCCGAAAGGAATGGCAAATGACCTCCACGATATTAATTAGTTGGGAACTGCTCATGTACACTACCTCCTTTTTTGTAGTTCATTTAAAAATATTGTTTGCCTTTACACCGCAAATATTATACTATAATAATTATAGTGAATTTGAATGCAGGTGTCAACAGAACAATCAAGGAACAGGCGCCTGAAACAGAGGAGAAAAGAAATGTTTTTGACAAACGCAGCAAATACTCTGATACAGAGAATGTTACTGGCAGACGACATCACGGATAATCTGGCGGAGCTTCAGCAGCTGGAGCAGGTTACCAGGCCCGGCGTGCTGAAAAGCTATCTGAACGATATGGTTCCTTACCTGATTGACTTTGCAATTCGGGCCGTCATTGCTCTTCTTATTTATTTCATTGGCAAAAAAATAATAAAATGGCTGCGGAAGCTGCTGCAGAGAGCTATGGAGCGTTCCGGCGTGGATGAAGGAGTGAAGCAGTTTCTGGATTCCTGCATCAAAATCACCCTGTATCTTGTTCTGGCAATGGCGGTGGTAAACCAGTTGGGCGTAGAGACAACTTCTGTAGTGGCGGTACTGGGTTCGGTAGGACTTGCCCTGGGTCTTGCTCTGCAGGGAAGCCTTTCTAACTTTGCAGGCGGCGTCCTGATTCTGCTGTTTAAACCATTTAAAGTGGGGGATTATATTATTGAAGATACCCATGGGAATGAAGGAACCGTGTCTGAAATTATGATATTTTATACCAAGCTGTCAACGCCGGATAACAGGATTGTGGTAATTCCCAACGGGACCCTGGCTAATTCCAGCCTTACCAACGTGACGCAGCAGGACAGACGGAGACTGGACGTATTTGTAGGAGTTTCCTATGAAACAGATATCCGGCGCGCCAAAGAACTTTTAACAGAGATTCTGCTGTCAGAGCAGTCTCGGATCCAGGAAGAGGAATGGCAGGTTTTTGTGGATGCATTAGGAGACAGCAGCGTCAGGCTGGGCTGCCGGCTCTGGGTAGTGGCAGAGGATTACTGGAAGGCGAAATGGCGTGTGAATGAACGAATTAAAGAGGTCTTTGATGAGAACCGGATTGAAATTCCATACAACCATCTGACCGTGAATCTGAAGCCGTGACAGAAGTATCATTTATGTGAAATAAAATAATAGAAAAGAGGAAGGACAATTAAAATGAATTTGAAAAACTGTAGCGCATATGAATTGCTAGAAGAAAAAAATTTAGAGGATATCAAGTCCGCAGGTTTCCTGCTGAAACACAAAAAGAGCGGGGCAAGAATCTGCCTGATTTCCAATGAAGATGACAATAAGGTATTTTATGTGGGATTCCGCACCCCCTCCTTAGACAGCACAGGAGCAGCCCATATTCTGGAGCATTCCGTCTTATGCGGTTCTGAGAAGTATCCAGTCAAAGATCCTTTTGTGGAACTGGCGAAATGTTCTTTGAATACATTTTTAAACGCCATGACTTATCCTGACAAAACAATTTATCCCCTGGCAAGCTGCAATGACAAGGATTTCCAGAATTTGATGGAAGTTTATATGGACGCAGTTTTTCATCCCAATATTTACAAACATAAAGAAATTTTTTGCCAGGAGGGATGGCATTATGAGATGGATGAAATGGATGCCCCTCTTACCATTAATGGCGTGGTATACAATGAAATGAAAGGAGCTTTTTCCTCTCCGGACGGAGTATTGGAGCGGGAGATCTTAAACAGTCTCTATCCGGATACCTCCTATGCCTTTGAATCCGGCGGAAATCCGGAAAATATTCCGGAACTGACCTACGAGCAGTTTTTGGCGTTTCATCAAAAATATTACCATCCCTCCAATTCTTATATTTATCTTTACGGGAATATGGATATGGAGGAAAAGTTAGAGTGGATTGACCAGGAATATCTCAGCAAATATAAGAAGATTGCAGTGGATTCTGACATTAAAATCCAGAAACCATTTACCGAACCCAGAGAGGTTGTCATCCCCTACAATATTGCCAGTGGCGAAGAATTAAAGGATAACGCCTATCTGTCTTATAATGTGAGCATTGAAACCATTTTGGACAAAACACTGTATGTAGCCTTTGACATTCTGGATTATGCGTTGCTGAGCGCACCGGGAGCGCCCTTAAAGCAAGCGCTTTTAGACGCCGGAATCGGCAAGGATATTATGGCCTCCTTTGACTGCAGCAGTTTGCAGCCTTTGTTTTCCATTGTTGCAAAAAACAGCAATTCAGAACAAAAAGAGGAATTTTTAAAAATTATCCAGGACGTGCTGAAGGAACAGGTGCGTACCGGAATTAATCGGAAATCCCTGATGGCTGGAATCAACAGCTTTGAATTCAGATACCGGGAAGCGGATTACGGTTCTTTCCCCAAAGGGCTTCTTCTGGGGATTAAGTGCCTGGACAGTTGGATTTATGATGAGAATCAGCCGTTTCTTCATCTGGAAGAACTGGAAATTATTGAATTTTTAAAAGCCCAGGCGGAAACAGGATATTTTGAGCAGTTGGTTCAGAAATATTTTCTGGATAATCCCCATGCTTCAGTGGTAATCGCAGAGCCGCAATATGGCCTGAATACAGAAAAAGAAGAAGCGCTGGCAAAGAAGCTGGCAGAATATAAGGCTTCCCTGTCAATGGAAGAGAAACAGGCTGTGGTTGAATTTACCCGCCGTCTGAAACAATATCAGGAGGAACCCTCCGCGCCAGAGGATCTTGCGACGATACCGATGCTTTCCAGAGATGACATAAAAAAAACCGGAGAAAAATTATATATTCGGGAACACACGGAAGATGATACATTGGTGCTGTGCCATGATATTGACGCCAATGGAATTGCATATTTCAGCCTGATATTTGATGCAGGCAAAATTTCCTCAGAAGAGATTCCCTGGCTTGGCATTTTAAAGGCCGTGCTGGGGTATGTGGATACCGCTTCCTATAGTTTTCAGGAGCTTGCCAATGAAATAAACCTTCACACCGGAGGGATTTTCAGTGAAATCGGTATTTATCCTCACGCAAAAAAAGACAGCATCCTTCTGAAATACGAAGTGAAGATAAAAACTCTGTACCATGAAATTCCAAAGACTATGGAGATTGTAAAGGAAATCATATCCGGAAGTAATTTCCGAAAACAGGAACGGCTGTATGAGATTCTGGCACAGTTAAAATCCAGGCTGCAGATGTCCTTAAGCGCCAGCGGACATTCTGTTTCTTCCATAAGAGCCATGTCCTATTTTTCAGAAAGCGCCCGCTATACCGATATGGTACAGGGGATTGAATTCTACCAGCTGGTAAAGGATCTGGAAGAACATTTTGAAGAGAAAAAAGATTTCATCACCAGTAAATTAGAATCTCTGATGAACTTGATTTTTTACAGGGATAATCTGATGTTCAGCATTGGCGCAGAGCCGGAAGGAATAGAAGCTCTGGAGAAAGAGATTCCTGCAATAAAAGCAATTCTTTCAGAGCATGCGCCTGAAACGTCAGAACCTTCCCTTCGCCTGGAAAAGAAAAACGAAGGTTTTCTGGATGCGTCTCAGGTGCAGTATGTATCCCGTGCCGGTAATTTTAAACAGGCAGGATACGAGTATACCGGAACTTTGCGGATTCTGAAAGTGCTGTTAAGCTATGACTACCTTTGGATTAACATCCGGGTCAAAGGCGGGGCTTACGGCTGCATGAGCGGATTTACCAGAAGAGGCGACGGTTATTTTACCTCTTACCGTGATCCGAACCTTTCAAAAACCAATGAGATTTATGAAGGAATTCCGGAGTATTTAGAGAATTTCCAGGCAACCGAGAAAGAGATGACAGGATATATCCTGGGAACCTTCAGCAGCGTGGACGCACCTTTAACGCCGGCTGGGAAGACAGGGCGCAGCGCCACCGCTTACTTTACCGGCATCACAGAAGAGATGCTTCAGAAAGAGCGGGAAGAAATCCTGCATGCATCCCAGGAGGATATCCGGAGTTTGTCCGGCGTCGTGAAAGCAATATTGAAAGAGAATGCATTCTGTGTGATCGGAAATGAAGAGAAATTAAAAGAAGAAAAAGAGTTGTTTCGGGAATTAAAGAATCTTTATTAAAGAATCTTTATTAAAAATCTTTATTAAAAATCTTTACGCAAAAAGTTTTCCAGGAACATTTTAACAAGAGATTCTTTGCAGGGCAGGCTTTGCCTGCAACAATTAAAAAAGGTAAGGCCTGCAGCGATGGAATGAAGGAGAGGATATGAATCAGATACTTAAATCAGGATTTGTAACATTGATTGGAAGGCCGAATGTGGGGAAGTCTACATTGATGAATCATTTAATTGGACAGAAAATCGCCATTACTTCCAAGAAGCCACAGACCACCAGAAACCGAATTCAGACGGTATATACAGAAGAAGGAAAGGGTCAGATTATTTTCGTAGACACGCCTGGCATCCACAAAGCCAAAAACAAGCTTGGAGAATATATGGTAAATGTGGCAGAGCGAACGCTGCAGGATGTGGATGCTGTGTTATGGCTGGTGGAACCAACCAGTTTTATCGGAGCCGGAGAGCGCCATATTTTAGAAAAACTGAAAAAAATCACTACTCCTGTAATCCTGATTATTAATAAAACAGATACAGTAAAACCAGAAGCAGTCCTTGCGTCCATAGACACTTACAGAGTGGAATATGAATTTGCGGAAATCGTTCCCCTGTCAGCCCTGCGGGGAGATAATACGGAAATTTTAACAGACCTGATATTCCAATACCTGCCCTACGGTCCAATGTTCTATGATGAGGACACCGTGACTGACCAGCCAGAAAGACAGATTGTTGCTGAAATTATCCGTGAAAAATCACTTCATGCCCTGAATGAAGAAATTCCTCATGGGATAGCCGTTACCATTGAGCGGATGAAGGAGCGCAAAAACGGCAGGATCACAGATATCGAAGCCACCATTATTTGTGAACGGGATTCTCACAAGGGAATTATCATAGGAAAAGGCGGTGCAATGCTGAAAAAAATCGGCAGCAACGCCAGGTTTGAAATTGAGAAAATGCTGGAACGCCAGGTGAACTTAAAGCTCTGGGTGAAGGTAAAAAAAGACTGGAGAGACAGTGACTTCCTGATTAAGAATTTTGGTTACCGGGAAGAAGAATAATGGTTCATTTCCTCTGGGATTTAGAGCAGCCTTGGCATTTTACTGCCGACAAAGAGCTGCGCAACTGTCAGGCATATTTTATTTCTGCCAGAATTTATCTGGTATATCTGGAAACTGAAAGGATACCCTAATATTAATTACAGTGATTAATTTTCCTTTAAAAGTTCCTTAACCTGCCTTAAGGCAGAGTTCAGGCATTTCCCGGAATTTGGCAGACTGTAAGAAACAAACGAAGAACAAGGGGGCGTCCAGATGGTAGCGCAGGAATGGAAGAAATTTGCAAGTACAGGAAGCATTCAGGATTATTTAAGTTACAAATGCCGGCGGAGCAATGAAAGAGTCAGCGGTGACGCAACTCTCTCCATGATGGCAGACCGAGATCAAACAGGCGGGAGCGTGAGAAGAAATGGGGCAGACCATAACGCTGACGGGCATGGTATTATCCGCAGCCCCGGTGGGAGAATATGACAGAAGGGTAATGATTTTAACGAAGGAAAGAGGTAAAATATCCGCATTTGCCAGAGGCGCAAGGCGGCCGGGCAATCAGCTGATGGCAGCAGTCAGCCCCTTTTCCTTCGGCCGCTTTGAAACCTATGAGGGACGCAGTTCTTATACCGTCGTGAAAGCGGATATCACCAATTATTTCCGGGAACTGGCAGAACATATGGAAAACGCCTGTTACGGATTCTATTTTTTGGAACTGACAGATTATTACGCCAGAGAAAACACAGAGGAAATACATATGTTAAAGCTTCTGTACCAGTCACTTCGTGCACTGGAAAAGGAGAACCTGGATAACCGGCTGGTACGCCGGATTTTTGAATTGAAAACCATGGTGATAAACGGAGAATATCCTAATGTGTTTTCCTGCCTGTCATGCAGAAAAGAAGAAAATCTGCATTGGTTTTCCACGAAAACCGGTGGAACGCTTTGTGAGAATTGCGGAGGGCAGGCCGGACAGATATTTTTGGATGAGTCTGTTCTTTATGCTATGCAGTATATTATAACCTCCACCATTGAGAAGCTTTATACCTTTACAGTCTCAGAAGCAGTTCTTGAAAAGCTGGAGGATATTATGAATGAATATATGGTGTTTTATGTAGAGCGGAAGTTTCATGCCCTTCAGATATTGGAAGAGAATGAGGGATTTGCAGCACAGATTATAGCAAATTCTGCTAAATCGGGAAATCAATAGTTGCAATCACAGACAGAAAAGGGTATAATATTTGCGATTCACGTATTAGACTTTGAGGAGGTTTAACATGAAAAAATTTATTTCCATTAGTCTGGTAATCCTTGTTCTGGCCGGACTATTGACAGGATGTGGAAAATCTTTGGAGGCAGATCGTGATACCGTGTACATACAGAAAAAGGGCAATGTAGTCAGTGCGGCTATCGCAGATTTTGACAAAGATTATTATGATGATGAAGAACTTAAGAATTATATTGATGAAAGGGTTGCGGAATATCAGGAAGAACATGGGAAAGGCAGTGTAAGCATTGATGAATTTTCCGTAGAGGATGGCGTTGCCAGACTTTTTATTAAGTACGACAGCTGTGAAGAGTATCAGAATTTTAATGAAGTGACATTATTTTCCGGCACCATCCCACAGGCTTTGGCGGAAGGATATAACTTTGAGGAAGAATTTACGGAAATTGAAAACGGTGAAGCTGCTGGAAGCGCAGACAGAGATGCGATTGCAGATCTGGATGCAAAAGTAATTATATTAAGTGAAAAGGTAGACGTGAAGGTGGATGGAACCATTCAATATGTTTCTTCCAGGTACACCACAATGAAAGCTAAGGATACGGTGTCTATCCAGCTTCCGGAAGAGGCGGAGGACGGAGAGGAATCCGCTCTGGTATATGTGATTTATGAGTAAGCAGCTTCGGTGACTGGACGAAAACAGTATTGGAGTTCACGGAATCAGTGGATAACAGCTTCTGTGAACGAACAAAAACAGCATTGGAGTTCACGGAATCAGCGGATAGCAGCTTCTGTGAACGAACAAAAACAGTATTGGGTTTTCACAGAATCAGAGGATAAGCAGTTTTAGTGACTGGACGGGAACAATACCGGCATAAAGGAATAGAATGAATACAGCAAAGAGCAAAAGTATAAAAAGAAAGAGGTAGCAATATGGAAAAAACCATGGAAAAAATCGTGGCACTGGCAAAGGCAAGAGGTTTCGTTTATCCGGGTTCCGAAATTTACGGAGGTCTTGCAAATACCTGGGATTACGGCAATCTGGGCGTGGAACTGAAAAATAATGTAAAACAGGCATGGTGGAAAAAGTTTGTTACAGAAAATGCTTACAATGTAGGTGTGGACTGCGCCATTCTGATGAATCCTCAGACCTGGGTAGCTTCCGGACATCTGGGAGGGTTTTCCGACCCGTTAATGGACTGCAGAGAGTGTCATGAACGGTTCCGTGCAGATAAAATTATCGAAGATTATGCAGAAGAAAAGGGAATTGAACTAGAGGGCACAGTAGACGGCTGGAGTCAGGAGCAGATGGTGAGCTTCATAGAAGAACATCAGATTCCATGTCCCACCTGCGGCAAACATAATTTTACGGATATCCGTCAGTTTAATTTAATGTTCAAAACCTTTCAGGGAGTTACAGAAGATGCCAAAAATACCGTTTACTTAAGGCCGGAAACGGCACAGGGTATTTTTGTAAACTTTAAAAATGTGCAGCGGACTTCCCGGAAAAAGGTTCCTTTCGGAATCTGCCAGATTGGAAAATCTTTCCGAAATGAAATTACTCCCGGAAACTTTACTTTCCGCACCAGGGAATTTGAACAGATGGAACTGGAATTTTTCTGTGTGCCTGGAACTGATTTGGAATGGTTCCAGTACTGGAGAAGCTTCTGCCGCGACTGGCTGCTGAATCTTGGCATGAAAGAAGAAGAACTTCGTCTGCGTGATCATGAGCCGGAAGAACTGTCCTTCTACAGCAAGGCAACTACAGACTTTGAATTCCTGTTTCCCTTCGGATGGGGCGAACTCTGGGGAATTGCAGACCGTACCGATTACGATTTGACTCGTCATCAGGAAACCTCCGGTCAGGATATGAGTTATTTTGATGACGAAAAGAAGGAGAAATACATTCCTTATGTGATTGAGCCTTCTCTGGGCGCTGACCGTGTGGTTCTGGCTTTCCTTTGCTCAGCTTATGATGAGGAAAATATCGGAACAGAGGAAAAACCTGATATGAGAACTGTGCTTCATTTCCATCCGGCGCTTGCGCCTGTAAAAATCGGAGTTCTGCCTCTCTCTAAGAAGCTGAACGAAGGAGCAGAGAAAATTTTTGCCAGATTGTCCAAAATGTATAACTGTGAATTTGATGACAGAGGAAATATCGGAAAACGTTACAGAAGACAGGATGAAATTGGAACTCCTTTCTGCGTCACATATGATTTTGAATCAGAAAACGACGGTTCGGTAACCGTGCGGTTTCGAGACAGCATGGAACAGGAAAGAGTGAAGATAGAAGAACTGGATGCGTATTTTTCAGATAAGTTTGATTTCTAATGGATACGCAGCGATTGAAAATCCATGGATACAGGTTCTGAATTGCCAAAAAGGAGAAAAGCCTTATGGAGTGAACAGGCGATTGATATCCTATACTAATGAGAAACAGGTTCTGAAATTGCCAAAAAGGAGAAAGGCCTTATGGAGTGAACAGGCGGTTGATATCCTATACAAAGAGAAACAGACATCAGGAAAATCAAAATTCCTGGCGTCTGTTTTTTCGTAAGTGGCTGGATAGGTGGCGGGAAATGAATATTGACAAAATTAAAACAGCTTATGAAGAATCAAGGAAATGCATAAGCTGCTATTTTTAGGTCATACATAATCCCTGCCGCAGTTTTTGCAGAAATTTTTATATTGTTGGTTCAATTCTCCACAGTCAGGGCAATACCATGTGCCATCCTGGCAGGGGCAGACTTTTACCAGATTCTTATGGGCATTCCCAGGTTCCAATTCTTTGCCTTGCCGTTCAATAGCCATAGCGCCTAATGGAGCGATGGAGGAACCTTTGTGTCCAAGTCCTGCATAAGCTTTTCCGTGTTTCCATGGAAAGCCTATGGAAACAGATTCTTTTAATGGTTCGCCGCAACTCTGGCAATAGCGAGTGCCTTCTAAATTCTCAGCGCTGCATATTTTGCATTTCATAATAATCCCTCCTAATTTTAAATGACTGTCAGAGTGAATGTTTTATATTTGAGTATGGAAAAATATAAATTGTTCTTTCAAATATGGGATGTCAGATATAAGAATTTTCCTTTTCAAGATTTATTATAATCGCAAAAAATCAAAAAAATAGACTTGCTATTATTCCAAAATATGTTAGAATATATGTGTGCGCTTTAGAATCGTGCGCTGTCTCATTGTGTAATGATGTTTAGATTGTGTTTGAAAATAGCTTTCATGAGATGTGCTTTCGCGTCCTCAGGATTTGGAAGGCCCAGCAGGTTTTGCTGGCTGAATGATGGTAAATTGATTTCCAATTCAGAAGCCATAGTTTGGTCATTGAGTTTTCAGACACATGAAAAATAAGATTTACAGTCATTCACTGTCTCATTGTGTAATGGCAGATGTGGAATTGTAAGGCATGTTAGTTTTAGTCGGCAGTCCATATCTGCATAACAATAAACCAAAGTAAATTTTAGGAGGAATTCAAATGGCAAACAAATGGGTTTATCTCTTCAAAGAGGGAAATGCTAACATGCGTGAACTTCTTGGAGGAAAAGGCGCAAACCTTGCTGAAATGACCAGCTTAGGTCTTCCGGTACCACAGGGTTTTACAATTACAACAGAAGCTTGTACTCAGTATTATGAGGATGGACGTCAAATCAATGAGGAGATCCAGTCTCAGATCAATGAATACATTGGTAAAATGGAAGAGATCACAGGAAAGAAATTCGGTGATAAAGAGAATCCGCTTTTGGTATCCGTACGTTCCGGCGCAAGAGCTTCCATGCCTGGTATGATGGACACCATCCTGAATCTGGGTCTGAATGAGACCGTTGTAAACGTTATTGCTGAAAAGTCCAACAATCCCCGGTGGGCATGGGACTGCTACAGAAGATTTATCCAGATGTATTCTGATGTAGTTATGGAAGTTGGAAAGAAATACTTCGAAGAACTGATTGATAAAATGAAAGCTGACAGAGGCGTGACACAGGACGTTGAACTTACAGCAGACGACCTGAAAGAGCTTGCATCTCAGTTTAAAGCTGAATATAAAGAGAAAATCGGCGAGGACTTCCCGGATGATCCGAAGGAACAGTTGATGGGAGCGGTAAAAGCTGTATTCCGTTCCTGGGACAACCCTCGTGCGAATGTATACCGTCGTGACAATGATATTCCATATTCCTGGGGTACTGCTGTAAACGTGCAGAGTATGGCATTTGGTAATATGGGTGATGACTGCGGTACTGGCGTTGCCTTTACCCGTGATCCGGCTACCGGAGAGAAGAAGCTGATGGGTGAATTCCTGACAAATGCACAAGGCGAAGATGTGGTTGCAGGAGTTCGTACTCCAATGCCAATCGCTCAGATGGAAGAGAAATTCCCGGCAGCGTTCAAACAGTTTACAGAAGTTTGCGCTACTCTGGAAAATCATTACAGAGATATGCAGGATATGGAGTTTACCGTTGAAAATGAGAAACTCTATATGCTTCAGACACGTAATGGTAAGAGAACTGCACAGGCTGCTCTGAAAATCGCCTGCGATTTAGTGGACGAAGGCATGAGAACCGAAGAAGAAGCAGTTGCTATGATCGATCCTCGTAACCTGGATACGTTACTGCATCCTCAGTTTGATGCTGCTGCTTTGAAAGCTGCTACTCCTGCAGGTAAGGGACTTGGCGCTTCTCCGGGAGCTGCATGTGGTAAAATCGTATTTTCCGCAGATGACGCTGTAGCATGGGCTGAGAAAGGCGAGAAAGTTGTATTAGTACGTCTTGAGACTTCTCCAGAAGATATTACAGGTATGAAGGCTGCTCAGGGTATCCTGACTGTCCGCGGCGGTATGACCAGCCATGCGGCTGTTGTTGCGCGCGGTATGGGAACCTGCTGTGTATCTGGATGCGGCGACATTGCTATGGATGAAGAGAATAAGAAATTTACCCTGGCTGGCAAGGAATACCATGAAGGAGATCCTATCTCTATCGACGGTACCACGGGTAACATTTATGACGGCCTGATTCCTACCGTTGATGCAACCATTGCCGGAGAATTTGGAAGGATTATGGCATGGGCAGATAAATATAGGACTTTAAAGGTTCGTACCAATGCCGATACGCCTGCAGACGCTAAGAAGGCGCGTGAGTTGGGTGCAGAAGGTATCGGCCTTTGCCGTACGGAGCATATGTTCTTCGAAGAGGACAGGATTGCTGCATTCCGTGAAATGATCTGTGCAGATACGGTAGAAGAAAGAGAAGCTGCTTTGGACAAGATTCTTCCTTACCAGCAGGGAGACTTTGAGAAATTATATGAAGCTCTGGAAGGCAATCCAGTTACCATCCGTTTCTTAGATCCGCCATTGCATGAATTTGTTCCTACTGAGGAAGAAGATATTAAGAAGCTGGCAGACGCTCAGGGCAAATCTGTAGAAGATATTAAGACATTGATTGATTCTTTGCATGAGTTCAACCCAATGATGGGACATCGTGGATGCCGTCTTGCAGTTACCTATCCGGAAATTGCAAAAATGCAGACAAGCGCAGTGATCCGTGCAGCTATTAATGTAAAGAAAGCGCATGCAGACTGGGCATTGAAACCGGAAATAATGATTCCGTTAATTGGCGATATCAAAGAGTTAAAATACGTGAAGAGAGTAGTAGTGGAAACTGCAGATGCAGAAATCGCTGCTGCCGGCGTTGAATTGGAATATGAAGTAGGTACCATGATTGAGATTCCGAGAGCTGCCCTTACCGCAGACGAAATTGCAAAAGAAGCTGACTTCTTCTGCTTCGGTACCAATGACCTGACACAGATGACTTTCGGATTCTCCCGTGATGATGCAGGAAAATTCTTAGAGGCATATTATGATGCTAAGATTTTTGAGAATGATCCGTTTGCAAAACTTGACCAGACTGGCGTTGGTAAGTTAATGGAGACAGCAATCAAGTTAGGAAAGCCGGTAAATCCGAATCTCCACATCGGTATCTGCGGCGAGCATGGCGGAGATCCTTCTTCTGTAGAGTTCTGCCACAAGATTGGTCTGGACTATGTTTCCTGCTCACCGTTCCGTGTGCCGATTGCAAGATTGGCAGCAGCTCAGGCGGCTATATCACAAAGATAGGCGAAAACCATTCTGGACTTTTACCATAAGT
>NZ_SRYA01000055.1 GCF_004793545.1 Petralouisia muris | reverse complement strand
CTAATTTACAAGGAATTCTGGCATTAATCTTTTCTGCAACTGTCAAAGACAGGATTATAACTCTTTTGTCCCATTTTGTAAATATTTGGCAAAAATATTTTATCAATAATTTCAACATTCTACAGGCATAGACAAATCTTCCCTGACACGAACTACCAGAAAGGTCCATTCATTTCACTTGTCATCACACCGCCCCAGTTCCCTTAGACATCCCAAACCGTTCCAGCAGCGCCATCAGATTAGCGGTCTTTTCATCATAGAATTCTTCTTCCACTTCCCCTTTTCTCAGCACAAGCCGCTCATACAGTTCTTCCACTCCGCCCCGAACATAGGAATTAAATAAATTTTTGTAATATTCAAATTCTTCTTTTGTCTCCACCCCTTTAAACGCTTTCTTCACACTTTCCTCTGCCGAAATCTTGTCCCGGTTCTCCAATATCATAATCATCTGCATTATAAAATCCAAATCCTCTTTGGCTCCTATCATCTGTTCCGGAAAAATACTCTTTGACTCATTGGGCGAGAGATCCACTTCTGCTCTCCGATCCAAGCGGAATCCAATAATGGCCGCTAAAACATACACATCAATTACTCTCCGAAAATAAGTATGATCATAATCATTAAGAATGCACAATTCCCCTGCCATCCGGGCGTGTTTTCCCCGAAATTCAAATTCTTTTTTAAAAAATTCATACACTGCCATATTTCGATTCCTCCACTTTCCGAATTAATGCATAAGATTTCTCAGCATCTTTTTCAATGGAATAAGCACTCCCTACAAACGCATCCAAATTTGTATATTTCCAGTCCTTTTTCAGCATAAACAAAATTACCTGTTCTGACACTTCTGGAAGAACCTTGGAAATCAAACGAATATTTTCATCGCCCAGCTTTGAAAAAGGTCCGTCCAGCACAATAGGCAATGTGTCATTTCCCTGGGAAATTTCAGAGGATTTATCTTTCTTGCGCTTCTTACTGTAATCCATGATAGTTACAATAAACGCAAAGTTTCTTGCTATTTTCTCTCCTTCAGACAAATTCCTCTCCTCCCGAAAACCATGAGCGCTTTTATAATACATCTGAATTTCATATTGTTTTGACAGTTCTATTTTTTTATCCTTTGCATTAAACATACGTCCGAAATTATACTGAATCTGTTTATTTAATTCCAGAAATACTTTTTTCTCCTCTGCCCAAAAATCCTGATGCAGTTTCCGGTACAAAGATTCTGCCAGTTCCACCCGCGCTCTCCACTTGCGGTTTTCATCATTTCTGGCTTCCAACCCCTGCATTTCTTCCTCCAAACGTATTTTCTGGCGATCCAGAGACTGAATCTGCCCTTGCAGCTCCCCTTTTTGGCGGCTTAAATCCTGGATATTCTTCTGATAGCTTTTCAGCCTTCTGCGATGTTCTGCAAAATCAATATGTTCATCCATTCGTTGTTCCAACATAATATATTCATTACAGGTTTCCTCATAATTTTTGACACTGTCATCTACTAAAGCAGCTTTTTCCCGTAATTCTTCCTGTAAATTCACTGTATGGTTCCGCCACCAGGAAGCAGTGCGCTCAAATTCTCCCAACAGAGAACCTATATCCGCCGGAGGCAGATAATTCCTTTGTTCTATCAGGCAATTCCATTCTTTTGAATTCGGAATTAAGGGCGTTCCGCAGATACACCTTCCTCCCTGTATGATATGATCTATGGTAGCTTGCCGCATATGGGGCACATCCCGCCGCTCCCCCGCCACGGTTTTGACTAATTTCACCGTTTCACCTATCATCGGTTCCGCAAAAAGCATATATGCCCTATTACTGAATTCATTCACGAGATTTTTATATTGATTGAGATACAAATCCGCCTGTGATTTTTTTACCGTACCTAATTTATCGTACTGGCTTTGAAGGGATTCTGTATTTCTGTTTTCGTTCAGATATTCCTGAATTTCTTCACATTTTCTGTTGTAATTGCTGAGATTGATCTCAATATTCTCAATTTCTTTTTTACAATGTTCTATTTTACGGCTGCACTGCCTGCAGTCTGCTTCCAAATTGTCGTACAGATTTCCGGAACCTACAATTTTCTTTTTCAGCTTGCTGATAACAGAATATGCGCCCATATCTTTCAAATGCCTCATAGCCGCCTGATATGCTGATAAACCTGTTAAAATATGTACAGAATCTCTGATATTTTCTTTCACCCCATTTACAGAAATATCACTCCACCGTTCCCCATCAAATAGAAAATAATGTGACAAATTTCTTGGAAATAATTCATTAATCAATTCATCCACTTTCCGAGGCTCTACCTCAATCAAGGATTGGCTGCTGTGAACATCAGCGATATACATGGCCAGTTTCTTCTGGAACTCCTCTGCCGTCATGGCCGGAAATGCCCGGGTATAAACAGTTTCCCTTCGGATGGTATAACGTTTTTCTTCGTCTGCGGCTACCAGCTCCACCCATACCTTTGCCCTGCTATTGGCGTCCATCAAGGAAAGCGCATCGGTATTCAAAAGCTGATAATCCTCCTGGCGTTTGCCACGTTCTGTCAGAACTGCACCATACAGACACCAGCGAAATGCCTGAGCTATGGTAGTTTTCCCCACTGTATTATCCCCCAGCACTACTGTTACATTTTTCTCCTTTTCACAACTGAATTCCAGAGTGTTTTCCCCCTTATACCGCATAAAATTATTGATTGTAATACGTTCAAACCGCATAGCTTCTCCTTGCATATTCCACAATGATCTTTTGTATTTCCTCAGCCATTTTCTGGTCGGTTTTTGCCCTGCTCCGCAGATTCTTCCGTTCCAAGTAAAGTACTTCAAAGGTTAAATTCTGAAGCATTTTTTTATCAATTTCTTTCACCAACATCACCTATCCCTCCCGAATACAGCGGCCACAGTGCAATAATTTCAACGGCAAACCGGTTCCTTCTCTCTTCGATCCTGTCCTCATTCCAGTCCTTCATGCCATTGTCATACTGCCGCACAATTTCTTCTGTAATATTTAATGAAACATTTCCTTTATACCCCTCTTTCGGCTTCTGCCGTTTAGTTCCCGGAATTCCTTCTATCTTGGTTTTAAAATCGGAATTTTTCACGGCACAGTTCAGGGAATTCCGAAGCAGTGTCAGGTTCCCCAGATCATCAATATGCTTCTGCCGCTTTTCTGCATAATTTTCCGGAACACTCCAATTTTCCTGCCATTTCTTCGGCATAATATGTTCCAGCGTATAAGTGTAGGTTAAAGCGTCCTCATCGGAATTTTTCGTTCTCCTGGAAATCTCAATTAAAAATAAAATCATCTTGGCCGTGTCGCTCTTCATCTTTGTCAGTTGGCTTTTAATTTCTGCATCGCTGATGTTAATCTCTTTTTCTCCCACTGTAGAAAATAACTGTTCCACTCCTCGATTCAGAATCAGGTTGCACTTTGATGTATAATCTGAAACGCTGGTACCCATAATCCTTCTGCGGATAATAAAGCTTTCCAGCGCCCGGCTTTGGGCAATCAAACGCCTGTCCTTGAAATCTCCCTTTGCTTCTTTCATAATTTTAAGCACAAAGGGATAGAACATCTGTATTCCAAATTCTTCCAATACCAAAAGCAGCCGTTTTACATCCTTTTGCCAGGAGAAATATGTATTTGCCGCTTCTTCCTTATCTGCCATGTTCCGATGCATGCCTGTGATATATCTGCTGAAAATTCTGGCATACTCGTAGATTTCATCCACCAGCTCTTTATAATCCATAAACCCATAGTCTCTGGTCTCCCGGGTGTAAACAGTTTCCAGATTCCCTGAAAAATCCCTGGTATCTGCCTTCGCCCATTTAATGCTGGCCACACAATACAGCAAAAATTCCAGATTATTCCTGCCTACGTTTCCAAAACGGCGTTCCTCATCCCACTCATTTTCTTCTTTTTCCGAATAGAAAAACCTGTCCCATTTTTCATCATACATCCGGCTCACTTCCTGTATCTTGTCCGGATCATTTTCACAGCTCTCCATAAATCTCTGGAACAGATTATTTTTGATAATATCTGCCGTGCTCAGCCGCGCTCCGGCCCGGTTAATCGTATCAAAAATAGACTGTTCATTCATGTCATTTTCCATCAGTTCAATCCGCACCAGCATCTTATTATTGTCACTGTACATAATATCAAAGATATCCTTAAGCTCCTGCTGCTGCATTTTGTGCAGGACCTCTCTGTAATAGTGGTAGCACTTTCCGGTCTGTCCGATACAGGATACCTCCCATGCTTCCGGCTTCTCCCCTTCAAACACTCCTTTTCTGATAATTTCCCCGTAAGCGTCCCGATCTACTCTGGAATGTGCAATTTTGATTTCACTGTTTTTCAGTGCATCTGTGGTATTTCTCTTATAAAACAACACATTCTGAATGGTATCCTTGACGTTTTCTCTCATTTCATCATCAAATTCATCATAAATCGCCTTCGTCAGAAGCGACAGCGTAGTGAGCCTCTGCTGTCCATCCACAATGGTAGCCTCTGACGGCTCCCGGTTTTCTCCCCATTTAATGATAATGGAGCCGAGAAAAACCTGAACCTCCCGGTTTCCTTCAATGGATGAAAGAAGCTCCGCCCAATTCTCTTCTTTCCAGACATACCTTCTCTGGAAAAAAGGCACCACCAGCTTTTGAGGCCCTCCGCCAAAAATTTCTTTTACAGATTTCGCTTCTGCTTTCATTTACCCAAACCTCCTCCTTTGTACCCTGCCGCTTTCCGCTCCTTTGTATCCTGCCATTTTCTGCTCTTTCACACCCTGCTGCATTCTGCTCTTTCGTACCCTGCATACACATTTTTTAGACGGCTTTACCCTTCCGCTATTTCTTCCACGGCTTCTGCCAGCCGCTCCAATTCAGACTCTTTGGTAAACCGCCCAATACTTACCCGGACTGTTCCCCCGGTTCCCTCATCGTTCAGATATTTGTGGATTAATGGCGCACAATGGTACCCTGTCCGCACTGCTATGTGATATTCCTGATCCAGCAAAGCGCCCACATCTCCCGCCGAAAATCCTCTAAGATTAAAAGACAGAATTCCTGCCACAGCCCCAGACAGGGGCGGATACAATATTACCTCTGGAATCCGGGCAAGCATTTTTACAAGATATTCCCGCTGGTTTTGTTCCTTTTCCAGCCATTCCCCCTCTGAAGCTTTACCACACTCCATAAGCGCTGCATACAGTCCTGCAATCGCTGCAATGTTCATGCTTCCCGGCTCATATCCCTTTACATTTGCCGTATCCATTTCCAGATTCAGGGAATCGCTGCCAGTTCCTCCGAACAAAATCGGTTTCAGCCTTCTTCCATGATTATTCACATAGCCGCCAATCCCCAGAGGCCCGTACAAGGTTTTGTGCCCGGCAAAAATATAAAAATCTGCCGCCGTATTCTGCAGTCTGACCGGCACAAGCCCCAATGCCTGGGAGCCGTCTATCACAACTGCCGGATGATAGGACTCGGCCAGCTTTCCAATCTCCTGCCAGGGAATCACAGTTCCCGTCACATTGCTGACATGATTCATTACCAGAACCGTTGGATGTTTTCGTAGAAACTGATACCGGATTCTCTCTGTGTCCAACGTCATGGTTTCCCGATTCAACGCCAGTTCTTCCACCTCAAATCCATATTGCTTCTGAAGGGAGGCAAGTACCCGCATGATTGCATTGTGCTCAAAAGGCGTTACATACACAACCGCCTCTCGCTTCCAATCCAAACCGCCCAGCACCTGATTACATGCAATTGTAGCAGAGGGTGTGAATACTGCCTCTGCTACCGATTCCCCATGAACCATTCTGCATATCTGCTCCCTGGTATCTTCAATTAATTGGAACGCCTCTCTGGCAAGCCCGTAGAACCCCCTTCCGGCATTTACCGCAAGATTCCTTCCTGCCTTTTCCATCGCCTGATATACCGCTTCCGGCTTGGGATATGTAGTGGATGCATTGTCAAGATAAATCGATTCCTTCATTCGCCGTTCCCCTTATCTCAGCAATTCCTGAAGCACCTCCACAAGAACTGCCACCTTCTGACTGGTCTCTAAGGTATCTTCAAAATCTTCCATTGCCTCATCAATCATATTTTTCAAAAAACTGCTGGTGCTGTCTTTTACCTCTTCATAACTCCGCCGGATATCATTTCCTTTCTCATCCAACAGAATAATCGTCTTGGTTCCTTCCTCCTGATCGGCTGCATGCTCCGTTTCCTCTTTGATGTCAGACAGACGCTTCCGAAACATTTCCGGCGTTTCATCGTTCCAGTCTTCCATGCAGATATCCAGCACAATCTTTGACAGCCTGGAAATAATTTCCAGTTCATCATTGGTATCCAGCTCTTTCAGATACTCCAGCATATCATGAGTATTTTTACTCAAAATTTTCTCTCTTCCCGCGCTGCCATGCTTCCAGAACCAGGAGCCCAGGGCCCCTGCCAGGCTCTCCTGCTCCTTTCCTCCGTAAATCTTTTTGACGTCTGCCGCCATCTGCCGCTGAAGCTTGGAAAAAGCCTGTTCCATACACCTCTTTATATGCGCTATTTCTTCAGCGGTTTCTGGCAGGTCATATTCCAAATCCCCATCTTCGGATAACTTACGCCGGGAACTCTCACTGGAAACGAGAGCATTTTTCTTCACCAGCTCCGGAAGATGTTCAAACAGCGTTTCCCGGGGATTTATCTCACTGCGTTTTAACAGTTTTCGAAATCTTCGGATCTCATTCCTCTCTCTTTGGGGAAAATCACTGGTAACCATAACATACTGGGGCAGGGAGCGATACCATTTCTGCATCCCTTCTGCAATCTGTGCCAGCCGCTTCTGACGTGTGGTACAGATTCCTTCCTGGATCTGAAAGATTTCCACTAATGTTTTCAGATACTGATCTTTCCTCCCGCTTTCCGGCTCAAGATACAGTTCATAATTTTGCGGAAAATCATTGACAAGATTCAGCACGGTTTCATTGATCTCCAATTCTTTTTTCTGCAGATAAATGACAGGTATCCCTTCTGCCATAGCCAGCCGCTGCGCCAAAAACAGCGGCATAATGCCTTTCCGCACCCCGTAATCCTTTCCCTGAAGTTTTTGGTAGAGCATTCCAAAGGAACAGGAGGTTCCAATGCATCTCAGGAAAAATCCGTCAATTTCTTCCAGAATCCTCCCGCAGCCCGAATCCAGTTCAAACTGCGCATCCATCACTCCCGTCCGCACAAAAGCCGCCCGGTATATCATGCACTCCGGCGCCGTTCCTTTGTGAAATTGTTCCGCCTGTTCCTGTAAGAGTGCGGATACCACTTTGTTTCTTGCCCTGAGATACTGGCCCGATACCTGACGGATATTTAATAGCTCATGATTCACTCTGGGAGAGAACCGGTAATAATTCTCACAAATTTCGCTTAAAAAACGATTAAATTCCAAATCACTGTGAAAACGTCGGGCCGCCTTGCTTTGATAAAATACAATGCTTCCGCCTTCTCCCGGAATAAAATCCCGTTCCAGGGACGCATTCACTTCAAATATCATATCTTCCTCATACAATTCCAGTTCCCGCAACAATACCTGATTCTCTTCCGTAAATTTGGGCTGTTCCTTTAAGCAGGAAATGGCTGCCAGCCGCCTGACGCAATCCATTTTGTCAAAGGCGCAAATGGGAGCCAGTACCGCAATTCTGTCTTCCCGCAGCTCTTCTGTCTTCTTCCCTATGGCGTCATAATCCGGCATTTCTTCACAGATTAATGCCAAAAGCTTTCCGTCTGAAAACTGCTCCTCAAAAAGAAATTCCGCAGTATCCAGGCTTAAAAACTCTTCTTCTCTTAAAAATTCATATTGGAAATACCGGGTCATGCTCCGCTTTTGATTGTGCTGTCTGGGCAGGACATAATCAAGCTCCGATACTTGTTTCAAATATCTACAAACCGGAAATTCCAGGGGCTGTCTGGCAATTTCTTCCCGGATTTCTTTCTCAACGTTGATTCCTATATTATTTTTAAACGCATACGTTCCAAGACTGCTGCGGAACATTACAACCTGCCGCTGCTTCAGCCCTTCCATTGCAGCCTGATAACAGCTTTCTTCCATTCCGATTCCAAGGCGTATGGTAAGATCCACTGCCGGAAGCTCCTCCTCATTCTGGAGCATCCGAATCAGCGCCATTGTTTTAATCACTTTCTGTTCTGAAAGGTCTGCCGTATGCTTCAGTGCATATTCCGCCTTCAGCCATTCGTTATGAATCTTGGGCTGATCCTGATTATCCCGAAAAAGGCTTCTGAAATAATCATAGACCGCCTCAGTCCCAACCCAGCCGTCCTTTCCTTCTTCCAGAATTCCCGGCAGGCTCCCCGGCTCATTTCCGGTGAGAAAGGTAAAAATTGTCCGCTCATTCTGGGCCGCTTTCTCACTGATATGCAAAAGCACACAGGCACAAACCGGAGTCAGCGGAAAACAGCCCCGCTCCATTACCCGGGCAAATTCTGCATATTCTGAAAATAATTTACGAAAACAGGGCAGGCCGTAGGATAGTTCTGCAATTTTCCCATATCCTGTCTCCCGCTTATATCTGAAAAACCATTCGGAAAACTCCGGCTCCTGCTTTGCCAGGGTATTCCCAATTAATTCATAATGATTACGGACGCTTACATGAAACCTGACTTCCTTCAGCCGCCCTTCCACTCCCATAAAGGCGTCTTTTACCGATTTATCAATTCCCTTTTCATAGGCATGGATGCTTTTATGGGCCACTAAAATAAGATGAAGCTGCCGATTCTGGCCCCGTTCTGCCAGTTCGCACATATCCTGCAGCGTTTTCATATCTCTTGCAAAATTCTCTTTTCCATGACCCTCAATATATTTGCTGAATTCATCAAAAATCAGCAGGATCCCTTCACAGCCGTAACGTTCCTGGAGCCCCCGGCTTACCTCCTGATATATTTTCAGGGCGTCGGACTGTACCATAGGAAAAAATTTACTGCCGGCTGTCAGCTTCGGATAATATTTCACGAAAATCTCCATCGCCTTCTCATCCATGCGCTCCAGCCTTGCTTCCATATGCTCCGCTGTCTCCTGCTCCTCCTTCAAATATTCCTGCCATCGGAGGTATGCCTTGGGATATTCCCGCTTCCACTGTTTCAGAGTATTCAGCGCTTCCGAATAATTGCTCTCCGGTACAATATCCGCCATTCCTTCCCGTTCCAGCGCTTCCTTCAGGGCATACAGAAATAAGCGGTTCAAATCTGTTCCGCTTCCTGAGACAATCACCGGCAGGAAAAAGCGTCTCTCATGTCTGATCTTCCGGATCATTTCCGCTGTCTCCCGGTCTGTTTTCTCTATTTTCGGCAATATTCCCTGAGCTTTTCCCTGCAAAATAGAAATCAGCACCAGCAGCAGATGAGATTTGCCCTTTCCATAAGGCCCCATGAAAAGCGTGGCGTGTTCTCCGCTTTTTTCGTAAATATTTTTTAAATACCTTTTTAAAATAACCAGAGAGGATCGGGTAGGAATGTAACTGTTCAGCCGCTCTTCACTGCCCAAATCCAGGTTCAGATTTATTGATTTACGGAAATGGCTGTCAATTCGGATTAATTCTTTTAATTGTTTCATGTCGGTCCTCTGCTTTAGTCTTTCCCGTTCCTTCTGCCTGGGAACGGCCTTTCTCATAATAGCTGCCCAATACCTGCTTCGGATCTGTCTGTTCCGGCAAATACGCCATATCCAGTCCCGCCGTCTGATTAAGAATCACCTTACTCTCATAAGCTAACTGCTCTAACTGCTCCATCAGTCCGGTGCGCTTCAAATTCAGTATTTTCCCTGGGCCAGCCGGTATGGCCAGTAATTCTTCTATATGGATTCCCTGCCGGATTCCCGGCAGTTCAGCCATAAGATAAAGCGTGATCTCTGCCGGAAGCCGATCCAGAGGAGGCTGTTCCTTTACATACCCATCCCTGATTTTCTTCAGCAGTCCCAGACCTCCAAAGGGACTGTTGTTTTTCTCCTCCGGATCGCGGCCGTCCCGCTTTTTCCCAAGATACATGTGCAGCAGGGCGTCGCAGTCGTCTTTCACAGAACGGGGAGATATCTTCTGTTCCCCAGACGCTTTTGCCGCCAGCTTCTGCATAGCTGTCTCCAGTTCTTCTCTGGTAAATTCTTCATAATCAAACTCATTAAAAAAGATTTGCCATGCAGTCGCCTGACTCCGGTTCCTGGCAATGTTGCAGTGAACCACCCACAAAGAAAAAATTTCTTCAAAATACGGATCTTTTTGTAAAATAAGCTCTCCAAGCCAGGTAAGCTTTACTCCTGTCCGGGCGCTTTCATCGGTAAGCCCGCCGCATTTCAGCCAATAACGGATGGCCTTTGCCATATTTGGGCCTACCCCCAGGGCGTCCGCACCATAATTTTCAAAGAAAACCCTGGGATTTATCTTTACCTCTCTCAACCCTTTATTCAGCCATCCCTCTCTCAGGACAAAGCTTTCATGTCCCTTGAAACGAACTGCCTGTTTCATCTCTTCGCTCCTTTACCCTTGAAATGAACTGCCTGCTTCAGCTCTTCACTCCTCTACGTTCTCTTAACAGCAAGCACCTTCCTCATATAACATCCTGCCGTAAAATGATTCACACATTCTGCACACCGCAGACATTTCTCTTCCGATATCCGATACCTTACCTTGCCATCTTTCTGCTCTTTGATAGAAAGAGCGTTGAATCTGCACACACTCTCACAGGCCATACACCCTATGCACATCTGGTATTTGGTAAGCTGGCATTTCACCCGTTCTTCGGCTGTTTTCAAATCTCCTGCGCCTGCCAGCCGGACGTTTACAATTGTAACCTTCAGTTCTTTGGATCCAATACGCCCCTGTAGTTTTAAGAGGATCTCTCCTTTTTTGTTATGCACATAAACTTCTCCCAAAGCCTGATTTCCCATATCATAATCCAGGTATCCGAACGGCCGGAACAATTCAAACAGCTCTTTTGAAACAGGCCGCTGCAGTTCATAACGAAAGGCGTTTTCCTCTAATGCACAAGGCTGAAAGGACACCACAGCTTTCCCGGCGTACGGTACGCCATTTCCTCCCTGCCTGGCTTTCCAGCCTCCTTCCCTCACGTAAACTTCTGCGTCTTCTTTCCCTATGCTCTCCGCAAATTCCACCAGCAGACGATGAAATTGTTCCGATTGCCGCTGCATATGAACGGAAGAAAGAAATTCTGACCATTCGCTGTTATTGGGGCAGCACCAGCATCCTACTCTGGCATATCCCAGCCGATAAGCGCTGTTGAAATCAATTCCCCTGGTTAAAAGATACAGCCATATGTCGAAATCCATCCAGTCAATCACCGGAGAAACAATCCGCTGCTTGGTAATCTTGGGACTGTCTGTTTCTCTTTCGTATTTATTTCTGCTGACGGATTCGCTGCGCCTTATGCCGTAAAAGGTTAGTATCCGGCTTTTGTCCCGAAACAGGGAACGTATTTTCTTCTGAATCATGCCTGTTTTAAATACGGTACAGCACCAGCGCATCACCCGGCTGGGCGGACCCACTACGCGGCACATCGCTTCAAAGTCTTTCTCCTTATTCCTGGCGGACAGCACCGGCGTTCTGGGGTGTTCTCTGCGAAACCGACTGATATATTCATAAGTAGAGGGAAATTCCAGCGTAGTATCTCCGAAAATATGCACAATTTCCGGATTGCTTAGCGCCCGCGTCACTAAATCCGAAGTTACCGTTGAATCCTTGCCTCCGCTGAAAGATACAAACATATCCATCACATCAGCATCGCAGGCGCTTTTCCGAATAAAATTTCCTGCCTCTTCCACAATCTTCTGAAATCTGACCCTGTTTGCCTTCACAAACCTGTCCCGGTACTCCTTAAAATACTCCTCTGTATTCTGTTCCTTTAACTGCTCGTATTGGAAGCGAACCGCATCCTGATCCAGTTCCTTTAAACGGCTGATGGAAAAGGGCAGCTTCTGCCCATTCACATAATAGCGGTTTCCGGTTCCGTTCCATACGGACTCTTTAAGATATTCAAAAGGCTTCCCCATTACAATCTCAATGAAAAGACGTTCTTCCGGAAATACCGGCCGGATATCTGTAGTCAGACGTTTTCCCTTCTGCCCGCACAGGCTGCATGTCTCCTCATACAATGGAACACGGCAATGCCCGCACCAGTAGATCTCTGATGCAGCCTCTGCCCTTCCTTTGCAAACCGGGCAAAGACTTGTTTCGCACCTGGTATCTGTACAGGGCAGCGGGGCTCCTGTTTCTTTATTTCTATTCCTGCATGTATAAAAAATCATAATAAGTCCTGTCTATGTATGCAGGCTAGAAAGCCAGAAGCAATTTCTCAGGTCTGAGGTGAAGATAGGCGCAGGCCCGTAAAAAATCATCGGAATCCAGACTTCCTGCCTTCCCAACCAAAAGGTCATCCATCGGTATCTCTAAAACATCTGCTATGATCTCTGCGGATACATGATTCTGTTCCATCTGGTCTGCCAGCCATTTCTTTGCACGATTCCCCATATTTTCCTCCATTCCTCATTATTTTGATAGTTACATTTTCTATTATATTCTCTTTTGGAAAGAATTTCAATATAAGTTTTTGCTGATTTCAAAGAATTATTTCCAATTTATTGACGCTTATTTTGGGGTAGTCTATATTTAGATAAGAGGTGAGCACATGAAAAACCCAAATATCTCTAAAGTTTTAAAGGCATACCGGAAATTAAACCATTATTCCGTCAATGATCTGGTAATAAAATTAGAGGACTACAAACTGCCTGTCGCCCCAAAAACAATTTACGGCTGGGAAAGCGGCCAGACACAGCCGGACGCGGACACTTTGCTGATCCTTTGCAAGATATATAATATAGATAACATTCTCGGCACCTTTGGTTACAACGATTCCCTGGATGATTTTCTTCTGTCAGAGGAAGAGCGGACGCTGGTTATGCAGTACCGGAAGCTGCCAGATATGAAACTGGCCGTAAGAAAGCTTTTGGAAATGGAATAATAAAACTTGCACTTGAAGAACAGTATCCGACAAGCGTATAATATAGAAAAATCCATGCTCTGAAACAAAAGGAAGAATACACCTTGGCTAAAACCTTTCATATAACGGCGCCTGCCATCCATTGAAACATTATATGGCAGATTTAAACAGTCGGTTAGAAGAAATAAAAAATTGGTAGACCATGGGGATTATTTTGTCATTAACCGCACCAGGCAATACGGCAAAACAACCACACTCCGAATGCTTCAAAAATATCTTCAACAAGAGTTTGCAAATGAGTTTATTCGAAAGGCCCAGCCAGAACAGGAACATAGGCGCCTGAATCCAGAAGCTGTGCAAAATTTAACAACACGACAGGCAAAAGAAGAAAATTTCTTTGACCTGACCGAGCTTTTTGAAGTCCTCAGTGTAATATGCGGCACATCGGAGAAACATCTCATATTAATGATAGATGAAGCAGACCAGGCGTCCAACAACCAGGTATTTTTAGATTTTCTGGGACAGCTTCGGGAATATTATCTGAATCGGGAAGACCCCCACGAACATGGACATACCAGTAATGGCAGAAAAGCTCTATGAAGTTACCGGAGGATATCCTTATCTGGTAAGCTGTCTATGCAAAAAGCTGGATGAATCAGACTCCAAATGGATTCAGGAAGAGCTGCGGGCAGCAGTACGGGATTTGTTAAAAGAATCAAATACACTGTTTGAAGATGTCATCAAGAATCTTCAGAACAATCCCAGCTTTTCCAAATTAGCAGAGATGCTGAATTATTTCACATCTGTTCAGGCTACAGACAGGATTACCAACTCTGAATACCTTGACCGTTCACAATACATCCGCCAAGGTAAACTGGATATGGAAATGGTGATCCACCGAGGACATGATATATACGAAACCATTATAGAATGCAGCTAACCTGCAAGTTTTCACAATATATGCAAAAGATAAAGGGGCTGTTGGAAAATAACTGTCCTTCACAATATATCGTTGTGATTTTTGGTATCACAGCGATATATTGTGTAACAATGTTATTTTCCCAAAGCCCCTTTCCTTTTATCAATTATTTTCCCTTTAGCAAACGCCCTGTGCAATCATGGCTTCTGCCACTTTCTCAAATCCGGCAATATTAGCGCCTGCTACATAATCGCCTTCCTTGCCATAACGTTTTGCAGCGTCATCCAGATTGTGGAAAATATTCACCATAATTCCCTGAAGCTTGCTGTCCACTTCTTCAAAGGTCCAGCTCAGACGTTCAGAGTTCTGGCTCATCTCCAGCGCGGAGGTTGCCACGCCGCCTGCATTTGCAGCCTTTCCGGGAGCAAATAACACCTTGTTCTGCTGCAGATACTCGGTCGCCTCCAGGGTGGTAGGCATGTTAGCGCCTTCCGCAACTGCGATGCATCCATTTGCAACCAATGCTTTTGCATCATCCAACAGCAGTTCATTCTGCGTTGCACAGGGAAGAGCAACATCGCATTTCACCGTCCATACTCCACGGCCTTCATGATATTCTGCACTTGGCCTAGCTGCTGCATATTCAGTCAGACGAGCGCGTTTTACTTCTTTGACCTCTTTTAACAATGCTACGTCAATTCCTTCCGGATCGTAAACCCAGCCTGTGGAATCGCTGACAGTTACCACCTTAGCGCCCAACTGATGCGCTTTCTGAGTTGCATAGATCGCTACGTTTCCGGAACCAGATACGCAGACTGTCTTGCCCTTCAGATCGTGTCCGTTGCATTTCAGCATTTCTTCCGTCAGATACAACAGGCCGTATCCAGTAGCTTCCGTACGTGCCAGAGAACCGCCATAGGAAAGTCCCTTTCCTGTTAACACGCCTTCGTAAGTACCGCGGATTTTCTTAAACTGTCCGAACATGTAGCCAATTTCTCTGGCTCCTGTTCCGATATCGCCTGCCGGCACGTCTGTGTCTGCCCCGATATACTTGCAAAGCTCTGTCATAAAGCTCTGGCAGAACGCCATCACTTCACGGTCAGATTTTCCCTTCGGATCAAAATCAGAACCGCCTTTTCCGCCGCCGATTGGCAGACCTGTCAGGGAATTCTTGAAAATCTGCTCAAATCCAAGGAACTTGATAATTCCAAGATTTACAGAAGGATGCAGCCTTAATCCACCCTTGTAAGGCCCAATGCTGTTATTAAACTGTACGCGGTATCCTGTATTTACCTGCACCTGTCCTTTATCATCCACCCAGGGCACACGGAATTTGAACTGCCTGTCCGGCTCTGTCAAACGCTCCAATAATGCTTCTTTCCGATATAATTCTTCATTTGCCTCAATGACCGGTCTTAAGGAATTCAAAACTTCCTTTGCCGCCTGATGGAATTCAGGCTCTGCCGGATTCTTTGCAATGACGCGTTCTAATACTTCATCTACATAGCTCATATCTTTTCTCCTTTATCTTTGCTCTGTTTCTATCACCAAGGTATATTTTAGTATGATTTACTCAATTTTGCAATCTTTTTCTTTACCTCTTTACCATTTTATTGCACAAAAGGAATAATTTCTTTGATTTCCGGCAATGCGCAGCCCTCATATTCTAAAATTTTCTCATATTCCTGGAAGGTTAGGCTGCAGGCCGCAGCCACTCTTGCGTCAATTGCGTTATAACATTCCATCCATTTTTCCGTATCCTCTTCCGATGCAATCTGATCGGTAAGCAAAATAATCTGCTTCTGCTCTTCCTCTGATGCCGCAGGAATAGGAAGCTGTTCTAAAGAACTACGCAGTACTTTCAGAGAATGAAATTTTCTGCGATAGATAAACTGGGCAATCCTGGAATTTAACACAGCCATGATATATTTTATATGCAGCTGAGGAATTCGGGGAATCAGAATATTACAGCTGTTTAAAGATAACCTCCGCTGATTATCATAGGCAAACACAAGCTGATTTCCCACAAAACGGTAGAAAAGCTTCTCTTCGGCACGATAAAATTCTGTTTTGGCGCATTGCTGAAACTTCTCGGGCTCATATGCCAGATAGGTATCTCCCGGCACAATTTTATATTTGCGGATATCGGAGCCCTTTAAAACAATTTCCCCCTTTTCGCCTTTTTGGCTCCGCACCAGCTTCCGGTTATTGCCGGTAACGATTCCAAGGGCAAAGTCAGCTTGATTTTTCAGAAAAACCATGTGTTTTCGCCCCATGATTTTCTCCATCAGTTCATACTCTTCATCCGTCATATTAAAATTAAAATTTTCCGCTTCCACTTTACGGCTGATTTGAATTTCAAACTTCCTGCTTCCATCGAAAATCTTCATTCCGCAGGTATCAAGCGGGCGTCCGGTCTTTCTGATTTTCATAATAATTGACGGGCACTGCACGCCGCCGAACACATCTCCCAGATAGTTCAGTTCTTCTATCTGCGCCTGTTCCATCAGAAATTTCCGGATTTCCAGATGGGATTTCACATTGAGCGCCGCTTCCGGCAGCACAAATGCAACCGCTCCGCCCACTGGCGTCCTCTTTACCGCTTCCTCTAAAAACATCTCATAGGATTCCATATGCTTCCCTTTGGCTGTCCTGAATTTCTCACACAGCAGGGATTCCGCAGACGGCTCAAACTGAAATCCCCAGGGCGGATTGCCTAATATCAGATCATAGGTCTCACTTTCTTCTCCAAGAAGAAAATCACCCGGCTTTATTTGCTTTCGCAGAAGGGAAACCGGCGCGTCTTTGAATTTCAAAGCCAGATTGATTCTGGCAAGGATTACACTGAGGGCGTCAATATCCCTTCCCGCAATCTGTTCCAGAGAAAAATCTTCTGGAAGCTGCAGCAGAAAATTTCCGGTGCCGCAGCAGGGGTCCAGAATTGTTAAATTTCCATCGTTGCTTTCATATAAATCCTTTGTCATTTCTTTCACAATATGAGTAGGGGTATAATAAGAACCGGCTGCTTTGCGCTCCCTTAAATTTTTCAGGGAACTATATAAAAGCCCCAGAATATCTGCATTGGGCTCCGGCACATAAGAAATCTGGAACAGCTCTTTTTCTCCCTTTTTCCCTGCCTCTATTTCATGATACCCCTTTTTTCCTGCCGGAAAAAGCTCCCGCACCAATTCATCATACTGCCCCAGGGCGATCTCCCCTTCCAGATAATGCAGCAAAAAGCATTCTTTGAAGGGTGTCTGAACGCCATAAACCTGGCACAGCAATTGAATGGCGCATTCCGCCAAAACCGCCCGCAGCAGCATATCCGTCTGCGAAACACGCGCCATACGTTCCGCCGTCTGCGCAATCTTTTTTAAATTGGGGGAATCTCTCAAAATATAATTTCTGTCCATGGAGTTTCCGCTGATGTGCTTCTTATTCCTTCTGGCTTTTAAGAATCCCGCTTCTTCCTTTTGAAGCTTTCCTAAAATTTTCTCTGTATAAGTCCTGGAAAAATAAGGCTTGCCCTGATATTCCCGATCCGGGCGGATTTTACCCAACCGAATCCAATTCCTTCCGGTGGCCTCAGAAACAGATAATTTACTGCAAAATTCAGATAATGAATATTCTTTTTGAACTGGTGATTTTCCCATGGCTTCCTCCTGCTGAAATTCCTGATAATCTGCATGACAGTCATCTATTTGGGATATTATAAGATAGAATATCATACCTATTATTAACCTGTCAAAACGGAGGCGCTTATGGACAAAAAACTGCTGTGCTACATTATTTCAGGAGTAATCTTTACCTTCCTTGCAGGAACTCTCCTTCATTTTACCTACAAATGGTCCGGAAATAATTTCTGGGTGGGGTTATTTTCTCCTGTCAACGAATCTACCTGGGAGCACATGAAGCTCCTGTTTTTTCCAATGCTTTTTTACAGTATTGCTTCCGGTATCCTCCTGCGTCTTGGTCCAGACAAATCCTTATCCCCAAAAGCAGAAGGAAATTGCGCTACCCGCTCCATATCAGAAACATGGATTTCTTTTTTCCTGCATCTGAAAAACAGCTATCCCTGCATCTGCCTGGGAAATGCTCTGGGAATCCTTCTTGGAACAATTTCCATTCCGGTTCTCTTTTATACCTATTCCGGCATCCTTGGAACACACTGCCTGTTTATGGATATTGCCGTCTTTTTCCTCAGCATTGTATTCGGATTTGCCTGCGCCTATTGGTTTGCTAAAACCTGCACAGGCAGAAAATTTGCAGGTTTTTTCTATTCTGCCCTGGCGCTTTTCATGCTTTGCTTTTTCGTTTTCACCATTTTTCCGCCGGATTTGGGAATTTTTACCTCTGCCTCCTGAATCTGAAGCTTTCTAGTATGATCTGTTCTTTTCTATAATACAATAAAACAGGAAACTATGCTGCAAGGCATGGCGACAATTTATAAAGAAAAGAGGAACTATCATGTGCACCAGTATCGCAATGAAAACAAATGATTTTTACTTTGGACGCACCATGGATCTGGAATACAGTTTTAACGAATGCGTCGTCCTCACCCCGCGGAATTACCCCATCTCTTTCCGAAAAGCCGGCATGATGAAGCATCACTATGCATTGCTGGGCATGGCTACCATTGCGGAAGGCTTTCCCCTGTACGCCGAAGCGTTCAATGAAAAGGGCTTGTGTATCGCAGGATTGAATTTCCCGGACAACGCCTACTATCCTCCAGAAGAAAAAACAGACTGCAGCAACATTTCCCCCTTCGAGCTGATTCTCTGGCTCTTGGGAAAATGCGCCACCGCAGCCGAAGCCAGGGAACTCCTTTCCACCACCCATCTGATTCATATTCCTTTCAGCGATGAGATTCCCCTATCGCCCCTTCACTGGCATATTGCAGACAAAGAGGCTTCTTTTGTACTGGAAATAACAAAAAGCGGTATGGAAATTTTTGACGATCCCATGAGAGTGCTGACCAATAATCCCGCTTTTCCCTTTCAAATGACCAATACCTGCCAGTACATGAACCTGACTGCTGGCACTCCTTCCAACTGCTTTTCCACCGATCTTAACCTGAAGCCTTTTGGACGGGGGTTGGGAAGCTTCGGCCTCCCCGGCGATTTTTCTCCTTCCTCCCGGTTTGTAAAAGCTTCTTATCTCTGCTTAAATTCTGTCTGTGAACCAGATGAGTCCAGCAGCGTTGCGCAATTTTTCCATTTGCTGGATTCTGTGTCCATGGTCCGGGGAAGTGTGTTAACAGAAGAAAACAAGTATGAGCTTACTCTGTATTCCTGCTGCATGAATGCGGATCGGGGAATCTACTATTATAAGACATATTCCAATAATCAGCTGACTGCAGTTAATCTGAACCACGAGAATCTAAACGGCTGCAATTTGCGGCGTTTTCCCCTGAGGACGAAGCAGCAGGTTGTCTGGATGAATTAAAGGATCTTTTCTGTGGGAAAACTGCGCGCCACACGTTCCCCATGAATGATGGAACGAACATCCACCTATGATGATATGACTCCGTCGGTTAAATATCTGCATTTAACCGACGGAGTCATAGATTGCCATTCCGCTCGTTGTTCCTATTATTTCATGCACGCAATTTCTTACTTATTATAGATATCTTTATCCAAAACGCCCTCTTTGAAATTCACAATTACATTGGCTGCAGCGTCTCCAATTACATTCAGCGTAATCACAGCCATACCCGGCAGATAATTCATCGCCAGCACCAGAGAATAACCAATCATGCAGAGCTCTGAGCTCATTCCCAAACCGGACATCACCACATAAACCATGGTGGTTCCTGCCACCGGAATAGCCGGCGTGCCTACTGCCGTACAGATTGACAGAAACGCTGCAGTAGCCAATGTAGCTGGCGTCACATCTATTCCTGCCGCTGTTCCAATAAAGGTAATAGCAATCATATGCATTGCCGTGGTTCCATTCATATTAATCGTCATGCCGGTAGGCAGGACGAAGCTGCTGATTTCCCCGGAACATCCCAGTTCCTCCGTACAGGTTTTCGTATTCAAAGGCAAAGTCGCCGCAGAGGAGTTGGTGGCAGCTGCAAATAACCCTATTTTAAATGATTTTTTTAAAAACGGGACAGGGTTCAGCCCTGTGACCAAAAAGATGCCCGCCGGGTAAATAGTGGCAACCAGCACAAGGCTTACAACAATCGTCGTCACAATCCAGACCATGGTAGGCCCGATATATTCCACGCCATATACAGCCAGAGTCCTTGTAATCATGCAGAAAATAGCCACAGGCGCAATTTTGTTAATCAGAAAATTAAGGAACATCTGCACTACATCATTCAGGTTATCAATCACTTTTTTCAAAGGATCTGCCTGTTCTCCCATGGCAGTTATGCAAAGTCCCATTACAATCGCAACAACCACCACAGACAGAATGGTATTGTTGGTAGAAAATGCGGCAAAGATATTCGAAGGCACTGCATTTACAACTGTCACAAGAGGATTGTAGCCTTCCATAGTGACTGCCTCTGTCGCCATCTCGCCTGGAAGATTTACATCAAACCACCCCATAGATTTTACAAAATATGCACCGGCTCCCGCCAATGCCGCAGCTACCACGTAAAAACCGCAATATGTAATAAATGTCTTTCCGGCAATTCTGCCCAATTGTTCCGGATTCGCCAGGCTGCACAGGGCACGGATCAGGGATGTGATAACCAGGGGCACAATTGCCATCTGAAGCCCGCGCATAAAAAGCTGGCCGATAATATAAAAAATACCCAAGCCTTCAATCCCCTGCGTTGCAGTAATATCCTGGAAAAAAATCGCTTCAATGACGTCCCAGACCCCTTCGTTCCCATTCCCATTCAGAAATTCCCTCAAAAACAGACACACAAATCCGATGATAAAGCCTCCCGCTACTGCAAGTATCATCTTTTTCACGATGGAAGCTTCTTTTTTCTTATTCTCCATTCTGTTACAACCTCCCATTTCAGATTTTTCCCAATTTTCTTTATTTCAAATATTTTTTCTTTAATTTTTATTCATTGGCAATGGAATAGAATTTTTGAAACACAACAATTTTTGTTTCAAATTTTGTTCATCTTCCCTCCTAACCATCCTGTTTTTATGCCATTTATTGGTGATTTAGAACTAATTTTATTTCTCTTATTCTAACATCCATAAGAAAAATTGTCAATTATTTTTCTTCATTTCAAAGATTTTTGTTTGTTTTTACTAATTTTATCTCTTTGTTTTGTGTAATTTTTCTTTAAATTAAAGATGTTTTTAAAGATTTAGAAAGATTTTTATTTATATAACCTTTAAAACACAAAAAACAGAGCCATTTTCTGCAGATTTTCCTCTGCTGTGCAACGGCCCTGTTGTCTTTTCCCAATATAAAAAGAGGACGGAACTGTCGGGAAATGAAATTTATACACAATATATGGTTGTGACATCGAAAGAATCACAAGATATATTGTTGGAAATCTGCCATTTCCCGACAGCCCATCCTCTTAATAAATCAGACGGACGTCATTTTCCTCACAATACCGGAGCCACACATCCCCCGGCTTTTTGTCCGTAATAATATAATTCACACTTTTCAGATCTGTCAGACATACAAACGCTGTCTGATCAAACTTGGAATGATCTACGAGAAGCGCGACCTCCTCCGCCTGTTCCAGCATCACCTTTTTGATCTCCGCCTCGCTCTCGTTGGAATCCAGTACCCCTTTCTCAATATTCACGCTTTTACAGCTTATCAGCGCAAGACTTACATTATATTTCGTGATATTCGTCTTTGCAAGCTGCCCCTGCAACGACAGCGATTTCTTATTAAATTCTCCGCCCGTCGAAATAATATGAAAAGAAGACTGCTGAAATTCCCGAAACACCTCTGTAGAATTCGTCACAATCGTCACGTCCCGGTTATCTGGTATCAGCTTCAGCGCCTCTACAACAGTAGTGCTGGAGTCTGCGATAATCGTATTCTTCCCCTCCAGCAATGCAGCGGCCTTACGGGCAATCTCCTGCTTTTCCTTCAGATGTTTTGTCAGCCTTTTATAAAAATGGACATTTTCCTTCTGAACATCCGCATTCCAAATCGCACCGCCATGTATCCTAGTCACGACGCCTTCCAGCTCCAGCTTATCCAAATCCCTTCGTATCGTCTCTTCCGTCACGGAACACTGCAGGCTTAATTCCGCCACCGAAACCTTCTTTACATTCTGGATATGCTGCCTAATCACCATCAGTCTTTCTTTACTCGACATGCTTTCTCCTCTTTCCTCTTCCTCAATACCAGAGATTTCTTTCTCTAATAGTATACCAATACCTTTGGTATTTGCAAGGGTTTTTTCTTTTGAAAGCATATTTCCCTCCTTTGAAACACATACCTTTGCCCGAAAACACGCATTGTGGCGCCTTCAAAAAACAGACAGACAAGGTATATGAGACAGGCCCGGGCGGATCCGCCCGGGCCTTAGTGAGCAAAAAACTGTCCTCAATTATTATTGATCAATGTCCTCTGCCAGCTTCCGCATATATGTCACATCTTCCGGCTCTAATTCGATTTCGGCTGATTTAATATTCTCTTCAATCTGCGCCACTGTTGTAGCTCCGCTTAACAGGTTAATAAATTCTCCCTGCGCAAGAATCCATGCAAGAGCAAGGTTTGCAACTGTGCAGTCATATTTCTCGCAAAGAGGTTTCCATGCATCCATCATGTCCATAGCTTTCTGCATATTTTCCGGCTGGAACCATTTCTTCGGAATCTGCGCCCCTACCGGCTTGTAATCTCTGGGAAGCGCTCCGCTTAACAGGCCCATTTCCAACGGAGAATATGCCTGGATTGTCACATTGTTTTCCTTGCAAACCGGAAGCAGATCATTTTCAATTGCACGATCCAAAATACTGTATTTTGCCTGAACGATATCCAGGGAACCATATTTCAAGTATTCCTTAATGTGGTTTACATCTACGTTTGCAGCTCCGATTGCACGGATTTTTCCTTTAGCTTTCAGGTCATTCAGTACTTCCATTGTCTCAGATATCGGAGTAAAATACGGCTCTACTGCCTGCCAGTGGGTCATATAAACGTCAATGTAATCTGTGCCAAGCCGCTCTAAACTCTGGTCAATCTCTTCTAAGATAGATTCTTTGGAAAGGTTTTTATAAAGCTGCGTATCTCCCACTTTATTGAACAGGCTTCCTTTTCTGTCATTCCAGATAATTCCGCACTTTGTGATAATAACTACGTCTTCCCGATTCATTCCTTCCAGTGCTTTTCCTACAATCTTTTCACTGTTGCCGAAATTGTACCCTGGAGCAGTGTCAATCAGATTCACTCCCAGCTTCGGGCATTCTCTGATCAGCTCAACAACCACCTTCAGGTCATGGTCGCCGCCCCATGCAGGGCCGCCGCCGATAGACCAGGTTCCAAGACCCATTCTTGAAATATCCATGCCTGTGCTTCCAAGTTTCATTTTTTTCATAATAATCTATTTTCCTTTCTGCTGTTCATAATATTCTTTCAGCCTTTCCTCTACCTGCTCTCTGCTCTGCACTCCTGTTGTGGCGCCGATGCTCTGTACGCTGATAGAGGCTGTGACATTGGCAAATTCCGCACACTCTTTCAAGGTTTTTCCTTCCAGAATCGCTGTAATGAAACCAGATGCAAAATTATCTCCCGCACCGATCGTATCAATGGCAGTAATTCCTTTCATGGCCGGAACCTCCAGCACACTTCCATCCTGGCTCTTAATATAACAGCCTTTCTTTCCGGTTTTGATTACTACATGCCCAATCCCGCAATCTAAAAATTTATCCGCAATCTTTTCCAGTTCTTCTTCCCCTGTCATAAGACACGCTTCGTCATAATTCGGGAAAAAATAATCCACATACCCCAATGCTTCTCTGATATCTTCCAACGTCTCTCCCAGTCTGGCCTTGATCATATCTGCACAAATGATCATATCCTGCTTCTTTGCCTCCTGAAAAATCTGAACCAGCGCCTTACAGTCCAGAAGCGGATTGTTGAAGATGCTTGCCAGAGACAAAAGCTTTGCCTCGCCCAGCCGGGAAAGATCTACATCCTTAATTGTCATTTTCCACAGGCTGCCGTTACGGTTTGTAACAAAAGTCCTCTCTCCGTCTGCAGTTACAAGCCCGACATTGATGGATGTGTCAATTCCTTCTCTGATTTGGATGCCGGAATAGTCAATGCCGTTCTTTTCACAGTGTTCCATGATATAATTTCCCACTGCATCCCGGCCTACCATGCTCATCAGCCCAATCTTATGTCCCAGCCGCGACATAATCGTCGCTTCATTGATGGCGTCTCCGCCAATGGTCATGGAAATCTGCTGCAGCGGAAATGACTCAACTTCAAACATATCCCTATTGACAGGCTGCAGAGGAATATCTACAATCGCAGCGCCGACACAGACTGCATCTAACTTTTTCCCCACGATTATTCCGCCTTTCCATCATCTCCGAATAAAACAATTTTTTCCAGGGCGCGCTGTTTCACTGCCGCTCTTACAGCTCTTTCTAATTCCAGAAACGGTTTGTCAACATTTGCCGCAATTGCAGTCATAGCAGCCTGGCACAGTTCCGTATGAATGTTGATCTTGGCGATTCCAAGAGAGATTGCCTTCCTGATATCTTCATCGCCGATTCCGGATGCTCCGTGCAGTACCAACGGCACAGATACGGCGTCTCTTACTTTCTCTACCACTTCGAAGTTCAGCTTCGGCTCGGAGGTATATACGCCATGCTGGTTTCCAATGGCAACCGCCAGAGAATCGCAGCCTGTACGCTCTACAAATTCCGCTGCCTGGGACGGTTCTGTATACTGATAGCTTGCAAGGGCTTCTTCATAAACTGTTTCATTTCCCACATGGCCTAACTCTGCCTCTACCGGGATTCCCAATGGATGGAAAAAGTCCACAACCTCTTTGGTCAGGCGGATATTCTCTTCAAATTCATATGCGGAAGCATCTCTCATAACAGAATTCATACCATGGTCATACGCATTCCGTACAATCTCCATGCTGCGGCCATGATCCCAATGTGTGATTACCGGAACTGTAGCTTTTTTCGCCATGGAAACCATCATATGGCAGAAATCTTCAAAAGAAGTATTTCCCACAAATCCGGTTCCAAAGGAAATAATAACCGGCGCCTTTGCCTCTTCCGCTGCGTCCACAACGCCCATAAGCATTTCTGCGTTCCATACGTTAAAATGAGGAATTGCAAATTTTCCTTCCTTCGCTTTATTTTCCCAATATCTGATATCCGCTAACATTTGTTTACCTCCTGAATCACTTTAATATTTATTGCGCATCGTCAATTTTAATTACGCCTTTGATAATATCTTTCTTGCAGTTCACTGATTCCTCGAATGCTTTCTGCACATCCTGATAAGCATAAATATGCGTCACCATGGATTTCACGTCAAATTTTCCGGATGCAATAGCGTCAATTGTCATCGGATAGTTGTTTGCATAACGGAATACGGTTTGAATCTTCACTTCTCGGTTAATTTTCAGGAAATCAATTGGCACTTCTCCTGGAATGGTTCCTACAATCATAATCTTTCCGCCTCTTGCCACGATCTGCGGAGCCTGTTTTGCGGTGATCTGGGAACCTGCTGTCTCAAATACAATGTCTGCCCCAAGTTCTCCAACCAGTTCTTTGCATCTTTGGATGGTATCTTCTTCCATTCCGTTAATAACTTCAGACGCGCCAAGCTGTTTTGCCATTTCCAGACGTTTCGGCATCACGTCCACCACAATAATGTCTGTTGCGCCAAGGCTTTTGCAGCCCTGCAATGTCATAAGTCCGATGCAGCCTGCGCCCAGAATAACAATCTTTTTGCCCAGTCTTGCGCCGCCTTCCAAAGCTGCATGCATTCCAACCGCTGCAGGCTCTACCAGTGCGCCTTCCATGGTGCTCATGTTATCCGGAAGCTTATAGGTGAAGTTCTCCGGATGGCACAGGTAATTGGTCAATGCGCCTCTGTAGTTGGGCTGTGTAGCCATAAAGTCCACATCCGGGCAGATATTATAATGTCCTTCCAGACAATATTTACATTTTCCGCAGGGTATGCCCGGTTCAATATTTACACGGTCTCCTGGTTTAAATTTTGTCACTTTGCTTCCCACCCGCACCACTGTTCCGGCACATTCATGGCCCAGGCCGATCTTCTGGTTGGGATCCTTTGGCGGGATGAAGGGACCTGACTCAAATCCATGCACATCGGAACCACAGATTCCAACATATTCCACTTTCAGGATAATCTCATCATCTTTCGGCTCCGGCACAGGAGCTTCTTTGATTTCCATCGTTCCGGGAACCACCAGAATTGCCTCTGTATTTTTCATATGGTTTCTCTCCTTTCTGCAATTCACAGACAACTTATTCTACATTACCGATATCCTCAACAGACTCCCCTCTTGTCTCCACGCCGAAGATAAATACACACACTGCAATAATTACCGCTACAATCGTAATCAGAACAAACACTCCGCCGCTTCCCATGGAGCCTGCAACATAGGTTACAAGGAAGGGGAAGAAAATATTGCTGACACGGCCTACCGCATTACAGAATCCTGAACCGGAAAGCTTCGCAGATGTAGGCCACATCTCCGGTACATATACTGCAGATGCGTAGCATACATACATGTAAATTACGGTGTTCAGGAAGAATGTGGAAACAATCAGCGGGGTCATCTGTGTTTGCTGCCCTGTAATAATTCCCAGAACCGCCATGCCTGCCAGTAATCCCACACCCATGACACGCCTTGGAATTTTATCCATAATCAGGGATGCAATAAAAATTCCAAAAGGAGCGCCAAACAATCCGAACATGGTCATAAACTGTGAGGAGGAAGTATCGTATCCTAAGGATCTTAAGAGAGAAGGCATCCAGTTCATCAATGTATATTGAATGGTATTCATACCAATTAACACCAGAGAGCCTACGATCGTCCTCTTTAAAAGCTTTCCTTGAAACAATGCGGAATAGGGAAGCTGCTTCACTTCCTTGGGAGCCTCCGTTACCGGCGGCAGCGATTTGCCTGTGGAAGCCTCAATTTCCTTTTCAATCCTTGTCATGATCTCGTCCGCTTCCTCTGTTCTTCCCTGTGACTCCAGCCATCTGGGGGACTCCGGAAATTTCTTTGAAATCAGGATAGATGCAATGACGGACAGAATAGACGGAATCATATACTGCACTCTCCAGTTCATATTGTAACTGATTCCTGTCAGGGCGATTACAAATGCAATTCCGTTGCAGATGGGATGCGCCCAGTTTCCGATAAAGGAGTTCCGGCTTGACCATACGCCACGGTTTCTACCTGGAACATATTCCGTAAATCCTGCGAACAATACCACAAGGAGCGCGCCAAGTCCAAAGCCCTGTACCAGCCTGAATACATAAAGCACTCCGATATTCGGCGAAACAGCTCCGCCAATCATCGCGATGATATGTATAATCTCATATAAAAGAATACTTCTTTTACGTCCGATTTTGTCACCGATAGGTCCGCCCACCAGAGCGCCGAACAGCTGTCCCGCCGTGTAAGTTGTGCCCCACATTGCCAGAAGCGCACTTCCTTCCTCCAGCCAGTGCAATTCATTCAGAAGAATGTTCTGTACTGCGCCTCCGATACCGTTTGACCAGCAAACCAGAAGCGCAAACGCGGATACCAGCCACATCTTAATGTGCCAGCCTGAATTCGGAAGACGGTCAAGTCTTGCACCGATATTCACGCTCTTTGGAGTTGAATTAGATGCCATAATTTTTTCCTCTCTTTTCTTATACTTTTTCTACCTTAGTCAGTTCATTTTCCACTTCACGTTCCATGATCTCCCAGGCTTTTTGAATATTCTGATCCTTATTCCATAATGCCGGAGGCCCTAACACTACAACGTCTGCTCCTGCTTCATATAATGGGCCGTACACCCCTGCATTCATGGAACCATCTGCCTCAATCAGGAAATTAAGCCCCATATCTTTTCTCCACTGTACCAAAGTCCGTATCTTATCATACATCTGCGTAATGACTTTCTGCCCTGCGTATCCTGCATCCACGATCATGATTGTCACTTTTGATAACAGCGGCAAATAATAGCGGATTCCTTCCAGGGGCGCCGCCGGATTCATTGCAATCCCTGCTTTGCATCCAAGAGAGATAATTTTATTTAACGTCACGAACGCATCGCTCTCAATGCAATCCGTATGAGGCGTGATATATGCTGCGCCCGCCTCTGCACAGGCTTCAATGTATTCCTGAGGATGTTTGATCATCAGATGCGCATCCATAGGGGTTTTGACTGCCTTTTTCAAAACTGCCATGAAATCCGGCCCTACGCCGAAGGTTTTTACATAATTCCCGTCCTTGATGTCAATGTGCAGAAAATCCGCATGCTGGTCAATGAATCTTACCTGATTTTCAAAATCATATAGATCACAACATCCCATAGACGGCGCTAATAATAACTTTTTTTCCATAATCAATCCTCAAAGTCATAATGGAAAATAACTTTAATCGCTTCTTTGTTTGCCATCAGTTCAAATCCTTTTTCCCATTCAGAAAGTCCAAGTCTGTGTGTAATCATGGGCTGAACCTTAATCTGTCCGGATTCCAGCAGACGGATTGCGTTTCTCCAGGAGGTGGAATCATATGCCATATGTCCGATGATGCTCTTATTCCAGGATGTGATATCGTTAATGGAGAATTCCAGAGGTTTGAAGCCCATTCCCACACGGACAACTTCTCCGTTTGGACGAAGCATTTCGATCGCCTGCTGCAAAGCAATGTTGGCTCCGGAACATTCCACTGCCAGTCCCAGGTTATCCCTTCCGCAGATTTCCGTACATCTTGCTACAACATCTTCTTTCGAACCATTTACTACATGAGTAGCGCCCAGTTCCTTTGCCACGCCAAAGCGAACCTTCGCGTCCTCTTCCAGTCCCACCATTACGATGTTCACAGCGCCCATAATTCTGGCAACCTGTACGGCGAAAAGTCCTAATGGGCCTGTGCCGAATACAACTACATCCTGTCCGGGAAGCAGATGCGCCTGCTGTGCAATTGCTTTGTAGGAGTTGCAAATCGGGTCAAGCACTGCAGCTTCTTCGTATTTTACATTTTCCGGAATCTCCCAGATTGCATGTTTATGAATTCTCAAGATTTCCCCCGGAACCTTGCAATATTTGGAAAATCCGCCGCCCCATGTGTTATTGTCAAGCCCCAAGTTTACTTTATTTTCACAGCAGAGGAAATCCCCCTGTTCGCAGGCCGGGCATACCCCGCATACATGAGCGCTGTTATCAGACACAACTCTCTGGCCTACTTTCCAGTCTTTCACCAGTTCGCCTACTTTTACAATCTCTCCAGCGAACTCATGGCCGCGAATGGAATTAAATTCGTCAGAACCATTGTCAACTTTATAGTGCTTCATATCTGCCCCGCAAATTGCCGCTGCCTTAATCTCAACAATAATATCTTCCGGGCCACATTCGGGCTCTGGTACGTCGATCATTCGATATCCGCCAAACGCTTTTCCATATCTTGCTAATGCTTTCATATTCTTCTCCTTTTTTTACTGAAAATATAATTCCTATTGGTTCCTTGCATCTTGCTGCTCCCGGCCGGAAACGTTGTACTTTGATGTAATTACAGTTTACTTCAAATCTTTGTTATTGTCAATTTATTTTCTTTGTTTCAAAGATTTTCAGCATATTATACAGGAAAAACCACCTTTATTGGCTTTTTGTCTTTGTTTTAAAGAATTAATTTGTTTAATTTTCACATATTTTCTTTGTTTCAAATATTTCGGAATGTCTGCCGGAATCAGCAGTTCAATATATTACAGTCTCGAATAAACGGAAGCTATTTTTAAGAATAGAAACCAAAGAAATGATTTCCATAGCGGGCTATGTTGGTTTAGACGTCCCCTGCACGCTGATTGGAAACAGCGTACAGGCAAACTCTTTGAATTATTGAGACAGTTTTTTATACACGGCTTGCGCGCCTGCGCCTTTTTTTCAAGATACTCTTATTTGCGTTAAGCATTTCATTCAATTCCTCCCATATTGTATCTTCCAACCGAATGCTTATCTTTTTGTTTCATAAATTCCTGAGATAATTGTAATATTTTCCAGTTTCCTTTCATCTTCTGCATATAGAGGCACCCCGTTTTTCAGCATATTAAAAGTGAAAAAATTCAACAAAAAAATAAAAAATTCTGACAAAAATCATTTCTGCTATCCTTAAAATTAAAAATCCGCAAGACAATATTTCCCATATATTATCTTGCGGATTTTTTAATTTTTGTTTAATTATCAATTTCCTTCTGGGGTTTGCATTTCTCGCCGCAATGCTTCTACATCATCCTGCGAGTAACTGGAAACCAAGGATGCGATTTCCTCTGTAGAATAATTCTTTTTTATCATTCGCAACACAATCTGCTTTGATGTATCCTTTACTTCCTGCCGCTTTTCTTCCTCAAATATCTGCGCTGCCTGCGTCAATGCCTGCTGTTTCTCTTCCTCAAATATCTGCGCTACCTGTGTCATCTCAATCGCCCTCCTTATCTTATTTGCCGTCTCACGGTCAATGACTTTGTCTGTAAACGCCAGGATTCCCGACAGGGCAAATAACTGCTGGCCGCGGTCCTGGATTAGTGCGGCCAGCTTTACCGTTTCCTGGATTTTCCTCTGCTTTTCCTCTCTGGTCCGGTAGGACAGGGGGAGTATGATAAATTCCATTAGCTCTCTGTCATCCAAACGCTCATTCCTTCCCACCTTCTTTTCCAGGCGCTGAAAAATCCCTTCCCCGTCCAGTTCGGAAAGGAATGCGCATTCCACGGTCAGCTTCACCGCCCCAAGGTCGTATTCCCCGGACGTCTGCTCCCTTTTGATGTCCCCGGTGTAAATCACCACCATACGCAGCTTCGGGCATGCTTCCTTCTCTTTCCGATAACGGTTTGCAATTCCCGTCAGGTAATTTAAGTATTTTACCTTATCCTCTTCCTTATATGCGCTCTCATAGTCCACAATAGCCGCTGTCCCGTCCGCAAGCTCAAACAGATTGTCCAGTCGGAGCTCATTCGCCTTCACCGCGGGAATATTGGCGGGAAGCGCCCGCCTGATTTCCGGCAGATCCAGGCCATACGCCTGGAAGGATTTCCCTTTCATCTGTTCCGCCAGCGCTTTGCTGGTGATGTCTTTGTTCTGGTACGCTATCTCAACTGGTTCCATGTTTTTTTCCTTTCCGGGATATTTTTCTTCTGTTGTCTTTATTATATCCGCTTTCCTTCTGGAAAGCAATGCTTCCCTGTTCTCTTATTTTCCTCTGAAGAGCAGCGCCGGCACTTCGTAACGGTTCACCTCACACACCATTCCCACCATCTCTTTTGAATTACAGCGCTGGAAATCACCTTCCCACGGGTGAGGCATGAATGAAAACAGAAAATGGCAAAACGAGAAAATGAAATGCTTACTAGATAACCTGAATCCGCGAGCCTAACCTCAAAACTATTTTGGAGAAAACTGTTTGATGAAAATGAAAGCGCATTGTTTGTTTTTTGCAAAGCAATACCCAATAATCCTGCAAAAATGGCATGATTTGCAGGAGTTCCTTTATACAGAAACCCGCGGTTCAGATATTCTGTTGCCGGACGCCCTACAGGACAAAATCTTCAAAGGC
>NZ_SRYA01000054.1 GCF_004793545.1 Petralouisia muris | reverse complement strand
TGGGATTTTTTACCATAGAGGAGTTTTTGGAGAAAAGCGATATACTGGTGCGGGAGTTTTCTGAGTGACGTGGGTTTTAGGCTAGCTGGTGATAGGAGAATTGTCGGAGAGGATGATTTGAGGGATTCCTCTCCTTTTTTGTGTCTCCAAAGAACAGCTTGTGTTTGCCTGCGTTTTAGCGCAAATTCTTCTTGTTAATTTACCTTAGCTTTCATATAATATTATAGAAACAGAGGAAGCCATGCCGCGATATTGTTCTTATGTTAAAATTCACCCATTTCAGCAGGAAAGGAGGAGTATTATGGGAATTTATCTGAATCCTGGAAATAAGGGTTTTTGGGAAGCGATCCGTTCGAAAATATATATAGACAAGACAAACCTGATAGCCTGTATCAATGAACGCATCAATACAAAAGAAAAGTATATTTGCGTTAGCAGGCCAAGGCGATTCGGGAAGTCCATGGCTCTTGAAATGCTTGCGGCCTATTACAGCCGAGGCTGTGAATCCGGAGCGTTGTTTGCGGGCTTAAAGATAACGCAGGACGCAGATTTTCAGGAATATCTGAATCAGTATGACGTGATTTATCTGAACATGCAGCAGTTTTTGTTTGAGGCGGATACTTTAGGCCTGACAAAATATCTGGAGCAGGAGGTGCTCAGAGAGCTGGGGAAAGAGTATGGAAAACTTTTGAGCCAAAAGGGTATGGGGCTTGCCGCAGCGCTGCGGGAGATATATGCGGAAACGGACAGGCAGTTTATTTTTTTGATTGACGAGTGGGATTGCGTAATGCGGGACAGGCAGGAATCAGAGGAGATACAGAAGCAGTATCTGGATTTTATGAGGAATCTGCTAAAAGATCAGCCTTTTGTCGCTCTTGCCTATATGACGGGGATTTTGCCGGTGAAAAAATACGGGCAGCACTCTGCGCTGAATATGTTTCAGGAGTATTCCATGACGGATCAGAGTATATTTGAGGAATATACCGGTTTTACGGAGGAGGAAGTTAAGGGGCTGTGCGAAAGATTTCATATGGATTTTGACAAAGCAGGAAATTGGTATGACGGGTATGCATTTACGGAGTTTTGCCATATCTATAATCCCAAGTCTGTGGTGGAGGCGATGCGGCGGCGCAGGTATTCAAATTACTGGACATCCACGGAAACCTACGAAGCTCTTAAAATTTATTTGGATATGGATTATGACGGGCTGCGGTCAGATATTGTGCAGATGCTGGGCGGAGGACGCGTCAGGGTTAATACCAGAAGCTTTCTGAATGATATGCGTAATCTCAAGATCAAAGATGACGTGCTTACGCTGCTGATTCATCTGGGCTATCTCGGATATGATTCTGATTCACAGGAAGCGTTTATTCCCAATAAGGAGATTATGGGGGAGTTTGAGAATGCCATGAGTGTTGGAGGATGGTCAAAAGTCATGGAAGTGTTAAAGGCATCCGAAAAACTTCTGGAAGATACATTAAAAGGCGATGCCAAAAGCGTTGCAGCGGAACTTGACAGGGCGCATATGGAGGTGGCTTCGATTCTGACTTACAATGATGAAAATTCCCTTGGGTGCGCCATCGGACTTGCATATTACAGCGCCAGGAAAGATTATAAACTGATTCGGGAGCTTCCAGCCGGGAAAGGATTTGCAGACATTGCATTTTTGCCGCTGCCTCATACAGGCAAGCCTGCCCTGCTGGTGGAATTGAAGTATGATAAATCTGCCGAAGCGGCCATACAGCAGATAAAGGATCGGAAGTATCCGCAGGCTTTTGAAAATTATGCCGGTGAAATTCTGCTGATAGGCGTGAACTACGAGAAAGGAAATCCGGACAAACCCCACAGATGCCTGATAGAAAAGGCAGAGAAAGACGTATGTTCATGACAAAGGGCAAACCAGGAGGAAAAAGAATGGTTCAAAAAGAAGGACAGAAATTAAAATATTTTCATCTGGCAGAAGATTTAAAAGGCATGATACTGGAAGGCAAAGTCCAGGCAGGGGAAAAGCTGCCTTCGGAGAATGAACTGGCTGAACGCTACAAAATCAGCCGCCACACCGTGCGCAAAGCCCTGTCAATTCTGGAAAATGAAGGATACATCTATGCGGAACACGGGAAAGGCACCTTCTGTTCCGAACTTGTACGCCATACCAAGAACTCCAGGAATATTGCAGTGGTTACCACGTATCTGTCAGATTATATTTTCCCCAGGGTCATCCAGGGGATTGATGAGGTATTGACGGACAGCGGCTACAGTATATTGCTGAAAAGCACCCGCAATTCCAGAAAGGCGGAAGCCAGATGTCTGGAGGAACTGCTTCAGAAGGATATCGAGGGCCTGATTATTGAACCCAGCAAAAGCGATATTTTCTGCAAACACATTTCCCTGTTTGAACGGCTGGAACAGTATGGCGTTCCCTATGTCTTTATCCAGGGGTGCTTTGCCCAGATGAAGGACAGGCCTCAGGTGCAGATGGACGACTGCCAGGGGGGATACCTTCTGGCAAGCCATCTGATTGCCACCGGGCATCAGCGGATTCTGGGGGTGTTTAAGGCGGACGACACCCAGGGCAGGCAGCGGCACAGGGGATTTGTAAAGGCGCTGCAGGAAGCAGGCAGGATGTATGATCCGGACGATATTATTTGGTTCCATACCGAGGATCGGGCCGTGAAGCCTTTTGCAGCAGTGCAGGAGATGGTGCGCCAGGGACGCAGCTTTGATGCAGTTGTATGTTACAACGACCAGATTGCCGTTGAGGTCATTAAGGCGCTGGAAGAGTGCCGGGTATCTGTTCCGGGGCAGGTGTCTGTCACTGGATATGACAATTCCTTTATTGCAGAAAACAGCAGGATTAAGCTGACGACAATTGCCCATCCTCAGGAAAAACTGGGAGAAATGGCGGCGAAGCTTCTGCTGGATCTGATTCAGAATCCTGGTAAGGTATCCGGCGAAAGCCAGATCGTAATTAAACCTGAATTGATTGTACGAGAATCTTCCGGAGAAAGAAAAAACAACTTGTATTGATGACCATACAAGTTATAAAGTAGAGATAGAAGCAAAAGTTCTTAAATTTTTTCAAAATGTAGGAGGGTTATTGTATGAAATTACAGAAAAATTACAAGTTTTGGTTTTGCACAGGCTCACAGGATTTGTATGGGGACGAATGCCTGAAAAATGTGGCAGAACATTCCAGAATTATTGTAGAGCAGCTCAACAAGTCAGGAGCGCTGCCTTTTGAAGTGGAGCTAAAGCCCACATTGATTACCAATGAGTTAATCCGTAAAACTTTTAACGAAGCAAATATTGACGAGGAATGCGCCGGAGTGATTGTATGGTGTCATACATTTTCCCCTGCAAAATCCTGGATTTTGGGGCTGCAGGAATACCGCAAGCCGCTTTTGCACCTGCATACCCAGTTCAATGAGGAAATTCCCTACGACACCATTGACATGGATTTCATGAATGAGAACCAGTCTGCTCACGGCGACCGGGAATGGGGCCATATGGTAACCCGGATGGGCATTGAGCGCAAGGTTGTGGTGGGCCATTGGACCAGCCAGGCGGTACAGAAGAAAATCGCTTCCTGGATGCGCACAGCCATCGGTATTGTAGAGAGCAGTCATGTACGGGTGATGCGTGTGGCAGACAACATGAGAAACGTAGCCGTTACCGAAGGCGATAAGGTAGAAGCACAGCTGAAATTCGGCTGGGAAGTGGATGCTTATCCGGTGAATGAAATTGCAGAGTCTGTGGCAGCTGTATCGGAATCTGATACCAACGCATTGGTTGACGAATATTATGAGAAATACGATATCCTTCTGGAAGGCAGGGACGCAGATGAGTTCAAACGTCACGTTGCAGTGCAGGCACAGATTGAGCTGGGATTTGAGCGTTTCTTAGAAGAGAAGAATTATCAGGCAATCGTTACTCATTTCGGAGACCTGGGCGCATTGAAGCAGCTTCCGGGGCTTGCCATCCAGCGCCTGATGGAGAAAGGGTATGGATTCGGCGCGGAAGGGGACTGGAAAGTAGCGGCGATGGTCCGTATTATGAAGCTGATGACTGCCGGCATGAAGGACGCAAAGGGAACCTCTATGTTAGAGGATTACACTTATAATCTGGTACCTGGCAAGGAAGGGATACTTCAAGCGCATATGCTGGAAATCTGCCCCTCCATTGCAGAAGGGCCAATCAGCATTAAGTGCCAGCCCCTTTCCATGGGAGACAGGGAAGATCCAGCGCGTCTGGTATTTACCTCCAAAGAAGGACCCGGAATTGCCACATCTCTGATAGATCTTGGGGATCGCTTTCGTCTCTTAATTAATACCGTAGAATGTAAAAAGGTGGAGAAGCCGATGCCGAAGCTTCCAGTGGCAACTGCATTCTGGACGCCTCAGCCTGATTTTGCAACAGGAGCAGAGGCATGGATTCTGGCAGGAGGCGCACATCATACCGCATTTACTTATGACCTGACTGCAGAGCAGATGGGCGACTGGGCAGCCGCAATGGGCATTGAAGCAGTTTATATTGACAGCCATACCAACATTCGTGACTTTAAGAAAGATTTGATGCTGGGCAATGTTGTTTACGGGAAATAAAAAAGTATAAAAAATAACCTATATTTCCTCTTCCATTTCGTGTAGAATGGAAAATGGAATATCAGCAAATTCTATGTATACCAAAAGGAGGATAACATGAAATTATTTATCGACACAGCTAACGTAGAAGATATCCGCAAAGCTAATGATATGGGCGTGATCTGCGGAGTAACCACCAACCCTTCTCTGATTGCCAAAGAAGGCAGGGATTTTAACGAGGTAATTAAGGAAATCACCAGTATTGTAGACGGTCCCATCAGCGGCGAGGTAAAGGCGACCACCACAGATGCGGAAGGCATGATTCAAGAAGGCCGTGAAATCGCAGCCATTCATCCCAACATGATTGTCAAGATTCCCATGACTGTAGAAGGATTAAAGGCAGTGAAGGTACTTTCCGCAGAAGGCGTCAAGACGAATGTAACGTTGATTTTTACCGCAAATCAGGCGCTTTTAGCAGCACGGGCAGGGGCAACCTATGTATCTCCCTTCTTAGGCCGTCTGGATGACATCAGCCAGCCTGGAATTAACTTAATTGAAGATATTGTTACAATTTTTGAAAACTACGGGCTGGAGACAGAAATTATTGCAGCCAGCATTCGCAGTACCATCCATGTGAACGACTGCGCTCTTGCAGGAGCAGATATTGCGACCATTCCTTACAGCGTGATTGAGCAGATGACCAAACATCCCCTGACCGACCAGGGAATTGAAAAATTCCAAAAAGATTATAAAGCAGTTTTTGGCGAATAAACGGTAGAAATACAGCAGAACGTTTCGGATTCTTAACGGAATCCAGCTTAAAAACAGGCGTCCGGTTTCCTGCAGGGAAGGGCTGCGGGAGACTGGATGTGTCGGAAAAAGAAAAAAGGAGATAATTACATGGAAAACTTAGAACTTCAGAAAGCGGCCAATGAAATCCGCAAGGGAATCGTTACCGCTGTTCATTCAGCCAAAGCAGGACATCCCGGCGGCTCTCTGTCAGCGGCAGAGGCGTACGCCTATCTGTATTACGAAGAAATGAATATTGATCCCAAAGATCCGAAGAAGGCTGACCGGGACCGTTTTGTATTGTCCAAAGGACATACGGCTCCGGGACTTTATTCCACTCTGGCGAACCGGGGATTTTTCCCGGTAGAAGATTTAAAGACACTGCGCCAGATAGGTTCCCATCTGCAGGGACATCCCTGTCTGCAGCATACGCCGGGGATTGATATGTCAAGCGGCTCTTTAGGCCAGGGAATTTCTGCGGCGGTGGGCATGGCAATGTCTGCAAAATTAAGCAATGACAGCTACCGGGTATACACTCTGTTAGGCGACGGGGAGATCCAGGAAGGCCAGGTATGGGAGGCGGCCATGTTTGCAGGCCACAGAAAGCTGGACAACCTGGTAGTGATTGTGGATAACAACGGACTGCAGATTGACGGTAAAATTGACGATGTATGCTCTCCTTATCCCATTGATGAGAAGTTCAAGGCATTTAACTTCCATGTCATCAATGTGGAGGACGGCAATGATTTTGACGCTTTGCGGGCAGCATTTAAGGAAGCAAGGGAGACAAAGGGAGCGCCTACTGCCCTGATACTGAAAACTGTCAAGGGAAAAGGCGTTTCCTATATGGAGAATCAGGCCGGATGGCACGGCAAAGCCCCCAATGACGAAGAGTATAAGATTGCCATGGAAGAATTGGAGAAAGCAGGTGAAGCATTATGCCAGAAGTAAAGAAAATAGCAACCAGAGACAGTTACGGGAACGCATTGGCAGAACTGGGAAGGGAGCATGATGATCTGGTAGTGCTGGATGCGGATCTTGCGGCAGCCACCAAAACAGGCGTGTTCAAGAAAGAATTTCCAGAGCGTCATATTGACTGCGGAATTGCAGAGTGCAATATGATGGGAATTGCAGCAGGGATTGCGGCTACCGGAAAAGTGCCTTTTGCCAGCTCCTTTGCCATGTTTGCGGCAGGCAGGGCGTTTGAGCAGGTGAGAAATTCCATCGGATACCCTCATTTGAACGTAAAGATCGGAGCCACTCATGCAGGCATTTCCGTTGGAGAGGACGGCGCATCTCATCAGTGCAACGAAGATATTGCATTGATGCGGACGATTCCGGGCATGACAATTATCAATCCGGCGGATGACGTGGAAGCGAAAGCGGCAGTGCGTGCGGCTTATGAGATGAACGGCCCGGTGTATCTGAGATTCGGCAGGCTTGCAGTTCCGGTGATTAATGATAATCCGGATTATAAATTTGAAATCGGCAAAGGCGTATTGCTGCGGGAAGGCAAAGACGTTACGATTGTTGCCACAGGACTGTGCGTAGGAGGAGCTTTAGAAGCGGCAGAGAAGCTTGCGGCAGAGGGAATCAGTGCAGAAGTCATCAATATTCATACCATTAAGCCTCTGGATACGGAGATTATTGTGAATTCCGTCAAAAAAACCGGAAAAATTGTTACCGCAGAAGAGCATTCCGTCATCGGCGGCTTAGGCAGCGCAGTATGCGACTGTCTCTGTGAACATGCGCCTGCGCCGGTATGTAAAATCGGCATGTATGATGTGTTCGGGGAATCTGGCCCGGCAGCAAAATTGCTGGAGAAATATGGACTGGATGGTCAGGGCATTTATGAAAAAGTAAAAGGCTTTGTGAAATAGTGTGAGAAGGTAATGTTATAAGGAGGGTTTTTACCATGGGAAAAGAACAGATTATCAATGATATTCAGAATGGCAAAACAGCGCTTGGCATTGAATTCGGCTCTACCAGAATTAAAGCGGTATTGGTGGGAAGCGATAATACGCCTATTGCATCCGGGGCCCATGACTGGGAAAATCAGTATGAGAACCACATTTGGACCTACAGTTTGGATGCAATCTGGAAGGGACTTCAGGACTGCTACCAAAACATGGCAAAAGATGTGAAAAATCAGTACGGCATTGCATTGGAAACCATTGGGGCAGTTGGTTTCAGCGCCATGATGCATGGATATATGGCGTTTGACAAGGCAGGTGAACTGCTGGTTCCGTTCCGTACCTGGAGAAATACCATTACAGAAGAAGCTTCTAAGAAGCTGACAGAGGTCTTCCAGTACAATATTCCTCAGAGGTGGAGCATTGCCCATCTGTACCAGGCGATATTAAATAAAGAAGAGCATGTAAGCTCTGTGACATATTTTACCACCCTTGCAGGGTATGTACACTGGAAACTGACCGGACAGCAGGTGCTCGGCGTAGGGGAAGCTTCCGGTATGTTCCCCATTGATATTGAGACTGGAGAGTTTGACAAAAAGATGATGGGACAGTTTAATGAACTGATTGCATCTGAGAAGTTTTCCTGGAAGCTGGAGGATATTATACCGAAAGTGCTGACAGCCGGAGAAAACGCTGGAGCACTAACCGGGGAAGGCGCAAAGCTTCTGGATGTAACCGGAACCTTAAAGCCGGGAATTCCGGTATGCCCGCCGGAAGGAGACGCCGGAACGGGAATGGTGGCAACTAAGAGCGTGGCTCAGCGTACCGGAAATGTTTCCGCTGGAACCTCCGTGTTTGCTATGGCAGTGCTGGAAAAGAATCTGGCAAAGGTGCATCCTGAAATTGATATGGTTACCACCCCGGACGGAAGCCTGGTTGCAATGGTGCACTGCAACAACTGTACCTCTGACCTGAATGCATGGGTGAATATTTTCAAGGAGTTTGCAGAGAGCTTCGGCATAGAAGTGGATATGACAAAGCTGTTTTCCGTATTGTACAATAAGGCTTTGGAAGGAGACGCAGACTGCGGCGGACTTCTGGCATACAATTATTTTTCTGGCGAGCATATTACAGGATTTGAGGAAGGACGGCCCTTATTTGTCCGAACGCCGGACAGCAAATTCAGTCTGGCCAACTTTATGCGGGTAAACCTGTTTACCTCTTTGGGCGCATTAAAGACTGGTCTTGATATTCTTCTGAAAGAAGAAGGGGTGAAGTTGGATGAACTGATGGGTCATGGCGGACTGTTTAAGACAAAGGGCGTTGGTCAGAAAGTCATGGCTGCAGCAGTAAATACGCCGGTATCTGTCATGGAGACTGCAGGAGAAGGCGGCGCATGGGGCATTGCCCTTCTGGCTTCTTATATGCAGAACAAAGGCGAAGGGGAATCCCTTTCCAAATATCTGGAAGAAAAAGTATTTGCAGGCCAGGAAAGCGTTACCATTCAGCCGGATGCAAGGGATGTGGAAGGCTTTGATGCATTTATCAAGCGCTATAGCGAAGGGCTTCCCATTGAGCGGGCAGCAGTTGATTTCTTGAAATAGAGAGGAAAATATTATGTTAGAAGAACTGAAACAAGCGGTTTACGAAGCAAATATGGATCTGCCCCGTTACGGGCTGGTAACCTTTACCTGGGGAAATGTCAGCGGCATTGACCGGGAAACGGGCTTGTTTGTCATCAAGCCCAGCGGCGTGGATTATGATAAATTGTCACCGGACAATATGGTGGTGATGGATCTGAACGGCAATAAGGTAGAGGGAAAATACAATCCTTCTTCTGACACGGCCACCCATCTGGAATTGTACAAAGCATTTCCCCAAATCGGCGGAATTGTCCACACCCATTCCTCCTATGCCACAAGCTGGGCGCAGGCAGGACGCAGCATTCCCTGCTACGGCACTACCCATGCAGACTATATGTATGGAGAAATTCCCTGTGTGCGCTGCCTGACGAAGGAGGAAATTGACGGCGCATACGAAGAAAACACCGGACATTTGATTGTGGATTCCTTCCGGAAAATGGGAAAAGACGTGATGGCTGTTCCGGCAGTATTGTGTAAAAATCACGGTCCCTTTGCCTGGGGCAAGGACGCTCATGAAGCAGTGCACAATGCAGTGGTGTTGGAGGAAGTGGCAAAGATGGCCTACCGTGCGGAAACCATCAATCCCAGGATTCAGCCTGCACCCCAGAAATTGCAGGATAAGCATTATTACCGGAAACATGGGGCCAATGCTTATTATGGACAGAAAGAAGAATAAAACTTAAGAGTTTCCTTTGAAACGGACAAGGAACAACGGATGACAGGCCGGGAAGAAGCTGCATGGATGGCGGAGCTTCTTTCCGGCTTTTGTATGTGGCTGCTGTTGTCTGTTTCATGTACAATTTGTATAAAAAATCCCTGCATTCTTTGGATTGGGTTACGCATTTAACCTTTGAAAAACAGCTTCTGTTTTACTATACTTATACCCGTAGCCAAATGATTTGCAGGAAGGTTCTCATTCTTTCAGGAAAAACAAAAAATCATTTGGTGAATAAGTATGCCCTTGAGCGTAAATGCTCAGGATAGTTGATTTTTTAGAAAAGGAAGTGCACGGTTGTGGAAAAGGGAAGAATCAGAATCGCAGACATTGCAGAGGAGCTTGGTCTCAGCACAGCAACCGTTTCCAATGTGATTCATGGAAAAACGGGAAAGATATCGGATGAAACGGTGAAGCGGGTGCAGGAACTGATAGAAAAAAGCGGTTATATTCCCAGTATGGCAGGCATTCTGCTGGCGCAGAATAATTCCAAAATTATTGGCGTTGTGGTGAATGATCATGAGAAATACGAAGGACACGTGTTGGAGGACGGATTTATTTCAGCCTCTGTCAACGCCCTGTCCAGGGAAATTGACGGGGCAGGCTATTTCATGATGATAAAAGTAACAACGAAATGGGATGAAATTGTGCGTTTTGCCTCCATGTGGAATATGGACGGATTGGTTATGATTGGATTTTGCGAACAGGATTATCAGAAATTGCGGGAATCCATGCATATACCCTTCGTAGTGTATGACGGGTATTTTCAGGAGACTCAAAAAATTTGCAATCTGGTGATAGACAATTATAACGGCGGTTACCAGATGGGAGAATATTTGAAACGTATGGGACACAAAAAGGTCCTGTGCATTTCTGACAATTGTATTTGTATGGATTTGGAACGGATGGAGGGATTCAGGGCAGCTTTGGGAAGGGAGCAGGTTGATTTTCTGGAAGTTCCTTTTGAGAGAAAAGAGCGGATGAAATTATATCAGCAGCGGGAAGAGGAGATTTTGAAGCATACGGCGGTTTTTGCGGTGTCCGATTTTTATGCAGTGGAATTGATCCGTTATCTGCAGGAAAAGGACGTCCGTGTGCCGGAGGATCTTTCTGTTGCGGGATTTGATGACAGCCCGTTGTGCAATTATTGTAATCCTGCGCTGACTACGGTAAGGCAGGATGCGGCCGTCAGGGCAAGGACGGCAGTTTCAGTCCTGAAAAATCTGAAAATGGGAACGGAGGAACGCATTGTTGTGAAGCTGCCAACGTTTCTGGTAGAACGTAAAAGCGTAAAGAAATTACCCAGGGAGGATTGGGACGATGGAAAAGAAACAAACATTTGAGCGTGCGGTGCTGAAAATAGCTCTGCCTGTGACCTTGCAATCCTTGCTGCAGTCCTCCTTCAGTGTGATTGACCAGGTTATGATAGGGCGGCTTGGAAGCGGCAGTATTGCCGGAATTGGTCTGGGCGGAAAATTTGCCTCTCTTTATTCTGTAGTTCTGGCAGCTGTTGCTTCAGCAGCCGGCATTATGATTTCACAGTATTTTGGGAGAAAGGATGAAAAATCTGCAGGTCGGAGTTTTTTGCTTAATCTGGCGTTATCTGTGGCGTTGGCGGCGGGGTTTTTTTTGCTTTGCATCGTTTTTCCGGAACATATTATGGCGGTTTATACGAAAGAGGAAGGGACAAAAGAGCTGGCAGCGTCATATCTGCGTATTCTGGCAGTGTCTTTTCTGCCTATGGCAGTCAGTTCTATGCTGACAACCATGCTTCGATGCATGGAAGCAGCCGCGTTTCCTTTGTATGCAAGTATTTTTGCGTTGGTATGGAATACGGGGCTAAATTATCTGCTGATTTTTGGAAAATGGGGATTTCCCAGGATGGGAGTGGCAGGAGCGGCCCTGGCAAGCGTGATTGCCCAATTGATTTCCTGTATTGTCATTTTTCTTTTTTTCCTGCATAATAAGAAGAAGCGGGGAATGAAGCTGCTGGTTTGCCAGGAGAATAAAACAGACCATTGTCAGGAAATATCAGAACAAGGGGTGGAGCGCCATCCTTCGGGGAGAGCGGGAGAGTTCAGGCGTCAGTATCTGGAAATTCTCTGTCCGCTGCTGGTTTGTGAATTTTTATGGAGCCTGGGGGAAAATGTGTATACTGCCATTTACGGAAATATAGGAACAGACGCATGCGCCGCAATGACGATGACCATACCAGTTCAGACCATTGTGATAGGAGCGTTAAGCGGCCTTGCCCAGGCGTCGGGCATCCTGATAGGAAAATCCCTTGGGGCAGAGAAGTTCGGGCAGGCGTATGAAGAATCTAAAAAGCTGATGAAATATGGCCTGGCAGCTTCAGTCATGTTGTCGCTGGCCCTTACAGCAGTCAGCCCTTTCTATGTGAAAATTTATTGTGTGGAGCCGCAGGTTCAGGAAATTACAAGGAGACTGCTTCTGGCGATTGCTGTGATTGCGCCTGTGAAGGTATTAAATATGATACTGGGCGGGGGAATTCTCAGAAGCGGAGGAAAGACAAAATACGCCATGTGGATCGATCTGACAGGCACCTGGATCTTCGGAGTTCCGTTGGGAATTCTGGCGGCGTTTGTCTGGAAGCTGCCGGTGGCTCCTGTATATTTTATCTTATCGCTGGAGGAATGTGTAAGATTGGGGATTTCTTTTGTGATTTTCAGGAAAAAAATCTGGATGGAAAGTATTCAATAGATGGAGGATTGTATGTACACAGAAAATATCATAGCCATTGCCAAACGGGAAAATAATGCAAAGCGTAAATTTCTGGTTGTTAATAAATATCAGGGAAAACATGTTCCTGTGAGCCCTGACCTGCCCCTTAAAATGTTTTCGGCTCTGGCGGATTTGGTGGCGGAGCGCTGCAAAGGAGAACGGCTTTTGCTGATTGGTTTTGCAGAAACCGCCACTGCAATTGGGGAAACATTGGCGGTACAGCTTGACACAGATTATATGCAGACTACCAGGGAGCATATTCCCGAGGTAGAGTACCTGTACTTTTCTGAATCTCACAGCCATGCCGCAGAGCAGAAGGTGGTAAAAAATGATTTGGACTCTGTGATTGGAAGAATAGACCGGATTGTTTTTGTGGAAGATGAAGTGACTACCGGAAATACCATTGGAAAAATTGTGAGTCTGATTCGGCAGACTTATGACAAAGAATTGAAGTTTTCCGCAGTCTCCCTGCTGAATGGAATGGACGAAGAGGCCCTGGAGAGATATCAGAAAGAGCAGATTGATCTGGTTTATCTGGTAAAAACAGAACACAGTGGATATTCCGGAATTGCAGATGGGTGCAGGAATGACGGAAGTTACCATAAAGTCAGCGGTCTGGCAGCAGATGTGTATCTGCCGGAAGCGGAGGAAGTTCCAGTTTCCGAGAATATCAGTGCCCAAGGCATTCATAAGATGAGCCAAAAACTCCTGTTTCGTCCAATTACTGCTTCTGGATATATCAATGCCAGAAGGCTTCATAAAGGCCGGGAGTACCAGGCTGCCTGTGAAAAATTATGGCAGGAGATAAAAGAAAGAATTCCCTTTGGAAAAGGCAGGGACATTCTAGTTTTGGGCACAGAGGAATTTATGTATGCTCCCTTATATGCGGCGCAGAAAATCTCTGAATTGGGGAACAGGGTGAAATGCCATGCAACGACCCGAAGCCCAATTATGGTCAGCAGGCAGCAGGAATATCCGCTCCATGAACGGTATGAGCTGGTAAGCCTCTATGAGGAGGAACGCACCACATATGTGTATGATCTGGATAATTACGATCTGGCGCTGATTCTGACGGATGCAGAGCCGGAACATCCAGGTGCAGTATCTCTTATCAGTGCTCTGGATAGCTGCGGCTGCCGTGAGATTTATATGGTTAGGTGGTGTGGAAAATGAGAAGCTCTTACAAAGAAGGGGATGTTATTTTCCTGTTAAAAGATATTACTGGCCTGGTGAAGCCCCAATCCACAGAGGAGCGGGAAAAGGAAATCCAGGCAGGACGCCATTACTGCGAAATGCTTCCCATTGAGTATGTGCCGACGCAGAAATACATGGAAGTGTATCGGGAAACGTTGGAGCATTACGCCAGGCCCACGGCTCTGGCAGTTGGGGCGTTAGCGGATAAAATCATAAAAGAAAAGGGGGAGCATGTGGTTCTTGTGTCCCTGGCAAGGGCTGGAACCCCCATTGGAATTCTTCTGAAGCGTTATCTCTGGAAAAAATATCGTCTTCAGGCGCCCCATTATTCAATTTCCATTATCCGGGGAAGGGGAATTGACGATAATGCCATAAAATTTCTTCTGGAACAGTATCAGCCAAAGGATCTGCTTTTTGTGGACGGATGGATTGGAAAAGGGGCAATCTTGGGGGAACTGAAGAAGGATGTCGCTTTTTATCCGGGGGTTTCTTCTGAGCTGGCAGTGCTGGCAGATCCGGCAAACGTTACAAAATTATGTGGAACCCACCAGGATATTTTGATTCCCAGCTCTTGCCTGAACTGTACGGTGTCAGGGCTGGTGAGCAGGACATTTTTGCGGAAGGATATCATTGGAGAAAATGATTTTCACGGCGCGGCATATTATGGGGAATTGGAAGATGCAGATTTGTCCTATGATTTTATCCATGCTATTGAAAGAGAATTCGTAATTCAGAAAGAAAATAATGAAGGGGCCATTGAGGGGACCAAAGATCACAACCCGGGATTGGAGGAAGTAAAAAAGATTGCCATGGAATTTGGCGTTTCTGATATTAATTTGGTAAAGCCGGGAATTGGTGAGACCACCAGGGTTCTGCTGCGCCGTGTTCCATGGAAGGTATTAGTCCGGCCAGACTGCAGAAATGATAAATCCCTGGCGCATATTCTTAGGCTGGCGGAGGAAAAAAATGTGCCCGTCGCCTGTTATCCATTAAAGAACTATAAGTGCTGCGGAATCATTAAAAAACTGGCAGATGCGTAAATCTGCCGGTTTTATTCTGCAGAGGATATGATACATGCACAAGAAAAGAAATTAGCAGAGCCTATTATTTCAGTCCATAAGCTTCTGCCAGAAGCAGTGTCCGCAGAGCCCAGTTGTAATGGGTTTTGTATTCATTCATCCGCTCTTTTACAATGCTGCCGGCAACCAGGGAGGGAGAAGCGGTATCCCAGTCCAAAATGGCGTTTGCATCGTTGTAGTCCTTCAGCGGCACCTTGTATGCTTCATTTACCAGCGGAATCTGGTTGGGGTGGATGACGGTTTTGCCGATAAATCCGCACAGCCTGTCGTCATTCAGTTCTTTGCTCAGGCCGGAGTCCCAGTTACTTCCATTATAATATTCAAATACAGGCCCTGAGACAACATAATCCATGCCGAAAACTGTGATAATGTCAGAGAAAATATTTGCCACCGGACGTATTTTGTATATGGATTCATTGCTGTGTCTGCGGAAGCCGAACATATGGCAAAGATCGTTGCCGCCCACCCGGATATTCAGCACATATTGAGAGATATCATCTAATTTCCCCTTCAGTTCGTAGAGAATGGAAGCCCGGTTCTGAAGATGGATCATGGAAGGGCTTTCAAAAATCGGCATCATGTAAAAGGGGCTGCTCTCCTGGGCGTTGATGTCTTTGAAGGTCTGAAGGTAAGCGTCTGCATTTTCCAGAGAGAATTTTGGAATATTAAAGCCTGTAACAATTTCCCTGGAATGTCCCAGCCGATCCAGCAGGCTTTTGATCTGTTTCCAGGTTCTGACCCGGATAAAGAGTTTTGGAAGGAAAAAGGGCGTCTGGGCCTGGCGGGAATGTAAAGTTTGGAGGGAAGCAATCAATATGTTTTCCGCATCTGCCACACAGTTGTCTTGTATGGTATCCTCTAGGCACAGAGCCAGGGAAAAGTGTTTGCCGAATTTTTCATGGATCAGAGAATTTGCAATGCTTTTGTTGTTGGCGGGGCAATAGAGCAATGGGCCAACGCTGTAAGCAGGTAGAAAATGGTTCATTTCTGGCACTCCTGTTTTAAAAGATTTTACCATATATTATATGGCAAAACAGTTGGTTGCACAATAGGAAAGTGGGGTTAGAAGTTTCCATTTTAGGGGAAATGCAGTGAATGGTATACATAATATATTGATCATAGATACAAAATGCGGTAAAATCAAAGAAAAGTATTGGAGTTGAAAGTAGAGCCTTTCTATATCTAAAGAGAATCAGGAAGATTTACGAAGGGATCAGGTGATTTCCTATGCAGACAAATTTTAAAACAAGATATCATGTAATGGAATTGTCCTCCGTGGAGGCGTTTATGAATGTAAAGGGCGGCTTCCATCATGGATGTAAGGATGTGTATTTTCTTCGGATTACAGGAATCAATGCGGCAATGCCAACAGAGATCCAGCGGATGGATCAGACATTGACAGAGCGGATGAACCAGGGACAGGGATTTTACAACAGGCTAAGCAGCCTGCCCCGGCTGACGGCCATGGAAGACGCAGCGTTTTATGGGGACTGTTATGAGAATTGGAGGAACAGTGGGAAGCAAAGTGTTTCGATTAAGGCGGTCATGCCAAATCAGCAGCTGTGTCAGATTCTTAGCAGGGCGTGTGAAGAAATTCTCGGTTTGTTGGAAAAGGGGAAGCAGGGAATGAATTCCTCTATAGAAAAAAATTTTATGGTAAAGGTATTTTTTTGGCTGGATCAGACAGTGTTTTCGGCTTTACAGAATTGGAAACCGGAAAATTCTATGAAAGTGGCGTGCATGAATATTGCCAGGCAGCAGGAGTATCTGTTTTGTTATCTGCTTACTTTGCTGGGATTTGATGTGCTGCTGCTTCAGACAGAGCAGGATATTTCTCCGGAACTGGAGCGGCTGGAGCTGTCCCGCAAGTGTGTGGCTGCAGGTTTTGGACAGTATGAGGCGGCAAATTCCAGGCAGTATGCGGTGCCGGAGTATCGTCCTGAGATGTATGCCGGGGACAGAAATTCCGAAGAAGACATATTCCATATGTCAGAAGGAATGGCAAGTGCAGTCGGGATTCAATCGCAGACTGCCGCCTCAAGGGCTGCAGTGAATGTCAGAATACCGGAACGTGACAGAAGAACCAGAGAAATGCTGGATTCCAGGCGTCATCGGGAAGTTCCGGGGCAGCAGAACTTATCCAGCGCAGGAGAGACAGTCATCCGGCAGAACCCATCCAACGCAAGAGAGACAGTCATTCAGCCAAAGCCATGGAGCGGAAGTAAAACCTCAGCGATACAGCCGATTCCCCAAAGGGGCAGGCGGGAACTGAGTTATGAGGAGCTGGCTCAGCTTGCATCCTCTGTGGTGCAGATTATGATTCATGACGGACGGGGAGATGTGATAGGCGGCGGTTCCGGAATTATGATTGGCAGGGAGGGCTATATCCTGACCAATAACCATGTGGCCTGCCGGGGAAGACTTTATTCTGTAAGGATTGAGGAGGATCAGCGGGTATATCAGACAGACGAAATGATTAAATATAATTCTGTTCTGGATCTTGCGGTGATCCGGATTGAGCGGAAGCTTTCGCCCCTTCCCATTTATAAAGGAGAGAAAAAACTTGTCCGGGGACAGCGGGTGGTAGCCATCGGCAGTCCGCTTGGGTTATTTAATTCTGTGTCTGACGGGATCATTTCCGGATTTCGTGAGATAGAGGGGGTAGATATGATTCAATTTACAGCCCCTATTTCCAATGGAAGCTCTGGCGGAGCGGTGCTGAATATGTATGGGGAAGTAATTGGAATCAGTACGGCGGGATTTGATGCAGGGCAGAATATTAATCTGGCAGTTGGGTATGAATACATAGGAAATTTCGTTCGGGGGTTTGTGAATTGAAGATTACTAGAATTACTGTCAAATACTCAATTCTTAAATATCTGAAAATTAAATAAAATGCATTGAAATAAATGGTAAAAAACTTTATAATAAAACATAATGTGAAATGAGGAATTGCTTATGTCTGAAAATAGAAAGCTGAAAATATCTTTTAATTCTCCGGTAATCTTAAGCTTTACCATCCTTTGTTTTCTTGTGATGATATTAAATATCATGACCCGGGGTTTTACCAATCAGATATTTTTTAGTGTATACCGTTCCTCCCTGCTAAGCCTGTGGACTTATGTGAGATTTTTCGGGCATGTGCTGGGGCATGCAGGGTGGAGCCATTTTTTTGGAAATATTACGCTGATTCTGGTTGTTGGGCCGCTGCTGGAGGAAAAATACGGTTCGGCCAACATGCTGTTTGTGGTTCTGGCAACAGCGCTGACAACTGGCGTGGTGCATTTTATTTTTTTCCCGAGAGTGATGCTTTTGGGAGCCAGCGGCGTGGTATTTGCAATGATTCTTTTGTCCTCCTTTACCTGCGTGAAGGAAGGGGAGATTCCTCTGACTTTTATTTTAGTGGCGGTGATTTATATCGGACAGCAGGTGTATGAGGGAATTTTTGTACAGAATAACGTATCCAATCTGACCCATATTCTGGGCGGAATGGTAGGAGCAGCTCTTGGCTATGTGATGAACAAGAACAAGATGAACAGATATTGAAGGTGAATTGCAGATATATGTTGAAACACAGGAAGCTTCAGAGTTTAGATGAATATTTTTTAGAGCCGGAAGGCCGGAGGGAATCAGGGGTGTTTTTTTACCGGATTTGTGGATATAATCAGGAGATCCATGGATTTATCCGGAAATATTATGATGCAGCCAGAACCTCCGGCGTTGTGATTGAGGGAAGGATTCCCAATCCGGAGGAAAAACAGCTGGACTATTACGGGGAGATTATGGGAATGGATTTCCAGATGAGTACGGGCTTCCTTTTGGCCAGTCTGAAAAAATGGCTGCCGCGAATGAAGGATTATCAGAGGGAGCAGGTGTCTTTGGCCATTTATGATACTCTGGATGGGATGCGCAGGGCAGGTAAGAATGAGAACATGATGAAAAACGCCTACATTAAGTTCATGTGCTGGCTTTACTATAAATTTGAGCGTGTGGTGAATCAGCTTGAAGAACATCATATCCCCAAGATTTTGTATGAAGGCGAAATCAGCAATTATGAATTAAAATTGATGGCCGTTCTGTCCCGTGCAGGCTGTGATATTGTGCTTTTGCAGTATCATGGAGATGAGAATTATTTAAAACTGGATGTAACTTCTGAACTTTCCTTTGCCTGGAATGGGGAAAATATGACGGCTTTTCCAAAGGATTTTTCTCTGAAAGGGTTGCGGGAGGAAGTGAGACGGGAGCAGGATAAGGAACGTCTCTATGGGCCGGCGCCAGGTCTGCTGAACTGCACCAATGCCTGGATTCAGGGAAAGGGGCTTACGGATATCAAAACGGAGCTTCGAAGCAGGGGAAGCAACCCTGGGCTTTTTTATAACTGTTTTATTAGAATCAACGGTGTGGAGGATAAGCTGACTTATTTAAATGAATTGTTCCAGTTTCAATTGGAACTGAAAAACAGCGGCCGGAAACTGGTAATTGCAGACCAGGAGATTCCGAAGCCTACGATGGAAGAAATCAGCGGCGTGGTTCGTAAAAATTATGCCGGGCAGAACCAGATGCTTGCAGATTTGGCGGCGAACAATCTGAAATATGCAGCAAACCCGGAATTACAAAGGTTAATGTATAAAGCGTTTCTGGATATTATGCTGGAAGAAGCAAAGCATCCGGGAATGAATCTGAATAAACTGACCAACAAGGCGGTCTATCTGATTTGCTGGCTGAAACGGTACCAGTCAGAACTTTTTTATCAGTGGAAAATCCCGGAAATCGGCTGTTTTATTTATCTGGGCGGGTGCAAAACAGAAAATGAAGGAATGTTTCTGAAGGTTCTGGCAAGGCTGCCGGTGGATGTGCTGATTTTAGCTCCTGATTTGAATCGGAGATGCTGTCTGGAGGATTCGCTGCTCTATGAGGTGAATTATCCGGAATCCCTGACGGTGGACAGGTTCCCCCAGGATAATTCCGGAATACGGATGGGAACAGCGGCTTACCATGCAGAGCGGGAGCTGGATACGATCATGTATCAGGATTCCGGCCTGTACCGAAACCGTCAGTATGGGAAAGCCAATGCCGTGACGCTGCAGACCATGTATGAGGAAATTGAGCTTCTCTGGGATCAGGAGCTGAAGTACCGGCCCAATTTCAGTACGGTGGATGAGGTTGTGAATCTTCCGGTGATTTATGCCAAGATTTCTGGCGTGAAGCTGGGGATATCTGAATACTGGAGCGGCATAAAGAGGCTTGTGACCGGTGATACTGTGGTGTCTGGGAAGGTTCCCTATATCAGTTCTGCGGAACCCAACCCCATCAAGCCTTATGTGACGGAGTTTTTTAAAAATGGAAAGCTGCAGCGGGCGAAAATCAAAGGCCATTCCGGTTATCCCTATGGATTTCTCCGGGAGGAGATTCAGGAACATATTCTGGATAAGCTGCAGCTTTTGATCGAGCAGAGGATTATCAAAGGGACATTTGAAAATGGGATGGAATACACGATCATTGCAGTGGTCCTGAACCTGAAAAAAGAAATTTTAAGGATGATACAGAAGTTTGATTTTACGAAAAGGAACCCGAAGTTTCTTTATATTAATACTACAGAGGCAATGATAACGCTGGAGGATTCTATTCTGGTATCTTTTTTAAATCTGGCAGGCTTTGATGTGTTGTTTTTGGTGCCTACTGGATATCAGAGTATCGAGAAATATCTGAATAAGAAATTAATGGAAGAACACCAGATTGGCGAGTATATGTATGATTTGCAGGTACCGGATTTTGGCAGGATTCCATCTAATGCACGTCAGTCATGGCGCGATAAAATATTTAAGAGAGGTAGTTGATGCATATGGGACTTGATTTTAGCAAAACAGCGGTGCAGCCGCAGCAGCAGGCGGTGCCGGAACCCAAGAATGAAATTGAGGTGGTGCAGCAGTACGACATTGTTGCCGACAGGCAGCAGATGAATGACACGCTGACTAATTCGGCAGAGGTGGATAATTTGGTCAGCACTATTGAGGTTCACAACTTAGAGACCATTGTGTCCTTCGGAGCTGAGGCGGCGGAAGAGATTTCTAAGGCTTCCGATGTGGTATTAAACAGCATGAATATGTCACAGCTTGACGATTCCAGCGAAATGCTGAATACTCTGGCAAAGGTGATGTCTAAATTTGATGTGGAGGAATTAAAGGAGAATCCGGGACTCTTTGGGAAGATGTTTGGAAATCTCAGGAAACAGTTGGATAAAATTCTTGCCAAGTACCATACTATGGGAGAAGAGGTAGATAAGATTTATGTGCAGCTGAAACAATATGAGTCGGAAATCAAGCAGTCCAATCGTAAGCTGGAGCAGATGTTTGAAGCCAATGTAAATTATTATCATGATTTGGTAAAGTATATTCTTGCCGGGGAACAGGGGTGCCGGGAACTGGAGGCATATATTGCCCAGAGGCAGGCGGATTTGGATGCAACCGGAGATAATTCCATTCAGTTTGAAATTCAGAGCCTTCAGCAGGCATTGATGATGTTAGAGCAGAGAACCCAGGATCTGCGGACGGCGGAAAGCGTGGCAATGCAGTCGATTCCTATGATTAAAACCATGGAATTCAGCAATATGAATCTGGTGAGAAAAATTAATTCTGCATTTATTATTACGCTTCCGGTCTTTAAACAGGCATTGGCACAGGCTATTATGTTAAAGAGACAGAAGATTCAGGCGGAAGCCATGTCTGCCTTGGATGAAAAGACCAACGAGATGCTTTTGAAGAACGCAAGAAATACGGTGGAACAGTCTAAAATGACCGCCCAGCTTGCTTCCGGCAGCTCCATTAAGATTGAAACTCTGGAAACTACCTGGAGAACGATTGTAAACGGTATTGATGAGACGAAGCAGATTCAGCAGAATGCAAGGCAGCAGCGCATACAGGATCAGGCTAGACTTGAAAATATTAAAACAGAGTTTAACAGAATGTACCATATGCCAGACAAAAAGTATTAGAAGTTACAGAATAAAGGAGGATATGAAGTATGCCAATTAATTTATCAAAGGGACAGAAGGTTGATTTAACAAAAGGAAATCCTGGTCTGAAAAAAATTATGGTAGGATTGGGGTGGGATGTGAATGCATTTGATTCCGGCGCAGATTTCGATCTGGATGCGGCAGCGTTTATGCTGGGACAGAATGGAAAATGCCCCACAGAAAAAGAATTTATTTTCTATGGGAATCTGGAGCACAGCAGCGGCGCTGTCAAACATATGGGCGATAACCTGACCGGGGAGGGAGAAGGAGATGACGAACAGATTCAGATTGACCTTGCCATGATCCCGGCCAATGTGGAGAAGGTTGCATTTACGGTGACAATTTATGATTCTGATGTAAGACGGCAGAATTTCGGTCAGGTGTCCAATTCCTTTATCCGGATTGTAGATGAGACCACGGGGCAGGAGCTGATCCGTTATGATCTGGGAGAAGATTTCTCCATTGAAACCGCTGTAGTGGTGGGAGAATTGTACCGCCATAACGGTGAATGGAAATTTAATGCCATTGGAAGCGGGTTCCAGGGAGGACTTGCAGCCTTGTGTGGGCATTATGGAATAGAAGTTGCTTAATTTTTAAGGAGGAAATAAAGATATGCCAATAAATTTGCAGAAAGGCCAGAAGGTAAGTCTTACCAAAGACAATCCGGGATTGTCTAAAATTGTTGTGGGATTGGGATGGGACATAAATGCATTTGATACCGGAGGAGATTTCGATCTGGATACGGCGGCGTTTTTGCTGACAGATGCAGGGAAAGTTTCAAAGTCAGAGGATTTTGTATTTTATGGAAACTTGCAGCATCCTTCCGGATGTGCGCAGCATATGGGTGATAACCGAACCGGCGCAGGAGATGGGGACGATGAACAGATCCGAGTGGATTTGTCCATGGTTCCGGCGAATATTACCAAGATAGCCTTTACGGTTACCATTTATGAGTCTGAGCAGCGGCGGCAGAACTTCGGCCAGGTGAATAATGCATTCATCCGCATCTATAAAGAGGATACGGGAGAAGAATTGCTGCGTTATGATTTGGGAGAAGATTTCTCCATTGAAACGGCCGCAGTGTTCGGCGAATTATACAAAAATGGCAGTGAATGGAAATTTAATGCCATCGGAAGCGGCTATCAAGGCGGATTGGCGGCTTTATGCGCGAATTACGGCGTGGAGGTTGAGTAGCCATTGGCAGGAATATGGATATCAGAATGGATGGATGCTAAAGCAAACTGGACGGCTGTTCCTTTAGCATTCATCCATGTGAAGGAGGAAAAAAATGTCAATTAGTTTACAAAAAGGGCAGAAGGTCAATTTGTCTAAAGATAATGCAGGATTGTCTAAAATCATGATTGGTCTGGGATGGGATGAAGTGCAGCGAAAGAAACGGGGGCTTTTTGCACCCAAGCCTCAGGAAATTGACTGTGATGCTTCTGCGTTGCTGTTAAGCGACGGCAAGGTAAGAAGAAAAGAGGATTTGGTATTTTTCGGAAATCTGCGTCATGATTCCGGCGCCGTTTTGCATATGGGGGATAACCTGACTGGCGCCGGGGACGGGGATGACGAACAGATTGCAGTGGACTTGTCTATGATTCCAGCTCAGTATGATAGAATTGTGATTGTGGTAAATATTTATCAGGCGGTGGAGAGAAGACAGCATTTCGGAATGATTCAGAATGCATTTATCCGCTTGGTGGACGGCAGAAATAACAATGAAATGTGCAAATATAACCTGACAGAGGATTATTCCGGCATGACAGCCATGATTTTCGGAGAAGTATACCGATACAACGGGGAATGGAAGTTCAACGCCATTGGACAGGGAACCAATGACAGAAGTGTCGGGGAACTGGCCAACAGATATGTATAAAATGCCATAACCGGACTGGCGGACAAAGATAATATGGGCCGCAGAAAGAATTGCGGAGAAAATAATAAGAGCCGCAGAAAGAATTGCGGAGAAAATAATATGGGCCGCAGAAAGACTGGCGGACAGATCTATATTAAGGAGACATAGAATGAAATTTCAGGGACTTACAGACAAAGAAGTAGAGCTTTCCAGAGGGAAATACGGCTCAAATGAGATTCCGGATTCAGAACCTACCACCTTTTGGGAGGAATTCAAGGAAACTTTTGGAGACCCCATGATTAAGATACTGCTTGCCATAGCAGTTCTTATGATTGTGATGTTTTTCTTTGGATATGCAGAGATTTATGAACCGCTGGGCACGATTGTGGCAGTTTTGATTGTGGCGTTTGTATCGGCAAAGACAGGCGTTGCCAGCGATACCAAGTACCGGGAGCTGAAAGACAGTACCAAAAAGGACCAGTGCAAGGTTCACCGGAATAATATGGTTACCGTGATTGACGTGGATGATGTTGTGGTTGGAGATAAAGTGCTCCTCCAGTCAGGGGATAAAATTCCCGCAGACGGAATCCTTGTTTCCGGCGCTTTAAGCGTGGATAACTCTGCATTGAACGGAGAGGCGGAGGAGTGTAAAAAGAAAGAAACTTCACCGGAAACCTCTCTTGTCGAGGATATCACAGGGGATACCTTTGTAGATTCCTACTCCTTGTTCCGGGGAGCGGTGGTTTTTGACGGAGAAGGCGTCCTGGATGTAAGGAGAGTAGGCTTAAAAACAATGATGGGCAAGATGGCGGAGGAAATGCAGGAGGATGAGCCGGACTCTCCTCTGAAGGTGAAGCTGGCAAAGCTGGCAAAGCAGATTTCCACCTTTGGCTATATCGGAGCCATTGTGATTGCAGTATTGTATTTTTTATACTTTATTGTGTCGGCAGGCGGCGTGTCCGAGTATTTTTCCATCGGGTTTGAGCAGGTGATAAAAGATATTGTAAATGCCGTTTCTCTGGCGGTGGTTATCATTGTCTGTGCTGTGCCGGAGGGACTTCCTCTTATGATTTCCCTGGTGCTGATGCAGAACACCAGCAAGATGCTGGATCATAACGTATTGGTGAGAAAGGCCGAAGGTATTGAAACGGCAGGCTCCCTGAATATTTTATTCAGTGATAAAACTGGAACCATCACCAAAGGAATGCTGGAAGTGGTGGATTTCTTCACGGCAGACGGCGCTTCCATTCCGATTCCGGAACTGGGCGGTCACGGGAATGTGAAAAGACTGCTGGATTTGGCAATCGGGAAAAATACCCAGTCCATGTTTGACGGGGAACACCGGGTCATCGGCGGAAACGCTACAGATCAGGCATTGATGAAATTTATCGGGGAAGAAACCTTCCGTACTCTGGAAGCGGATAAAAGCTGTGTGGTATCAAGAGCCCAGGGATTTAATTCCACCAATAAGTTCAGCCAGGCAAGAATTGACAGAGAGGGGAAAACCTTTTATAAAGGCGCCCCGGAGCGGCTGCTGGCTTCAGCAGTAAAGTATCTGGACGGAAACGGGGAAATCCGTGACATTGACAAGTCTGCATTAGATAAAAAAATTGATGATTTGGCCGAAAAGGCAATGCGGGTATTGGCTTTCGGATATTCGGAAAAAGAACTTGTGGAAAATAAAATTAACGAGGATATTGTGATTATCGGCCTGGTGGGCATTCGGGATGATGTCAGGCCCGAGGCGAGGGAAGCCATTGAAGAGGTGCAGAACGCCGGAATTCAGGTGGTTATGATTACCGGAGACAGGCTGGAGACGGCAGTTGCCATTGCCAGGGATGCAGGGCTTTTGAAAAATGACTCTGACCGGGCGCTTTCCTCTGCTCAGTTAAATGAAATGTCAGATGATGAGGTGAAGAAAATTATTCCCAATATCCGGGTGATTGCAAGAGCGCTGCCTACGGACAAATCCCGAATGGTGCGGCTCTGTCAGGAAATGAACCTGGTGGTTGGCATGACAGGAGACGGGGTCAACGATTCTCCGGCGTTGAAACGGGCTGACGTTGGCTTTGCCATGGGAAGCGGTACGGAAGCAGCCAAAGAAGCAGGTAAAATTGTAATTTTGGATGACAACTTTAAATCCATCAAGGACGCCATCTGGTATGGCAGGACGATTTACCATAATATCCTGAAATTCTGCAAGTTCCAGCTTGTGATAAATGTTGCGGCAGTGGTGGTAAGCGCCATTGCGCCGTTCTTCGGCGTGGAGGAGCCGTTAAAGGTAACCCATTTATTGTTTGTCAATCTGGTTATGGACGGCCTGGGGGCAATTATGCTTGGCAATGAGCCGGCTCTTAAGAAGTATATGGATGAGAAGCCCCGAAGAAGGGATGAGAGCATTGTAAGCAGAAAGATGATGGCTCAGATTATCACCATGGGGGCCTGGCTTGTGCTGATCAGTTTCCTGTACCTGAAGCTTCCTTTCTTCCAGAATTTGTTTGAGACAGAGGAGCAGCATCTGACTGGCTATTTTGTGCTGTTTATTGTAAGCGCCCTGTTTAACGGATTTAATGTCAGGGATGATAAATTTGGCATTTTTAAGGGATTAAATGAGAATCCCGGGTTCCTGAAGGTGTTCTTTACGATTATTCTGGTGCAGGCGTTAATTGTGAATGCGGCCCTTGTGCCCTTTACAGCGTTCACCTGGATTGGAAACATGTTCAGCTGTGTGCCTTTTGGAATTGTGGGCTGGGCAGCCGTAGTGCTGCTTGCCGTGACCATGATTCCAGTGGATTTGGTACGCAAGGCGATTGTAGAGCGATAGGAACTTATAAAGGTGTGCGGTCTTTTGGTCTGCCGGGAGTGCATAAGTGCATCCGGCGGCCTTGGATCTGCACACTTTTTTGTTGGAGGAAGCGGAGTGGTATTTCATTCAGACTTGGACAATACATTGATTTATTCCTATAAACATGAGATAGGATTACATAAAATATGTGTGGAAATCTATCAGAACAGGGAAATTTCCTATATGACGGAGGTCTCCGCAGCATTATTAAAGCAGGTGCGGGAAAAGACGTTATTTGTGCCTACCACCACAAGAACTGAGGAGCAGTATCAGAGGATTTGCTTGGGGAAACAGCCGCCGGAATATGCGCTGACGTGCAATGGAGGAATTCTTCTGGTTCAGGGGGAAAGAGATTTGGACTGGTACCTTCAGTCCAGGGAAATGCTCACTGATTGCCAGACAGAATTATACGACGCCGGGAAGCTATTGAAAACAGACAAAAATGTGAATTTTGAAGTAAGGAACATTGAAAAATTATTTCTGTTTACGAAAAGCGTCAGGCCTGAGCAGACTGTTTGCAGATTACAGAACTATTTGAAGGGGAGCCAGTTAGAGATATTTTCCAATGGGATGAAGGTGTATGCAGTGCCTGGAAAACTAAACAAGGGAGAAGCGGTCAGAAGGTTCCGCCAGAAAGTGCAGGCAGGGATAGTGGCGGCAGCGGGGGACAGCAGGTTTGATATTTCCATGTTGGAAGAGGCAGATCTGGCCCTGGCAGATCATGGCCTGATGGGAGAGAGGATTCAGGGGAGGCATGTGGTTTATCTGGGGGAGAAGGGGATTTTTTCGGATGAGATGTTGAAGTATATTTTATCTATAGATGATATTTCCTAGTTAAAACCTTGATTTTAAGTATAAATAGATTGGAATTTCTCTTTTTATGATGTATAATTTTGGCAGCCTTAGAACTTGATAGATAGAGGAGTTTCGTAAAATTTTTGCTGGAACATGATTATCCCCTGCAAAATGAGAAGGAGACAAAATGACCCTTGGAGAAATTAAAAATGGAGAATCAAAAAACGTAGAATTTAAAGTTCAGCTTCCGGATGACAGTAAAAAGTATATTTTGGTACCTACATACGGGTGGCTGGAACCGGCAGACCAGAAGATGAGACAATTTTAAGAGATTTGGAATATCAGGGAGCAGGAAATTCCTTTGATGAACTGATGAATGTTGAAATGGATTATGAGGAAAATGCAGCATTGAATTTATGTGAAGATATAAGAAGATATATCGCAGAATCCAAAGAAATTCCAATAAAAAAGGTGAGGGAAATTTCTATTACAAATCTGGAGAACTGGGGAGTTTTAAGTGGAGCAGGCAATGGAGGGGCGTTCTAAAATTCGGAATGTTTGTATTGCAGAGATCTTCAGCAGGATGGGAATTATCGAGCAATGGGGAACAGGGCTTAGTGTCAAAAAGCCGAATCAGATATGCTATGAAAAGCTTAAAAGAAAGAGGCATTCTTGTGCAGGAAGGCTCTGCGAAAAGCGGCAAATGGCTGATTAAAAAATAAGGAGAACCATTATGATATACAAAATAGAAAAAAAACAGATGGATAGAATTGCTCCCTTGTATGCCGGTTGGGATGAATCCCTTATCTGGTCCTGCCTGCAGGGCTGCATGGGAGAAGCATGGGCAGACAGTATTAAACAGCCTTCAGCAGCCAGAATTCTGCTGGCGGATTTTTGTTTTTTCGCCGGAAAAGCCAATCAGGCATTGGTGACGGAAGAAATCAGTAACCAGGTAAGGGAATTTGTAATTATGGTGCCTCCTCTGGATGAAACCGGAGAGAGCTGGGCCAGAGAAATTGAACAGGCATACGGTGAAAACTGCAGGCGCGTGGAGCGGTACGCCATAAAAAAGGAACCGGGAGTTTTTGACAGAGAACATTTGAGAAGACTAGCGGAAAGCCTTCCCGAAGATTACGAGGTAAAGCTGATAGATGAAGAAATATTTACGCAGACCAGGAAATCACAGTGGTCTGTGGATTTTACCTCTCAGTTTGCGGATTATGAAGATTACCGCAGGCGGGGATTAGGCGCAGCAGTGCTTTATCAAGGAGAGCTGGCGGCAGGGGCGTCCTCCTACACCGTGTATCGGGAGGGAATTGAAGTGGAAATTGGCACAAGAGCGGATTGCAGGAGAAGAGGTCTGGCTTCCGCCTGCGGAGCAAGGCTGATACTGGAGTGTATGGAACGGGGGTTATATCCAAGCTGGGACGCTCAGAATCTGTGGTCGGTAAAACTGGCAGAGAAATTAGGGTATCATTTTGACAGGGCGTACCCTGCCTATGAAGTTTATAAACTGAGTGGAAGTTAAGACAGGGGCAACATGGAAGGATAGTATACATTCAGAGACAGATCATATGACAGGGCTGCCGCAGCTTTTGCTGCGGCAGCCCATGTTCTTTGGATGTTTTATAAAAAGATGTATTTCAGGATAAAAAGAACTGTCAGCACATACATCAGAATGCTGATTTTCTTCTCACCTGCCTTACCAGTCAGCAGATTAATAATCGTCCAGGAAATTACTCCTACGGCGATTCCTTCTGAAATACTGTAAGCGAGAGGCATGGCTATAATGCAGAGGAATGCAGGGATTGCATCGCCCATATCCTCAAAATCAATTTTGGCAACTGCGCTCATCATATAGAATCCCACAATAATCAATGCAGGGGCAATGGCAAAAGAGGGAATGCTTAAAAATAACGGGGAGAAAATTACGGACAGCAGGAATAACAGTCCCGTGACAAGGGAGGTAAGTCCGGTGCGTCCGCCTGCCGTTACGCCGGCAGCGCTTTCCACGTAAGTGGTAGTTGTGGAGGTTCCGAATAAAGCGCCTATGCAGGTGGCAATTGCATCAGATAAAAGAGCCGGCTTAATCCTGGGCAGCTTTCCGTCTTCGTCCAGCATGTCCGCTTTGGAGGAAACGCCAATCAGAGCGCCAAGGGTATCAAATAGATCCACAAACAGGAAAGAGAACATGATAATGATAAAGTTTCCGATGTTAAAGCTGCTGAAATCTACGGTAAAGACAGCTCCCAGGGTTTCCGTAAAGGAAGAAAAATCAAGGCTGACAATTCCAGAGGGAATTACAGAATACATGCCTGCTTCCGGAGAAGGCACATATATGCCTGCCAATTCGCAGAGGATGCCCAGAACCCAGGTGATCAGGATGCTGAGTAAAATACCGCCTTTTACTTGTTTCACCAGCAGAATAGCGGTAATCAGCACGCCTACCAGGGCAAGAATCGCGCCAACGCCAACGGAATGGAAATTTTCCCCCTTGAAAGTCTGGTAAGTAACCAGTGTGGAATCGCTGTGGACAATCAGCTTTGCATCCTGCAGGCCGATGAAAGCGATAAACAGGCCGATGCCTACGCTGACAGCAGATTTCAGGGTCATAGGGATGGCGTTGAAAATTGCTTCCCGCACGTTGGTCAGAGATAACACAATAAAAAGAATGCCTTCTACAAATACTGCAAATAACGCCACCTGCCAGGAATAGCCCATGCCGATGACGACTGTATAGGCGAAGTAAGCGTTCAGTCCCATGCCGGGGGCCAGTGCGAAGGGATAATTCGCCAAAAAGGCCATAAGCAGCGTACCCACAAAGGAGGCCAGGGCCGTGGCAATCATGACCGCATTGGGGTTCATGCCCGCAGCAGACAGGATGTTGGGATTGACGGCAAGAATATATGCCATAGTCATAAATGTTGTAAATCCTGCAATGACTTCAGTTTTTACATTTGTGTTGTTTTGTTCCAGTTTGAAAAATTTTTCCAACATAAAGTTTACTCTCCTTTTCCCAAAAATATGCAAGTAATTATATCACGTATTTTGGAAAAATACTATGGGAAAATGCTTTTCCTTTGGTTTTATTTGTGTTACAATGAATTGCGCTAACTATGTACAATAAGCAAAGTTTTTCATATGATAATAGGAAAACCGGAAAATGGGAAGCTGTCATATGGAAAAATTTCAGGGAGTCGATATGGTCACAATATTGATAAATCTGCTGATTAAAGAGAAAGATGATGTGAAAAATCCGGCGGTCCGCCAACAATATGGAATGCTTTGCGGGACAGTGGGAATTGTTTTGAATTTTCTGCTGTTTTTTGGAAAATTTCTGGCAGGAGCCATCAGCAACTCCATATCTGTTACGGCAGACGCCTTCAATAACCTGTCAGATGCAGGCTCTTCCTGCGTTACTCTGGTAGGATTTAAGATGGCAGGCGCCAAGCCGGATGTGGGGCATCCTTTTGGACATGGACGAATAGAATATATTGCAGGGCTGATTGTATCCGGGGCAATTCTTCTGATGGCGGTGGAGTTAGTACGGACTTCCGTGGATAAAATTTTCCATCCTCAGGAAGTGGAGTTCAGAATTTTGACGGCGGTAATTTTACTGATTTCTATTCTGGTAAAGCTTTATATGGCATATTATAATTACAGAATCGGCAAGAAAGTGGATTCTGCAGCAATGCGCGCCACAGCCACAGACAGTTTGAGCGATACCTGCGCCACCGCAGTGGTTCTTTTGTCTGCCGTTGTGGGTAAAGTAACAGGTCTTCAGATTGACGGATACTGCGGCGTGTTGGTGGGAATTTTTATTTTCTATGCAGGAATCTGTGCAGCCAGGGAGACGCTGGATCCTTTGCTGGGGCAGGCGCCGGAGGAGACGCTGGTGCGCCAGATAGAGAAAATTGTGCTGTCTCAGGAGGAAATCTGCGGGATACATGATCTGCTGGTGCATGATTACGGCCCAGGCAGACTGATGATTTCTCTCCATGCAGAAGTTCCAGCCGAAGGAAATATTCTCGAACTCCATGACATTATAGATAACACAGAGGTGGAGCTGCGTAGGAAATTAAACTGTGATGCAGTGATTCATATGGACCCGGTGGTAACAGAAGATGAACATGTGCTGTATTTGCAAAAACAGGTTAGGGAGATTATAAAGCGTATTGATTCGGTGATTTCCATGCATGATTTTCGGGTGGTTGCGGGGCCAAGCCATACAAATTTGATTTTTGACATTGTGGTACCCTATGACTATGAAATCAGCGATGAGGAATTGATTCAGCAGATCCAGGACCAGGCTGCAAAGGTTTTGGGAGAGAACCATTTTGTGGTAATTCAGGTAGATAAAGCATACTGTAAAAAAGAATAAAATTGGTACTTTAGGGAGATAATTAGGAAAAACAGAGAAAAAATGTTTGAAAAATTGTTTAATTTTTCTTGTATAAAGTATATTTTTTCAGTGGAAATTGCCAGTTTTTCAGAAACCGCTTGAAAAAGGAAGTTGGTTGGGGTATATTTATTACGGTATATAGCGCATGTGTAAACTGGTTGTATGATAGTATTACATGAGAAAGAGAGATAAGATGAGCGAAAAGAAAATTATTGTATCTAATGTAGCTAAAGAGTACAGCAATCCAATTGCAGAGTTGGTGCAGGTGGCTTGCCAGTTTGACAGTGAAATCAGGCTGGAAAGCAGCGAGGCAAAAATTAACGCAAAGAGTATTATGGGAATCATGGCATTTAATCCGTCAAAGGGAATGACTGTAAATATAGTGGCCGATGGAAGCGATGAAGAAGAAGCACTGTTGGCAATGGAAAAATTTTTAGTCTGTCAGTAAGAAAACAGGGAGGAAACAGGAAATGGAAAAGAGAGAAGCAAAGACAACTCCAGTAAAAACAGCAGCAACCAAATCGGCAGCAGAGGTGAAAGAAGAAACTGCCATAAAAGAGACTGCTGGAAAAGCAGAGACAAAAGAGACAGCAAAGAAGGAAGAGACTAAGAAAGAGACAGCAAAGAAAGAAACCGCAGCAAAGAAATCAATCAAGAAAGCTCCGGCCAAGAAAACAGAAAGCAAGAAAACAGAAAAAGTAGAAGAAGTTTATCTTCAGTTCCATGGGCAGGAAATTGCAACAAAAGATGTGCTGGAAAGAGCAAAACAGGCTTATATTGCAGAGGGGCACAGAGAATCATCTATCAAATCTATTCGTCTGTACATCAAACCGGAAGAAAATATGGCTTATTATGTAATTAACGAGAAAATTGCCGGGGGCGTAACTTTATAATTAGGAACTTACCAACGTTTTTCTACGCAAAATGGCAAAATTTACCCATAGTGAA
>NZ_SRYA01000053.1 GCF_004793545.1 Petralouisia muris | reverse complement strand
GAGGGTGTGGTAGTATTGTTGTTAATGGATAATTCAAAGTTATCCGTTGGATTTGATGAATTCGAGTAAGGGGAATGATGAAATGAAGAAAGAATATTTTTTACCTGAAAATTTAATAATCCTTATATCTGGCGTTCCAGGAGTAGGAAAAACAACAATTTCTTGGGAACTTCTTAAAACATATAAAGAATTTAGACTTGTTGAGGAAACGGATATAATTCGAGAAATTTTGAGAGGGTATACTAACCGTTTAACATCTGTTTATAAATTATCTTCAGATGAAATTTACTCACACGATATCTTTTTGAGCTACGATATGGCAAAACAACAATGTAAGATAATGAAAAATTCTATCATTAATATTATTAAACGGCAGCAGAGAAAGGGTGTCCCTTCAATTATCAATGGTGTACATATTATTCCAGAAGAACTTTATTTAAGCACACCTTTCCCAAATATTTTATATATCAATTTGTATATAGATTCAGAAAAAGCTTTATGGAATCGTCTAAATAAAAGGAATCCCCAAAAATATAAACAAGAGTATGTACCATTTTTATATCAAGCCAATGTTGACTTATATAATAGTTTATACAATATTCCTAAAGATTTATGTATGATACGTTCCATTAATATCACTACCCTTTCCATACAAGAAACGCTCTCTAAAATTAATGAAATTTTTGGCGAAATATATAAAAACTAAAACAAACTAATTGCAGAATCCCATATGGCACAATATTTTTCAATACATTGTTGACCACGTTGGGAGGATGCACTAAAAACTTCAAATTTCGTATCTGTCATAATCTGAGGCTGACCATTTTCATCAAAATGTGGTTTTGAATAAATAATACAATTATCTAAACGAATGATGACCTCCTCACGTCTGTTGGAATACATACGGAAACATTTTTGAAGAATAAGATTATCTCCTATTTGATGTTTTGCCCTTTTAATTGTAGCATCTAATTCCTGTGAAAAGATATCTTGTTGTTTATGAGCATACTTTACTTCGTCTGATTCTGGGTTTAAAAACAAACATCGAAAATCAATTCCAAACATATCTTCATTTGATGTTTTTTCTTCTAAATATTCAAATAATTCTTTGAAATTTCCTCCAAACAATTTCATATTCTTTCTTCCATATATCCATAAATATTTACCTGTATATAAAAAGGATTTAACTACTGTTTTCCACAAATCAAATGTTTCAAATCCGGTTAAAAAGTATGCCGTTTTATTTCTATATATAGGACTTTCTACGCGAAAAGCATTATTTGATATTAACAAGTCGACAAAATCTTCACAATGAATATCTACCTGACGGTATTTTTCTTTGATAGTTTCTATATTTTCAACAAAACTTGTAAGTGCATTTCTTGTATATGATGAATCACATAGATTAAAGCATTTTAGAAAAGTTGTTTCAAAGTTTTCTCCATTTATATTTATTTCACGAGCAATATTCATCGGGTTATCAATCCATGAATGCCAGTTTTGGTCATTATCAAATAGGATTGGTATGACCATTTTGTTTAGACCACTTGCAAATCCAGCTTCATACAGTAACCATGGCGATTTTTTATTCTCTCTTGTAAAGCAAAGTAATATTGTATCACATTCTATAATTTTATTAATTATTTTTTCTTGAACCCTTTCTCCAGCCGAAATATTTTCCTCTGACATAAACACGTTTAATTGCGGATTCAAACTTTCAAGAAGGTTCTTTACTTCAATAGCAAAATCTCTGCTTTTAGCTTTTGACCAACTAATAAATATATTTGACATATGTTATACCAATTTCCTTTTCATTTAGTCATATATGTTTCAAAAAAATGATTTATTATGTTATAACAAATTTTTTATACGATTTAAAAATACCAAATCCAACGGATAACTTTGAATTATCCATTAACAACAATACTACCACACCCTCCCCCAAATTTCACCAATTTTCTACAATCTTTCCGCTTTCTTAACACTCTCCACCTTCTCAACCCCCTCCGCAACCAAACATCATCCTCCTCCGCCCTCTTTTTCACTCCCCCCTTTCCAATACCTCTTCCCCAAATCTCTCCCTGCTCCCTTTTTCCCAACCGTCTCTCCATAAACATCTGATCAATATTTCCTCTCCATCTGTACACCATTTCCCAAACTGGTAAATGGTATATTCCCCCTATTCCCAAATCCATAACGACTATGCCATAATCCTAAATCACCACAAACCCATTCCTCCCACAAAGATTTATCAACACAAACTCCGCCGCATCTACATATATTTTCATCCTGCCGCTCCTCTCATAACTCCCAAACATTCCAAAAACTTGCTTTTATTCCCGACATAGGATACAATCAAAGAGAATTTATCTGTAACGTAATTTTAAAATTCAAAAAAGGGGGATTCTGCAATTGCATACGCATATAAGAAAAATGACTTCTGATGACACTGAAAAAGTACGACAGATTTACACATCAGGCTGGCAAAATGCTTTCCGAGGCATTGTACCTCAGGCTTATCTTGACAACCTGAATCTAAACGGCTGGACGCCGCCTTTAGCAGGCGCATATGTCATAACAGACGAAGAAAAAATCCTTGGCACATCCTCCATTTCTTCCGCAAGAGATGAGGATTTCCAGGGATGGGGCGAAATTATTTCCATCTATGTATTACCAGAGGTGATAGGCCAAGGCTGCGGCCATCTTCTCTTTGAATTTGTAAAAGAAAAGCTGCTGGAACTGAATTACGCCCAAATATATCTGAAGGTATTTGAAGAAAATTTCCGTGCCCGAAAATTCTATGAACAGCATGGCTTTTCATGGAATAACCAACGGCTTCCTGTAAAGATTGCCGGCAAAGATATAATAGAACTGCGGTATGTTTTTCAAAAATAAAGCGGCAGCATACTTTTATCCCATTCCAACCATTTTCCGAACAAAAGTCCGCCGAATCAAATGGTACGCCAGCATTGTAAGCAGAAAACTTCCAATGCAAATACCCCCTGCCTGCACAAATAAATTTCCGCCTGCCTGCAAAGCATAATAGGCCAGCGCCACCAGAATTGACTGATGCAAAAGATAGACTGGATACGACGCCTGATTAAAATATTTCGTAAATCCGGTCTCTTGATTTAAAAATTTTTTTCCCGCCACAAGCAGAACCAGAATGGAAATCCATCCAAGAAAATTCACCCAGCAATCGCCGTAATAAGAAAAATTATAGTACATCACAACAGAAGCAACCGTTCCAGCCGCGCACAAAACCGCCAGCCACTTTATATTTCTTTCGAGCTTTTCCAATGCCAGTTCATTACTTAACACATAATATCCCGCCAGGTACAGAGCCAGATTTTTCCCTATACTGTAACCGCCGAAATTGCCCAGATAATACATAAGCCATATGGGAAGGAATAAAAGCAAAACTCCAACCGCCGGAATTTTTCTCACACTGTCCGCAGCCTTTTCATAGGGAACGAAATGAAACAGAAACAAAGCCGCCATTGAGATAAGAAACAAAAACAGAATAAACCACAGATGGCCCGGGGTAAAAGCGCCGTCATACCCGCTGAAATCAGTAAGATGGGTGAAAAAATATTTCCAGTTCTCCCAGAAGCCTCCCTGATACCCGTCAAAAAATTTTCTTGCATACCATGTCTGGAAAGGCACAAGAAACGCCACTCCAAACACAAATGGAACCAGCAGCTTATGAACCCGCTGTATGATAAATTCTTTCTTTGTTCTTTTTTCCAATGCAAACCGTGCGCTTATCCCTGCCAAAACAAATAAAAGCGGCATAAACCATGGATTTATCAGGACAATCAAAGAACTCAATATTTTATTTTCTCCCTGCCAAACATAGAAACGGGCGCCAAAATCGTTCCAGATCATACAGGTATGCACTGGAAACAGCAGTAAAATAGCTATGCTCCGTAAATTATCAATGTAATATTTTCTGACGCCTTTTTCTTTCTTCATGAAACCTATCAGCCTTTCCCCAGTTATCTGGCATTCTGCAAAATTTCCAAACCGACTTTTGATATTTTATGTTGTTTTATTTTTATATTCTTCTAAAACAATAGCATAACTTTCCTATGCCTGCAAATCCAGATTTCTGCCCACTGTCCGCTGCGCCTTCGCAGTATTTGCTAATTCCTGTTCTTTTGCCCCTTCCATCATCATCCGTATTTCTGCGTCATTCAGGTAAATCCTTCCATCCTTAGACGATACGGCCTCTTCCTTGATAAGCCTCCGCCGCTTTTTGCTTTTCAATCAGTTTTTCTGAATTCTCCCATCGTTCTTTCCGTCCCATGCCTTTGCAAAGGCCGTCCACCAGCCTTGTTGCCGTCTCAACGCCTTTGATCAGCTCCTTCATTTCTTTTTCCTTCTCGGGAGCATTCTGCATTTTTTCCAGAAGCTTCGGATTTATTGTCAGCGTTTTTCCGGTTTTATTGGTATAACTTAAGGCTCCCTTCTGACACAGGCAGTTGGTTAAAACCCGCACCATACGGGGCGTCTTTTTTTTTAATTTCTTCTGAAAATTATGAACCATTGACAAAATCATGACGAATATAAGATGAACGGGCAATGGAGGTGAAGCATTGGACGCAAGAGAAATTGAAAGATGCATCGATGAGTTCGGCACGGATATCTACAGATTCTGCCTGAAACTCTGTATGGACAAAACAGACGCCGAGGACTTGTATCAGCAGACGTTTCTAAAAGCATTAGAAACCCCGCAGACCCTTGACTGGGCGCAGAATCCGAAAGCGCTGTTTTTTTCATTCGCGCATAATCTTTGGAAAAGCAACAGACGAAAACAGGCCCGCCGGAACAGAATCGCCCCCTGCACCAATCTGGACGAGGAAACAGAAGCGGTACTGCACTCCCCGGAAAACATGGAAGAAAACTTTTTTCAGAAAGAGCTGATGGCAGAAGTGAATCAAATGATTCAAACTCTTCCCGAAAAAATCCGGGTGCCGATGATATTGTTTTACTTTTCCGGCTGCTCCATAGAACAGATAGCGGCAATCATAAAGAAACCGCCTGGAACCGTGAAGAGCCGATTGTTCAAGGGCAGAAGCCTGATTAAGAAAAGATTGGAGGAAGCTGGCTATGAAAGATAACCCTTTTGATACAAACACAGATGAAATCATCCGGGCCTCTCTAACACTGACGGATGAACCCACCCCGGAACTGAACCATAAACTCAAAGCCGCCCTGTACCAGCAGGAAGCAGCCATGCACAAAGAACCCGCCACATACGTTTTGTCTCTCTGGTACCTGCCTATGATTTTGAACCTGGCAACATTTCTTATGTTGGCTGCCGCTGCCCTTATGGCAATCAGCAATCCTTATCTGTCTTACCTGACCGCCGGCATCTGCTTTTATCTTGGGCTGGCAGGCGTACTGCTTACCATCGTCGGCGTAAAAAGAACAAACATGAAAGAGGACATTACCATTCGTATCCGGAAAAGAGGTGTATTGGCATGAATGATACAAAAAACAAAAAACTTCCGCTTTTTATCGGCATTCCGGCTGTCTTCCTGCTCATCCTGCTTAGGTTCGGCCTGTATTTTCTGAAAAGCGATGGTTTCAGCGGCCTTTCCATGCTGCTTCCCGTCCTGCTGCTTTGCTTCCTCATTTTTGCTTTCTGCACTTCTGCTTTCTTTGCTTCATGGGTATATCAGGATTGCAAAAAACGGGGCGATGATCCGGCGCTATGGACAACTGTAGTTTTTATTGCCGCGCCCTTTTTCGGATTGCTGATTTACTTTCTGCGCCGTTCAGAACTAAAAAGAACCTGTCCCGCCTGCGGACGCCGCATTTCATTCAAAGCAAACTATTGTGAAGAATGCGGGATTCCTATAGAAAACAAGGAGGAAAATGCTATGATGTTAAAACAGGAAACCCATCACTTACCGTTGATTGCCGCCGGCGTTATCAGCATGGCCCTTATGCTGATGTGTCTGACAGGCTTTATCGTAAGCGCCGCCGGAAATGGCGTGAACACAGACCCTGCATCCAATGACCGGATTTGGAACTTAGGCGTCATCAACATGAATTCCAACAGCTGCAGCGACGGCGTCTGGAAGCTGGAGTTCCAAAGCGCCAGCAGCGGATTCATCAAAGAACAGGATATGAAAATTGTAGACGCAGACACCCAAATGCTTCACGCTGATATTTCCTGCAAAACAGTGCCAGAGGGGGCAACACTGGTTCTTTGGCTGGTCCAGGGAGACATGGCGCAATCAATCAACGTAACAAATCTGTCGGAACCTTTGGAATATCCGCTAAATGAATTTGAAAATGGAAAAATTCATGTAAGGCTCCAGATCAACGGCGTAAAAGATACGGTTTCAGAAATATCTATTCAAGAGAGACAATAACGCCAGCCAAAATGTTCAACTTACGCCAACAAACGCCCGGCAAGCCTGTGACTTTTTGCCTTATCGGGCGTCTGCCAGCGAAGTTTGAACTGCTATAAATAATCCTTTCTGGGAGGCGTAAAAACATCAACCACCTCACCGCCTTCAATGACACGAAAAGAATGTATTTGACTGCCAGGAATGGCATATGCATCACCTGGATTCAATTCATACTTTTTATCCCCAACCGTAAGTTCATACTTCCCCGAAATCACATATCCGCTTTGTTCATTCGGATGCTGATGAGGGGATGCATAATTTCCTGCAACGTAGTTCATCTTTGTAACCTGTGATTTTGGGCCTGCTGCAAGAGAATCCAGGGAAACGCCTTTAAAGACCTTCTTTACCGCATCCTCTTTCTTTACTACTGTCTTCCAGTTGCCTGCGCCTTCTTTCCTATATTCAAAGGCAATATCACCTCGGATATATTCATAATTTTCCAACTTAATCTCTTTAAAGCCATATTTTTCATAAATGTGAAGAGCTGGCTTCAATTTACTGTTTGAAATAATAAAAAGTCTTTCCGCGACATGATTTAAAGCCCATTGCATGGACGCTTCAAACACCGCGCTTCCTGCGCCTTTATGGGGAATATTTTTATTTGAACCAAGCTTGCATATTTCCCATGTGACGCCTTCCATCGGCATTGCCATGCAGGTTGCCAGCACTGTATCATTCTCAACAGCAAAAAATATCATAGCTCCCGCTTCCATTTCCTCATCAATTTTCTCAAAGGTTTCTTTGTCATGTTCCTCCAGAAATCCAAAATTTGAAACGATCCAATCCGTATTAGAATTGATAAAATCCTGTCTGTACTTTTCTTCAAATGTAATAACCTTCATTGCGCTCCTCTTTTCCTAAAATTGAAATTACTGTATGCATCGCATCGCACAATCTATTGCATTCGTCAAGGCTTAATTTATTTATTTTGGCTTTTATCTGATGATTCGTTAATTCGATCAATCTTTCTGTTTCAGCGCTTCCCTTTTCCGTCATTGAAAGATACGTTACCCGCTTATCCTCCTCTGATTTGTCTTTCTCTATAAGACCATTTTTATAAAAGCCTTTTACGAGCCTGCTTAAATAACTCTTGTCTATATGCAAAGTTTTTACAATATCGCTTTGAATACATTTTTCATGCATCTTAATTTCAAATAAAATCCTTGTTTCTGCTATTGAGTATTCTGTGTCAAGATACCCTGAATCTAAAAAACCCATGTTTACCGTATAAAAACGATTGAATTTTCTTATTTCATGGATGGTTCTATCGATTTCGTTCATATTACCCCTTTCTCGTTTATTAGTTGACATAGTCCACTTTTTGATTATATTTTATTTAGTAGATTTTGTCAACTAAATACAAAAAAATGACTGAATGACCTGGCGGTTAAATATCGATGTTTTTAACCGCCAGTGCAATACTTGAAATCATTACGCTTGCTCTTGCAGCCAGCGAACCGCGCAATGGGCCAAACAAGCGGAGCCGATTGGGCAGACGTCTTCATTGAACCGAACCTTTGGATTGTGAGCAGGTGCGTCGCCCCGCTCATCCATATATCCCGCCGAAAGATACATGTATACGCTGGGCATTTTCTCTGCAATAGATGCAAAATCCTCAGAAGCGCTGGCCGAGGTGTCAGGAACAGGAGTCAGACCGGGAATCGGCAGTTCTTTCATATAGCCCACCATCTTATCTGTCATGGCAGAATCACAGACCAGCGGGGCACCTCAGAAATCATCTCGATCTCCGCTGAGCCTCCGAACGTCTCCACTGTCTTTGGGACAACCTCTTTCAGCATCTTTGCCGCTGTAAGCAGCATGGCTGCATGGAAATCGTGGCCGCAGGTATGGGGCTCCAGGCCATATTTTTTCAGCTGTTCCATGACGTAGGCTTGTCCTTTGGGCATATGCAGGCCCACCTCCGCATTGCTGTGCAGCCAGCGGCGATAGGAGACTGTTTCCTCACGCAATTCCAGAGCCCGTTCATAAAAATCCATCATTGCACCTCCTTAAGCAGAGGACGAAATCACTCTCGATCTGATATTTCTTCTCAATGATACGCAAAAACATAGTCATTTTCAATTTTCTAAACTGAAAATGACTAATTCTTATAATGAAAACAGGTCGCTTTCATAATCTTTCACATAGTATTTGATATTCTTTCTGCCTTTTTGAATAATGATATGCCCTTCTTTTTCAAGCATTTCTTTCTGCACTTCCACGCCCCCTGGATACTTTGCATTTAATTCCCCATTGGCTTTCAGCGTTCTCCAATAAGGCGTTTTATCCTCCTTACGCTGATAACTGGCCCATGCAACAATCGAAACAAATATTCCTGCCGTAATCGGCTCTGTAAAATCCGCCCCGTTTATGTCAGCAAAATAATCTCTGATTGCACCAACCGTAAGCAATTTGCCATAAGGTACAAGCCGCATCACTCTGTCATAATCCATAGGCGGTGCAAAATACATTCTGTCTCCACCGTACTTTTCTATGCTCTTTTCATCTGTAATCGTCTGAAATTTTGACATGTCCTTACTGTCAGCCAGCATAGCGTTAAAATCCTTTTTATCTTCATTTGCCATCATGCACACCTCCTCATAAAATCATAACCGTAAAAAAGATTCCATGCAATGAAACATTTTGAAAAAATTACAATATTTTAAACTTTTCGATCATTCCTCTAACAACAGTTGTTTGATAATTTTTACATAATGTTCCGCAACCTGTTCCTCAAATGAAATGACTCTCGACCACATTCGCAGACCTTGATAATAATACAAAATCAAATCGGAAATCTGCTCTGTATCAACATCTTTAAACTCTCTTGTTTCTATTCCATAATGAAGCAGACTTATCCATCGCTTCTTTGCCCTGTCATTGATGTTCGTAAAGAATTCCTCATTCCCAAGATTTGCGTATTCATAGATTGCAAGGCTCAAAGACAATTCTTTATCCATGATCTCACGCCTTATCGCTTCCAGCATATCTTCTAAAATTATTTTTGCACTTTCCTGTTTTTCTATGCGGTCTGCTATCACATATTCCTCCGATAAAATTTCAGAAAAAATCTGCCCTGTTCCCGAATAATAACGGTAAAGTCCGCCCCTGCTCAGTCCAGTTTTTTCGCAGATATCAGTCATCGTTACCTCTTTAAAGCCTTTTTGGGCAAATAACTGATATGCCGCCTGACGAATTTTCTCTTTTGTTTTTTCTCCCTTATTTCCCATATCAGCTGTTTACTTCCTCCCGCAAAATGGAATACATGCAATAAGAATGAATTTCCCCATTTTTAAATACTCCGTTTCGCATAGTTCCCTCATAGGTAAACCCTGCCTTTTCAAGAACGCCCCTTGAACCTGCATTGTCTGCAAATGGTTCAGCGAATATACGGACAATATCTAATCTTTCAAAGGCTTCTTTACAAATCATCTGCACCGCTCCTGACATAATACCCTTATGCCAAAAATCTTCCTCAAGCCAATAGCCCAGCTCCCCAGACTTTTCATATACATCGTCTTTTACAGATATTCCTATACCGCCTGCAGCATGTCCATCAACCACAATGGCATAATTAATTGGATTCTTTTTTGCATTGGCAATGCTGTCATTAATAAACCAAACCGCATCTTCTAACGTGTATGGACTGGGAAATACGTTTCGTAAATTTTTTGCTATATTCGGATTATTTGCTGCTTGCGCTAATGATTCCGCATCTTCTGTTTTCCATGCCCTTAATTTAAAATCTTTCATTTTCAATTCCTCCTTCAAAAGCGACATTATTGTCTTTTTTATTATACGACACCATTGTCGCTTTTGTCAATCTAAAATTAATCCGTCTTTTCCATGTTTCTTAAGAGAATTGAAAGCGAATTCTAATTTTAAGAAAGTTTCTTCAAAAGTATCCCGCATATAATTACCGCCACAAAAAAGACAAGGATTAAATACCATAAATTTTCAAGGCAAAAGCCATGATCCAACATCAATCGGTATCCCCAGGAAGCGGGGAACATACGTCCTGTTGTTTCAAGAAAATCGGGCAGCAAGTCCATGGGGAACATAATTCCCGAAAGCATAATTGAGGGCAAAAAAATTAACTGTGCTATCATCGTTAGTTTCGCTTGATTTTTTATCATCAGCCCCAAAATACTTCCAATGCTTAACGACACAATAATGTATATGGCAAATGCAAAAAAGAAGCTCGGAAGTTGTGCCGGCAAAGTTGCTTCAAACAGGACGGGCGCAAGCAGCACTATCACAACACAGGTAATCATCAAATGGAAAAATGCGGAAAGAAACATCGTAATAAGACCTAAACAGAGCGGTACTCCGTTTGCTTTATAAACTTTTTTTATATCGCTTCCATAAGTTTCAATCAACGATGGCGGCAATCCGATAAACGCCCCCATTGACACGCCCATCACAATCATAGATTGTATGAGAGTATTTCTCATTTCAGGCATAACAGATGTAAAGATACCGCCCATAAGGAGAAAAAAAATAAGCGGAATAATATAACAAGTAACTAACAGAGATTTACTTCGTATATCCAATTTCCATTGTAATGCTACACCATATAAAAAACCACTCATTCCGCTTTCCTCCTTGCTATTTCCATGAAATGCTGTTCCAGCGTGCCACGATCAACTTTAATATCTAATACAGAAATTTCCTTTTGTTTCAACTCACCTAGCAGGGTAATCAAAGTATCTTCAATATTGTCCGTTTCAAAAGTGCTGTCCCCTTGCTGCGTTTTGATATGAATAAAATATTTTTTTCTAACCTTGTCTGTCAGTTCCGATGCTGTACCGCAAAAAACAATATTTCCGTGATTCAAAATGGCAATACGATCGCATAAGGTTTCTACTTCCGCCATATCGTGACTTGCCAAAACAATCGTTTTTCCCCTTGATTTGAGCTTTTGGATTTGCTCATGGAGGGAAAGCCTGCCCTCCACATCAAGACCCGCAGTCGGCTCATCAAGAAAAATAATATCTGGATTACCAATAAGTGCAAGGGCGAGATGCAACCGTCTTTTTTGCCCTGTGGATAACTGGATATACTGTTTCTTTTTAATTTCTTTCATACCGAGAGCATCGAGCATAGTGTAATCAATCTTTTCCCTATTCCATTTTGCAAATAACTTTACAGCCTCCATCGGTTTGATATGAGCAGGCAAAGATGATGACTGCAGCTGAATACCCATTTTCCCGTTTACAATAATTGTGCCGCCGTCATATTTTCGCAGGCCCTCAATGCATTCAAGAGATGTGGTTTTTCCTGCGCCATTCACACCCAGCAGGGCAAAAATTTCTCCCTTTTCGATTTGAAAATCAAGTCCATTGAGAACAGTATGGCCGCCATAGCTTTTCTTTAATCCACAAACTTTTATTGCACGATTCATCGTTTTACCTCCTCGAAGGGATTTAAGCCGAGTTTTGAGAAGTAGATTTGCAAAGCTGGCTCTAAATAGTCGTTTACGATTTTCTGTCTTTCTTCCCAGGCATTTGCAGCAGTACCAATATTGCCCACTTCCATCAATTTCGGCAGCATACTCATATCGCCGTTCGTAAATTCCATAATCAAATCCCAATATTCTTTTACAACCTGCTGGCATTTTTCACTTTCAGGGGGCGCGCTTTCCTTTTGAAGTTGAACAATTTCATCACTCAAACAGTTAAATCTGTCCATAAAGTTTAAGCCGCTTTCTTTATCAAACTGATTACGGATATGGTCAAGGGTTTCATCATCGAAACGTTTAATGAGATAGTAAGAGTCATTTTTCATTTGTAGATTGACAATAATATCTGCATACTTCTTAAAGCTGACTGTCTGCATTTGCAGCACTTCTGCTTTTAACTGTTCGATTGCTGTCAAAGAAGCTGTTAACTGCTGGATTTTTCCCCGTATGTCGTCAGCCTGTTCCGTAAGCGCCTTTGCAACATCCGCCGGTGTTTCTAAAGAAATTAGGCGCTGCTTTATATCATCCAAAGAAAACCCTAATGATTTTAAGGATATAATCTGATGAAGCGTAACTACATCTTTATCTGTATAAAGTCTGCGCCCACCTTCGCTTTCTGCTGATGGGGAGAGCAAGCCCTCTTTATCATAGTATTGTAATGTACGGACAGTAACTCCTGTTTTCTTTGCCACCTCTCCAACTGTCAAAAAACCAGGCGGTATTGCTCTGTGTTTTGCCATAATCTTTCACCTCCTGTGATCTATTATAAATCATTACGCTGCGTCACAAGCAAGCCTTTCTGAAAAATCCGCTCCGCAATCCACTTTGTTTCCTCGTCAATAATAAGCCTGGTACGAATTTCCACTCCGCCAATGTCTGCGGTGGATATTCTGATACCAGTTCCAAATTGATAACAACGGAATTTCCCCGGTAATGCTTTAGCGGAAATGCCATTTTGGAAGCACAGTTATCCATTGTATGAATGGACATATCTCCTTCTCCAAGATACAGACAGGAACCGCTTCATAATCTGCTTCCCTCACGCTTTATCTTCACCGATTGTACAAACTAGGAAAAGAGCCAATACCTTATCAAATAAAGTATCGGCTCCATATTCAAATGTTTGCAATCGCTCTCATTACAGATTTTCGTAGGATACCAACTGGCTTACAGGAATACGCATCTTTGAATGGCGTTTCGGATCAGCGGCTTCTTCGTCCGAATAGCCAACTGCAAGGATATTGACGGGTTCCAGATTGTCAGGAAGGCCAAATTCCCTGCTGATAACATCCGGCTTAAAATAGCAAATCCATACAGAGCCAAGTCCCAACTCCGTAGCCTGAAGCATCATGTGGTCTGTCAGAATGGAGGTATCAATATCACCGGTCTGCTTCTTATCAAACGGACGCACCCAGGCTTTTTCATGGTCAGCGCAGACGATAATTGCCAGCGGCGCACCATAAAGGTTTGCCCCCTGTCCTATTTTTGCAAGTCCTTCTTCGCTTTGCACCACAATCAGATGCACAGGCTGGAGATTTGCGGCGGTTGGAGCTACATGGGCAGCTTCCAGAATTTTATCCAGTTTTTCCTTTTCCACTGTCTGATCTGTGTAGCTGCGTACAGAGAAACGCTGTTTTGCAATGTTTATAAAATCCATAGCATCAAATCCTTTCTTATGTTATATTTAGTATGCCAAACCAACTGACAACTCTATTGTAACGCTGAAATACACTTCCGCAAGAGGGCACTTTTTTGATAGATACTTTCAAAAATGATAGCACCCTTGCAGTTAGGAGAACCAAAATGAAAATGGAACAAAAACAATTTAACTGCCCCGTAGAAGCTACTCTGTCTCTGATTGGCGGAAAGTATAAACCTCTGGTATTGTGGCATTTAAAGTCACAGCCATTACACTATATGGAACTGCAGCGCCTTATCCCAACAGCAACCCCTAAAATGCTCTCTGGTCAACTCCATGATTTAGAAGACTGCGGCATGATTAACAGAGAAGTGATTCCAGAAAAGCCGCCTAAAACCATCTATTCGCTTACCGCCTTCGGAAAAAGTATAATACCTGTGCTGAACGTCATGTGCGATTGGGGAACAGCATATTTAGACGGATTGGACATACAGCCTGTATGCTGCCCTTCCCAAAACAAAAAATAGGAGCGCCGAAGCGCCCCTATCTTCTCAGCTCTCTTGCAAAACCCTGTCACTATGATAAAATATACATGGGCGTTACCAAAACGGGAAGCAGTTCGCCTTTCGCCCTGCCTCTGATGCTGTTCATCTTTTGAAGTCAGCACAGCCATTCATCAGATTTTAACTGCTCTGTTATGCCCTCGCTTTCTGCCATCCGTTTTACAAGCCTGTCCATCATCTCATTGCTTTCCTCGTCAATTTCTGCATTTCTGGCGTTCTCCCTGTCATACGCCCCTTTGCGCCCCGGTTTACCCAACAGTGCATTTTTTCATTCCATATCTCTATGGACGCACAAGCTGTGGCATCCGGTCTTTGGGCATAAATAAGGAACCATTGCCACCAGTGACGGTAAACTTTATTCAATTTTTGTCTGCTCCTTCCCATAATTTATATACAAAAAAGGTACTTGCTCTTATTTCTCAAGTACCTTTCATATGGATTACTCCATTATGAATTTTCAACTCCTTACTCCAATAAAGGGATACATAGAATTTGCTAGCTAATCTCATTCCCTTTAATAAGTATACATTATCACGCAACGTGAGAGTCAACATAATTTATCATACTCACACACATAATTCTAATAAAATCCTAAACCGCCTTTACGAAAAAACAGAGCGCATAGACTTTTGATTGTTTCTATACGCTCTGACGCTGTGTTACTTATTCAGTTGTGATTGTGATAATGGGTATCTAACATGCATTAGCATGACTTACTCAGTTCATAAAATAGAATTAACAACGCTCAAAAGATAAATATCTCGTTCCCTGAAAAGATAGTTTTCCCCTATCTCCATCAACTAACATTCCATACTCAGAACCTGAAACAGATAATTCCATTCTATCTCCACTGTCAACCTGAAAAGTCACATAATACCAAGTAGAAAAAGTGGTATGGTATCCATGTGCACCAGTCAAATCTCCGGCGTTTGCATGTCTATGATGCGGGACATCTATCCTTTTTGACACAACTTCTGCTACTACTGTTAAGCGTGGAGAATTATTATTTTTATTCCAAGTGCTTATGCCTTTTACTATAGTTACAACGAAGATTCCAATAATAACTATAAATACAAGGATAAACATTATACCAAATACACTAAACCCTACATCAAATCCACTATATCTAAATCCACTATATCTAAATCCCATTTTAACCTCCCGCCAATTATGATTTGTATCACTAATAGAATACCATAGTCATCCTCATATTTCTATCATATTTTCATTAAATTTCTTCCTCCCTCTGCTTCGCCTTGTTTTGTTGTATGCTCTCGTTCTAAAGTTCCCTTTCGCTAAGAGCATACAGATTTTTCCATATGCCCCACTTAATGCAATTTCTGTTATTTTTCTTTTTGGAAATTCCAGCTTTACCTTATACTGTGTGACTTTGATCTCCTTCCCGTCTTTGGTATAGGAATAATCTTCAATCCCCTCCGGGATAAGATACGCATCATAACTGCCTTTCTTCCCCTTCAAGCCTTTTACAAGAGTCTTTTTCCCCTCCAGCATACTTTTTATTTGGCTGTCGGTAAGCGCTGCTCCCATTGCTCGTGATACGTTCATGCCGCACTTATTTTTGCAGTAAGCACCGAATTTCCTTATCACCGCCGCACTTCGGGCATTTTCCCAATCGGCGGTAAGTTTCGGGGATTTAACCATATCAGGAAGTACGGTAATGAGCTTTACTCCGTCCTCTGTGGGGATCATCTGCTTTTTCCCACGCTTCACAAAACCGTCCTTGACTAACTTCTCGATCACGTCCGCCCTTGTCGCAGGTGCGCCAAGTCCCTTGCGCTCTACATCATCTCCCATATCCTCTGAGCCGGCACGTTCCATAGCGGATAATAAGCTGTCTTCTGATAAGAGTTGTAAAGTGTTGACGTGGATTATTTCTGATTTTTTTCAAGGCATTCATTGATAATCAGATTTTCTACTCTGTCCTTAAAGGTTTTGTCAGTGTCTTTGCTGAAATGCACTTTGACGGTGTAAGTGGTATTCTCCAACTTTCTCTTGAAACTGTGGGGCTGTTGCACGTTTTTGGTTTCTGCCATATTCTTTGCTCCTTTACATAAAAATAGAGCGCATAGACTGGTAATGGTTGTTTCGATAAACTGGAATTATCTTACTTGTCTTTATCCTTGTATGTTCTGTAACTCGCCAAACAAGCCAAAGCAATCACCATAGGAATTACTGCATATCCAGCATTTGCTGTTCCGTTAGATGTTAGAACATAGATAGCACCAACAAATGTCAGTGGGATAAAGACGATTGATAGTATCAACAATATCTTTTTCATACAATCACACTCCTTTTTAAACTTCATTCCTATTAGGTAATTGTCCGACAGACTGGAAGTTACCATGCGAAATACCGATTATATTCTCCAAATAACAGAGTTCTTCGTTTGTTGCTCTGCTTGTTATACAAGTCGTGAAATTTATTAACTACTGACACGTTGCAAAGTCCTTTGCTCACTAAGAATTCATACTTTTTTGTGAAAAAGGATATTCCATAACCACCCATTTAGCGTCCTCATTATTTTTAATAACGACCTCGCCCCAATAAACAGACATCATGATCCTCTCCAGCAAAACCGAAATCAGGATTGTCATGGAAACCACAAAAATAAGGGCTATATAACCACGGCCACAATTCCGAACAAACTGCTTTGCATATGTAATATGGAATACAGAAAAAAAGTATCTTCGCTGCTCTGTTTATACTCACCACCTCCCAAAAAGCCAAACGGAGTCATTTTCACAAAAAAATAGAACATGACTGCTGCAAAATATAATACGCTCCCCACTCCAAAAGCCGTGATAATCCTCGCAAAATCAAGCCTCCTTTTCCCATTTTTTGTGGACTGGCTGAGTTCCTTCATCTTAGTCTGTGCATCGTCAGCAAAAAGCGGCATAATAATAATGGATATCATGATTAAGCTAAGAGGCAGAAAGCTGCCCATGTCACGGTTCAAATTCTTCCATCCTTCCGCAAAACCTACCCTTAATCCGGTAAGTTCCTCTGCTTTCTTCGTAAACCTCTCTTTTTCACTTTCCGTATAATTAAAATTGATGCTTTCATCCAGCCTCTGTTTTATCGTCCTTATGCGGTTCTCAAAAAATGAATTGATTTCCGCATCCGATAAGTCTGTCGCTTCCCTATCTGAATAATTCAGAGCCGCCAACTTTTCTATATTTGCTTCATCAACAAAGACCGCTTCCCCAGTACGCTTAAGCATCACGATTGCTTCCTCAATACTCCTGTTACCCGCATTTTCTTTTCCATGCTTCAAATCCCTCTATAGGATTTTTAATGTCATGACTGATTCCCTATGTGCGACACTCCATCGGTAATTTTCTTTGTACGCTTTCGTACATTCGCAGTACACCCTCCGGAATATATACTATTTCCTTATTGTCCTTAAGCGCATCGAACCATCAGAGAAGCCCTTATCTGCATGAAAGTTGATAAATTCCTTTCTGCTATCTGATTATCTGCATTACTATACGTTTGTAACAACTCATTCATGGACTTTTCATTTATTATTTTCTTGCTTTTTTCACTTCCCATCTCATTTGGATACTCGTAAGTCCTGCTCCACGGATATTATCATTTCCTCCAATGTATGTATTGCAAGACTTTCTTTCTGTTTCGTCAACTTCATGCCACTGCCTAAACAAGATTCTTCAATGGCATATACATTCTCGTCAATTCCCATATCAGCATTTGCTTTCCCTGTTTGACAAGTAAACAAAAATATTCCTACTGCCAAAACTGATGATAACGCTGCAAAACCCTTTTTCATTTCCATACTCTCCTAACACAACCTTACCGCCAATCAGAACCGCCTATGCCCCCTTATGATAAGTCCGGGCAGTTTACTTATCCAGAAGCCCAAAAAACTTCTGCCATTCCATATAGCCTTTCAAGTCCGGGCAGTTTATTTCATCATGCAGCCATACCAATACTCTTAAAATTATGCACATTTTCTATGCCTCAGTTGAAATATTCGACATTTCATCCGATACCTCCTCCATTTCAGCATCATCAGAAATCATATTATTATCTGTATCATGCTTTGAATTTTCATTAGGCGCTTCTGTTGGCTTAGAAATTTCCAAACTCATGGTAGTTTCCATTCCTCCGATACTCATTGTCATTACAAGCACCCTTGAACCATCTGGCTTAACAATAATATCTGTCTTTGATTCAGATTCTTGTTGATCTACCTGCTCCAATCCCTCATCTGATACGTCACTATTCTCCTGCTCCATTAATGGATTTGTTGATTTAAGCGCCTCATAAATATCCTGCACATTGGCATTCTGCCTTGTGTCTTCGGAAACAGATGTCTCTGCCGCCTGTTTTCGCTTTTCTGCTGCTTCCCCTGTTTTTTGCAAATGCTCCGTAAAACTTGTTCCGCCTGCGCTTGTTTTTTGCGTCCTGCTTGCATATTGGTATGCCCCCGCCAAAGCTCCATTTAGTCCTAAAACACTCATTTCTTTCTCCTTTCCTGTAACAACACGGTTACGCTAAATTCGTTTTTCCTTGTCCTAATATCCACATCTCCCATGTATTTATCTACTTCACGTTTTACATTGGATAATCCAATGCCGTGCAGAGATATATCCTCTCCTTTAGTGGAAAGTGGAAGATTGGTTTTTGTATCAAATGTCACCTCCCCCTCAAATGAATTTTTTACATTTATCAGATAAAATTTTTTCTTCTGCCTGCCGGAAAGATAAATGTATCTTTTCCCCTCTGCCATTTTTTCACAGGCTTCAAGGGCGTTTTGCAGAAGATTGTTAATAATAACCCCTATGTCATACGCATTATAGCCGTCTGATTTTGGATAGGAAAACTCCGACTGAAACTGTATTCCCTGTTTCTCTGCGGCTTTCTGCTTGTCATTTACAATCACGTCCGCAACGGTATTTCCCGTTTTAATGGTAAGCTCAAAAACATTCATGCTTTCGTCCATATGGTCTATATACTGCTCTATATCCCCATAGCTGCCATTTCTGACAAGCCCTTTGATATTCGTCATATGGTTCTTCATTTCATGCTTCATCTGGCATATGCCATGATAAAACTGCTCCACTTCCTCCATTCGTTCCTGTATTGCGTGAACCTGCTGCTGTTCCACGAAATATTTTTCCTTTTCTTCCTGCAAGCCTATCATTTTCTGATAGAACACGATTGTAATCAAAATCCCTGCATAGAACAGGGCTGCAACCACAGGCACAATCCCAAGAAATACCGGGAACTGTTCATAAAGCTGAAACACCAGATTTTCATTCACGATTAGTAAAATGTTAAAAATAATATTTACAAATAAAATTCCGGTTATCGGTATTAAAAGCAGGTAGCACAATTCCTTTATATGCAGCTTTCTTATTTTTTTCTTCAACAGCCGACCCATGACGCACAACATAACCGAGAGCAGGAGCATTTGTAACACCGCAACAAAAGCATAGTTTGATGCCGCACGGCTGAAAATGCTTTTAGTCATTTCCAAGGTTTCCGCTTTCTGTTCAAGGCGTTTGTCTACAACAAAGCTTACGCTTCTCATAACCAGCGCACTTAATTTTCTGGCACAAAAGAAAAGTACGCCCAAAAGCATCGTAAATTCCCTCTCCATATCCAAAAACTTTGAAGCCGCTGCCAAGAGGACAATCACCGCCATCATGCAAAGCCAACCATAAACAGACGTTGTCATTCCAATAAAATACATAACCATATAAACTGCAAAAACCATAAGAACCTTTTTAATCCTGCTTTTCCCGGGTTCTTTTCTCCCTGCCATAAATGGATAGAAAAAAGCCGTCATACAGGCAGCATATAAAAACACCTGAATGCTTGACATGATATTCATAATCAAATTAAAACCCGCTTCATCCAATATTTATTCCTCCTACTGCATAAAACGCAGATATGCTTTTACAAAGTCCCCATACTTATATTTGGAAAGAGGCAGCTTATCCCCATTTGTAAGCATTATTTCTGTTCTGCTGTATTCGTCCACACAGAAAAGATTGACAAGATAGCCTTTGTGTATGCGGCAGAATTGCCCCTGCAATTCTTCTTCAAGCTCCCCGATTTTTGCATAATATTCCAGTTCCCCGTCTTTGGTATAAAGCACTACCTTGTGTTTCTGGCTTTCCATGTAATAAATATGGTCTAACGGTATGGCTTTGTTTGCCCCGGCGTACTGGATATGCAGGGTTTTCTTTTTCTGCTCCGTTTCAGATAAAATCTTATCCTGCGCCCGGCTGAAAACCTCTGCAAATTTCTGTTCATTCACAGGCTTTACCAGATACCCCAACGCTTCCACTTCAAAAGCGTCATAGACATACTTTTCATAGCCCGTAACAAAAATGATTACGGGCTGTTTTATCTGCTCCATGCCCCTAATCTGCCTTGCCATTCCCATACCATTTATGGCGTTACCGTCCATGCCGGACGCAGAACCCTCTAACTCTATATCCAAGAACAGTAAATCATGCCCCATGCCGCTTGACAGGTATTCATCTGCGGAAGCATACGCCGTAATTTTACATTCTGTATTCTGCTCTCTGATAAGCGAAGTAAGGTAACTTCTTATGTTCTTTTCATCATCACATACTGCAATTTTTATCATATGCCCTCCTTTGGCTCTCACTTAAAATATCGGAAAAAATGAAATTTTGTCTAATATCGATTGCACGAAAACACGTTTTGACAACACAACTGGACTGAAAATCAAATAATGTGTCTTTTGTGGTATTATTTTCCTCAAAATACATCATGGAAATGCCGATTTTACCAAAATCCCACTCATTCATTCTATCTTTTGGGTTTAAAATTTATGGTGAATTTAGATTATCTCTTTAGAAGTTCTTATATGTCGGTATAGCCCGTATTTCCGGGCTTTCCCGGCATTTTAGATATGGGGAGAAGTTCTTATATACCCTTATAACTTCTTAGGTCTTCCCTCTGGGTGGTAGTAAAAGAAGTAGTAAATCCGTCTGCGGCTATGCTGCAATCAGCCTTTCCATTTCAGCCTTTGCGGAAGCGAATGTTGCGTGTGCGTAATAGTTCAGCGTCATGGTGATGTTGGAATGTCCCATGATATACTGTAACGCTTTCGGGTTCATGCCCGCATTGGCTAAGTTGGTGCAGAACGTATGGCGCAGGGTGTGGGGTGTCATTACTTTGGGTAAGGCTTCCTCATGGCACTTGTTGTACTTCTTCGCAAGCCCCGGAACATGGTAGCATAGTTCACATTCGTTTTCGGGCAACCGTCCCGGTTGAGGAAAAGGAAATTGCCGCACCCGTCAATGGTGATCTGCTTCGTTCCCTTGCGGTTCTCCAACACGCGCCCCAACGCTTCATACACTTTTTCACTCATTGGAATTTGTCTGATACCGCTCTGTGTTTTTGGCTTCTCTATGTAGTAGCCTGTTTCCGCGCTCCGTAAAAGCTGGTGGTCTACATTGATTACCCGGTTTTCAAAGTCAAGGTCGGTTTCAGTCAGCCCGCAGAGTTCGGAAATCCTAAGCCCCGTCCCCAGCAGTATGATAACCTCGTCACGGTATTTCTGATAGACGCTATCACTTTGCATAAAGGATAAAAGGCTTTCTTCCTGTTCTCCTGTGAGGGGTACTTTCGGCTCTGTGTCGTCCTCGATTACGGTGTTTAGCTGGAAGTCAAAGGGGTTCTTCCTTATACAGTCGTCCTGTATCGCTGTGTAAAAAGCAGCTTTCAGAGAACGCTTGTCATTGCTTATGGTCTTGTAGGATATTCCCTTTTCTTTCATGCGCAGCGCCCATTCTTTCGCGTCGGACAGCTTCACACTGTCAATGGGGCAGGAACCAAGTTTATCCGCTTCCAGCAGTTTCATCAGCCGTTCGCGCCCCTTTGTGGCGTTATGTCTTACGTTCCCCCGGTGGCGGTTCTGCTTCGCGTAAAGCTCGCAGACGGTCATTTTCTTTCCGATTGTGTCTATCCCGTCGTCAAGGTCTTTCTGTATCTCTTTTTCCTTTTCTCTTAGGGATATGTCGTCACGCTTCCCGGCTGGGGTCTTGTCCGTAGGCACTAACTTCCACGCATAGACAAATTGCACTTTACCAAAAGTATCGGTATATTTGTAAGCATATCTCCCGTCTTTTCTCTGGCTCTCTCCCGAACGCAAAATGCGGTTTCTATTGTCACGTCTTTTCTCCGACATTGTTTTTGCTCCTTTCCGTGTCGGAAAGAGCCTTGATATGCCTAAACCTATTATAGCACATTCAAGGCTCCTTTTAACTATCTTTTTCGCTAAATTGCGTCCAGTGTGTCAATGATCTTTTCAAACTGTTTCCTCTTGATTTGAATACGGTTGCCGTTCAAGAATATCCAGCCCGCCGTAGGGTTTTCCTCCGCAAGTTTCCGCAGCTTGTTTTCCCCAATGCGGAAATATTTTGACGCTTCCTCAATGGTAAGCGTGTACTTTTCCCAAATAGGCACATCAGCATTGTTCATTCTATAAATCCCCCTTTCAAAAATGGGTAAAAGGTTAATGGTGAAAAAAGGGACTGTAATCGGACGGTTAATAGCGTAACCTCACGGGAGTTTCACCCCTGCATGGTTCTCATGCAGCCCTACCCATTGCCTGCGACGCTTTGAACGCTCGGACTGTGGCGGTAAGGGAGTATCATTATATATTCTGCGCTGTTGTCGCCCGCAAGCTGCTAAACTTGCTCCCCGGCGCGGTGTTGGTCGCTCGGCTGTCCCGACGGGGAAAAGAAAACCCCGCCGGGATAGCGTCATGGCGCACCCGCCGTATGGCTCGGCGCAAAAGGGACATATCCGATCTGCCCTATGCTGCGCCGCCGTTATCTTGCGCCGCTTTCTTTGTCAAGGTGCTGGAAAGGTTCTGCCGGGGCGGGTAGCGGAAAGGGGTTCGCTGCCTGTCCTAAATCAGCTTAAACCTCGAATGAAAGGACAGCCCGTATAAGCCGTGACCGTAAACGGTCGCGTATGTCCTCGTCTATGCCCCAATAGGTATTGCCGCGCTCGTCGCGGAACTTTCGCATAGACAGGGACGCTATGTAGCTTTCGTAGCGCTTGACGACAATCGCCATAGCTTCCGGGTCGCCCTTTGTCGCGGCTATGATTACCGGATAAGGCAGTAAGCCGCTTTCAGCGTTTTCATTGTTACTAACCTTTGTAATCATAGGCGTGTTCCTCCAAATAGCGTTTTAACAGCTTCATTGATCTTGTCCGGCGGGTCTGTTTTCTGATGTCCCCTTTCGTAAACCCTCAAACCATAAAAATTAAAATTGGACGTTGGTTTCGGGAAATTTCTCAAAAAAATTTTTGAGAAAATACAAAATGCGCCCGTCTGTAAAATGCAGACGAGCGCAAAGGAATTGTAAGCAGTATTCAGTTGATTAAACAGTTCATATTCATGGGTAGAATTTTCCCCGGCGGTGGACGGGCTTTTTTTGATATGTCAATGACCGTCGGATTTTGTCGATACGGTATGTGCTTCATGGCGGCTACCTCCTTTAGCCGCCGCTTTTAACAGTGAAACCGCGTCATTCCTTGAGAAGATAAAAAGAAACGGCGGCTTTGATCTCTCAAAAGCCGCCGTGTTAAAATGGGCGTGTAAAAATATCTCTGCTGTACAACGGCTTTTTTTCTTTTGCCGTCGTGCGGCAGATTTAATAATTTTTCAATATGGACTATGCTCCGATATAATCAAGAAAATAACAGTAGTGTCATTGCTGAAATCCTTATTTTATCTCGGCTTTTCTGAAAACTAAGTGTGTTGCTGTCAGTGAAATAACGATCACCGCTGCTGCAAACACCGCCGATAATGCAAGTGTTCTGTTATCGCTCGTTTGTGCAAGGCTAAAACATGTCAGCCGGAAAACACTCTCGCTGATGAAGTTTCTAAGGATATTGCAGGACACAAAGCTGAACACAACTGTTACAGCTATTCCCGATGTAACTTTTCTGAGGGCAAAGACAATAAACATAACGATACAGATGTTAGCACATATCTGCAATATGACAACCAGCAGCCAAACAAAATCCGTTACAGAAAATATACTGGTGTCAAACCTGTACTTAACAGCAAATCCAATAACTGTTGCAAAAACATAGGTTAAATGAAGCAGCACTGCCATGATAACGGTAGTAATAGTTCTTGCAATAAATACTGAAAAACGGCTGTACCCTACCTTTATCTCATTATGTATCGTTCGGTTTAGAAAATCATTTCCAGCAAACCAAGCTGCAACAAGTGAAATGATAAACATAAAAGATGTATCGCAAATCGAAAGAGAAAACACTGTTGCTGTATCAAGATTTTCCGGGAGTTTAAGAAGTCCAAGGAAAAATCCTGCTGCTGCAAGAACAATCGCCGCAAGATACATGATAATAAATCTTTTCGCTTTGTATTTTTCAATGATTAGCTGATTATACATTGCTGTCACCTCCCGTAATGCTAAGGAAGTATTCTTCAAGGCTTTGCCCCGTAACGGAAAGTTTTTTGTCAAGTTCATCATGGGTGATCGACTTAATTATCCTCCCCTTATGGATAATATAATAATCAGTGGCGAGCAGATAAAGTTCGTTAAGGATATGACTTGACAGGAACAGTGTCACGTCATTTTCCTCATTCAGCCTTTTGAGCAAGCTGCGCAGTTCGGATATGTTTTTAGGATCAAGACCGTTTATCGGCTCGTCAAGTATAAGCAGCCTCGGCTTACCGACAAGAGCCATTGCTATGCTAAGTCTTTGCTTCATGCCCATAGAGAATTTTCCTACTTTCTTATCCTTAACCTCGGTCAGCCCCACCATTCCAAGCAGCTTATCACATATTTCCTTGTCGGGATTACCGATAAGGATACGCTGCAATTCAAGATTACGGTAAGCAGAGTATTCCGGATAAAGGGCAGGAGCTTCAATGGTACTGCCGATATGTCGGCGCATTTTCAGAATATCACACGGTTTATTCTTCCCGAACAGCGAAAAATCACCGTTTGTCGGATAAAGCAGCCCTGTCAGCACTTTCATTAGTGTGGTCTTACCTGCGCCGTTCTCACCGATAAAGCCGTATATATGCTTATTTTTGAGACTAATGCTTACATCATCAAGAGCAAGGAAATCACCGTATTTCACGGATATTCCGTGTGTTTGCAGGATAATGTTTTCCATTTCGCAGCCCTCCTTTCATTATCCAAATGTGCGCTTGATCTCGTCACGTTCTCTTTGTGCTTCCACCCAATTTTCCACATATCCGCAATCACAGCAGACATAGCGTATAACCGGGATTTTTTTCATCAATGTAAAGGTCGAAGTATAAATATTGTTCCCGCTGGCATGTCGGTTTTGGTTATCGGGAACACGAACAATATTTTGTGAGCTGCATTTAGGACAGCGTTTTGTATTTTTCATGGTATTATATCCTCCTTACGACAAGTGATAAGCTTAAAACTTCAGCTATGACAATGCAGAGCAATACCCATATATTTATAGACCACATACCGATAAGCCCTGCAACCAAAAACATAATCAACGGTACAATATACTTTCGCGGGTGGTGCCATAAATCATTTTCAATCTTCCAGTTACGGACGGGACAAAACCACTCCAACAGGACAGACAAAACAGCACTTTGCAGCGCGATTATAAGCGCAGTAATGATTTCTGTACTATTTACGCCGCTTTTGCCTATTTGCCAGCTAATCAGATACACGCTGTTTACCGCCATATTGACAGAAAAGATAAAAAAACAATAATTCGTGCAAAAGCGTTTTGCCTGTCCCGGTAGTGTTCGGACTGCCTGCTCTAAACCGGGGTCACAGGAAAGCAATATACAGATTGAGGTATTTAGGCATAGAACGGCAAACCCCAGTGGCATAACATTTATTCCCTCAAATTGCCCTAATATGAATGGCATAACACCAGCGATTACGCATAATCCGGCAGTATTCAAAAGATAGTTTTTGTTTGTTATCAGATAGCGCAGCAAATATAAAAATATGCTTCCTGTCCCTTTTGTGTGTTTGATTAGAAGTTTTGCTGATACTGGGTGATAGAAAACGTAAGCGTCTACTTTCAGTAACCTTAAAAATGAAATGAGCATACTTGTAAACGCAATAAAACAAATAATCACCGTTTCCCGCACAATGAATATTGGCGTGAAAATTGCTTCACCCCATAAAATGAAAACAGGCAGAAACATTTTTCTCTTTTTCATGGTATACCATGCAGCAGCCGAAAAACAGCTATTACAGGCACAGAGCAAAGACACAGCAATTTGCAGTACACTCCATTCATGTACGGCAAAGAACAAAGCCAGCACAAGGAATGTTTTAGTAATCAACGTATAGCTTGTAAATGCCAGAACAAGAGAAAATGTCATTTCCCTGTTCCGAAATGGCAGCATAAACAGCCCGGTCATACGGTCTGCATTTCCCGAAGAATTAAGGATTTGCCACATGATACCCATTGAAAAAGCCGTAGCTGTCAACAAGAGAATTGATGGTGCAATCTCTATTTCAATTCCTGCGGTATGGATAGCAAGAAACAGGATAATGCAAGCAATAAGGCTTTTTACAGCACGTTCATACTTTGCGCCGAAAAGCTGTTCCCCGAGGTTTTGAAAAATAATCATTCTGATAATACCTCCCGTATTTTCTCTGCTTTGATTTCCTGTCCGTCAAAACTCCTTTTTATCTGCCCCTGTTCCAATACCGCTACCCGGTCGGACGTAAGGCAGATACTTTCAAGAATATGGGACGAAAAAAGGATTGTTCCGTATTGCCGATAGCTGCTGATCTGCTGGTACAGGTATTCGGTACTCTGAAAATCAAGTCCGTTCACAGGCTCGTCCAGTATGAGCAGTATGGGCTTCAAAGCAAAAGCTGTAATTAAATAAGCCTTTTTCAGATTGCCCGTTGACAGTTCTTTCAGCAAAACATCAGTGTATTCTTCAAAGTGAAAACCATATATCAATTCATCAATATCCGATAACTTCCTGCCGTAAGACGCTGCCACATAGGAAGCATACTCGCGGAACGTAAAAAACTGAAATGAATGATCTTCGGCAAAAACAACATACCGTTCTTTCTTAAATTCCCGGTCACGGAATAGAAGCGGTTTTCCCTGCCACCAAGCAGCTTTCACATGAAAAGTGTTAAGCAGCCCGGAAAGCGTTTTGATAAAAGTGGTCTTGCCCGCCCCGTTCAATCCAATCAGTCCTATCACTTCATTCGTTCCCAGCTCCATAGATAATTTTTCAAGAACAGGTTTCCCCGGCGTATACCACACATTCAAATCATTAAGGACAAGCATTTTCCCGTTGTTCATTATGTTACCCCCGCTTGTCTTTGTCCTTTTCCTTTTTCCAAATTGAATAAGCAGACCATAGAAATACGATACCCAGCGAGGCATACAGGGCGGCAAATGAAATATTTGCTTTCACGGCACTAACAACCGCAGCAGCCAGCCAGACAATACCCAAAATCAATCGAAAATAAAAATGACGCATAAGATAACCTCCATTTCGTTTTGTGTGTAAGTTTCTGTTACAGTCATAGCATACTGCAAAAGCGACATTTCTTCCGCTTTGTCCATAATCGGTAGGTTTTTGTCCATGAAAAAACAGACCGCCAGCATGGACGGTCTGCTTTCCCGATAGATTGATTATGCCTTTACTGCTTCAAAAGATAATGTGACAACAGCGCGGAATATCTGATCGCTGTATTCTGTTTCGATAGTCCCGTCATAGCGTTCAGCAGCGGCACGGACGCTTTGAAGTCCCCAGCCATGCAAAGTTTTATCTGCTTTGGAAGTCTGCAAACTTCCGTTCATTTCGGTAGGTGCAGCACTGCACCCGTTTTCCACCTTGATAACCAGCATATCATTTATGCGGCGGATTGTTAAATTGACAAAGCGAAATCTATCTTCCTCATTTTCTATCGCTTCAAGGGCATTATCCAAAAGATTACCTAAAATCGCAACTAAGTCAACACTTTGTATATTGGTGCGGCGTGGAAATTCAATGTTTGTACCTACCTGTATATTTTGGGAAGCAGCAAGGGCAATCTTGCTGTTGATTAGATAGTCTACGGCTTCGTCGCCCACCCATGCTGTCTGTGTAATTTCCCGTATTGGAGAACGCAGATTTTCAATGTAATGGGCGGCTTCCGTTGTATGGTTCTTTAACAGATAGTGATACACTACATCAATATGATTTTGGAAGTCATGGAACAATTTTGCGTTAGCGGCATAAACATTTTTAAGGGTCTGATAGTCATGCTCCAATAACGCATTTTTTTCTTTTTCAAGCAGCATGATCTTTTTTTCCATTTCATATTGGCGGTTAAGGTTGAAAAATAAGATTGCTACAAGAATTAGCATTGAGAAGATAATCCAAGTTGTCAGCCTATCGTCACTTATGGGTATGGTATTCTGCCCGGATAAAAGAACGGCTCCCAGCAAACCGGCTATTGCAACTCCGGCTATTACCCGTGGTGATAGATTTTCATTTCTTTTATGCGATTTCACAGTAAGAAAGGCAATTCCCAGCATAAAAAGCCGGACAATCCAAACTGCCGCTATATATCCATTTGACCGCATATCAAGAAAACGGTCTGATTGAAAGATAACCCCCAGCCCAGCCGATAGAATAAATTCCCACAAAGCAACCGCTATTTCATAAAAGAAAATGAGAAGCAGGCTCACCCTGGGCTGTGCCGCGTATAGATAATATGCAATCAGTATTACAAAAATTATTTCTATTACCCGTCAGATAAAATTGTTGAATGGGGAAACAGGACAGCACGGTAATAAAGGCTGCTGCACATACAGAAATGACGCTTGCTTTTTTCCTGTTTCCAGCTAATTACTGCAATGTTATAACAAGATACAGCCCTAAAAATATCCGCAATCCATTTGTAAAAAAGAATGAAAGTATCTGATACCAAGTCATCATATATGCGCCCCCCAAAACCTGTTTACCTGTTTTTTCACTTCCTGCAAATGGGAACGGCTGATTGGAAGCGTTTCACCATTTTTGAGATATGCCATGCTGTCACTGATTTTCATAATCTGTATGATATTCACGATATAACCCGGTCAATGAAAATAAATTCCTGTGCTTGCAGTTCATCAAAAACCTGTTGCAAACTTTTTCTAACTTTCGATATTCCCAAACGCGAACATATCATAGAATTTTTTCCACCGTCCCGCTGGATATAGAAAATGTCTTTGTACGGTATTTTTTCCATGCGCCCGGCAGTTTGTATGATATACTCCTTGCCACCCTCTAACTCAATCAGTTTTGCAGCGTCTACCACAGCGGACACCAGCCGATTAGTTAGGTCACTTTTTGGCACATAACGGAAAATAGAAAGTTCAAAAGCGTCAATCGCATATTCGATATGCGACGTGATAAAAATAATCTTTACATTTGGTAAATGAGGTTTGATCTTTTCAGATAATTCCATGCCTGTCATTCCGGGCATTTCTATATCAAGCAAAATCAAATCATAGAAAAAATGGTCGTCTGTAATATCAAAAAAAAGATTGCTGCTTTGTGTATAAGTTGAAATCTCATAACCTATTCCGCAAGAGTGCAGACAGTTTTTCACAATATCCCCATGAGATTTGACAGCTTCCTTATCGTCGTCACATATCGCTATCCGTACCAATGCGTTCACCCCGTTTCTTGTATCTTCCGTCAGCGGGCTTTTCAGCGTCCCTTGGTATCAGCCACAAGCAGCTGAATTTTGCCACACCCGGTATGCGGTTTTCCACACATAGCTTTTGCACCCGTCTTTCTGAAATGCCCCATTTCTTCGTTGCTTCCGGGGCAGAAATATACTCTAACATCTTCATTCACCCTTTCTCTAATCTCTATCAGTATAATTATATGCGTCCAGCCGAATAACTTCAAGATACTTTTTGTTAAGTTTGGAATTATTTTGGATAACTGATAGAACAGTGTAGACATATTCAAAAAGAAAGGTGAACAGTAAAATGTAATAGGGTGAATGAATATGGCAAAAAGACCAGTACCACGATATGACTTTAAGGCTTTTGGGGAAGCAATCAAGACAGCCCGGAAAGGGCGCAAGGAGAGCCGGAAAAAGGTATGCGACGAAATGTATATCTCGCCGCGCTACCTTGCAAATATTGAGAATATGGGGCAGCACCCCAGTTTACAAATATTTTTTGAGCTTATGCTGCGTTACAATATTTCGGTAGACCAATTCCTTTTGGAGCAGCCCGCCGGGAAGAATACCCAGCGGCGGCAGCTTGACGCGCTGCTGGACGATATGAGCGATACGGGAATACGGATAGTCACCTCCACGGCGCGGGAGATCGCAGCGTTTTTCTTTTGTGAAAGTCCGTCATTTTCGGTTTTTTCGGTGTTGTAGGTAGTAGGAAGAACTTTCGTAGCAAGCATAGGAAAAGAGTACCATTTTCCGTATTTCTGCCCGCCCGGTCGGTCAGAAATGGCTTGTTGGGAAGTGTCCCAAACCCTCTATGAGAACGAGGAGCGGCGCCCATGAAAGGAGCGACTACCATACAGGAACGCCTTTGAGATTTGCGCAAGGACTAAGGGCTGAATCTGGAAGAACTGGCACGACTGACGCAGATTTCAAAGTCTGCCCTTGCCAGCTATGAATCCAAAGATAATAAAGAAATCAATCATGGCAACCTTATCACGCTGGCAGATTTTTATGGGGTGTCCATTGATTATCTGTTATGCTGGACAGAAAACAGAGAGCATGCCAACACACCTTTAGCAGAACTACATTTGAGTGATGAAATGGTTGCGCTTCTGAAAAGCGGCCGGTTCAACAACCGCCTGCTGTGTGAACTTGCCACTCACAAGGATTTTATAAAGTTTTTGGCTGATATTGAGGTATATGTGGATGGGATTGCCTCCATGCAGATTCAAAACCTCAAATCCCTTGTCGAAACCGTCCGGCACGAAATTATAGAACGCTACCGCTCTGGGGGAAGATGACCCGCACCTCCGGATTTTACAGGCTGCACACATTGTGGATGACAAATATTTCGGCCACATGATACAGGACGATATAAGTGTAATCATCTGTGATATCCGTGCTGTACACAAGTCTGAAAGTGAAAGCGCACCGCCTACTACCATTGCAGAAGAATTGAAGCAGGATTTGGAGGATGTTGCAAATTTCAGGGGAAGCCTCCTTGAAAAACAGTCTGCGCTTTACTGCAAGCGGCTGGGTATCAATTATAGCAAGCTGTCTGATGCGGAGTTCCGGCAGCTTGTACATATCCTTGAAAAATCGAAATTCCTCAAAAGCTATGTCGGTCAGAGAAAGAAGCGGAAATAAGAAAACCGCTGTTGCATGGTATATGTTTCCATGTAGCAGCGGTTTTGTGCTGGTGGTATTTAGTTGGGAGCGTGACTCGATAAACCGGAATCTATGCTTATATTTTTTTCTTTATATAGAAATATAAAAAAAGCAATCAAAATCACATTGACAATTAAAACAATAATGCTTCCTTCAATTTTACAAATTCCGCCGGACAAAATATCGCTTCCAGTAAAAGTCGTAACAAACAGATTTGGATAGTCATCAGCAAGTGACACACCACCTAAAACTAATGCACCAATTCCATTCCATAAAAAGTGCATAATAATTGGCGCTATAATAGAGCCACTATATTCAAGGACTACTATCATAAGCAAACTCATAGTAAGTACATTTAAAACGGGAATAATACCCGCTTCAAACGCCCCTCCATGCAATGCTGTAAAAAGTATTGTTGTCACAATCGTAGCAACAATTATATTGTGCTTTTGCTTAAGCATTTGATACAAATAACCACGAACAAGAAGTTCCTGCATAATGGTATTTAGAAATACTGCCAGCACCCAAACAGGGAATAGGTTAATTAAGTTAGTTCCGTCAACATGGATAATTTTTGCTACATACATTACCAAAACAGGGATAGCTAACCATACAATCCCTGCGATTACTCCCAATACCATTCCCTTTACTGGATTATCGAATAAATGTAACTTTACATTTTTCTTTTCAGCAAGCCAAAAGATGAGAGTAAAAGCTGCTACTGCCAATAGAGGTGTAATTTCTGCCCATAATCTCCATATAGCTTGTTCCTTTGAAGATGATAGCGGCAATATAGAAACCAATATTGCCCATCCCAGAAAAAAGCCTATGGATTTTAAAATTGTAATACCGATTTTTTTCAAAATGAATACCTCCCAAACTCCAATTTGTCAATGGCTCCATTATACCACAATAATTTTCCTGATGGAATAAACTTTACAAAAAATTCATTTAGTTGCAATAAGACGTTATTCCTCTGAATCTGCTCTTGTTCTGTCCTTTGTAATAACAAGCTGCCCCTGCTGGCATTTTACGGTAACTTTATCCCAGCAGAGAGTCCGGCCTGTTCTAGCCAGTTCCCTGTAATATAATCTGCGGTGGCGTTTTTTTGAAAGCCCCACACCCGTTATAAACGGTCAGTTTGCAGTAGTCCATCCGGCCTGCTTCCTCGCTACCTGACGGCATACGATTTCAAATACATTCCCGTCCTCTGTCCTGACAGTGAGCAGGCTGTTCCGCTCGTCTGCGTTCAGGTCGGCAA
>NZ_SRYA01000052.1 GCF_004793545.1 Petralouisia muris | reverse complement strand
ATCTTCCCATAAAATGGGAGGTTTTTTAATTAATTTTTTTAAGCGTCAGAGCTGATAACAACCCACAACATGGTTGACGCTGACTTATTATGTGACCGAGTGGCGTTTATTTCAAATGGCACTATTGTTGCGTTGGACACACCCAAAAATTTAAAAGAGCAAAACAGTAATCACCGCATAGCAGTAGAATATCTGTTTCAAGGAGAGAGGAAAAATTGTTCCATCGAATCTCCGGAACTGAAAGCCGGTCTGCCATTCCAATATGATGAAATCATCAGCATTCATTCCCAGGAACCAACGCTGGAGGATATTTTTATACAATACACAGGAAGGGGGCTTGACTAATGTGCGGCAGCTTTTTTGCACTTTTGAAGAAAGATTTCCGCTTGATGGTATCCAGCAAATTCTTTCTTTTGGCAATCGGATCCCTGATTCTGTATACCTGTTATATCAATTTTGTCTATGTAAAGCTGGATCAGGAGATATTTCCGGTATACCTGTACGACCCGGAACAAACACAAGATAATGTTCCAGACAGCCTTATTCCTGTCAGCAGCCTGAAAGAATTGCAAAATGCCTGTGAGGACGGATATTCTATAGGGATTGATCTTTCAGATGGGACAGCGAAAATAATGATGACATCCTGTGGTATTAGCAAAATTGACAACCTTCGCCATTCCTATGCAGTTTCAAAACTATCTTCCGGAAGCGCCAAGGAAGCTCTAATAATTGGAACCAACACCAAAGATATGAAAAGCCGCAGGGAAATTACTGCCGAATTTCTTTTTTTTGAACTTTCTGCAGTCGGCTTTTTAGGATTAGCCGCCATGCTGTTCAAGGAAAAACAAATGGGTGTTATCCGGGTACATGCAATTCTTCCAGTTGGGAAAAGTGCTTTTACCTTATCAAAACTCATACTAATCCTATTTGCTGATTTATTTTTTTCTGCCATTCTCACCCTATGCAATCTTGGCGCTGCAGCAAGTATGGCTGTACTGCCGGCTGTACTCCTCCAGGCTGGAATCCTGTCATTGATTATGGCTTCGTTTGGATTCTTTTGTGCAATTACACTGCCAGATTTCAAACAGTTTTCACTATTATATTTGGTTCTGGCAGTCTTTATCACTACTCCTGTATTCCTAGCCGGACAGACCGGAATAGTGATGGACTGGATTAAATTCCATCCAATGTACCATTTATTTACGGCTATGAAAAACGCGTATTTTCAAACCCCAACTACAAATGTCCTTTATTATGCAATCTGCCTGTTGTCCATAGTCCTGCTGTTCTTATTAGCCAGACATGGACTTAACAGCGAAATGAAAAGAGAGGGGTGAATATAGATGAATTGGACAGGTTTAAAACTTCAATTTAAAGCAATACGACACGACAAACTATGTATCCTGACATTCCTGCTGCCAATTATTGTCGGCCTGGCAATTAATCTGCTGGGGGATATGGACTTTTCATCTGCTGCCGAACCTTCCTTTGGCATAGTAAAAGACGATTTATCAGAAGAGACAATCGCATGGCTGTATGAGAATGGGACCGTGGCAGTCTATAAAGACACAGAGGCTTTAAGAGCTGCAATCATAGATCCATCCACACAAACAGTTGGTGTAATGAGTGACGGAACGGAGATTCAGGTTTTCCGGTCGGGCGATGAAATGCAGATGTATGCAGTGATTGCCGATGTCCTTCCACAACTTTATACGCAACGAAACGCTGCTACTGAATACAGGCAGGTTCTAATCCCATCAGAGAGCGGCAATGACTTTCTAAAAACTCTGTTGGTTGTTATCACAATGGTCACTGCTATGTTTATGGGCTGCACATTTAATGCCATGAATATACTGAGTGAAAAAGAGGACGGTATTGTTTACATCAATGAAATCCTCCCCATGTCAAGGACACAATATATAAAACAAAAAATAGCAATAGGCTTTTTAGGTGGAATCCTCTCAACCATAATTACAGCTTTCGTCTGTATACGCCTCTCTGCCATACAGATACTTCCCACAATCCTCCTAATCAGCTTATCAGCTTTTATCGCTTCCCTGACTGGTTTGCTCATTGCTCGATTTGCGGGTGGTCTAATGGTCGGAATCGCATACATAAAAATCGTGATGATAATGTTTCTTGCTCCTCCTATTTTCTTTTATCTCATAATCCCGTCAGGAAGCATTCTCTATACGATATCGTATGTGCTTCCATCCAGTGCAACGTTCTATGGACTGATGGGCATTTTGGAAGGGAATGCAGACTTGGGAACGGAAATAGCAGCTCTTATTATTCATAGCATACTATGGCTCTCTTTGTACGTAATAACTACAAAGCATATTTATAATCAAGCTTAAATACTGTCTACAGAAACCAAATAGCATCAATCAATATCAAGAACATGACGCCCAGTTCTACGCTGAGCGTCATGTTTAATTATTCAAGCTTTCTGAACAGGCTGCCAATTATTCAGTTGTAAAAACTGCATACTTGGGATGTCCAGATATGCAATAAGGAGAAGAGGATTTTCAGATTTCTTCTATAAGCATCCCTCCATTTTCAATCGTATTTCAGAGTCAAAGCATTACCTACACTCTCCTCCTTTCCTCTAAATAAAACGCGAGCCGACAGTCTGTGAAACATTCTCACAAGATTGTCGGCTCTGCGTCTATGCGTCTGGCTCTTTAATTATTTCAATTTTAAATCCCTTGCGTCAATTAAACTTTCCTTTCTACACTTCGGGCAAAACAATGGAAAACTTTTCAGTATTGTGTCTTTCCTTAACTTAGTACGTGTTTTGTTTCCGCAAACTGGGCAATGGATCCATTCTATTTTCACGGTGTCCTTCTCCTTTTACCATAGTACTTCTCTAACGTTGATCCGTCTCTGGATAATTCAGAAAGCAAGCACATGATCCGCTCCGTACAATCTGTCTCACGGGTTTCCTGTTTTCTCCAATTATCAGAAAGCGGGAGATACACTTTATCATTTGCAGATTTTCCCATATCCCACTTTCCGTTTTCATTTTTCAGCCCGTTTAACCAGTCCACGACAAACTGAAGCTTATACGCTGCGTGTCTGTATTTGGCAAGCAGTTCAATAGCTGCAAGGTAGTGGCTGGCCTGTTTACTTGCAAAAACCGGCGGTAATACAGTAAGCCGCTCCTCATATATGTAATAGATTCCATCTTCCAGATTCAACACATAATCCATCAGAACTTCCTCTACTCCCTTATCCAGACACCCCTGCATAAGCGATATTGTGTAGAAGCTCACAAACTTAATTAGTCTGGTGCCTCTGACCTTTCCTCCAAAAACATCCTGATAAGTGGCAATATAATCTTCATGATTATATGCGCCATGATGAAAGGCTTGAGAGATCACATCAACCCACTGATCAGCAACCTGATTGGCTATCGGGACATCCTTTGTAAACCGTCTGATCCATGTGGATAGCATCCGAGAAGTAAACACATCCCAGTCTACAAGTTTTTCCCGCCGGTCCGGGATTTCTCTTTTCCCGGAAGGGCAATCGCTCACATAGGAAATGGCTCTTTCTATACATTCATCTTTGATTGTAAAGCCCAGACGTTCCAGACGCCGAAGAGCCCGCTGTAAACTCTGCTACTCAGATCTTTTCCGAAAAAAACAAGCAATACAAGCATAATCACTATTATCTGTGTCAGACTGACAATCCAGGTTTTCAGACTCGGAAAACCACACAAAGAAGTTAGGGTATACATCCCTCCTAAAACGGCATTGGACCATGCATGAAGCAGCACAGAAACCCATATACTCCATATGACTCCCTCAATCAAAGCAGCAATCAGAAAGGAAAATCTCTTTTGTAGCAAAGGTTGAAAAACACCTTGCCATCCAATCTCTTCCAAGCCACCGCCCAAAATCATCATCGGCATAAAGAGGATAAACATATACCACGGATTGCCCGAGTATTCTTCCTGCAAAATACAGGCGAGAAACTGCACCAGTGCAAAGAGAATAAGAACAGCTATGCTTTTTCCCCAGTTTTCAGTTTGAAAGACCTTTTTGATAAAGCCTTTCACAGTAGCACGGCTATATTTTCTCTCAATGATAAATGCTGCATATGCCGGAGCCATACCTGCGCCAAAGCCGATAACAGCAAAATGCAATATCTGTGCGGCGCTTCCACGAATCAGCTGAAAATGATACAGCAGAATCAATACAACTTCTGTTCCCCATGCGATGAGGAAAGAATAAAACAGAAATAACAGAATTGATTTGCGCTCTATTCTGTTTAAGTTCTTACTTGAAACCATCTCGTCCTCCTAAACCCTTATCATACTTCCGAATTTGTATCATCTCGTTTCCTCCTGCGTCTCTTGTAGTTCATTCTCACAAAACGGCTTTGCCTTCATTTTCTTCCCTAACAAACTGAGACCGAACATATCTCCTTTGATAAACGTCCCGCCATACCCACATCCCAGCTGCGCCGGCAGCGTCTTTAAGAATTCCTCGCAGCATCTCCCCTGCGATATTTCCGGAAATCCTCCCTGCAGAAGAAAAGAAATCCGGGTTCCCGGTCGTTCCTTTGCAGATAGACCAGCTAAAAACTCCAGCGTGATCCCCGGCACATTCTCCACATAAAGCGGCAAGGCAAACAGAATATTCTCATTTTCTTCAAAAGCTGTCATTGCACTTTTCCACTGTTTTCGGTCTGAGAGATACCAAATCTCCGATGTGTTCCCACCGTTATGCAAGCCCTCGCAAAAGGCTGCGATAATCTTCGCTGTGTTGCTCTGAGACTGAGTACGGGCGGCGCCGCTGATTATCACGAAATGCATGCGCACACCTCCTCCCACGCTTCAATGGAAACTGCACCCAGACTGATTCCATGAAAGTTCAGGCAAAAACGGCTCATCCAGTATGACAAATAATCCTGGTTTCCCTTACCTGCATACAAAAGCCCGAATCGAAATTCTTTATTATAGCGGGGGACATGGCGTGTCTGCCCGTTTTCGATTCTGGTATACATGGTCGCCATAGGCAGTATCCTGTCTATGACATGTTTCATTTTATAGTCAACGAATCCCAGCGCAGTATCAGAAATGAATAAGGTAACATCATATTGCAGGTAAGCCTTCAGAATTTGTTCGTAATCGTCTTTGACAGCGCAAATACCAGGTGTTTTTAACCAGCAGGCATTGCACCCAATACAAGGCATTATCCTCATATCTTCCGTATAGAATGTTATACACTCCGATGCCTTTTCTGTAAGGCAACAGATTGCTTTTTCCGCCGCAGGGTGCTCCTTGGGCAATGCATTGATAATTAGCAACCGCATTCTTTTCTCCTTTCTGCTCCATATGGCCGAAGAAAAGAACACCGGCCTTGCAAATAATACTGTAAGGTCGGTGGGAACCCCCAAGTCAAGAGGGAAGTGCAATATATTTTTAATCCTATTCCAAAGGAACCCAAACTTCGTAAATGTGTTGATCCACATCGTCATTCAGCATGGCCATACGGACAAAGATATACGCCATACCGCGAAATGCTGCCTGATTTTCTTTTGCCCATGCATGACAAAGAGAAAACATCCTTTCTGGAACCGAAGTGTCATTGTTGTCCGCAAGCAGTGTAGTATGCAGGCATTTCCCGCACTCCAGATAAACATTCTGCTTCTCATGTTCTGCTTTTCCGGCGGGCTTTACTACATACATTTCAGAGCCTTTGTAACCTGTTTCATCAAAAGTAAGTGTCCGGACCAAGCTTGAAAGAATATCCTCGTTTTCTACGTTGAGAAACCGCAACACTTTATCCCTGTACTCCCCAAAGGACGCTACAGAAGGAAATCGCTCCGCTACATAATATGGCGGCAGCTCCCGGATCTCAATCTTACCGATATTCTCCGAAAATTCCTCATAGAATCGCTGTGTCTCCTTCAAACGCTTCTGCATCTGGGAAAGCCGGTCAATCTGCTCCTGCAGGCTGTCTGACTGCTGCTGAAGTTTTATGGCATATTCTTCCTGTTCCGCTTCGAGCATCCCTTTGATGGCAACCGGTGAAAAGCCCCGTTTCTTATAGAAATCAATCGCCATCAGGCGGGACATGTCAAACAGGTCAAATTCACGGTATCTGCTATACTGCCCTCTTTTCGGCTTGATGAGTCCGATTTTCTCATAATACCGCAGGGTTTCACGGGTAATACCCAAATGCTCAAAAATATCTTTCGTATGATGAACCGCCGATTCCGCGGCATCTGCAGCAAGTGTGTCTCCAACTATCCGATCTTCCTTCGCTTTGATAGTATCTCTTGAATAACGCTTATCCAGAGGTTTTGGGGAATCAGCCGGAACAAACCAGGTCTTTCCTTTTTTTACAGCGCCTTCTATCCTTCCGGACTTACAATAATAAGCAACCATCCGGCTGGACACTTTCCATTTGTCTGCAATCTCTGCAGCAGTGAGATAATCCATTTCCATCCCTCCCTTTTCTATTATACTTCAGATACCTGAAATATACAAGGAAGCAGCTATGGATTTACCGGAACACCACCGGCTCCGCGTCATTGGTTTTTTGACTTTATATGTATCATCCAAAACCGGCAATACCGTTTCATATCCCCACTCTACTTTTCGCTTTGGCACTCCCCACAGCATTTATGGATAAGGGGCAAAATATCCTGTTTTGATAATCCCAATGCCGCGAGTCCTGAAATCAACTGATTCAGGGCAATATGCGCTTCCTTTCTGCGTTCATTCTCAATAAGCGCAGAATCATCCTTTACTTGAAATCCAAATGTACCCTTACAGGTAATCAAACCATCCAGTATTAACGGTTCAAGTGACCGTCGAACGGTTGCAGGATTATAATTTTCTTGCTTTGCCAGAGTCCGAATGGAGGGCAGCATTTCTCCTGGCTTATAATACCCACGCAAAATACGATATCTCAGTTTCTTTGAGAATGTCAGATATGTATATCTCTCACTCATTTGCCACCCTTTCTTTTACGAAAAAACTGGATATAAGCGGAGTATGGTATCACCGTTCCCAGAAGAAGAAACCACTTATTTACAACCAAATCTGCCTCTCCCTGTTCATTGAAATGAAATGGAATACTATCAGGAAGAAACCAGCATACAACCGCCACGATTGCCAACATAACCAAAAACACAATCACATCTTTGAAAATACTTTTTTTCATAGTTAACGTCCTCCTGCTTAAATAATTTTTTTGCTACATACTTTGAAATAGAGAATAACAGACAAAACTATAAGGATAGCCGCCATCCCCCACAATGCCTTTATAAACGAAACATCCAAAAACCAGTGGAGCAATTCCGGTACAGCGATGCATATCATTCCAATTGCACCAGATAGAATAACAGATATGCTTTGCTTTACCACTACCATCTCATTGTCCCAATCAAATTTAGGGAAACGACAGTTTATGTAAGTCCCTTGTACCGCTGTAAAAATCGAATAACACACTGGTACGACCAGAAGCGTTAACGCCTGAATGGCATTGAACTGGAATCGTATCAGAAACACAGCGACAGACAACATATAGCCAATGGAATGAATCGTCAAGGTAAGGGCTATTTTGCTTTTTAAAAATGTCTTGTTTGATAGTGGTACGCTCTGCAATATCCATAAATTCTTCCCCTCCAATGAGATTGCAGAAGCTGCCGGACAGCTGATTGAAAGCATCGCTGCAATGATTAAAGGGGCAAACTGCCCTAAAAATGAATCCACATCTTCAATCCCCGTATATTTCCCTAACATTTCGGGAGATATCACACACAAAGCCAAACTAACTACACAAAGAAGAACAACACCCAGACCTGTATTCAGTACCCAAAGGTAGGAACTGAAATAACGTCCTATCTCTTTTAGATACATAGCTGAAAATACAGAATGTTTCTTGAGGCTGGTTTTTCCTCCAGCGGATGCAGCATGACATTGCAGAACGTAAGAATTCAGTCGCATAACGGCGCTCAACAATTTTTACAAATATAAAGAAAACCAAAACCGATAAGAACCAGAACCCAACATTCCCAACCAATGAAATGGAATCCGTATAATAGAACCATGTCGATAAGGGATACAGGCTGCTGACCTGTTCCATAAGGATGACTCCCAAATTTTCTCCAGAAGAGCCAGTCTGCATACTGTAAATCCCAATTCCCAGCAAACCTCCTAAAATCGCAAATGAAAAGATAAGCGAAAAGATGTTTTTCCTACGGAATTTAGAGGATACGGCAGTAATCAGGACTCCAATCAAAGAAGCCATGCACATAGGAACAAAAGGCACAAAAACGGCAGACAATAAGTACATGAAAAAGAATATCAAATGATGCGAATCGTAAATCTGCCATACAATCCCCGCTGGGAGTATAAAGAGAATCCCCATTAAGAAATTCAACAGATAAAGAAACCCAAATTTGCTGCTGATGATTTCCTTCGCCTGGACTGGCAGGGAAGAAAGCATCTCATAATCCCTGTTGCCAAAAAGTATGCCATTTGATCGCAACACAGTAAATACAAGTATAATAAAGCTGGATACAGACACCATATAGACCGGAATCAGATGCGCTTGCCCCAATTTTGCAAGTGCAAGAGCCGTCATTACGTTATAGCCGCTTAAGAAGGCCAATAATGTGAATATCCCAGCCGCTGTGATAAAAACGATCCAGCATATAACGATTTTCCTCCAGATTAACCGCTTCCTGGAGAACGGAATTTTCAACTGTAATATCTTTATCCGGAACAAGAGTCAGAGAAACAAATACTTTAATTTTCTCAGGAGCGCTTTTTGCCGCATCATATGCCAAGGATTCCAATTGCTTCAGTAATGGTTCTGAATATCTGTTTATAATACAGTACAGAATATCTTCTTTGTTCTTAAAATGATAATATAAAAGTCCGCGTGAAATCTTAACCTTATCAATGATATCCTGCGTTGTAGTATTCAGATATCCTTTTACACATACTCAAATCTAAAGAATAATAGAGCAGACAGCCTCATAGGATGACTGCCTGCTAATTTTAATAAAATCCTGCAATTTAGCATAATCCATTTGATGGAAAAGATATCATCTCCTATTTACCTATATCAGTCTGACACCACCTTGACAATGCAGATTTGTGTTGCCTGCAAGCCGTCTGCCGCAGAAGTTCCCCATATCTCCACCATTTGCCCGGTGGTCAAATCGGATGATGTTCCATTTTCAGTCTCAGATCTGGCTCCGCCGTCATAAATATTTTTAATCACAAACACTGTATTATCATCATATGTAACTGTAACCTTACTGAATTCGGAATCATCACCGCTTCCCGGTCCCACCATAATATCTCCGCCATTCTCGCTTTCTTCTATAATAGACTCTACAACAGTAAGCTGTTTTTCCTGAATCTCCTTTATGGTTCCTTCCAAGTTGGGAGCAGCAGTATTAATTTCGCCGCCCTTTGCCTCAGACTGACTTCCGTTCGTTTTATCGGTATTTTCCGTGTTTGATTCTTGATTTAAAGTATCATCCGCCGCATCATCTTCAGAATTTGTTTCACTTGGATCTTCCTGTTCCTGATCTTCATTTAGGATATCTTTTACTTTAGAATCTGTTCTGCCTATCTCCTCTTGGTTCTGATTCTCATCCGAAACTTCTTTTGTCCCTTGACAGGCACAAAGCGTAATACCCATAATACACAAGATTCCTGTCAGCATAAGAACTTTTTTTACTCTGTTTTTCATTTTGTTCTCCTTTTGATGTAAAGACTGAATCATTATTCCAAGCCTATCTTATCAAATTCATCTCTAAGCATCCTCTAAATTATCTTAAATTTCCATTTAGATGATAAAATCCACTTATTAGTACATATAATACAAGGACACCAACACATAGCGAACACTGTATATTGATGTCCTTGTTATTTAGCCATCCGTTTATGGAGCCTATGATAGAATAAACCTGCTGCCATCATTAGTAGTCCTGCAAGGAACAGCCACAGCTTTGCTGTGTAGCCGCCTGTAATCAATAATTCTGATTTTATCCCTATACGCATAAATCAAACCATTCTGATTTATCAACCTATATTTTTTCTATATCATAGCTCTGACTTTATCAAGAAACTCACAATCCGCTTTTTCGCAAAAGGTTATACCATACAACTCAGCTTTGTTTGAGAGATTATTGCTGTCGCAAGCGGACGTAAGCATAAACGGAACAGAGATATTTCTTTCCCTGCAAGAATGCAGCAAATCTAAGCCTGTTCCGTCCCGCATATTATAATCAGAACAAATCAAGTCAACAGAATCTTTTTTCAGTTTTTCCAATGCGTCTTTAACGCCGGATGATTTCAAAACTTCAAATTCTTTGCTCAACAATTCCGATAAAGCATATCTGAATGTTTCGTCATCATCTACAAGTAAAATTCTTTTCAAAATAGCGCCTTACTTTCTACCGAATTATAGATTTTCGTACTTGTCGCACCAACGAATAACCCGATCCATAATCTTGTAAATGCAATAAATAAGAATTGTGAAAATGCCTGTGGGTATCAGTAATATCCCTATACAGATACCGCTGATACCCATTACGGCATATACTACAAGTTTTCTGTACCTCTTAGTTTTCCACATCTTTGACTGTCAGTTCAAGGCTTCCGCTGAAATTATCACCTTTCAGAACGATATAATTATCACCTGACGAAATGGTGTATTCTTTTGTATCTTCCGAACTGATATTTGCAATCGAATATTCATCGTTGCCGGCGATCCAATTTAACTCAACAGTTCCATCTTCTATGGTAAGTTTATAGGTTACTTGCAGGTGATTTCCATTTTCACGATTCAAAGCCGTTCCGCCGAAAATAAACTCTTTTCCGTTAAATTTGTCATAGGCAGCCGTATAGGTACCTGTATAAGCGTCAATGCCTTCGTCTTTTTCGCCCTGCAAATTTCTTTCTTTTGTCAATGCGTGTTTGCTGAAAGACTGTATCCATCTATCCCAACCGTCAATAAGATTATCTTTCAAATTGCCTTTATCGTGGTTAGATCCGCACCCCGAAAAGCAACCGATAATACTCAAAACTAAAAGAACAGATACGATTTTTTTGATTTTCTTCATAACAGTTTACCTCGTTATATAATTTTTGGTAAAACCATCATACAAAAAGCAGCAACCCCGCCAACTGCATAAATACCATTTATAATCAAACAAACTTTCATCAAATTGTTTTGAGCTTTTGCTTTGACATACGAAATAATGGTGAACACTCCGCTGAATATCATAAATGCAGCGTAGCAAGCAATCATAATTTCAGCGACAGGCAATTCTAATGCCCAGTCAAAAGCCCTAAGCGGAAGAATTGTCCACGGGATAAAAATCATAATGGTGCTGACAGCGGTTAAAATTTTGTTTCTCATAATAATTATCTCCTTTCAGCCTGCCCGAAACGAAGGCAGGAAACGCCTAAACATAAGATTGTAATAGCAAGGGCAACAGGTATCCACGGTATGAGTTCGACCTGCGCCATATCAAGATTTGCTGCAAGTTTTCCGTATTCTGCTGTTATCACAAAGAACGGATACGACATTGGGTAGGCAAACCACACCTTTGTATTAATTATCAATACCGATGGTACTATCGAAGCTAAGCCAATACCGATTGAAAAAATCGGCGTCTGAATACAAACCGATAACATCCAGAAAAATGCAATCATCGGTATTGCAGACAGAAATATTAAGCTGATCTCTTTCAGAACAAACAACGGCGGCAGGATAAAGTTATAATCCTGTGTTCCCGAACTGATAGCGGCGCTGATGTAGTACACACCTGTCATCATTAAGATTTGTACTGCCGCCAGCGTGAGTAAGACAACAAACTTAGCCATACAGAGTTTTGCTGTACTGATTGGCAGGGAAAGCATTTTCAAAATGCCCTTGTTTGCTCTTTCCGTCTGACTTAAAAGGACAGTTCCCACTACCATACTTGCAGGGAACATAAACCACGCCATTCCCATAAAACCTTGAATAAAGAAATTGTTTTCCGGCGAAATTCCCTCCGCCTGCATACCAAAATTCATTTTGGCATTTAAAATAGACGGTATCCAAAGAATAGCGGCAGCCACAGCCAAAATGAAAAGGATTTTAGATCGGCGTATCTTTTTGAACTCCACGCCGACAAGTGTTAAAAAACTCATTCAAACGACCTCCTTACCTTTACAAAAATGAGTTGCGCCAATCCACAAACAGCAAGCTCTGCGATTGCCCCGCAAATATAGTGCGTTGACTGCGTTATATCTGCACTCGCAAATATCTGAAAAGGCAGTGCAAAGGGAAAGAGGGAAAGAGCAAAGTTCGTTGTCGGCAGCATTGTTGCGGTAAATACGCATACTACGCCAATTCCAAGGGATACCCACATATTTTTACAGGCTTCCGAAATAAGGAGCGACAGGATAATGCAGGGTAACATCAACAAAAACGAATACCCGAAACATTTGCACAGTTCACCAAAAAAGCCGTTTCCGAGTTCAAACCAGCGATAGGAACAGAATGTGACTGCTCCAGCCTGGGTGGCAAGCACAAAAAGACTCATAAAACCCACCAAAACTGCTTTGCTAAAGAAAATTGAACTTTCCCGAATGGGTAAAGATTTCATCTTCTGCATAGCGTTGTCAGCATATTCTGTATGATATAGCAGACAAGCTCCGGCTACTACAAGCAGCACATTCAGCATTGTCATCATCTGCCAGTTTGCACCAAGCAGAATTTGTATTGGGCTGCCCGGCTGGTTAAGATACATTTCCGAACGGACTGCCATATTGACAATAGGAACTGCCGCCGCCAATATTCCACCGCAGAAGAATGCTGGTAAAAAACCTGTTCGCTTTACCTTTTTACATTCCAAAGAAACACTCATCGCACCGTCCCCCTGTGTTTGTTGTCAGCGTCAATCAGGGCGAGAAATGTATCTTCCAAATTATCCGTAGGATAGCCCTGTGATGCTGCGCCGGATTTAAGCTGGTCGAGCGTTCCCTCAAACAGCAGATGACCGTGATTCAAAATACCGATGGTATCAGCCATTAGTTCTATTTCGGACAGCAGGTGCGACGATACCAAAACGGTGCAATCGAACTTTTCCGGTAAGGAACGGATCAGCGTTCGGATTTCGTGGATACCGACAGGATCAAGTCCGTTTGTTGGTTCGTCTAAAATGAGAATCGGCGGCTTTCCGATTAAGGCGCTTGCAAGACCTAACCTTTGTTTCATTCCAAGAGAATATTTTTTTGCAAGCCGATTCTTAAATTGCGTCAGTCCCACGATTTCAAGAGCTTCCGCCACGGAGGATTTGGGAAGTCCCAATATTTTACGGATAATATCAAGATTTTCTTCACCGCTTAAATTTCCATAGAAAGCGGGAGCTTCAATAAATGAGCCGATTTCTTTTAGAATCTGCACTCTGTTATCGGGATACTTCTTCCCGTCAATCGTAAATGAACCGCCAGTGGGTTTGGTAAGCCCTAAAAACATTTTCATGGTAGTGGACTTTCCTGCCCCGTTCGGACCGAGAAAACCATAGACAGCGCCTTTCGGAATATGCAGATTGATCCCCGAAACCGCAGTAAAATCAGCATATGATTTCGTTAAATTATTCGTTTCAATGATATTCATTGTGTTTTGCTCCTTTCGCATCATTGTAAGTACATTGTATCTTTCCAACCTTGTGCCAACCTTCTCGTGTCCTTACATTTACTTTACATTTCAGCGCATATTAGAAAATGACACATTTCTATGGTATAATAGAAAACACAAAGGAGGTACCCTTATGGACTTTGATTACTTAAAACAAAAACGCATTTTGCTTGTCGATGATGAGCAGGAGCTTTTAGATATGGTCGTGTCTATCTTAAACGAGGACGGATTTCAAAATATTAAAACGGCAAAAACGGTGGGCGAAGCTATTACTGTTTCTGAAACCTATCAACCTGAACTTGCAATTCTTGATGTAATGCTACCTGATGGGAATGGGTTTGATCTGATGGAGCGACTTAAAAATACGGCTGATTATCCTGTGCTGTTCTTAACTGCCCGTGGCGAGGATGACGATAAGTTCCGTGGCTTCGGACTTGGGGCGGATGATTATATGGTAAAGCCGTTTTTGCCAAAGGAGCTTTTATTCCGTGTAAATGCCATTCTCCGCAGAAGCTATAAAGCCGAAAATCCCCTTGTAAAACTGCGTGACAGCGAAATTGATTTTGAGCGTGCAGAGGTCATAAAGAACGGAGAACATATTTCTCTTACGGCAAAAGAACATGACATCCTTGCAGCTTTATATCGGAACGCCGGGAGAATTGTCACGATTGACGCCCTGTGTGAAGCGGCTTGGGGCGATAATCCGTTCGGCTATGAAAATTCGCTGATGGCGCATATCCGCCGTATCAGAGAAAAAATTGAAGCGAATCCATCTCAACCTGTTTCCCTGATAACGATGAAAGGGCTTGGGTATAAACTCATTGTGGAGGGCAAGTGATATGAAAAGCGTACCGAAACTCATACGGCGTTTTGTCGGTATTATGCTCTTGTCCTCGCTGCTGCTCATTATTCTGAATTTTGCTTTATTGGGAATATATACGCTGAATCAAACGCCGAACAGTTCTCCTTGGATAACGGCACAGGAAGTTGCCGATCATTTGTCCAAAAATGAAAACAAGTATGTTTTAACCGAAACTACAGCGCTTGAACTTCAAAACACAAATGTATGGGCGATATTGATTGACAACGCAACAATGAAAGTAGTATGGCAGACGGATAATCTTCCCGAAACGGTGCCTATGGCATACACCGCTCCGGATATAGCGAGCTTGACCCGTGGCTATATCGATGGGTATCCTACATTTACAGGGGAAGCGGAAAACGGACTTGTGGTACTCGGCTATCCGAAAGACAGCTTTTGGAAGCATATGTGGCCGAGTTGGGATTACAATTTCATCGCCAACTTACCCAAAACGGTTCTTTCTGTTTTAGCAATCAATATATCCTTAATTTTTATCATCTATGTGATTGCAAATTCCAAGCTGTTAAAATCCGTGAAACCGATTGTCAGCGGAATACAGGCTTTATCAACGAACGAAGAAATCCATATCCGAGAAGAAGGTCTTTTATCCGAACTGGCAGTAAACATCAACAAAACATCAGATATTTTGCAAGCTCAAAGCAGGCAGCTCCGCAAAAGAGAAACCGCAAGAGCAAATTGGATCGCAGGAGTGTCCCACGACATACGAACCCCTCTGTCAATGGTAATGGGCTATGCTGGACAGTTAGAAAGCGATGTGCAACTATCAGAAAATAACCGCCAAAAAGCGGCGGTTATTGTACGGCAAAGTAAACGAATGCGAGACCTGATTAACGATTTGAACCTTGCGTCCAAGCTGGAATATAATATGCAGCCGATAAGCCCTGAAAGGCAAAATCTAATTGCCGTTGTCCGCCAGGTAGTAGTTGACTTCATCAATATGAATATTGATGAAAAGTACACGATTGAATGGGAAACAGATGAAGAATTAACTTCCTGTACCGCAAATGTTGACAAAGACTTAATTAAAAGAGCAGTAAGTAATCTGATTCAAAACAGTATGAATCATAACGAACAAGGCTGTAATATCTTCATTCGTGTTGTAGCTGAAGATAATGTTTGTACAATCGTTGTTGCCGATGACGGTGTTGGTGCAACAGATGAGCAGATTGAAAAATTGAACAACACGCCGCATTATATGGTGTGCGATGAAAAAACGACCGAACAACGCCACGGCTTAGGACTGCTCATTGTCAAACAAATCATATTTGTACACAGCGGAAAAATGCTGATAAAGCATAGCGAATACGGCGGTTTTGAAGTAGATCTAAGCTTGCCGATGTCTGTATAAGGCAAAAGAGAAAACAAAAAAATGCTCTGGTTTGAACGTGAAGCTGCTCCAGTAGTCACAGTTGTAAAAATTGCATTATAGAAAATATGTAAAGCCCTGATATCCACATTGATTTGTGAATTACCAGGGCTTTTGATTATTCATTCTTTCTGAACGGGCAGTGATCATCTGATTCTCACTGCGAATAATTTATGCCATCCGTTTACGGAGCCTTTGATAGAATAAAGCTGCTGCCATCATCAGAATTCCCGCAACGAACAGCCATAACTTTGCTGTGTAGCTGCCTGTGACCATAGAAAACAGATACAAGCTTCCCAGCTTTGGCCCCATGCCGATATTGAGCGCATAGTAGAGCAGCGGCGGCATGTATCCGATGACTGTATTTCCTGTCAGCGCTGAGGTCAGCATACCCATGGAACCTAAGAACAGGGCGTCTGCAATAGCTCCGAGCGCCAGAACCGGCATGACATCACAGCTTTGCAGCTTCATATATACCGTAAATACGCAGATCAGCAGGGCGGCAATTCCCACGGAATACACCATTCGTATCAGGTAAACCTTTGCTGTGCTGCAATACTTTGAAGATACCAGGTCATCAATCTCATCGTTCTGTTCCGGCTGAAATACCGGCATCAGAAGTACAATGCCAATCAAAGAGACAAACATCTCCAGTGGCATGGCAGCGGAATTTCGATCCAGATTGGCTGTGCCGATAAATAACGGAGTGACAAGGCATAAGAGAACAGCCACAGCAATGGACAAAAGCGCATTATGCCTGAGATTGATTTTTGCGATCTCTAATAATGGAAACCGCTTTTTTGAAGATTGCATTTCCACCGAATTTCCCCTTTCTTTTTGCTTCATAGATTAAAATTGTGAGTAGGATGAGCGCCAGGGCGATTCCCGCCATCAGCAGTCTGTTCTGCACAAGATCCGGGAAACGATCCAGATAGTCCTGTGTACGGAATAGTGACTTTTGGCCTGCATTGTGGCGTGGCGCCAGACGAAACAGGGCATATCCCGAAGGAACGGTTTTGATTCCCAGATTCACATCGAACATCCACCAAAGCCCCTGTACTGCAACGGCAATGGGTGTGCCGGTTAGTTCCGTCAAGAACATACCGATAGCTGTGGAAATCATTACGCTGGGCAGCAGCCAGCCGAAATCGTACTTGAGCGGAGCCAGATAATCTAACTGCATGCCGTGATAACTGCTCCAGATAACCATATTGGACGCATAGGAGAGGAATATGACAGGCAGCATAGCTGCTATCACAATCGCCAGATACCGGATCAACGTTAGTTTGGCAGCGGAGGTTTTCTTTGTATAGATCATCGCCTCCATTTTGGCACGCCGGTCACTTTGTCGGAACTGATTGAAAGGTCGTACCGTTCTTTTGCCTCTTCATAGGTCAGGGGAACTATTCCGTACCCGATGAGGGAATCCACCGCATAGTTGGAACTGCCGCCCAGAAGATCGTCTGCCTTCCCCATCAGCTCCTTGAAACGGGCATAGTCCATGTCATCACGGACTGCGAATGCCATTTTTTCAGGACTGTTCTGCTGTTTCTCCTCCGAGCCGATGGTAAAGCTGCCGTTGCCGTCCTGCTGCATACCATCCCCGCCGATTTGAAAGGTGTAATTGTCGGAACCGCCAGCCGTCATCCCGGCTACTTCCTGCAGAATTGTTTCTTGTCAGCTCCCGTAATTTCAGAGAGTATCTCAGCCATTTTTTGCCGCTTACCTTCACTGAGTTTTACATGCTTAATGAATCCAATGGGATAGGTGATATAGTCATTGCCTCCAAACTCCGCCAACAGAGCTTGGAGTGCAGCTGACATGATGATTTCGGGGATTTCCTCGTATTTAAATCCGTAGTTGCCGCCCGGCTGTGGCTCCTCAAGGAGAGCGTCTTGAAAGCGGAATACCCCCTGAGAGAACAGCCCGATCACAACAGCTGCAACGAAAATCAAGTATGGAACGGATTTTACAATCTTTTTGATTTCCTGCAAAAGCAGCATTACCACTCACCTCCTATTTCATCTAAAATCTCACCAACGCCGCTGGTGTGGAGATATAGCATGTATGCATCCTCCATATTCGGTTCACACGCTTTCGCACCCTGCATCAAAGTATCCGCTATAAATCGAATGTGAACCTTGTTGCCCTCGTTGATGATGGCGATATCCTCGCAGGTGGCCTCAATGTCCCCAACAATATGAGTAGACAGAATCACAATCTTATCCTCTGCAAGCTCAGACAGCAGATTGCGGAATCGGACGCGTTCCTCTGGATCCAGCCCGGCGGTGGGTTCGTCAACAATCAGCACTTTGGGATTGTTGAGCAGTGCCTGGGCAATTCCAAGACGGCGTTTCATGCCGCCGGAAAGCGCTTTTACCTTTTTGTCCCGGCGCTCTGTCAGATTCACTTTTTTGAACAGTGCGTTGATTCGTTCTTTTCGTTCCGATCCACTGAGCCCTGACAGGATTGCCAGATATTCCATCGCTTCCCCCACCTTCATGGATGGGTACATGGAAAACTCCTGGGGCAGATACCCGATGATTTTGCGAATCTCTTTGGCCTTTTCTATGGGAACGCCGCACACAGTAATCTCTCCGTCTTTCTTTTGCAGCAGGGTGGCCAGTGTTTTCATCAGAGTGGTCTTGCCTGCTCCATTGCGTCCCAGCAGGCCAAACATACCCCCATGAATGGAAAGACTCACATCATAAAGCGCCTGTTTTTTTCCGTAAAATTTATTTAAGTTTTTGATTTCAATGGAATTGTTCATTAAAAAAATCTCCTTTCTTCCGATGGATTTCCCATCTGACAGGGATAGGATAAAAAGAATTTTTCAACTTTTTGTCTACTCGTCAAAAATATTTTGTGGAATAAATTATCTTTTTTGAATGCCTGTTGTGGAACCAAGTAAAATATCTTCAAATTTATTCTTTATAGTCCTATAATAGTGACAAAAAGCAAAGGAACTAAAAAGTATTGAGAAGAATGTCTTACTCGTAGTAGATGAATGCTTTATAGAATTTCTTCCTGTTTGGGAAAAATATACATTAAAGAACCTTGCCGCCCTAAGCGAAAATATGATTGTAATAGACGCATTCACAAAAACCTATTCTCTGGCAGGTTTTCGGCTCGGTTTTTGTGTTTCTGGTAATATAAATTTGCTTTCCAGTATGCATTTATATGGACAAGATTTTTCAGTATCTACTCCTGCTCCGTTTGCAGGAATATGTGCGCTTATGGATAGTTCCTATATGCAGAACACATATCATATTCTCTCATCAGAACGGAAATGGCTATTTTCTGAATTGAAAAAATTCCCTCTTGAAGTATATCCATCACAAGGGAATTTCTTGTTATTCAAAACAGCAAATAAAAATATACGACAAAGACTCCTTGAAAAAGGCATAAAAGTAAGAGAATGTTCTCGCTTTTATGCCTTAGATCCAGAGTATTGCCGTATTGCAATTCGTACTCATAATGAGAACATGGTATTGATAAAAGTATTAAAAGAGATACTCATGTAAAATAAAATGAAAATAAACCGAAACTCAATCTAATTCAAAAAGGGATTCTTCATAATCCTTCACAAAGTACCGGATATTAGTTCTACCTTTTTTGATGATTGTATGCCCCTCTGCCTCCAGCTTCTCTTTTTGCGTCTCGATGCCGCCAGGATATTTGGGATTTAAGTCCCCATTAGCCTTTAAGGTTCTCCAATAAGGCGTTTCATTCTCAGAACGCTGATGACTCGCCCAAGCTGCAATCGACACAAAAATTCCTGCCGTTATCGGCTCTGTAAAATCCACTTCATTGAGCTTTGCAAAGTAGTCACGAATCTTTCCAATCGTAATCACTTTTCCGTATGGGATTCTTTTCATTATCTTATCGTAATCAATTGGCGGCGCAAAGTACATTTTGTCCCCGCCATATTTTTCAATGCTCTTCTGATCCGTGATTGTTTGAATCTTTGGCATATCCTTATTATCATGCAGCATAGCATTGAAGTCCTTTTTATCTTCATTGGCCATATCTGACACCTCCTGCCTATATTTTAGTCAATTCTACCAGTCCATGCAATGAGACTGTTTTAATTTTTTCAGAACTACTTGGTCTTGGTTTGGATATATCACTGCCTGAACGCCGCAGTGACAACCGCACCGTTTTGTAAAACGGCTTTGTGGCATTCTCCAAATCCTTTTTGGCAAATCCGGCGCCATCATCGGAAACAGCAAGATGCAGATATCCATCCTGCAACTCCACTGATACCATAATCTTTTCCTTTGCAAACCGTACTGCATTGGCAAGGAGGTTTTCACATACTCGCATTACAATAGCGGCGTCTATATTCAAACCAGAATCCCTGTCTCCGATAACTTCATAGGAAAACCCTTTCCCATTGCGTACAGCCTCCCCCGTTTCCTCTAATTGCTTACAAAGCGCCTCCAGCGTTATGGATTGACGGGCGATTTCAATATCCTCCAGCCGCTGCAACTCCCCCATCGTCTGCACATACTCTTCCAGCCTTACGATATGCATGATCCAATATGGCAAGAGGTTTCTGCATATGCCGTTTGTAGAATAAAATGCTGGTGGCGACAATACAGAAAATGAAACAAATCGGATAAACGCCGACGTTAAAAAAGCCAAGAATGTTATATATGGTCCGGTCCGTCGTTGTAAAATAATCCATTAAATTCAGTGGTGTCTGATAGGATATGCTTCCTTTCTGCTCATTTTCATCAGTCTTATCAAATCCAATCACCATTTCAGGATCGGATATGCCAAATTGAACCTGATATTTCTCATAATACCTGGTCTGCCCCCATTGACAAATGCTTGATAGGGACAGGGAAAGCAACAGGGCAGAGATAATACAGATGAGCATAGATGTGGTAAAAGCTGTCTTTATCGACTTTCTTTTGAAGAATTCCGTTATTTTGCCCATTTGCATCCCACTCCCCAAACCGTTTCTACATACGGTTTTATGTCTGCGGCTGCAAGCTTCGCACGAATTTTGCGAACATGTTCGGCCACCACGGAAGACTCTCCTTCACTGTCATAGCCCCAGACAAGTTCATATATCCGCTCTTTGCTGAAAATCTGCCCCGGATGGCCGGACAGAAGCTCAATAATATCAAACTCCTTCTTTGCAAAGGGAATTTCCTCGCCATCATAGAACACTCGTCTTTCTGTATAATCAATCGCCAGCTTATCGGCAAGCTGCACCTTGGGAGTGTCCCCTCTGCGGCGCTCCCGTCTTATGTGTGCGGCAACCCTAGCGCCAAGCTCGTCCAATGAAAAGGGCTTTACAATGTAATCGTCCCCACCCATACCGAAGCCTTTGACCTTATCACTGTCCTCCACCCTGGCAGTCAGGAACAGAATCGGGCAGCTGACAAAATCCCGTATCCGGGCGCAAACCTCCAGACCGTCCACATCGGGCATATTGATATCCAACAAAATAAGATCCGGCTGTTTTCCTGCCTTTTCAATCGCTTCCATCCCATTTGTTGCCGTCATTACGTCATAGTTATTGTACATAAAATAGTCCGCAAGAGTGGAAACGATATCCGCTTCATCATCTACAATTAAAATAGTATTTCGCATTCTGCCCACCTCCCAATTCTGACCTTCAGATTACGCCGTAATTTTCAACATTTTATCTACTCTAAGCGTTTAGGTATTCCTCAAGACAAATCCCTGCTTCATAGATTTCCTTGGCCGCTTCCTTACCCACATAGCGGTAATGCCAAGGTTCATAGCTGATACCCGTTATATCGCTCTTATCTGTTGGATAACGGAGAATGAAACCGTATTTCCAGCTGTTTTTCATCAGCCACTTCTGCACCTCTGTATTTTCCTGACGTTCATCCAGTACCTGATTTGCCACATCTACAATATCCAATGCCAGACCAAACTGGTGCTCACTTGTCCCCGGTACCGCCACAAGCTCGCCAGCCGCTGATTCTGCGCTTTCCTGAGAATACCCTTGCGCCAAATGCTCATCCACCTTGTTCTTATAAAGCTTCTTTTGCTTATCCATTGTTCGGTACGAGGAACAGATCAGCGGATTCAGTCCTGCCGCCCAGCAGTCATCCATCATGTCCTGCAAATCGGGATAGGCTCTCTCATCAATAGCATGTCCGTTTTTAAGCTGTGTTAAGGACGGGTTATGACTCTCCGGCAGAAGGTTCCATTTGTTTACCAGCGTCAGGTTCCATTGCGTTTTATCGACATTTGAATATGTACTGTCTCCACCCTTATTTTTTATATATGCACCGCTGGTTTCCGGATTAGCTGTCAAAGTTGTACCACTATCTTTTGCCCACAACAAGTCATCACCTTTATGGAGCAGATTTTTTCCTGCTACGGTAGCAATCACTACGACACAGGTGAAAAGCAGGCCCAAAAACATTACAGCAGGGGAGTTCAAAGGTCTTTTCTTTCTTCTTCTCTTATTCTGTTGTTGGTTCATGATAAAAATCCTCTTTAAATATGTATTTTCAAATTTAAAGAAGCAACGCAAACAGCAAAGATACCCTCCGCTTCTTGCCCTGCTTCCTCAAATCAGAATCATCCTGATGTCTGTATTCTTAGTGCGTCTTCCTTTATCTCCCGGCGATTTTCTTGATCTGGGATACCATAATTCTGACCTTCTGCGCCTAACACCTTCTTTTCAGCAGCCTTGCGAGTATAATAATAGCAATAAGTACCCAAACCAAATCCCGTGCAAACAAGAGTATGAATATAAGTATGGGAAGAAAGCATACAAACAAAAGTAACAATAGCATTATTAATTTCATGTGGTTTTATCCTTTGCTCAGTGAATCTACTCTACAGTTAAAGCCAGGCTTCCAGTAAATTGCTCACTGGCTAAGACAATGAAATTTTTGCCTGCATGTATCGTAAACTCGTAATCACCTTCATTCGAAACGTCTGTGAATACAATACTGCTTTGCCAGACTGTAGGGTAAGCGAGTGATGATATTCATTTTTCATCGTTAGTTTTTTCTATGACGATTGACGAACCTTTTGATTTATCGCCATTCAGCCACTGCCATTGTTCTGACAGTTCTATTCTGCCATCACTTAAAATCTGTGGTACACTGTGACATTTCCCAATTCTTATCTGATCGCTCAAATTAATATGCTGATAATAAAAATCTATTTCTCCATTCAAAGCAACCGTTCCAACTATACTTCCTTTTTTTATTTCTCCGCCATAGTAATCCGCCCATAAAACATTCTCATTTTGATGATATAAAAAAAGCGTTTGATTATCCACTTCACCATTTTCAGTATTCATCTTTGGTATAAAGTATTTTCCATCATAAAAAATATCTGTATTAGGAACTGCTATACGTTTTTCCATTACTTCATAAGCTAACCTTGCATTTTCATTGATAAATAATTCTTCATGCTTTAAAGTTTTATATCCCCTATGCTCATAGAAACAAGCTGCCGCAAGCGGAGCATCTAAGTAAATAATGATGTGATTAAGAGATATTTCTTTTTCAAGACATTGCATAATATAACTGCCATATCCTTTTTTCTGAAAATCAGAAGTAACAAACAGTCTTGATATATGATTTTCCTTGCAACTGCCTGTTCCCACTATACAATCACCTGATAACAAAACTCTGACAAAACCATTTTCTATATCTGTGGCAATATTTTCCTTTGAATGAAGCCCCTGAAAAAATTCAACTACTCCTTGAGGATAATATAAAGGATAAATAGCGTTAATCGTGTTCTGTACCAATTGATAAATTTGTTCAATGTTTTCTTTTTTTGCTATTTCGTATTTCACTAACACACCTCCATTAGCCAATCTTGTCCATGCATAGCTTAACTTGCAAATTTACTGCATTTATTAAGCTTTCCCTTGTAGAAAGATATGGATGAACCTCTTTAGCTGTGGGACACAGTATTCCTATTTTTTTCATCCTATCCCTCCTATAGCGCCACCAAGAATAAATTCCTTTTGTTGCACCCTCATTCAAACTTTGCTGTTATACTGCCGGTCTGCAATATATGCCCTTCTGCTTTCTTCAAAAAACTGCGCTTTTTTGTGTTCACCTTTAGTTCCAGTGAACAATCGAGCGCATACAATGTAAATCGATAAGTATGCGTTTTCCCTTTCGGCGGTTTCGGTCCTGCGTAACGGTGAATGCCATAAGCGACACCTTGTTTTGCATTTCCCAGTGACGGTAATATTTTACTTGCGGGAATGGCTCCCGGTACTGTTTTTGCAGCAGGTATATTCCAAATCAGCCAATGGGTAAATCCTTTTATCGGATGGCTGAGATCTTCCAGCGTGATTGCCAATGTGTTGCATTGTTCAGACAAATTATGAATGATAAATTCCGGAGAACTGTCTTCTCCTCTTCCTGTATGTTCAGGAGGAAATATCCCGCCATTTTCTATTCCAAGGCACTCAAATTTTAAAATAGTATTATTATCTCCCATCCTTATTTCCTCTCTTTATACATCAAAATCTTCTGACTTAAAGTTGCTGTAATATCGCCCTTTTTCAGCAGTGAATTTTAAAACACAATAATCCGGATCTGTCACGCCCTGGGGATAATACATGGTATCACCTTCAAGCCAAATCATCTGCTTAGCTTCAGCATCCTCCAAAACCTCCATGGTACCAATCAGCATAACCCCACGGAAAAAGCGTTTATCGCAAAAATAAATGCTGGCATTTGGATTTTCTCGATATTGAGCTACCCTCATAGAAGATGTGTTGGTTGTAAACCAGAATTCTTTGATTCCGATCCGTTTTCGGGGTGGCAACATCGCTTTCATGTTTGGAAAACCTTCTTCAGAAATAGAGGCAATAAAAGATACGTTCTGCTTATCAATTAAATTTCCTATTGTTTGTTCTGGATTTCTCATTTTGTTGGCTCCTTATATTATCATTACCTTGAGTTCTCCTAATTAGATTATCAGTATTTTTCTGTAAACTGTTTTATCTGTAACCAGCCAACAATCTTACAATTTTGCTATCGCTTCTCTGAGATCAGCTATATACTTAGCCTGTTGTTTTTTCATATACCCCTTTACAAACAGATTCATAATCGGGTTCTTCACCCGAACTTCTTCTGTAAAAGTAATTTGCGTACCACCATCCCGGCTCTCAAACATGCCGCTCCAACGACCGCTCATGTTTTGATTTTCTATATCAAATCGGTATTCCCGGTATGGCTCTTTTGCGGTAATCTGAAAATGCGTCACAAACCCGGTCTTTGTATATTCATCAAACCGATTTTCGTCAATCATTTCAATTTTGGATAAATCACTCCGCCATTCATAGTTTTTGTTATCTGTAACAATGTCCCAGACTGTCTTGCAGTCACAAGGAAACTGCGCTGTCACTGTTGATCGCTTCACTGGATATTCCCCCATTCTATTCTTTTTGCCAAACTATCCATTTGACTGCATTCTGATATCCTATTATATATTTATAAATTTCATTTTCCATACTTTATTCCTTCTAAACGCTGGGCTGCTGTAAAGCTGGCAACAATACATCCTCGATAAAGTCCACGCGGTCAAATACAGTAGGCTTGAAATACGAAGAAACCGCAGCGACAATCTTCCTGTTCGGATCCACATAAATTACATTGCCGCTGTTTCCGACGGCAGCATAAATGTTTTTCTCCGGGTGCACGATCCACCAGAGATAGCCGTAAGACATCCCCCGGAAGCCGTCTCCTGCTACCGCTTTCGGGACGAGCATTTCCTCGATCCATTTTGAGGACACGATCTGGTTCCCATCCCAAACGCCGTTTTGGAGACAGAGTTGTCCGATTTTTGCCATATCAGCGGCACTCATACACAGGCCGTAGCCAGGTGTGCCAAGCCCTTGCGGGTCGGAGAACCATACATTCTTTCTCGGCAGCTTGTCCATGGTGAACTGCTTATGCTCTGCCGCCGTCTCCGCATAATAGTTTTCGTGCTCGTGTATTCCCAGAGGGAGGAACAGGGATTGGTTTGCAAAGTCCACGGTCTTCATGCCTGTTGCCTTGTAAAGGATACCGGAAAGAATGTGCAAGCAGACTGTTCGGTAATCAAACTCCTCGGTGATGCCCTTCCTTCCTCCGAGAAAATCCAGAGAGGCCGCCGTCCAGTCCTCACTGCTGCATACTTTCGTCCACGGGTCGCCGTGTCCCTTATAAGGCGCACGCATGGTCAGAAGATGTTTGACGGTCACATCATAGTTCTCCTCCTTAGCCACTCGCGCTCCGCCCTCCGACGCATTGTCAAGGGAGAGCGCGTCTCCCATTTTGCGTTTCGATAAACTGGAATTATCGTTCAAGCGCACTCCATTCTTTGCGTGTAATAGCATAGACATATGAAATCTCGTTCTTCTCATCGGAATATTCCTTTATCTTTTTCATTCCATTTGCCATCGCTGTAGAATAAGAACCAATATTTGTATACTTCATATAGGAATACAGGCAATCATATTCCGTATGTTCAAATGCCCAATCCCTGACCGCTCTTGCTGCTTCGCTTCCAAATCCTCTCCGCCAATACTTTTTATTGATATGATATCCAATCTCTGGAAGTAAATCCCCGTCAATATTTTGAATCGTTAGGCCGCAATCCCCAATAAAATCGCCCGTTTTTTTCAAAACGACAGCCCATAATCCGAATCCATAATCCTTGTAATTTTGAAGATTCCATTCAATCCAATCTTTTGTACGGTTCTCATCAAAAGGTTTGGGATAGTGTCGCATGGTCTCTGGGTCTGAAAACATTTCAAATAATGCTGGAAAATCCTCATGAGTAAATTCTCTTAACAGTAGTCTTTCTGTTTCAATTACCATTATTGTCTCTCCTTAGATTCCGATTTTCCAGTATGCCAAACTGGATTTTATTTGATAGGCGTTCCAATGCGTTTATCCAATCTCCATTGTGGCGCAATCCCATCATCGGCATAGTATTCGTCCATTGCTGTAATTTTATCGTTTTTTGTTTGAATAAACGAAGTCACATGAAAAGAAACACTTCTATCTTTGGGATAGATACGAACAACTGTAATAATTAAACCATTCATAATTTCTACTCTTTCAACGAATCCATCCCATTCTCCGGGGTACTCACAATTCGCAATAATATATTCATCCACCGTAAAATGCTCGTTGGTGCAATGCCAATTTACATAGGCTTCTGCATGAAAGTATTTTCTAATTTCTCTTTCATCTTGGGCAAGAACGGCTTTCCAAAATTGTTCTATATTCATAATTTTCTCCTTTAAATTCCGATTTTTATAAGAATAGGAGCTGTCTACTTTTCCACGTATCTTTCATAGCGGCATTGTTCAACAACTGTATCTCCCAATAACGTTATTGCTTGATGGGGACAGGAACTGATACATCGGTAGCACATGGTACAACGACTCCCTGCAGTCGCCTTACTGTTTTTTATGACGAGGTTTTCCATATTCCAAACCGTTTTACAGTCGCAGGGAAACTGTGCTGTCACTGCTGAGACTTTCACCGGTACCCCTCCATCCTTTTATTGTTTTTTCCAGAAAGTCCATTTTACTGCATTCTGATATCCAATCTTCTGATAAAACCTGTTTGCACCGCCTGTCATATGTGTTGCTCCTAAAGCCTTTGTTCTACGATATATTTCAGACAATGCCGATGCGGCGAGACCTTTATGCCGGTATTCGGGAATCGTGCAGAGCGGTTCCATGTACGCCAGATGATTTTCTGGAGTCCACCACATGCCTGCATAGCAGACATATTCCCCTGACTCATCCGCAATCACCACGTCAAGCTCCGGCGTTGCGTGCGGTGCGGTACTCAGCAAATAATTATGTTGTTCATGTTGATGATTCCACGGTCCTTCGCTCTGTTCATGGTCAAACCCCTTCCAGCAGCATTCTCCTACTTTTGTTATATCCAAATCCCATGAGTTTACAAAGTGAAAGCCTTCTGGAAGCGGATAGTGCAATTCGTTTTTTAAATCATACTGCATTTCCCAGTGTTCTGACTTTTGTCCATACCCCAGCTGCTGCGCAGCATTCATCAATGCATCCTGCCCGCCAAATAAAACAAATCGAATATCTTCTTCGTTTGCGACCATATTTCCATCTGCATATGTCACCATTTCGAAAGCCAGTTCTTCGTATCCAGGTTTCAGACAGAAATAGATATCTGTCACTGGATTCTCATAAAAGCAAAATGCCACAATCTCTCCATCGCATTCCCAAATTCGATTTTTATAAGAATAGGAGATGTCCATCCAGTAGGAAAATGAAGCGTATGCGTATTCAAAAAAGGGAGCCGGCACACCGTTTCTCCAGTCTCTCTCGTAAGTTTCAAGAAGAAACTGATATATCTTTCCGCAATCAGCTAATATACTAAATGGTCTTTGTGTTACATCCTTCATATGCTTTTGCACCTCCAAAAATCTGTACTTCCCCTTGCTTTACTAGGCTGGAATGACTGCGCTGTCCGTTTCCATTTCCGTTTTACGTTCTCTACAACTTCCCGATAAATGGTATCTGTCTTGCTCAACAATCAAATCAAGTTAAAGTTATCTTTCAAAATCTATCTGTATCAATTTCTTCCCATTAGGTAACATATGATCCGAAGTCTTGATCGTATGGTAGCCAATTATAAGCATTGCCTTTTCCAAAGTAGTTTCTTCGATTTGGTGATGTACTTGTTCCAGTCTATCAAACACATGTAAATAGGGAGAGTCCGATACCCAATTATCCGTCACATTGATTTGAATAATACATGAAACGTATTGCGGATTTATCTGTTGGATTGCTTTTTGAAAACATTCATAGCCAATATACTCAACCAACAAATTTGCTATCACCATATCTGCTTTTGGCAGTTTTTCGGTTTCATTTATCAAATCAACACATAAACATTCTAAAATGCCATCTAAATATAAATATCTTCGAGTAACTTCCTTCAAAAAATCTGAATTGACATCTACTCCATATACTTTTTCAAATTTATCTTTGGATATATGTTCAAGGCCATTACCTCCTGCAACACCTAATATCATTGCGCTGGAAACTGGGTAATCCTCAAGCTGACTTTTCATCATTTGGTTCATTGTCTGCAGCTGCATAACAGAGCCAAGCCGCATATGATTTTCGTAATCATCTAATAGAATTTCTACCCACGGATTTACCATAATGTTTCTCCTGTTATACCTGTGCTCATCTTGTTATCGTGTTACTCCCCGTCAGAATGATATCTATTTATCAAAATATCTTTCATAGCGGCATTGTTCAACAACTGTATCTCCCAATAATGTTATTGCTTGCTGGGGACAGGAGCTAATACATCGGTAGCACATAGTACAACGACTTCCTGCAGTCGCCTTACTGTTTTTTATGACGAGGTTTTCCATAGGACATAGACTGACACAGAGTCCACACCCCGTACAGGCTTTGCTGATTTTCAGCTTATCAGAATAGTCCTTTGTTTTTCCATAACACCATAATCGTTGGCAGAGCAATCCTGCTATTCTATCGTAAAAATACAATCCGTCTTTTGGGTATTTTCCTTGCTTCATTTTGCCCACACAATTTTCAATTTTTCTGTCTGCGGCCTTAATTATCTCCCGATTTTTTTCAACGGGCTTCTTTAACAGCTTCACATCACAAATGGAATCGGGCATATGAATGTGTAAACCGCCAACAACTTTTGCACCATACTTTTTCAATAATCGTGCGGAACAGCCCGCCCCATCTCCGCTAAACAACCCCATTGTGGCAAGGCAAAGCACCGTCTTTCCTTTCCAATGGTCTGAATGATCCTTTATAAAATCCCGTACTATGACAGGGACATTTGAAAATTGTATAGGATATGCCAAAACAACAAAGTCATGTTGTTCCAATAAATTTGCTGTTTCTTTTCCCTCAATCGGGATGACCTGTGCCGAGTGATCCAATAACTCCATCAATTTCTCGATACAGTGTTTTGTATTTCCTGTTCCACTTAAATATATGCCTATCATACTTTTTCCTCGAAACTATCTATTTGTTCTCTGCATCATTCCATTGTTTGAATACGACTATTTCAGCATTTGTTCCATAGCCGCTATACTCGGATACCATTAGGTACTTCTCATCAGCAATGATACCGTAGCACCTGTCGCTGTCCTTTTTCTGCAGCTGATTCCCCAGATAAATCTTATTGTCATCCCAAAACTTTACGACCGTGCCGTTGGGAAGGGCATATTCAATGTTGGCAAGGGAGCCTTTCAGCGCATTCAGCTCTGTTACTTCTTCCATATCTGGAATGTGCAGCGCATTGAACGCCGCAATCAGCTTCTCTTTCAATTCGCTTAACGCTGTCTTGCCTTTTTTACAGCATTGTGCAACAAGGCATTCCGCTCCAAAGGGATGACCTTCTGTTGCTACACACCCGTTACAAGTGCCGCTCATTTCACAGTTTGTACAATCAATTCCACAGATAGATTTCATTCTATTTTCCTCCGCAAATTCTCTTTTTTTACAACTTCTTTATCGGGAAAAACATATATCCTTTCCCGGTCTGAGGACTCGTAAAATCATGGACAGCTCCGACTAATGAAACGCCATGCTCCTGCAGATATTGTATTACTTCCAGAAAAACGCCGTCATTTTCACGTTCCGCATAGATATACTCATAGCCGGGAATCACCCATTTTGTCCAGCCATCGGGGGCTTCCGCGTCCTCATTGCACTCTACTCCCGCAAGATAAAGCCCTTTACTGAAATCTTCCCAAGGCTGGAATGACCGGGAGAAATCAGACATCGCGCCCCATATTCCACTGATATTTCCATTTTCATCTTTCTTTGCCAAATGCTGAACTTCTCCAAAATGGGAATTTGCATCGTCCCATAACTTTTGAATAAAACCGGCCCCGTCTGTTGTTGCCCCTTCTTTTCCGATTACGACAAAGGACTCTTTTTGGCATTTTTCGATTTTCATTGCTTTGCCATTCCTTTCGCTTTGTTTAATTCATTTTCATCGTCTTAATTTGACTATTCCATCATCATTGTGGTTTTGTTTATTATCAAGCCTGATAAGACTGCTCTTAAATCCTCAGCTAATCAGCTTTATTACATCCTGCAGGGTGACTAATGCCATCACACCCATCAATAACACAAACCCTACCGCGTTCACCGCTGCCTGGTATTTTTCTGGTACCTTGTGCTTGAACAGCAGCAATGCAACAACGTCCACCAGTAGGAAAAATATTCTCCCTCCATCCAGAGCAGGAATGGGCAACATATTCATTACTGCCAAATTGATAGCAATCAGAGCAGCAAGAAAAGCAATATTCCGTGCAGCGCCGGATGCGGATAGAGAAGATGTTCCCACCTCTGTCATGATGGACATAATACCTACGGGACCGCTGAGTTCCTTCACACTCACATTACCACGTATTATCTGTATTATGCTCAACCGCATTTGTTGCACAAAGTACAAAGTCTGATAGCCGATGAAACGCAAATGCGTCAAAAAATCTGTTGGAACTTGCTTCGCTCCCACCTGCATGCCAAAACTATTCTGACGCTCTCCATAAGTTCCACGGTAGAGAGGCAGGTCTTCCAAGACGATTAACTCGCCGTTTCTTATGACCTCTATATCGATCCCCTGACCATCGTTAAAGCTTAAAAACATCGCCGCGTCCCCGCGGATGTAAGTTCGCCAGCCATCAATCCTATAGAAAACATCTCCAACCATCAGTCCATTCTCCCTTTCTAAAGGGAAACCCTCGCTGAACCCAGACACCTGATCTACATAAAAGCTGTTGGCTCCGGCAAAAAGAATAGCAATGATCACAATTCCTGTGAGAAGGTTCATGAAGGACCCACCAGCCAGAATTATGAATTTTTTCCAGAAGCCTTGACGAGCCAAGCATCGTTCATCCCCGGTATCCTCATCCTGCCCATCCAGAGCACAGAAACCACCAATAGGTAGAAGACGAATGGAATACTGGGTTTCTTCCGTTTCTTTATGCCAGATGCAGGAACCCATCCCGATGGAGAACTCATTGACCCTCACGCCGCAGAGCCTGCCTGCCAGAAAGTGACCTAACTCATGGATTGCTATTAAAAGACCAAAAATGAAGATTGCTGCTATAACAAAGACTACCTTCACAAATAAAAAAGCTCCTTTCCAATGTGTTGCTTTTCTTAGTAGATTATATTCCAACGATCTTCCGAACAGTATTTGCGGTTCTGATCGTCAGCTTGGTACTTATATTTGCATTTGCAGTCTTTGGCCACCAATTTGTTTTCTGGTAGTCTTTCCGGCTAAAGGACCAGAATACCGTCTCTTTGTAGCCCTTTATCTTTTCCACTTCTTCTTTCGGTTCTCCAATCTCGCCAAAAACATCAACAAATGTGGCTGGCGGGATAATAAAAATCAGATTATCATAGGTTGCCTTATCTTCGCTCCCCCACCAATCAGGTGCATGTGCTAAAATATCCTCAAGTCTCTCTTTTGATATGACAAAAACGGGAGTATCAACGCCAAACTGCCTTTTTATCATCGTTTCGATCTGGTTTGTAAATCTCTCCATATCGCCTTCATCACTTGAAAAAATCACATTGCCGCCGTTCAGATATGTTCTGACTTCCGAAAAGCCTATTTCTTCAAAGCCTTTCCTTAATTCCGCCATTGGGACTTTATTTTTACCGCTTATATTAACACCACGTAAAAACGCAATATATCTTTTCATTTCAATTTAACGCCTCACTTTTCCCCTGCTTCTTTATGATCCCCCACAGACTGTATTGCAAGTCATCTGCTCCTATCTGCTGCTCCAAACGCCACTGAGGTACTGCGCCATTGTCTCCCCAGTATTCATCCAGAGAAAGAATCTTACTGTCCCTCACCTGCATGAATGGCACCACATGAAAAGAACTGCTTCTATCGCAGGTATATACATGCACGACTACAATAAAGATATCTCCAGTCTTTTCTATTCGTTGGATCTCACCACCCCATTCTCTGGGATATTCACAATTCGCTCTGATATATTCTTCCACAGTGAAGTGCTCATTAGTACCATGCCAGTTAATATACGCATCACTGAAAAAGAACTCTCTTACCCTTTTGCATTCTGTTTTAATACCGCTTTCCAAAAACTCTGTATATCCATAAGGCAAACCCTCTTTCTCTTCTACCCTAGTATAACCCATTTTAAATAATCAATTGTTAAGTTGTTCCGTTTTTGCGCA
>NZ_SRYA01000051.1 GCF_004793545.1 Petralouisia muris | reverse complement strand
TACAACAGAAAGTCCTGTGCGGCATTTTTTTATTAAAAAAGTTGTAAACTGGTGTTCATATAATTTTCACTGTAATAAAAGATGCCTGAAAGTTCTTTGTTGTCTACATTCCAGCAATGTTCTTCAAGATACTGCTCTATGCGCTTGAATAATAAAAGGCTGTCTGACGGTTCATCGGATACGTACCTGACGCTGTCCTTACTCTGCCCGTTCATGATCATAAGAATCCTGCACACCAGTCCTCGGACAATGTACTTATATCCTGCCAAATGCGCTTTTTGCTCATTGATCAGCCGGTTGACAATGATTTCGAACCGGGCCGTATCCTGAATCGTGCAATGGAGATAGTCCTTTCTTTTATCCTGCTTCTGATCTCTGAAAAATTTCTTCATAGGCTCGGAAAATTCACAGTGCGCCACAATGTCATCCATGATATCCTCTGTAATCTGAATATAAAGGACCATCGTATTCTCACTCAGCCTGTCCATATGTTCCACGCCTGTATTCATAAGAAACATCTGATTCTTTTCTACAAGGATTTCCTGACCATTTATGATCTGAAGAACCGAACCTGACATCACGTACATACTTTCGTAAAAATTATGTCTGTGGATGAAATTCACCTTTCCGGTTTCCTGCCGGATTACATTATGAGTCTCACTGCTTAATCCTAAACGGTCAGAAATAAGCTGGACGTGGATATCAAGGTAATTCCCGTCTGCTAGGTCGCTGGCTGTTATAATAACATTGATCCCCCCAATATTCTCCACATGATAATCCATCTCTTTAAATAAATGTATATCGCCATTCGTACATACCGCCTGTCTGATTGCTTCCTCCACTGTCATCCTATATACCTCTGCGGCTGCTTTTTTTGCCCGTGATTATTCGTATCTGTAAAGGTACTGCGCCAATATATACTCACGGCAGTTTATCTGACGCTTAGCATAATTATTCTTTGCCTGCGATTGCCTGGTTGATCGCCCCCACCAGCTGCATCCTGCAGATGCCCCCTGACACTCTGTTTTTGTTATTTCTGAATTTCTTTTCATATATCCTCCGGCATTTTTACCTGCATGGGCTGTCTCTTTTTTTACCGGGATGCTTTTCTTTCCTTTCAGGTTGCACTCCTTCAAACAGGGAATACATCATCTCCCTCATCCTCTCAAACGCTTCCCTCTTCGGCACCAGGAACCCAATGTGCACTGCACACAGCCTGGTGCTTTTTCCTTCAAGGCTGTAAAATTCCTGATACAGCCCCCAGTCCCCCTCCGCCCCGGTTTCTACGTCATGCTGCCGTCCATCTGCGGTCACCCTGTATCGCACGTTGTCAACCACCACATAGTATTGGGAGCAGCTGTAACATTCTTCGATCCCAAAATCCATGTATCGGTCCAGGTTTTCTTCCGGGGCAAAATAGAGGCCCATCATATATAAGGTCTCGCCTGCAAGTACCGGATCCCATCTCTCACTCAGCAGGATCCCCATTTTAAAGCCTGGCGGCGGTTCATACGCCATCCTGTCATATTCGTACGGGTTCTTTCCATCCCCCTCAAAATATGCCGGGTCTGCCATCAAGATCTGTTTCGGGCATTTCGCTTTGTATTTTTCTTTTCTCACGGCATCCTCCTTTCAGTTTCTGGAACAGCCCTGCACAGGCCATATGGCCTGTACAGGGCAAAAAATCAGGTAAACTCTACCATCTGTCCTGTCCGACAGATCCTCTTATAATCCGCATTCTGTAGGAGCGTCTTGGATTGGCGCCGCACTTTCCGGTTCAGGATCTTTTTCTTTTTCGAGATTCCCCCTCGCAGTTCCCCCCGGAAGCTGCATGGTCCGTTTCCCCTGCACCAACTGTTCCTTTTTCTCTTTGCCGTTCCCGGCATCGCTTTCTGTAATGCCATAGCCTTGCCCCTTTCTTCAATAATCCTGCGATCCCTCCTGTTTTCTTTGGCGGGCTTAAAATATCCTCTGCCGCATACTGGTAAAAAAGTTTCAGGAACATTAGCCACCGTCCATGGATCGCATCTGCGTAATGTGCAATGCAGGACCTCGTTTCATCGGTTATCTGTAGGCTGGCAACTGCCTTTTGTGCCTCAGCCTCCAGTTCCGCCCTCGCCCGGTACTCCGGGTTGGAAAAGCGGAGCATCTGGTCCGCTTCCTCGATCCGGTTTGCGGCCAGAAGGTCCAGGAGCTCGCCTGTACGTTTTTCTCCGGCTCCCGGCTTTCCATCCTGGCGGATGCCAAACTCCTGCCGCCCCGGGATATCCATGGCCTGCCCTAGATAATAGTGGTATTCCCGGATCAGGAGTTCTGTCTTCTCCCGCAGGTCCAGGTATTCTTTGACTGCCGCATGTTCTTCTGCCGTCAGTTCCATGGCTCCCTCCCCATCCAGAAACGGAACGATCACAGGATACTTTTCGGCCAGGCGGCCCTGTTCAGTGAGGATTGCTTCAAACCGGGCATGGTTTTCTCTCAGATATGTGACCACTTTCCGGTCCACCCACAGTGACAGCGACTCCGCCCATTGTTCATCCCTGTCGCATTTCAGCATGTCATCTTTCTCCCTTCTTAATAATTTTTTCTGCTTCAAGTACGACACTATACTAACTCCTGGGAAAGAAAGCCATCCACAGAACCTACCAAATCTTATGTACTGAAACTGTGCAGATGTCACAAACATCATCATTATCTGATTAAAAATCCCAGTCCTTTAGCGGCAGACTTATTCCTGGGCTCCTGTCCTGCCTACTACATTGAAACGAAAAAACAGATACAGTTCCTCTGTCCATAAGGCCACACTGTATCTGCTGTTTCTCGCATGCTTTTCCCTATTCATTTTTTATCTGCACTCAATACCGGATAAAATAATCCTTGAACGGAATGCTGCACTCATCCTGTGCCGGGACAAAACAAAGCCCTTTCAGCACACTTCTCCGGATCCGTGCGTCCTCCTGTGCTTTCATGATCACGGAACGGACTTGGAAATCTTCATATACATGTTTCAGGATCAATTCCATCAGTTCCTGAATATCTTCCCTTGTTTCATATTCCGGCAGGAGGTCAAGCCGCAGGATTCCCATACACGCCCCGTCAGCCGAATACTTGTAAGAGGGGCAGATCTCTGCCATCCCCGCAATCCTTCCGGCACTGCCATATACGATCGTAAAACGCACAAAATCCTTTTCCTGATACCGGCTCTCCCAGAATTCCATGCATTTCACAAACCGGCTGAAATCCGTATAATAAAAGTCATCGCCGCAGCAGTCGCCATTGAAATACTTTGCGGCCTCAGGGTTGCTGTAGCATTGGAAGAGCCCTTTGGCATCCTCCATCCTCATTTGTCTCAGCAGGAAATGCTCCGATCTGTAAACAGGACATTCCTCAAATACATTTGCTTCACTCATTTTCCTCTTCCTCAATCTGTCGTTTTGTACTATATCATATCAGAACTTATGTTTGTATTCAAGTGAATTTTTCCTGTCCTGGTGGATTCCATTTTTCCATCCCTCTCCACATCCCACTCTCTGCTGTATGCCATGCTTTTTTCAGATTCAGGTTGGACAACCACCATCAAATCCCCTTTCCCTCATCTCCTTTTCCATCAAAAAAACCGGCATCCGGAGATATCATTCCCTATGCCAGTCATTACAATTATCCCTCTCTACTCCATACACATCTTTCCCTATACCTTGTATATCAAGTGGCTATATTCCATCATTTTAAACACAATACACACTATATACAGCCAAAACCCTTGCACCAGTTTACGTCAAGCAGCAGAAAGGGCGCGTCGTGCAAAAATGCCCTTGCAAGTCCAAGCCGCTGCCGCTCCCCGCCCGAAAGCGTATCCCCAAGCTCCCCCACCGGCGTATCATAGCCTTGAGGCAGACTCATGATAAAATCATGGACAGAGGCTTTTCTGCAGGCTGCCTCAATGTCCGCATCCAATGCATCCAGCTTGGCAATCCGAAGATTGTTCCGGATACTGTCCTGAAACAAATGGGTTTCCTGTGTCATGAAGCTCTCCATATCCCTAAGATTTGAGGTATTAATTTCTCTGATACTCCTGCCTGAAATCTCCACTTTCCCGCTGTCAATATCCCAAAAGCGCATAAACAGCTTTAACAGCGTAGATTTTCCGCTGCCGCTTTTGCCCACCAGTCCAATGATTCTTCCTTGGGGTATCTGCAAAGATACACGGTCAAGGATTGTTTTTGCCCCGTAAGAAAAGCTGACATTTTCCGCAGAAGCGCCGTCAAAGGCAGTCTCTTCTTTTCCAGCCACTTGCGAAACGGCAGGCGTTTCATCCAGAATATCCAGCACACGGTTTCCCGCTGCAAAAGTATTCTGCAGCGTGCTTCCCAGGTTCGCCAATGCCACGGCAGGCCCGAAGGAAGAAAACAGGGCCACCACCGGAATCAGGACTCCCGTAAAATCCACAATGTTCTTCTGATACAGCATAGCAGATAAAAACAGCATCCATAAATCAAAAATAAGAATCACCGTGTTCGTAACCGCCATATTTCTCCCCGCAGCGCGCTTCAAACGCATTTCCGTATCCGAAAGAAGGTCTGTCTTTTCATTCATCTGTGTAAGTCGTTCCTCCCCCTGGCCATACTGCACCGTTTCCGAAAGCCCCCGCAAACTGTCAAGAACAAATCCGCTTAAATCTCCCGATCCGGCACGAAATTCCATCCCAAGCCGCCCGCTTAATTTTGAGGTGATAATCGGTATTACAATTCCCACCGTCAGATATGCAAGGAGCGCCAACCCCCCAAGCGCAGGGTGGAAAGAACCGATAAACAGGCACATAACAATTGTATACAGAAAACCAATCGCCGCAGGCGAAATTGTGTGCGCATAAAACACCTCCAACAGCTCAATATCTGAGGTAATGACTGAAATCAAATCTCCCTTGTCTCTTCCCTCCAGCTTTGCGGGACAAAGCCTTCGTAAGACTCCAAACACTTTATCCCGGAGCAGAGCAAGCAGCTTAAAGGCAATAAAATGATTGCATGACTGTTCCCCATACCGCAAAACTGCCCGCAAGACAGCAAACACAAGCACGCAGGCAGATATGGTTTTCAGGCTTAAGGCCGTATCAAAACCCAGCAGGCCAAGCACTGCATATCCACCCAGAATCGTAATAAAAGAAGCGCATAAATGACCGGCCAAGCCCATCATAACTGCAAAGACCATAAATCCCGCAAGAGGCTTCACAAGGCCGATAAGCCTCGACATAACTGCAAATCCGTTCCGTCTTCCCACGCCCTAAACACCGTCCTTTCCTCTTCTTTGGCCTTCTGCTCCAGCAGAATAGTCATCCTGGTACACCCTTTGGCTGTTTCCATAATTTTCCAGACTTTGCTGGGCGTTCCACAATTCTGCATAAACGCCGCCCTGTGCCAGCAGTTCCTCATGGTTCCCACTTTCTGCAATATTTCCTTTGTCCATCACGTAAATGTAATCCGAAGCTGTCACATTGGCCAGCCGGTGTGAAATCAAAATAACCGTTTTGTATCCAGCTAACCCATGGATTTCCTCCATAATATCGTTCTCGCTCTCTACATCAATATTGGAGGTAGCTTCATCGAAAATATAAACAGGGCTGTCATGCAGCAGCGCCCGCGCCAGCGCAAGCCTCTGGCACTGGCCGCCTGAAAGGTTCAAGGCCTTCTCTGTCAGAAGCGTGTCAAGCCCATTCTCAGCTTTCAGAAAACCTGACAGCTTCACCCGTTCCAGTACTGCCCACAATTCTTTATCAGAAGCGTCAGGTTTTCCCATCAACAGATTTTCCCGGATTGTGCCCTTGAACAGATAGCTCTGATGGCTGACATAAGTGATATGTTTCATCAGTTCCCCTTCATTTATGTCTCTTAATTCCGTTTCTCCAACCTTTACCGCGCCGGAATATCCCTGGTTTCTTCCCATAAGAACCGAAGCTACGGTAGATTTTCCGCAGCCGCTTTCACCCACAATGGAAACAAATCTCCCCTGAGGAAACTCCATATGGATTCCATGCAGGATCTCTCTCTCCTCTGCTCCGGATTGATTTTTCTCTGTTTCAGATGAGTTTTTCCCAGTATAGCAAAAATGCAAATCAGAACAATAAAGGCTGCAGTCCGCGGGAAAACTTTCTGTTTTTTCCGCTTTTTCCGGCAAATCAAGCAGCCGGAAAATTTTATTGCTTGCCGCCATTCCATTCATGGCAACATGGAAAAAGCTGCCAAGCTGCCTCATAGGAATAAAGAAATCCGCTGACAGCAATATAATCAAAAGACATCCGGAAAGAGAGACATTTCCCGCCTTGAACTGTGCTGCCGCCAGAATCACCCCTAATGCCCCGCCGCCATAGGCAACCAAATCCATAATCGTAATGGAATTAAGCTGCATAGTCAGCACTTTCATCGTAATTTTGCGGAATTCTTCCGCTTCACGGTTCATTTCCTCATTCTTGAAATGATCGGCCTGATAGATTTTCAGCGTGGTAAGCCCCTGCAGGTTTTCCAGAAAGGTATCGCCCAGCGCCGTATACTGCCCCCAATATTTTGACAGCAGCTTTTTCGCCCAGGTCTGCACCGCCGCTATTGCAATGGGAATCAAAGGCACGCAGATAAGCAGAACAATGGCGGAAGGCACGTTTACAAAGCACAAACATACAAACAACGTAAGGGGCGCCAGCATAGCATAAAAGAACTGGGGAAGGTATGCGCCGAAATAGGTTTCAAGCTGCTCCACGCCCTCCACTGCCACCTGAACCACCTCCGAAGTCGTCACCTGTTCCCTGTAAGACACGCCCAGCCGCAGGAGCTTTGCATATATTTTTTCACGGAGAAGCTTCTTGACCATTTTTGAGGAAAGGTACCCCATGCGGCTTGAAAGAGCCGTACAGATAAAACGGATTAAGACAGCAATCACCGCCACTGCCGCAGTCAGAAACAGGCTGGCTTTGTCCGCTGCTTTCATGTATAGGGATGCAAGCAGATCCGCCACCGTCGCCATCATGACAATATTAGCCCCAAGGGAACACCACTGCACTGCCACATTTCCCGCTATGTATTTTTTACTTTCACTGACTGTACCGATCAGCCTTTTATTAATCATCATAATCTTTTACCCCGCTGTTATTTTCTCCAGACAGTCGTAATACAATTCCCGCCCTGTCTTCTTGTGCGAACAACAGTTAGTATTTGCTAACCATTATCCAGAATAAATGCCGCCCTATGATATTCCTCTACCATTTCTTTCAGCGTAATCGAACGCAGGCTGTTCTTCAGGTCACTGCATATTTTGCTGTAGCATATTTCCAATACCCCATGAATATTCTTTCCCACGGGACACAAGGGCGATGGCGCTGCATGCACGCCGATCAATTTTTTCAGCGCGTCCGGCTCCACTGCCATACAAATTCGGTATAAGCTGATTTCCTCCGCAGGGCAGTTCAATACAGCGCCGCCTGTACCGGATTTGACAGATAAGATACCATCTTTTTTCAATGCGCTTATAATATTGCGGATTGTAACAGGATTACATCCGGCTGAAAGCCCCAGAAGCTCACTGGTCACGCGTTTATTTTCCCCATACTCATTGATAAAAATAAGACAATGGACAGCGATAGAACATTTTTTACTGATATGCATGAATTTCATTCCTCCAAATTTCTTAACAGTTCCTTACAGTATATCAAAAAACATTCGTGGTGTAAATATTGACACTACACCTTCCCTATGCTATACTGACCAAAGGTGTAAATCTAAATATTACACAAGGAGGCTATCATATGAAATACATCCAATTTATTTTCAGTCCCACCGGCGGAACGAAGAAAGCCGCAGACCTCATTACCTCAGAGTGGAGTCTGTCAATCGTTACTGCCGACTTGTCAGATCCTGCCTGCAGCTTTACCAAATATGAGCTGTGCGCAGATGATCTCGTATTAATCGCAGTACCGTCCTTTGGCGGCCGCATACCCGACCTTGCAGCCAAACGGCTTTCCAAAGTCCGGGGAAACGCAGCAAAATGCGTACTCCTTTGCGTCTATGGAAACCGCGCTTATGAAGACACATTAGTTGAAATGGCAGATATCGCGTCTGACTGCGGCTTTACTGTCATTGCCGCTGTTTCAGCAATTGCAGAGCATTCGATTATGCACCAGTACGCATCCGGAAGGCCGGACGCTGAAGATTCCCGGCAGTTAAAGGCTTTTGCCCGACAGATACTCCAAAAAGTTCATTCCGGCGAAACAGGCAATGAATTAAAATTACCGGGAAACCGCCCTTATAAAAAAGCCGGCGGAGGAGGATTAATTCCCAAAGCTTCCGCTTCATGCACCAGCTGCGGCCTATGCGCCAGACAATGTCCTGCACAGGCCATTGCCCTTGCCAATCCGAAACTAACAGATTCCAAAAAATGCATTTCATGTATGCGGTGCGTGGAAAACTGTCCCCACTCAGCGAGAAAAAACAACCGTGCAATGGTGGCAGCCGCCTCACAGGTTCTCAAAAAAGCCTGTTCCATCAGAAAAGAGTGCGAACTGTTTCTCTGAGCCTTTTAAGATTTACGGGTATGGTACATAACCACCGGGTTCTTTTCCGTTCCCGGTGGTTCCTTTTCTGCTTTCTTCCATTCTGATACGGAATACTTAACCCCATACTTATTCCAGCAGATTCTTCATATTATTTAAGCTGATTGCCAAAGTGGATGCATTATGAACAAATGCAGATACTGTCGGCTGTACCAAACCGCAGATCCCAAACAGAATCAGTCCTGAATTAATCCCTATTATGCTGAAATAGTTTTTCCGGATCCGCCCGGACAGCCTGTCGCTGATGGATTTCAATGTTACAAGCCCGAACAAATGATCCGCATCAATGGTGATGTCTGCAACATCCCTTGCAATCTGGGCGCCGTCACTGACAGCAATCCCCACATCCGCAGCCGAAAGCGCCGGTGAATCATTCATTCCGTCTCCAACCATAATAACTTTTCTTCCTGCTGCTTTTTCATTTTCCACAAATGCGGCTTTATCTTCTGGCAGCACTTCAGAATAATATTCATCAACGCCGATTTTTGATGCGATGGAACGTGCGGTCCTTTCACTGTCTCCTGTCATCATAACGATCTTTTGAAAGCCAGCCCTTTTTAATTCCGCTACAACCTCCTCAGCTTCCTCCCGCAATGGGTCTTCAATACAGATGACGGCAGCCAGTTTCCCCTCAATTGCAAGATACAAGTGGGAATATTCATCCGGAAGACTTTTAAACTTTTCCAGCATCTCCTCCGGCACCACACAGCACTCATCCTCAAACACAAAGTGGTAGCTACCGATAATTACTTTTCTGCCGTCTACCATAGAGGAAATCCCATGAGCCACAATATATTCCACTTTAGAATGCTTTTCTTCATGAACAATTCCCTGTTCCATGGCAGCCTGAACCACAGCCCTGGCCATAGAATGAGGGAAATGTTCTTCCAGGCAGGCCGCAATGCCCAAAAGCTCATCTGTGCTTTCTGAAGAAAAGGATACGATTTCTGATACAACAGGCTGCACCTTCGTTACCGTTCCTGTCTTATCAAAAACAATCGTGTCCGCTTCTGCAACTCTTTCCAGGAATTTCCCGCCTTTTACGGTAATCTGATAGGCTCCTGCTTCCCTGATTGCAGACAACACTGCAATCGGTATGGACAGCTTTAAGGCGCATGAAAAATCCACCATCAGTACGGACAACGCCTTTGAGGCATTTCTGGTCAAAAGATAAACAAACGCCGCTCCCAGCAAGGTATATGGCACCAGTTTATCAGCCATCTGCACCGCATTCCCCTCCACAGAAGATTTTAACCGTTCTGATTCCTCAATCATGCGGACTATTTTTTCATATTTATTAGAACCTGATGTCTCTTTTACCTGAACCACCAGTCCTCCTGCCTCCAATACCGTTCCTGCATATACATAGCCTCCTGCTTCTTTTGGAACTGGCAGGGCTTCCCCGGTTAAGGACGCCTGGCTGACTTCTCCGCTCCCTTTTGTTACCACGCCGTCAAAGGGAATCACGCTTCCCATGCGGATGACAATGGAATCCCCCTGCCTGATCTGATCCGTGTCCACCAGAACCTCTCTGCCATCTTCCAGAAGCCAGACCCTGCTTATATTCAGCGACATGCTCCTTGCCAGATCATCTACGGATTTCTTATGGGTCCACTCATCCAGTATCTCTCCAATGTCAAGTAAGAACATGACAGAACCTGCAGTATTAATATTTCCTCTAAGCAATGATACCGCAATTGCAGTCCCATCCAGAACGGACACATCTATTTTCCCTCTCCCTAATGCACGGACGCCCTTAAAGATATATTTCACAGACTTACAGATTACGAAGATATTCCTCACCGGCACAGGCAGGAATATTTTACTTCCCATACGCAATACTGTTTTCCAGACGATTTTATCCCAGTACCTCCGGCTCATCTCCCTTCCCGAATTCTGCCAGACATGATCTGGCACCGTTGTCTTATGAAAGGAAAACCCCTTAAGGATGCTGATGATTTCTCCCCTGGATCCATCATAACAGATTGCTGCATCCTGATTTCTCTCATATACTTTTACTGCCGTGACAGATTCCTGCCCCAAAAGATAATGCTGGAGTACATCTGCATCCTTCAATGACATCCGGCTGCAGGCAACATGAATCCTCATACGCCCTTTTATTTCATGTACAATTTTAAACTTCATCTTCAAACTCTGCTTCTTTTGCAGCCCGCTCTTCATTGATCTGGGTGGCTTCCGCATAAATATCCTCTGCATTTTCCTGTATGCAGGAAGCTGTCTTCATCACACATTCCTTCGCCCGAAGGGCTGCAGCCGTACAATGAGTATATACTTTTTTGGCGTCTTTACTGGATAATATCTTTACTCTTGCTGTGCCAAACAATACCCCTGCTGCAAAAATCCCTGTTTTTTTCGCATCAATCTTATTTAAAATTTTCCACATACCAATTCATTCCTCCTTCGTCTATTTATGTTTGTAACCAGTATAAATTGCCATGACCATACATATTACTGCAGCCCATGCCCAAAATCTATGATTCTTCATATGGCAGCCCTCCTTTAACTTTTAATTATACTTTCAGACATTCCTGATTTCCAATAAAATTATCTTATTGACAAATTTTCTCATTAAAAGCCGCGGCAGCTCACAGGGCTCAATCATCTGCTTTCAGACACGGATCCAATGTAATACTGGCAATTTGCTGTTTATCTGCATATCCATAGGCTTTCAATCCTTCTAAAATAACCATAAACCAGCGTTGGGCAGAAAGCTTTAAAACAGTATGGTCATCCAGTTCAATGACACATGCATTCTCCCTGCCGCAATCCATACTGCAGTATATTTTATACATATTTTCCCTGCGGATCGCCCCTATTTCTTCCAGGAGGTTTATCATCCGGTATACGGTAGCCGCACCGATTTTGCTATCTTCTTTTTTCGCCTTATAGTAAATCTCCTTGCAGCTGGCACATTCTTCCTGCAAAATCACATCCAGAAGCATTTGCCGTTGTTTTGTAATCCTGCAGCCCTTTTTCTTTAACTTTTGGAGAATCAGCTCTTTTTGCATTTTTGTGTTATGGAAACCCTCTGGTTTCTTTTTTTCCAGATATGCCATCTCTGCTCCCTCCTTTTGGTTAGTATATACTAACCAAAAGGAGTTGTCAATTTACTTATTGAGAATCTTTCTCAATATCGGAATCAGGCCTCCTAACGCCTGGCTGGCATCTGGAACCCGTCAAGGGCTTTGTTCAGATAATCGTTAAAGGGTTTCATCATATGGAACAGCTTTACAGCTTCCGTCACAAATGCATCGGCGTCTGCCAAAGCTTCATCTTCCACCGGATATTCCAGATACCAGCTTTTGAACTTTAAGTATTCTGCTTGCGGGTGCTCCTTGTCATACCCGGCAGGAACTTTTTTCAGCGATGTTCCCTGTACCTTAAAATACTTTTGGAACTCTGGCGCATGGATAATTTCTTCAAATTCTTTCCCGTGATCCGTGATATAGTCACGGATCATCGCAGTTCCATTTTTAAACATATCTGCAAACAATCCGCCGCCCAGAAAGGACTGGCCGCCCGGTTTGATCATCAGATAATATCCTACCGGAACAGGCAGTTTTCCCTTGGAGGAAATATGTGCGCGAAATGCCGGGTTGTAGGGAGATTTATCATGGCTGAACCGGGTATCTCTGACCAGTTTAAAGGTGAGATCCTTCGGCTGGTTATGGAGGATGCTGCCGTCAAACTCTCCGATCTGCAGAATCAGCGTTTGAATCAGCTCCTCAAACTGAGCGTTGGCCGCTTTATGTTCCGCTTTATGGGCATGATACCATTCCCGGTTATTATTTTCGCTTAGATCGGTCAGGTATTTTAAAATCAATTTCAGATCCATTCCAATCCCCCTATGCGTTTCCTACAACCGAAAAAGACGAACCGTTTAAGAAATCCTCAATAAACTTTTTCAGACTTCCTGGCGACTGATACGTTTTGCAGAACGAAAATTCATGGGAGATTCCGTCAATCTCCTCCATTGCTTCCTTGAATTCCAGCATTTCCTTTGGTACGGCTGTGGTAAAATCCAACTGCGCAGGATGAATTCTGTGATTCTGAATTGCATAATTTACCCTGTCTGCACAGTGACAGGTTCCGTTTCCGTATTCGCCGCAGTATTCTGTTAAGAAATCCGCTACCTTCTTGCGGACTCTTGAAAGCCGCTGGCGGTACGCCTCCGGCGTAATGCCCAGAATGTCTCCGGCAATTCTGCTGTCCACCTTGAACATCGTGCCCAGGATAAAGATGCAGCGGCTTTCTGCGTCCAGGCACTGGAGCATTACGTTGGTACAGGAAAGCTTGATCTCCTCCGCCAAAATAGACTGCTCCACATCCTGGGTCAGATCCGGCACATCACGGATGTCTGCATTTTTGATATCATCCCCGTAAAACTCAAAGCTGAGGGGAAACTTTGCAAACATATGTTTCTGATAGTTTTTCAGATGATTGGAGGCAATACGGAATACCCAGGTTGAAAAAGAACTCTCTCCCTTGAAGGAGGAAAGATGGGTAATGATTTTCAGCAGGATATCCTGAGCTGCGTCCTCTGCGTCCGGAAAAGTTCCCAGCATGCGCAGGGACAGGTTGAATACCAGATCCTGTACACTGGCAAGAACGGTTTCCAGGGCTTTCTTATCCCCGGCTGTAGCTTTTTGGATCAAATCCAATAACTCTTCGTTTGTAAACTGATTCATGATTCCTCTTTTCTGAAGTGCAGACAATTTTTATACGGAAATACCGCCAGACCCCATCCGTTCTGAACCTGAAACCTTGCGGCACTTCAAAGCAAGATTTTATCCGTATATATAATTAGACAATCTTTTCTTGTCTGTGTGACAGGAACATTCATTTTTTTCATTGGTTTTATGATTCTTTTATTTGCGCACAGCATAAAGAGAACTGTCAATGATATTATAACCGTTTCTTGTCAAAGAAAACCACAGCCAGTATCATACACAGGAATATCATTAGCCCTGCCGCTGCTATACTGACATAATAATCCACTGGATAATTTCCCCCTTGCAGCAAAGACATGCCATCTATAAGCTTTACCGGAAGAAACGTGCTGAGTTTTGGAAACAGACTCAGTAGATATACCCCCACGGCAACTCCGCCGACGCCCAATAGCACCTGTGTACCGCTCCTTGATATAACTGAGAAAAATACAAGAAATGCGATTACCCAGACCCCAAACAGCCAGGTCAGGACTGCAGCGAAGAAGAGATGCTCTGCAATACCGTTATCCCAAAAATACGCATTATATCCGTAGGTTATCCCAAAACAAAGCAAATACAGTGCTGTCCATACGGCAAAAATCATCAATGCCTTTGCAAGCACGATCGTTCGCCTGGACAATCCTTTTGTTACCACAGGGATCCAAGTCCCTTTTTGATATTCAGTGGTAAAGCTTCCGCTGCTTATCAAAATAAATATAATAATTCCTACTGGAATATTCTTATAGAACTGCGCCCATGAAGTCATGGCGTCTACCGTAACAGCTGTAGTGACAAGCCCTGTATCTGCAAGGGAGTCGGAAAGTGTTTCCATCAGCCAGGGCGTCAGCTTTGCCAAAGCCGGGCTCATAATCCCAAACAAAGCAAAAACCAGCAGCAAAATCAGCAGGCGGCCGGTCCGGCAAAGTTCCATCCATTCTTTTTTCAGAAATGCCCTCATGTTCTCACCACCTCCATAAACAGCTCCTCTAAAGACGCCTCCCGACGTTCGATCCGCAAGATGGGTATCCTTTTATCCGCCAGAAAGCGAAGGATATCTGGCAGACACTCTGCATCCTCCAGCAGCAGACTGTTGCGACTTATGGGTTTCAAACAGGGAAAAAACGACGCAATCATCTGTGCATCTTCTGATCGTTCCAGCTCCAGTTCTGTTGCCGCGGCCCTTTTTATTGTTCGTACTTCCTCAAGGCTTCCCTGCAGAACAATCCTTCCATCATGCAGAAATGCAATCTCATCGCAGATATGCTCTACATCTGAAAGGATATGGGTGGAAAAAAGCACTGTCGTCTCTTCCTTTGCGTCTACCAGAATATCCAACAATTCCTTACGTCCTTCCGGGTCCAGTGCGGAGGTTGGCTCATCGCAGATCAAAAGCTTGGGACGGCCAAACAAAGCCTGCGCGACGCCCAGCCGCTGCTTCATTCCACGGGAAAAGCCCTTGATCCGGCCATTTTCTTTTTCCAGCCCCACCAGACATAGCAATTCCTCACAGCGTGCTTTGATTTCTTTTGCCGGCATACCGGAAATCTCCCCGCAAAAGCGCAGGTACTCAGCCGGAGTCATATAGGGATAGAATTCCGGGACATCCGGCAGGTATCCCACAAACCGATTGGTCGCCGTATTTCCATAATGAACCGGTATCCCATTTACAAAAATTTCCCCACCGTCACCGGCAAGCAGACCGAGTATTAGTTTCATAGCAGTCGTTTTTCCTGCGCCGTTTTTCCCTACAAAGCCGAACACGGTATGCTCCGGAACCGAAAAGCTGACATCCCTCAGCACCTGCTTCTCTCCAAAACACTTTGCTATATGAGAAAGCGTCAGCATATCCATTTAAGCTTCCTCCCTTCCCAGCAGAAAATACAGAATCGGGCCGATAAACTGCATTCCCAGCAGCGCAACCGCAATCCACAACCCGCGGCTGCCCCGTTTATATGTTTTATGAGTCAGAATATGATAAAGCGTATAACCGAGCAATACAAGTTCAACCGCAACTAGCGGAATCAGAAATGGCAGCATTTCCTTGATATCAGGCATTCTCCCCACCTCCTTCCGTTAATCTGTAGACAAGCCTCTGAAATTCCTCTTTTCCTTTCAAGCTGTCAAAGGCAGCGTGCGTCAGGGATTCCCGCAGATTCTGCCGGATAAAGCTTTTATCCCGGGGCGCCATACTTCCCAGAGGCAGCCGGTCAATCCACGCATCCAGCTGATTGAAGTAATTGTCTCCATGAAGTTTGATTTGCTCTGTCTCTAAAAGTTTATCCACACACTTTTCAAAGCGATGGAGAGCCGCTAATGCTTCCTCTTCTCTCCCATTTACTGCATAAACAACGGAAGACTGGAATTGAAACTGAGCAGCCACATTCGGATGAAGCGCTTCCAAATGATATAGCTCCATAATTCCTGTGATACGCTGGATGGTTTTCTCACAATATTCTATATCATTTTCATTCAGGGAAAGAGCCAGTATGGCGTCGCCTATCAAATTCAGCAAATCCAGATACTGTTTTGCCTGTGCATAGCTCCTTGCCTTTTCCATATCTCCGGATAACTGATATGCCTGTACCAGCAAGGTTCCGTTTTGTCCGGCAAGGCGGCTGGGATCTGCCGAGGGTTCCAGCGCTTCAATCGCCTCCGCCGCTTTTCCAAGCTGGAGATACAATCCTGCCCTCAGAACCACAGCATCGCTGCAGACGCCCACATCACTGCTGTTTTCCACGATCCGGTCACACCATCCCACCGCTTCCTGGAGGAGTATTCTGCGTTCCTCCTCTGTCTCTGCCAACATATAGTGATTCCCGTACAGAACGCTAAGCTGAAGCAGAAACGGATAGCAGGCATAGTATCTATGAGCCAATGCCCTGATCTTCTTTAATACATCCACAAATGGAAGGGTTGCAAAATCTTTAGACAGGTCTGCATATTGACGCCGGATCTGCTCACTGGAAAGCTGAGATTCATATCCAATCAGTTCGTCTACTGTTACATCAAAATATGCTGCCAACTGGGGCAAAAGCAAAAGATCCGGTGTATTGATCCCTTTCTCCCACTTGGATACCGACGCCTTTGTCACACCCATATAATCAGCCAATTCCTCCTGGGTCAGTTTCTTTTCATGCCGAAGCCGGATTATGTTATCCGATAAATTCAGTTTGTTCATAAATTTAGTCCTCCTACATCTCTTAAAGTATGTTTGCTATATTATTATAACAAGAAGGATAAATGGAATTCAATTGACCATCCCGATACTTTAATACATAAAATCAACCATTAGGAAACCTGCTTTGTCTTATTATATATAGGTGGCGATGAATGATTGCCATCTATACAGAAAAAAATCTTTTTATCAAAAAACTGGAAGAATGCATGCTCACACACAATGCATTCTTCCAGTTCATCAGAACACTGATTTTCATATCATAAAGGCTACTTCATGCACTCATTTACCCATGTAATGAAATTGGCAGTGCTGTTTCCCGTGCGCTCTGCCTTGACATGCTGCTGGCCCCATACGGTTGCAAAATCAACAGATTCCACTCCGTCGTAATTCTGAAGTGCAAGGGCAAGATTTACTTCTGTTGTAAGGGAGGTATCACTCTGGGCAATACCGGTACGAATCCTCCAATGCTTTGCAGGGATGCTGGCGCCATATCCGTCCTCAGATTCCAGCAGATAATAAAGAGGCGTATACATGCTCAGCCTCTGAGCCGCTGTATATCCAACAGCATCGGTTTTTTGAAGATCCTCTGCAAAATCAGAGGCATAGCTGCTTTCGAGTTCCTTCAATATTTCTGCAAGCACACCATCAAAATGGGCTCCATTTCCATCCCCATATCCAAACAGTATATTTTCTCCCTGTCCGGCGTCAAGCTGGTCGAATGCACCGAGATTTTTTGATACGCTTTTAAAGGCTTTTACAAAATCACTCACGCTTGTAATTGCAGCTGTGTTTGTTGCAGCGTCATAGGTGACCCATGTACCATTTGCATTGAGGGCATCTATATAGTCGCTGGCAGTTTCATAGGTTCCGGAAATTGTAATACCATTTGAAGTCTCTGTACGGGTTATATCATCCAGTTCCTCATAGGGACTTTCCCCCGCACCGTCTGGACCTCCATTCCCGGCCGGACCTTCCAATCCGCCTTCTCCATCCATTTCCCGCAACTCTTTGCCGCCTTCTTTGCCGCCGGGCACACCAAATTCACCGAACTCCATATTCCCGTCAGGGCCTGGGAAATCACCATCGTTTCCTCGGCCTCCAAATCCGCCCCTTCCGCCAGGGCCTCCTTCATTTTCCCCAGAAGCAGATGAATCGTAGGGAAATTCTGTATCTGAAAGAAAGTTGTTCAAAGACGTTTCAATCACACCCACAATGTAATCATAATAGCTGCCGGCCTGAAAAATACCATCGGCTGATTCTTCAAGGGTCAGTACATTTCCATTTTCGTCTTTTATTCCCGCCTGGTTGATATAATCGGCAAAGGAAGCAGCCATTGCATCAGAAATGGCCTGCTCATCATCGGAAAGGCCAGTTCTTGTTACGCCCATCATCCATTCATAGGCCGCATCTGCGCTGTCCAGATTGGTGATGGGACACCAGTCCATGGAACCATAAACGGCGTCACTGACCCCCTGTACCGCTCCGATCTGTTCAAGATAAGGATCATAAAGCTCACTGTCACCGGTTGCACCCACAAGGGCAGACTGGGCGCCGCCGCCACTCATGCCGAATACAAATATTTTTTCCGCATCTCCGGGTACGGCATCATTGATATACCGCAGATAGCGGATTGCGGCTTTGATATCCGTAACGCCGGCTGGTGCGCCTGCATCCCTTCCACGGCATCCGGCATGAACGTATACAAAACCGGCCTCCATGTACTCTGTCAGACTCGTATAGTCTGTTAAGGCTGCCTGAGCCGCATACCCCGGCGTTTCGATGGGAATGACAATCGGAGCAGCTTCCGCTGCATAACCGTTCACTTCTGCTTCTGAATTAATTTCGCAGGTATACGTTCCGTCGCCATTGTCTGTTCCTGAAAGATAATCACCCGGCACAAAAACAGCCAATGTTTCATAGGACGCATCCGCAGGCATTTCGCAATAGGAGATACCAATCTGATAATAGACGTTATCCTCAGCATGATACATCCATTTTGACATATCTATTTTCTCCAGATTTGTAGTAATACTTCCGGAAGAATCTGCTTCCTCTTGAGTACCTTCTGCTTCCTCCTGGGAAGTATCCTCTGTTTTCTCCTGGGAAATACCTTCTGTTTTCGTATTATCATCTGGTGACTCCCCACAGGCTGTCAACTGACAGATCATCAGTACCGCCATTGCAGCTGCTGCTATTTTTTTCAACATTTTTTATCCCTCCATTTTGTAATCTCGGAGTGTTTTATAAGGCGAACTGCCATCCGCAATTGGAAGTATACTATGGATTTATGAATTTTTCAATTTACTGTCCGGAACTTTCACAAAATTTTCAGACTCTCCGATACAGCCTGAAAAAGGGGCACATGTACACTGCCTTTTGCATATTCATATCAGTTCACAAGGGGAAGAACATAATTTACCCAGAACCAGCTAAAGGGCATGACAATCACCATAGCCGGTATCATGTCAGCCGTTGGAAACATTTTCACTTTGATCATACGAAAACCCGTAGCAAGCATAATAAAACCTCCGCATGCTTTAAAGTCATTGATCATTGTGGGCGTTGTGGCAGGATAGATCAATCCGGCACATAAGAACAGGAGCAGGAATATAACAAACTGCGGAATTGCTACTATAGATACCACCATTCCCAACGTGCAGGCAAAAATTAAAGCTGTAAACAAATCCAGAATGGATTTGGCGATCAAAATACTGTGTTCTCCAGTCATTCCTGAAATAATGGAACCATAGATTCCTGTTCCACTGGCACAGAATAATACAATGATTGTAACAAGGGTCGCTGTAAATTCTTCTTCGGAAATTTTCGAATTCTTATTTTTCACAAATTTGGAAACCACTTTCTGCATACCGCCTGCAGCAGCATTCATTTTATCTCCCAGATGAATTGCCAGACCAACGGCTGTACCGATGATGACTGCAAAAATAACTGCCGGCATATTTTCCATCAAAACAATGGCACTGATTCCCATCCCCATGGAACACGCACCAAAGATCATATTAATATCCTCTTTAAAACGGGCGCTTAATTTGTTCCCGGCAAAGGCGCCCACCATACCGCCAACCGCCACTGAAAGCGCATTAATAATAACTCCTATCGGCATTTTTCTATCTCCTTATACATTTTTAAAGCGGTTTACTTCACTGCTCAATTTTAATGATATGTCTTGATTGTTTTCTGTTTCCTTTTGAATCTGCTTCATGGATTCCACCAACCTGGCTGCATTCGAGGCAACGTTTGCCACACTTTTGGCGCTCTCATCCACTGCTGCCGCAATATCATTCATGCCCACATTCATACCCTGAATCGTATCATTGATGTCACTTGAATTTCCGGCAAACTCTGTCAGGATGCCATTTACATGATCCGCATCCTGCTCATATTTTTCCACAACCTCCACAAAGCTGTCATAATCTTTCATAACGTTCTCATCTATGAACCGCAGCATATCCTCCGCATTCTGCGCCAGGCTTTCTACCGCTCCTATCACCTGGCTGCTGACGCTCTGAATTTTCTCTTTTCTAGCTTCCGCAAGTATCTGGGTGCAATAATCTAAAAAATCCGTCATGGCTGCATTCCAGTCCTCATAGGCTGCGATCACATCTGCGTCCTTTGTCTGCTCACAAAAACCGCCCAACGCACCCATCGCATACTCCATTTCCGAGATGCCAGATTCCAGCTTCTCCCGCATAGAATCAATCTCTTTTGTCCCTTGTTTGAAATAACTGAGATTCGAATAAAGCTGTATCTTCTGGAACACCGTTGATGCCTCACTCTTGACCTGACCCATATCCAGATAAATGTTGATCCTATCATTATTTTCCCTGATGGATGACAATGCCATAACATTTGCTGCAATTGCCACCAAAAAAACGCCGCCTAAAACTACCATCATGGCAATTACTTTACGGCCAATACTGCCTTTCATCCTATGCGCCCCCATTCCATGAATCATAAAAACATAAAGCCCAAATAACTTGCACATTTCATTTTAAAACAAATGCCCAAGTTATTTGTAGCCACTTCATATTAACACAATGTAATACCGTTTTTCCCTCGTAATTTTAGTATAGGTTCCAAGCATTACATCATCATTTTCAATTCTTCCTGTACAGACTTCTGTTCGCCGCATATCTCAATCTCAACTTCCGCCGTACCTGTCAGATTCTGAACAGAAATCAAATCCTTTGCAACCTTAACCGCCAGCTTCTGGCCTTTCCAAAGTATCGTAAACGCCAGTTCTTCCCACTCGTTCGGAAGGGACGGATTGATGCGGAGCTTTCCATCCAGCATACGCACGCCGCCAAATCCATATACCACGCACTGCCATACACCGCCAAAAGATGCGGCATGAATTCCCGCGTTTGAAGAACCCATAAATGTACCAAGGTCAATCATGGATGCTTTCTGAAACAGGCTGTAAGCAAGCTCTTTCTCTCCCATATCGCTGGCAAGTACCGAATGGGTGGAAAGGGACAGTGAGGAATCATGGATTGTCCGCTTCTCATAATATTCCCAGGTTGCTTTCTTCACTTCCGCGGGAAACTCATTCTCCAGAAGGAAGAATAATACCAGTGCATCTGCCTGTTTGGATACCTGGATTTGATTAATCTGCTCCATATTGAAATCACGGGTAATGCCCCCGACATGCTCCTGCTCTTTGTATTTGGTAAGGTCAATGTCGCGGCAGCTTAAATAACGGTCATCCTGGGGCAATACATGTTCTTTTGTTGGCTTTGGCAGATAAATGCGCTCACTGCCATCTTTCCATTCCCTGTATGCTGCTTCCAGATTCATTTTTTCATCCAGCCGGGCAAAGATTTCCGGTTTCTCTTCTTTCAGCAGATGAAAGTATTCCATTGCCTTTACCATATTCCAATGAGCCATGTAATTTGTAAATGCATTGTCATTGACATGCTCACGGAACTCGTCTGGACCTACCACATCGTTGATATGATATGTTCCGTCTGTTCCTGTTTTTTCAAGCCTCGATGCCCAGAAATTCGCAGTATCCATAATCAGTTCATATCCATACCGTTCCATAAATTCCTCATCCCCTGTGATGACCGCATATTGCCATGCGCCATAAGCAACGTCTGAGGTGATATGCTGCTCAATGATTCCAGACCACACTTTTATCGGTTTTCCTGTCACAATGTCCACATCCATGAACTCCGGCGTAACCTCCCCGTCATCCAGCCAGGCAGATTCCCAGGGGAACATGGCTCCTTTGTACCCATTATGCTTCGCTTTTGCATGGGCGCCGGGAAGGGACAGGTAGCGGTACTCCTCCAGCTTTCTGGCTGTCTCCTGATCGGTAAAGATATAATACGGAAGCAGAAAAATTTCCGTATCCCAGAACGTAGGTCCTTTGTAGCCCTCTCCCGAAAGCCCTTTTGCACCGATATTCATACGGTTGTCATGCTTTGGCACCATCAGACGCATATGGTACTGGGCAAATAAAATGGCAAACTGGTCGATTGCAGGCCCTTTTATCTGGATGGGAGCTTTATCCCATACCTCTTCTTTCCACTTCGCCGATGACTCGTCTTTCAGCATGGCATATCCTGCTTTTTCTGCATCCCTGCAGGCACCCAGGGAAATTTCCTGAATATCTGCCAGAGATTTTCCTTCCATTTCCTTGTCCCGGCTGGTATAAACAGTCGAATACTTCTCAATGGCCAATGTCTGCCCTGCTTCTACCCGCTTGTCAAACCCCGCAAATATTTTACGGCGTTCAATAAAAACCTCTGGCTCTTCCTGCAATTTCTCATTGTCCACATACAGAATGTGGGCTGTGGTATTCGCAAAACCGATGTCAGATTGCGTGGTGGTCTGGACAAACTGGATAAAATGTTTCTCATAAAACCGCTTATCCCCATCTGAAAAATGCTGGCTTCCTGTATTTGTCATGGTGCCGTCAATCCCGGAACGGATCCTGACTTCCACTGCTTCATCAAGGGCTGTAATTTCAATCCTTTGTGCGATCACATGCAGCCTCTTCAGGGAGACAATCCTGAAAAAGCTCAGCTTCACTTTCCTGCCTTTTGGGGAAGTCCAGGCCACACTCCGGTACAATTCTCCGGTACGGACGTTCAATTCCCTTGTATAATCCTCGTATTTCCCATCAGACAGTGAAAAGCGTTCTCCCTCTATAAATATATCAACTGCTGTCAGATCGGCTCCATTGGGGAGTTCTGTCACTTCATTCTCATCAAACTTATTGAATGTCCCGGCCACAAATATTCCCCTTGTTTCATTCAGGTAATGTTCCTCTGTAGCGCTCCTTAAGCCAAGGTAACCATTTCCAAGGCTCATGATAGACTCACATTTTCCCAACTGTTCCGGGTCAAAACAGTCTTCCCTCAATATTCCTTCCGTTATCTTACTGTAATCAATCCCCATAAAAACCACCGCCTATTTGCAAATCTTTTCAATCCAGTCACACACTTCTCCCGGATAATCAGCCTCACAATGGGGCTTATCCCAGACAAGGGCATAATCAACCGGTTTTCCTGCAGCCGCGAGCTTTAAGGCAAGGGTCATGTTTACGGAAAGGGAAGTATCGGCGTCACTGGCCCCAACCCTGATCCGGAAATATTTTGCATCATCACTTTTTTCAGAGGCACCTATATAATTGAAAGGATTGATCAAATAGATCCTTCGTGCCAGCGCTTCATCACCATCCACTGCCTGGTAAGCCTTATAATATTTCTGATATTCTTCCGGAAACTCCTTTTCCAGCTCTTTGATCGCTTCTGCAATTTCCCCGTTAAAATGCATAAAATGCTTTTCGGGCATTCCAAATACACGATTTTCCCCGCTGTCCATGCTCAGTGTATCAAAAGATGTGCATGGTTTCATCCTTCTGCGATGTTTCAGCACATAAGTATCCAAATCCGATATTTCTGCCTTGCTGCCATCCCATTTTAACCATTCTTGCTTATCTTCGCCTTTTACACGGATCATTGGCGGTTCAAATGCCTCATAAGGCTCTCCTTTGGGCGGACGGGATACCATGTCCCCAAGGGAAGGCTTCTCAGCAGGCCTTCCTTCTCCCTCCGAATCTTTTTCCGGTCCTCTGCGCAGGGCAACGCCGGGTCCTGCATGGCCCTGCATCAGGTCTGCCTCTTCTTTCTCCGGCTCTCCGCCGCCCATAGGCGCCATTGTTTCATATTCATAATTGCCTGTAAGATAATCCTGCGGGGAATATTTTTCTGGAAGTTTCCCTGCCGCAAGCCTGCGCAAAAAGTCTGTAGCAGAAGCATTCAATTTCTCCATCAAATAATCATATCCCGCGCCACCTCTTCCATCTTCATCCAGACGCAAGGCTGTATGGTCATCCGGGTTTACCAGCTCAAGGCTGTTGAAGTAAGCAATATATCTTTCTTTTAATTTTGCGGAGAGCGCTATCTGGAATGGCGTCATGGTTCCTGCCGGTCCTGCTGGAGACGCCTCGTTCTCTTTGTCCTCATGGAACATCCACTCATAGGCAAGATCTGCATGCTCCAGATCTACAATGGGGCAGTAAATCTGTGATGCATAAACATCATCACGTTCCTCCATAAAAGCACCATTTTCTTCCAGATATGGAATAAAATCCTCATGATTTCCTGTAACCCCAAGGAGCGTAGACATTGCGCCGCCGGCGCTCCAGCCTACGGATATGATACGATCCAGACAGCCCGGAATGCAGTCTGCATTATGCCGTAGAAAACGGATAGCGGTCTTTAAATCCACCAGATTTGCAGGTGACTTTCCACACCATTCTCCATTTTTGTCCTTGGATTCACTTCCCCTGTTTCCACAGGTTACATAGACATACCCTTTCTCCAGATACTGGTGGGCATAACACCGCGGCCCTTCCAGCCATACATGGGGCATCTGCATATATCCTGCCGAATTATTTTCAAAAATCACCGGAACGTTGGATGCATTGTACCCGTTCATAGTAGCGTCCGGATCTATTTCCCCATTCTTCTTCATATAGGGTTCCGGCACAAAAATGCTCAGTCTCTGGAATTTCGGCGTTGTGGCCTTATCGGTGTACAAAATATCCTCCAGGCACCAGCATTTATATTTCTCATCAAAAAACCAGTCATTTTTACAGTCTGACAGTTCCATTGTCTGATTCACAACATAAATATGTTCTTCCATTTTTTAACCCTCGCTTTCTAAATCTTTTACCAGGATGTCCAATTCCCTGGTTAACCCTTGTAAGATTTCTTCAATCTGTTCCGGCGTAATATGATCATAATGCACCCCTGCCTGTACGACAACCGGCCCATGGTATACGGCGCTGATCCTTTCGGACCACTGTTCACAGATGACATCTTCTTTATGGGAAGGGAATACGATGCTGTCCGTTACTTTGCCAGCCGATGCTATGGCAACTGCGCCGATATGCCCTTTTTCACCGCCTTCAATCAAAATGCTGATGCCGGCTCCGGTATCATACAGGGCAATATGAATCTCATGTCCAAGCACCTGAATCTTTTTACAGCAATACATCTTACAACCCCTCCCATTCATAAGCATCTGTATTTAGCCCAAACTGCCGCAATATCCTCTGTACCGTATACCTGGTGCAGTCTTCCAGCGATTCTGGATGGTTATAATACGTCAGCATCGGAGGCATGACAATGCCTCCAAGCTGGCTCAGCTCATATAGATTCCTGAGATGTATCGTACTAAATGGCGATTCCCGCGCCACAAGGACAAGCCTGCGCCGTTCCTTTAACATAACGTCTGCAGCACGTAAAAGCAAGGTATCGCTATAACCGGAAACAATCCCGGCTGCTGTTTTCATGGAACAGGGAACAATAACCATTCCCTCCATTTGAAAACTTCCGGAAGCGGGCCTCGCCCCTATGTTGTCATTTTCATAAGCAACATCCGCCAGTGCTTTCACATCTTCCAGAGACAGTTCCGTTTCCTGCTGCAGTGTAAGCTCTGCCCCTCTGGTCACAATCAGATGGGTCTCCACGGACTCCTCTTTTTGCAGTTGTTTCAGTAATTCCACCGCAATCGGCGCACCGGACGCACCGCTCATACCCACCATTAAACGCTTTTTCATATCACACCTCAATTATTCGAACACGTTCAGCAAATCCCCCATACAGGACAAAGGATACTCTGTCAGATGGAATTTTGATGCTTCGCCAATCCCGGCGCTGTGAAAACCGCCTCTATGCGCTGCAATGATCCCTGCCTGGGCGTCCTCCACCACAAGGCATTCTTCCGGCGCAAGCTTCAATGCCTCTGCCGCTTTTAAGAATACTTCCGGATCTGGTTTCGAACGCTGGATATTCGTACCGTCACTGACTGTGTGAAAATAATCAGCAAGTCCGATCCGGCTTAAGATCAGCTTTGTATTCCTGCTGGATGAACCGATGGCAACTTTTATTCCACTGTTTTTGATGTTATCCAATACCCCTTTCACTTCTTCCGTGAGATCAGCCCTAGTCATGTTTTTTAACAGTTTCTTGTAGATTTCGTTCTTGGTTTCTGCAAGGACAGACTTTTCTTCCTCTGTATAGGGCCTGTCTGCCTGTTCCAATATAATTTCCAGGCTTTCCATTCTGCTGACCCCCCGCAGCCGGTTATTCACCTGCTCATCAAAAAAGACGTTCTCCTGATCCGCAATTTGTTTCCATGCCTGATAGTGGTATTGGTCTGTATGGCAGATCACACCGTCTAAATCAAATATAACTGCTTTAAATCTCATTCTCTGTCTTATGCTCCTCTATTTCAGCCACTTATCCGGATCCACATCCATAAACTGTGCACGTACGAAGCGTTCTTTCAAATGGAACGGTACTGTACAGTCAAAAATCGTCTTGCAGCTAATCCCACCATCCGTGATAGATGGCGCATACTCTGGAATGGAGCTTGGATCTAACGGATGGCATCTTACGCCTGGTATCGTTACAATATCCCGGTCCCCCTGGAATCTTGTGTTCATGGCCCACAGGACATCACGGGTATCAAAGATATCCACATCCTCATCCACAAGTATCACATGCTTCAATTCTGGAAATGCAGAAAACGCCAACAGTGCCGCCTGACGCTGCTTACCCTCGTCTGTATGGACTGTTTTTCTGCATTGCAGCACTGCCATGTATTTTCCGCCGCCTGACGGATGAGCATAGACATTTGTTACCTTGCCTGGAAGCGCCTTGTCGATCATATTATAAATACTTGCCTCTGTGGGGATACCTGCAAGATTCACATGCTCCTCGGAGGGCCCGATTACCGTCTGCATGATCGGATTCTTCCTTGTGGTGACTGCCTTTACTTTGATCAGCCAGCATTCCTTGGAAGCATGTCCGTTATATCCCGGAAATTCCGGCATTGCAAATCCGGTATGGGAATTCTGGTCTTCTACTACCTTTACACCAGGCATAATCTCGCCTTCAATGACATACTCTGCATTTGCAATGGCGTTTTCCTGAATGGAGACGCATTTGTGCAGCTTCACTGGCTGTCTGCGGATAGCGCCCGCAATGGACAGCTCATTAAAGCCCAGGGGTGTTGTGGGCGGCTCAAAGCAGGATCCGATTTCAATGGCAGGATCCACCCCGATAGAAATTGAAATTGGCAGCGGCTGGTTTAATTCCGTTGCCCGCTCCGCCATAGCGCCGATGTGGCGGCTGCCTGGCTGTAAAAAGATGGAAAGCTCATCTTTGGACTGAATGCACATCCGATGGATTGTCACATCGGACAATCCAGTGTCCGGATGGGTCGCATAGCACATGCCCATTGTGATATACGGACCTGCATCAACAGGCGTATTGGTGGGCGCCGGTATTAATTTGAACAGGTCAAAGCCAGGATCCTCTGCCCGGTAAATAACCTCCTGACAGGGAGCTGCCTCCTCCGTCACTTCCGGCATAATCGGATTCAGGGCGCAATCGCAAAGCAGTTTCCCCAGATTTTCTTTTTCGCATCCAAGGAGGATTCCAACCCGTTCCCTGCTGGCCAAAAGCCCGATTACCACACTTGCATCCGGATGCCCTTTTACATTCTTAAAAATCATTGCCGGGCCATCCACTTTGGTAGGCCGCATAACAGTCCCGCCAGCGCCCACATGACGATAAACACCTGACAATTCTGCTTCCGGATCCACTTCTACATCCGTTTCCACAATCTGTCCATCTATACCTCTTAACACCTCTAATGATGTGCGTAAATCTAAAATTTCTGTCCTGTTATTCATAAGTCCTCCTTAATAATAAGTATCACTCATTTCTACTTCATTACGCTATCCAAAAACTCAAAAACTTTTTTCAAATTCTCATCCGTATAGAATTTTGCATCTTCGTGCCCTGCCCCTTCTATAATGGAAAACTCCACATTTTCTGTTCCAATTACACTGCCAAGCCTTTCTGCAAAATTCTCTGACTGGGTATAAGGAACGCTTTCATCCGCATCTCCTACCTGAATCCAGGCTTTTAACATGTAATCATCTGGAAGCTGGTCTTTATATGTCTCCCAGTAAGTAATGTATGTTGTTTTTTCATCTTCTCCAAGAGCCTGTCCAAGAAACTTGCTTTCAAAAGACCCATCCGCAGAAAAAGCACTGTCCTCTTTTCCAAGGTCTACATACTCATCATCCATCGTATAAAACTCCACAGGGCCATAAAAATCCACAAGCGCGGTCACTGCTGACGAGATATCTGCATTCTCCGACACATCCCCATTTAATTCTTCCACTTCCGGCGTCAAGGCAGTCATCAATGATAAATATGCACCTGCAGACTCACCCCACACAGCAATATGTTCCGCATCAAATCCATATTCATCCGCTTTTGCACGGACAAACCGCACTGCCGCTTTTACATCCGCAAGCGCTCCAGGGAATACCACTTCCGCAGACTTTCGGTAATCCACACTGACCACCGCATATCCATTTGCGATCCCCGCTTCAATGACTGGCTGGATAAGCTCCATCTTCTGGTCGCCAAACATAAAGCCACCACCATGTGACAGGACAATAACCGGGAATGGACCATCACCCTCCGGCAAATGGATATCACACACCTGAGCGGATGACTCACCTGCATATGCAACATTGCTGAATGGATCTTCAGCATCACTTCCTTCTTCTGAATCCATATTTATTGTCACATCTTCATCCGGCGAATAATTTACAGGCGTACAAGTCTCTCCATCCAGTATCCACTTGCAGGATTTATCAGCTTCAAAGAAGGTTGCCTGTGGAGGATCCTGCTCAAATGGCCCTGTGACCACAATGCCGTCTTCCACTGTATATGTTCCTTCATAGACAGTGTTCCCCATTGCCGCATTTCCTTCTGTAAGGACATAACTGCCATCTTCATTCAATTCTAATGTCCATACAACCGTGAAAGCTCCACCCATAGCGCTTTCTTCAAACGTATAGGTACCAGGGGCAAATGTACCGTTATCTTCTGATCCTGTATTGTGAGCCTCTGCACCCTCTGCGTCCTCTGAGTCTATGTTGCTTTCCACTTCGCTGTCTCCGGTTCCTGCAGCAGCATCGCCGCATCCAACCAATAAAAACATGCTTAAAACCAAAGCTGTAACTATTTTCAAATAATTCTTTTTCATAATCTCCTCCTTATCTAATTATTTTCCTATAATCTCGTGTCCACAAGGCCGCAGAAGGGATCCACGGGACTTATCCCGCTAAATTCGCTCTTACCCATCAGCTTTTCCAATACAACCTCCACCGTTGTGCGTGTTGCGGTATATGCATTGATATAAGTTTTTATACGGGGTACATCCTGCAAATGATATGGATTTGAAAAAGAAACAAAAATACAATTTTCTTCATTCAGGAACCTTGGGCTGTCCAATGCATGCTTTGGACACCAGTGAATGCGGACTGTGGTCTGATTGCTTGCATGTTCATAGTTGGCAAGGTACAGGGTCAGCCTTCTTTTTGAGAGTTCCTCCGTTCCATGCAGCTCATCTGAAAAAGGATCATATACTTCCGCTTCAAACCCATGGTCCTTCAGAAAATTTAAGGCGGTATCCGTAATGCTTCCGCCAGGGAACTGGTCTTTTCCAAGGACGATCAAACGTATGTAATCATATTTTTCCCTTGTGACCGGAAGGGTTTCCGGCTGGAGCTGTTTTACCAATGTTACTGATTTTTCTGCGCATTCCCTGTGCCATTTTGCCGCCTCTACTTTTACGGGCTCTAATTCCTCTTCTTTAATCCTGCATGCTTTTGCTTTCAATGCAAGCACTCTCGTTACCGCCTCCTCCAGACGTTCTTCTGTCAGAAGCCCATCCCGCAGACCATGCAGGACATGATTATAATCCTCCTGAAAATCCGTACTGAAAACAAGCATGTCACATCCTGCCATAATGGACAGGGGGATTGCCTTCTTCCTCTCCATTGCCATACAATAACCGCCCATAATGGTTGCATCCGTTGCAATCAGGCCGTTAAAGCCAAATTTTTCACGGAGCACGCCTGTCAGCAGTTCCCTGCTCATGGATGCCGGCAAACATTCTTCCATGGAAAGCTCCGGGTTCACATCCTGCGCCACATATGGCTGTGCAATATGCCCCACCATGATACTCAAAAGATCCTGGGCAATCATATGCTGGTAAATCTCTCCATAAGACTCATACCACTCATTAGCCGGAAGGCTGTTATAGGTGGGATGCAGATGCTGGTCCCGGTAATCCACGCCATCACCCGGATAGTGCTTGGCACAGGCAGCAACTCCCCTCTCCTGTATTGTCCTGATAAATACTTCTGTAAATTTCTTTACCCTCTCTTTATCACTGCCATAAGTGCGAACGTTTGTAATGGGATTTAAGTAATTGAGATCCAGATCGCTGACCGGTGAAAATGTCCAGTTTACGCCAACACTCCGGCCTTCTGAAGCACATACCTTTGCAAACTTTTCCACCATCTTTTCATCATCGGTTGCTGCTGTCAGCATGGGCCAGCCAAATAAGGTCCCATCGCTGATGGCGCCATAACCGCCTTCTTCCAGATTGGCGGCCTTTAAAAGGGGAACCTGGGCGGCTTCATCCAGCGGACGGTACCAGGAGCGGATATCCTCTGCAGGCGCAGGGCGGAAGAGAATTCCTCCCACCCTTCCTTCCTGTACCAGTGCTTTACGTTCCTCTGGCGTATAATCTCCTCCCATAATGCAGAACAGCTGTCCCGCTTTCTGCTCTGTCGTAAGCCTGTCCAACGTATCCTTTACCCATTGTACCTGTTCTTCATTCAGATAAAAAGGTTGTTTTGTTAAGTCAATCATCTTTCATCCTCATAAATATTTTTTTACAAAGTTCCAGATCAAATCTAAATTTTCATCTGTTCCATACTGCTTATCTTCATGGTCGGCTGTGGGAAGGGTTGTAAATTCTACCCTGTCTTCCCCAACCTTTTCACGGATGGCATCTACCAGAATTACCGACTGTTTATAGGGAACAAGCCGATCCACACAGCCATGCTGTACCAGCATGGGCGCCATCTTATCACTGATATATGTGATTGGATTTGCTTTTGCCAGATATTGCGGGTCTAATTCCTGAAGGGGGCCGCCCATATAGCTGCTCTCGGCAGAAGAAGGCTGGTCATGATCTACAAAGCTTATGCCATTCTCCCTTGCCATCTCATCCATGACTGCAAAATCTATTGGTCCAAACTGGTCAACGGCCACCTTCACATAACAATCCTGTGTAAAGGTCTTTCCTTCTTCTCCAGGAAATTCTCCATTCGGAATATTCATGCCAAGGAGCGCGCTTAAATTTCCGCCTGCGGAACCTCCGATCACTCCAACATGCTCTGTGTCCAATTTGTATTCTTTGCCATGCTCCTTAATAAAACGGATTGCCATACGGCAGTCAAGGACTGCTGCAGGGAATTTGGCTTCGCCGCTCAGTCGGTACTCAATGGAACCAATTGCAATACCTTTTTTCAGCAGCTTTAAATAAGTGTCCATATGATCATCCCGCTTATCACCCAGTCCAAATCCTCCGCCATGAATGTGAAAAAGCACCGGGAAGGGTCCTTCTCCTTCTTCTGGCAAAAAGATATCCAGAACCTGGTTTTTAGACTCCGTATCATAAGGGACATCCAGATATTTTCTTTTTACCCAGCTAATACCTGCCATGGGCGCTTTAAAATCGGCCGGCGGGCCTCCTGCACCCGGCTCTCCTTCTGGGCCAGGGCCTCCAAATTGTAAGGAACCCTGCAGTTTTCCATAATCATCTATTACTTCTTTTGACATTTTTTCTTCCTCTCTTTACAAGCTATTACTTACAATTTCTATTGTTTACATTGGTGGTTTCTTTGGCTCGCCAAGGGCCGCGCGGATTTCCGGAAGATATTTCTCAACATTCATTGCCAGAACCCCAAGCAGCAAGACGAAACTTAAAATAACACCCAGCCAGCCAAAACCGAAACGGACATAAGCAACAACTTTGTCTGACTGCACCATCTGTGTTGCATCATAACCCGCCACTGCCAGTATCATAGCCGGAAGGGCCTGCCCTAAGCCCATACCTATCTTGGAACCGATGGACTGGGAAGAAGCCATAAATCCTTCTGAACGGACGCCTGTTTTCCACTCGCCATAATCTGCGGCATCTGCACAGAATGCGTACAATCCTGCAAACATGGGAGTGACGCCCAAAGAACGCAGAATGGTTCCTGCAATCAGCATATTTATATTTGCACCTGCCATTCCGGTAACTGCAAACCCCAATATCAGGATAATACAGCTGGCTGCCATAAAAATACGCTTGGAAAATTTATTGGCTATGTAAGGCATGATGAGCAGCATTATCAGGCCCGGCGCCTGTCCATACACCATCAATTGAGTCATGACACCCGGATTTCCCATAACGATGCCGCAGTAGTAAATCTGAAAAGCAATCGCATTGGCATTGATCAGCAGGATAATTGCGCCTAAAATAAGAGCAATCCAGAAATATCTGTTTTGCAGAACCGCCTTAAGCTGGACTCCCATCGGAACACTCTCCCCAGATTTCGGCCCCGGACCTCCAGGCCCTTCCGAAACAGGCTCATCCATACCAACGGTTTCCACACAAAACAGGCCGGGAATCAAAATCAGGACGCCTGCGATAACGCCTAAAATGATGCCTGTCAGTTCCCATCCAAGCTTCATATACAGGACAGATACAGCTGTTCCAACAAACAGGCCCACAATACCGTTCATCAAAGATGAGAACGTGGAAGTCGTATTACGGTCTTTGGGGTCTCTGGTCATACGGGCCAGCAGAGCCGTGTGGGCAACACCCAGAATTGTATAAACGATACAGTTTACAAAAATATAGGTCAGATACGCATAAATAATTTTGGTGGTTTCTGCCCAGTTCGCATTGACACGAAAGATCAAAATCAGACCGATGCACATCAGAGGCGCTGCAATGATCAGCCACGGACGCGCCTTTCCTATTTTTGTGTGAGTTTTATCAATAATGCCGCCCATTGCAAAATCTGTAACGCCATCCAGAACACGACATACGATCATAATCGTTGCCACTGCACCTGCCGCGATCATAGCAGTATCTGTATAATAACTCAGCAAAAAGCTTGCAAAGACAGTGCTGAGTACGTTGCTGCCGCCTGCGCCGCAGCCATACGCAAACTTCCGCCATACCGGAATTTTTTTCGTTTGATCCATTTTCTTTCTCCTCCATTTCTTATGTGGTCAGCCAAAAACAGATTGGTTTTGGCTGAATGTCCTGAAACCCTCCTGCTCCCATCCAGAAGGCGGTCCTGTTCCCATTTTTCCGATTGGAGGCATATACCTTTCGCGTTTCTCCATCCCATTTCATCCTTTCTGTATTTTTCTGAATATCTCAGTTCCTTCATGGTTTTTAGTTTAGCACCTGCAAATTCTTTTTTTAATAATTTTGAAAATCCTGATATTCAATTTTTTAACAAATAATATCCCTTTTTCTGCTTTCCATGCTGTATATCATTCAGTCTTTTTTTTATAAATGCCGAAAAATAACAATGTCATTAACTTAAGGAAAAGAACAATACCGGATGTCTTTACACCCATTCAT
>NZ_SRYA01000050.1 GCF_004793545.1 Petralouisia muris | reverse complement strand
ATATCACACATGATTAGGAAAATCACTTATTTTCAACTAACTTCGGAAAGAACCATTTTAGGCTTGACATTATAGGAAGGGTGATGTTTTTATGAATATGGAAGAACTAAATGAGACTGAAAAAATTGCAGATTATTTTCTGGGACATTTGGATGATCTGGATAAAATGACGATAGAGGAAGGCCGGAACATTATGTGGCTGTCCAGTCTTGCGGCGGCCCAAAGTGATGAAACAGCGTTGAAAACGAAATGTCTAAATTTATTATATCATTGTTGTTTTTATATGAAGAGACTGGAACTGGAGGAACTCTGGAATATATACTGGATTTTGAATCGTGCGCTGTTTGTGGATTATAAAATAGAATTAGAGGGAAATTTGTATGATTTGTATCGTTTTATTTATGAGAAATTGAAAGGTTCGGTAACAGGCACTTACGAAAAGACAGATGATGCAAATGCAGAGCTGGTGATTATGATAACAAATCAGTTTCTGGGAAATGGACATGCACCGACAATGCGGATTCTGGATTATGCATATACGCTTGCAGAATCTCTGCAGAAGCAGGTAATGATTCTGAATGATGCCAGTTTTCATTTTTATCCCTGTCCGTGGTTGGCGCAAAATATAAAACCGAGTTATGTGAAAGAATATAACCACATAAGAAAAATCAGATATAAGGATTATGAATTTCCATTTTTGCAGATCGCAGAGTACATGCCTGATTTGGATGCCATCAATAAAATGCTGCAGCCGATATATCGATTATGGCCAGGATTGGTTTACAATGTGGGTGCGTCTTGCCTGGTTGCGGATTTATGCAGTATGTTTACAAAAACAGTTAGTTTTCCATGCAGTACAGATATTCCGACATCTATGTGCGAATATTTTCTGCTTGGAAGGGAGTTGGAGGAAAGTGATAGGGATCAGATTGCCCGGTTGGAACCATATCAGAAAATAATAGAAACAGTTGTGAATTATCAGTTGGTAGAGAGTTCTTTGAAATATCAGCGTTCTGAATTTGGAATCGGAGATGACAGCTTTGTTGTTGCTGTTGTTGGAAATCGTCTGGATGCGGAGATTTCAGAGGAATTTATAACATTTATGGAAGAGATTCTGAATCAGCAGGATGTTCATTTTTTGATGATTGGATTAATTAATGATAAAGTCAGAATTCAAAACAGGATTACAAAGACAGAGAAACTGCATTTTGCCGGAAATCTGAAAGAGGCGGGACAGGTGATAAAGCTGTGTAATGTTTATTGCAATCCGAAACGGAGCGGAGGCGGACGTTCTAGTTTTGAGGCGCTGGCTCATGGAGTTCCGGTGGTTACATTGAAATTCGGAGACGTATATTACACTTGCGGAAAGGAGTTTGCAGTGGATGCTTATGAGGATTTTTCAGGGCGGATTCATCGTTATGTGACAGATTTTGCATATTATGAGGCTACAAAAGGGAAAGCTTTGGAGAGGGTAGCTGTACTAAGTGATTTATATGGAACTCAAAGAAAAATTCTGGATCAAATATTATAGATGGCGGAGTGAATTTATGGAAACAGTGTTTATTACGGGGAGCGCTGGATTTATTGGTTTCTATGTTGCAAAAGCATTGTTAGAACAAGGTTATGCAGTAGTTGGATATGATAATTTGAATGATTATTATGATATTAGTCTAAAAAGAATGCGTATAAATATTTTGGAAAGGTATGGCAGGTTTGTTTTTTATGAAGCGGATATCTGTGATATGGATGGGTTGGAAAAGGCTGCCAATGCCTATTCGATTGATTATGTGATACATTTAGCGGCCCAGGCAGGGGTACGGTATAGTCTGACTTGTCCGGAAAAGTATATTGAAACGAATATTGTCGGCACATTTCACATTCTGGAGTTGTGCCGCAGGCATCAGATCGGCTACTTGATGTATGCCTCTTCCAGTTCTGTGTATGGAGAAGCAGAAGAGGAAAAACTTAGAGTGGATTTAAAAACAGATGCTCCAGTCAGCCTGTATGCGGCTACCAAAAAAAGCGATGAGGTTTTGGTGCATACCTATTGCAAGAATTTCGGAATCAATGGATTGGGGATGCGCTTTTTTACGGTGTATGGACCTCTGGGAAGACCGGATATGGCATATTGGAAATTTGCAGATAAGATTCTTTGCGATGAACCAATCGAAGTATTTAATTATGGAAAACAGTATCGGGATTTTACATATATTGACGATTTGGTAGATGGGGTGCTGGGGCTGTTTTCTTATTTCAAAAAACTTAAAAAGAAGGGCGCCTATGAGATCTATAATATCGGAAGTGGGAATCCGGTTGAATTAATGACATTTATTGAAACTATTGAAGAGGTGATAGGAAAGGAAGCCCGTAAAGTTATGTGTGAGAAAAGAATCGGGGATGTGGAGAAAACTTATGCAGATATTACGGAAATTCAAAGAGTCTGTGCTTTTTATACGAAAACGCACATAAAGGAGGGGTTAGAAAGGTTTTATAACTGGTACAGAGAATATAACAGAAAAGATGCATAACATAGGAGAGTATGATGAAGAAGAAAGAGATGGAACGAATTGTAATTGATAAAGAAAATATTGATGCCATAGAAGAGGATATAATAATCCGCAGAGGCATCGAACGCTATATGTATGTCAGGCAGTTTGTATATGGCAATGTTTTGGATATTGCATGCGGCGGAGGGGATGGCTCTTATCTGATCTCCAAAAATCCCGATGTTAAAAAGATAACAGCGAACAGGCCATTGCAAATGCCAACCAGCATTTCAAAAGGGAGAATATTGAGTTTGTCTTGGGTTCTCCTGAAACAATAAACAGTACATTTGACGTATTGGTATCTTTAGAGACGGTGGAACATCTGCAGAATCCGATGATTTTAAAGGAAATGGTTCTGCGCTGCAGGATACCTGAAATTATTATTTCTTTTCCAAGGAAAAAACCACGCACTATAATCAATTTCATTTATGGGATTTTACGAAAGGGGATATGATAAGAGTGTTTGACGGTTATGAATGTTACCGTGTGTATGATATCCATGATTCTACAATTATGAACTTTGTTAAAGCGGAAAGAAACGATTATCAAAAGCCTAAGAGATATTGTGGTAAATAAAAGCAGAGAGTGTGGACAGAAAGCGTATAATATATATAAGATGCGTGGAATCTTTTTACAGAGGATTTAAAAACACTGTTGGATGAAAGAGTGTTCCCACCAATACATTTACATAGGCAGAAAATAAAAAAGAATTACAAAGAAACCAGCCGGGCAGAATACCATATCAGAAGGGTATCTGTCCGGCTGAAAATTATTGCAGCAAAACATATCGAAATTATTTGTGTTATCCTTCAAATTTTATTATACTGTTATTAAAGAAGCCGCTATTTACTCTCAAAGAAAAGTAAATGTATTAGTTGTCAAAATAGGAATATAGCAATTATAACCAGGCACATAATCATCAAAGGAAGTGATACCATGCCCCCAGCATTAGCGCAAGAAAAACACTACACCATTGACGACATCTACAATCTGCCGGAAGGCAGCAGGGCCGAACTGATAGACGGGCAGATTTACAATATGGCACCGCCCAGCCGCAGGCATCAAACAATTGCCCGGGAACTGTTTTCTGTCATAAATTCCTATATCAAGTCAAAGGGCGGCTTCTGTGAAGCGTTTTTTGCCCCGTTTGCCGTTTTTCTGCACAAAGATGACAAAAACTATGTGGAACCGGATATTTCCGTGATTTGTGATCCTGCCAAACTCACAGACAAAGGCTGCATGGGCGCTCCTGACTGGATGATTGAAATCGTATCACCGGCCAGCAGGCGGATGGACTATTATACAAAACTGTTCAAATACCGCACCGCCGGCGTTAGAGAATACTGGATTGTTGATCCGGAGAAAGACCGTATTCTTGTTTATGATTTTGAATCAGAGAATACAGGAGATTATACCTTTGCTGATTCTATAAAGGCCGGTGTCTATGACGATTTGATTATTGATTTTTCTGATATTGCCGGTTTGCTGAATTTTTAGCTGCACTTGTGACACGAACGCTCTGCTAACGGATCCTCGTACAATTTGCATCTGAAAGGAGGTGCCCATGCCAAGAAAAACAGGCCTCGGCCATCAGGATTTTGAAACCGTAAGACTTACCAACAATTTTTATGTAGACAAAACAGATTTTATCCGGGAATGGTGGGAAGCAAATGACCTTGTTACGCTGATCACCCGTCCCCGCCGCTTTGGGAAGACGCTGAACATGAGTATGCTGGAGAAATTTTTCTCCGTAAAGTACGCAGGAAGAGGAGAATTATTTGAAGGCCTTTCCATCTGGTGGCAGGAAGAGTACCGGAATCTGCAGGGAACCTATCCGGTGATGTTTTTGAGCTTTGCCGCTGTAAAAGAGACGACCTTTGACCAGGTGCGCAAGAATATATGCAGAATGATCGGAGAATTTTATAATCGATGCGGTTTTCTTCTGGAAGGGGATTTGCTGAATGAAAATGAAAAGCGCAGCTTTCAGAATATATCGGCAGATATGGAGGACAACGCTGCCGCGTCGTCTCTTCGGATGCTGTCAGAGTTTTTGACCCGCTATTATGGGAAAAGAGTGATTATTCTGTTGGATGAATACGATACCCCTATGCAGGAAGCCTATGTGAATGGATATTGGGAAGAAATGGTTTCTTTTATCCGGGCGTTGTTTAACGCAACCTTTAAGACGAATCCCAGCCTGGAGCGGGCAATTTTGACGGGTATTACCAGAATCAGTAAAGAATCTATATTTTCTGACTTGAACCATCTTGAAGTTGTGACAACTACTGTTGAAAAATATGAATGTTTCTTTGGGTTCACAGAAGAAGAAGTGTTTGCAGCTTTGGAAGAATTTGGGCTGTCTGCCCAGAAGGAAGAGGTTAAAAAGTGGTACGACGGTTTTACTTTTGGGAACATGACAGATATCTACAATCCCTGGTCAGTGCTTAATTATCTTAGTAAAAGAAGGGTGGAACTTTACTGGGCCAATACCAGTTCCAACAGTCTTGCCGGAGATTTAATACGGGAAGGAAATAAAAATTTGAAACTGGAATTTGAAACATTGATGCGCGGAGGAAGTATCTTAACCGTAGTGGACGAGCAGATTGTGTACAGCCAGCTATCCATGAGGAAAGATGCTATATGGAGTTTTTTGCTGGCAGCCGGATATCTGAAAGTGGAGCAGACAGAGTTTATGGAGCAGTCGGGGAATTATCAGTACCGGCTGTCATTGACAAATCGGGAAGTGCGGATGATGTTTCAAAATATGATCCTTGATTGGTTTGAGGGAACGGATGACTATTACAATGACTTTATCAAAGCGTTGCTTTTGGGAGATGTAAAAGCAATGAATCATTATATGAATAAAGTTACCTTGACAACATTCAGTTATTTTGACACGGGAAAAAAAGCATCAGAGGCAGAGCCGGAACGCTTTTACCATGGATTTGTGCTGGGATTGATGGTAGAGTTGTCAGACCGTTATATTCTTACATCTAACCGGGAGAGCGGCTTTGGCAGATATGATGTGGTTCTGGAACCGAGAAAGAAGGAAGATGATGCAATGATACTGGAATTCAAGGTGCAGGACACAGAGGATGAGAAAGAACTAAAGGACACAGTAAAAGCAGCTCTTGCACAGATTAAAGAAAAGAATTACGCCGCCAGCCTTCTGGAAAAAGGCGTTCCCCGGGAACGGATACGCAGCTATGGTTTTGCATTCCAAGGAAAAACGGTACGGATAGGTACAGATGGAAAGGAGTGAGGCAATGCGTGTAGTGGGAATTGGCCATCAGGATTTCAGTCGTTTGATCCAGAACAATTATTTCTATATAGACAAGACAGAATTTATCAGGGAATGGTGGGAAAACGGGGATTTGGTGACGTTAATCGCCCGTCCCAGACGGTTTGGCAAGACGTTAAATATGAGCATGCTGGAGCAGTTTTTCTCTGTTTCTTATGCCGGACAAAAGGAATTGTTTGAAGGGTTGTCTGTCTGGAAAGATGAGAGGTATCAGGAACTTCAGGGAACCTTCCCGGTTATCAGCCTATCTTTTGCAAACGTAAAAGAAACAAATTATGCGAATGCCCGCAGAAAAATATGTCAGATATTGGAAGATTTGTATGCGGATCATGCGTTTCTGCTGAAAAGTGAGGTATTAGAAGAACCAGATCAGGCATTTTTCCGGCGCATCACAGTGGACATGGGGGATACGGAGGCTACCATGGCAATCCACCATCTATCCAAATATCTAAGCCGCTATTATGGAAAAAAAGTGATTATTTTGCTGGATGAATATGACACGCCTATGCAGGAAGCATTTATGTACGGATACTGGCAGGAACTGACAGAATTTATCCGAAGCATGTTCAATTCCAGTTTTAAGACAAATCCCTATATGGAACGGGCAGTGCTGACAGGGATTACACGGGTTAGTAAAGAGTCCATATTTTCTGATTTAAATCATTTAAAGGTAGTTACAACCACTTCGAATCAATATGCAGAATGCTTTGGATTTACAGAAAAAGAAGTATTTTTGGCATTGGAAGAGTTCTCTTTGGCGGATCGGAAAGAAGAAGTAAAGACATGGTATGATGGTTTTACATTTGGAGATAAAAGAGATATTTATAATCCCTGGTCAGTCATTAATTATCTGGCCGAAAGAAAACCAGGCGCCTACTGGGCCAATACTAGCTCCAACAGCCTGATTGGAAAGCTGGTCCGGGAAGGAACTGGGAATATGAAAGAATGTTTTGAAAGGCTGCTTCAGGGAGGCTCCATCCGTACGCTGATGGATGAGCAGATTGTATTTAGTATGCTGGAGCATGATGAAGATGCAGTCTGGAGCCTTCTAGTTGCAAGCGGTTATATGAAGGTGAAAAGCCTTAATATCCGAATGTATGAAACCGGAGAATGGGAAAATGAGTATGAACTGGAATTGACGAACTTTGAAGTTCGGATGGTTCTGCGCAGGATGGTTCGGAACTGGTTTGCAAGAGCGAAGGCCGATTATAATGATTTTGTCAAAGCATTGCTTTTGGGTGATGTGGAGGCGATGAATGAATACATGAACCGCGTTGCTCTGGAAACATTCAGCAGTTTTGATACCGGAAAGCATCCGGCGAAATCAGAACCGGAGCGTTTCTATCACGGTTTTGTACTGGGGCTGATGGTGGAATTAGCCGGAAGGTATGCGCTGACTTCTAATCGGGAAAGCGGTTTCGGACGGTATGATGTTATGCTGGAACCCTTGAAAGAAGGCGAGGATGCCTTTATTTTGGAGTTTAAAGTATTCCAGCCCAAAAGGGAACAGGATTTGCAGGACACTGTCAAAGCAGCCCTTGCCCAAATCGAAGAAAAAAATTACACCGCAGGCCTTCTGGCCAAAGGCATCTCTCAGGAACGGATACGTTGTTATGGATTTGCTTTTCAGGGGAAAACAGTTCTGATTGGTTAAAGAAAATGTTTCAGGGGAAAACAGTTCTGATTGGTTAAAGAAAATGTTTCAGGGGAAGCCAGTTCTGATTCGCTGAAGAAAGTGTGTTTCAGGAGAGGCCAGTTTTGATTCGTTAAAGAACTTGCCAAATAAAGCCGATATACCTATAATAGAATACAAGCTGCCAGGAAGGCAGTGCACCAAACAGGAGGTTCCCCGGATGAAGCGAGAAGAACTGGGCAGGTTTTTGATTACACAGACTGTTATAGTTGTGGAGGCCATGCAGAGAATAGATTCCAATGCAAAAGGAATTTTATTTGTAATAGATGAAAGTGAAAAATTAATCGGCGTTGTAACGGACGGAGACATCCGCCGCTGGCTGATTAAAACGGGAGATTTGCAGGGGGAAATACATCATATTATGAATAGAAATCCCAAAGTCATCACCTGCAAAGAACGCAAAAAAGCCAAAGAATACATGGAAAAATACCTGATTACCGCGCTTCCGGTGGTGACTAAAGAGAACCGGATCAAAGATATTATCTTCAAAGAAGAAAGTGACGGCAGCGAGAATACAGAACAGAACATGCCTTTGCAGGAGGTTCCTGTTGTGATTATGGCAGGAGGCAAGGGGACCCGCCTTTACCCATATACTAAAATTCTCCCCAAGCCCCTGATTCCAATTGGTGACATTCCTATTATGGAACGTATCATCCATGAATTTCGGAAATATGGAGTGAGAGATTTCCATGCTACGGTAAATTACAGAAAGAGCATGATTAAATCTTATTTTTCAGACAATATATCAGATTACATGTTGGATTATGTAGAGGAGGATAAGCCCCTTGGGACGGCAGGAAGCCTTACTTTGCTGGGAGATAAATTACATAAACCTTTTATCGTGACGAATTGCGATATCCTGATCCATGCCAATTACGCTGACATTTATCAATATCATCTGGAATCAGGAAATGAACTTACCATGGTAACTGCATTAAAGAACATCGTTGTGCCCTATGGCGTGGTTCATTCCAGCGAGAACGGAAGAATTTATTCCATGGAGGAAAAGCCCAGGCTGTCTTATTTTGTCAATACAGGAATGTATATCCTGAATCCGGAACTGCTGAAAGATATCCCAGAAGGCGCCTTTTTCCATATGACAGATTTAGCGGATAAGCTGTTGAAGGAAGAACGGGGAGTGGGTATGTATCCCATCAGCGAGGAGTCATTTCTGGATATGGGAGAATTTGAGGAAATGCACCGTATGGAAGAAAAGCTGAGCCTGAAAGCAGAGTAGAAAAATTGTCTGAAAGCGCTGGAAGGCAGGTATGCGAAAGACCAGGGGTAATAGCGAAAGAACAAGTAACTGAGAAAGGATTTCCCATTATGAAAAAAGTGTTAGTAACCGGAGCGGACGGCTTTATCGGTAGCCATTTAACAGAAAGCCTTCTGGAAAAGGGCTATGACGTGAAAGCATTTGCTTACTATAATTCTTTTAATACCTGGGGGTGGCTGGACAGCCTTCCTTCGGAGAAGTTAAAAGAAATCGAAGTGTTTACTGGAGATATCCGTGATCCCAATGGGGTGCGGGAAGCCATGAAAGGGATGGATGCAGTATTCCATCTGGCGGCGCTGATTGCAATTCCTTTCAGCTATCACTCTCCGGATTCTTATGTGGATACCAATATCAAAGGAACGTTAAATGTACTGCAGGCAGCCCGTCAGTTAGAGACAGAGCGGGTGCTTGTGACTTCAACCTCTGAGGTTTACGGAACAGCTCAGTACGTGCCCATTGATGAAAAACATCCCTATCAGGGTCAGTCGCCTTACTCTGCCACTAAGATCGGGGCGGATCGGCTGGCGGAAAGTTTTTACAGAAGCTTTCAGACGCCGGTTTCCATTGTACGGCCCTTTAATACCTTTGGGCCGAGACAATCGGCAAGAGCAGTGATTCCCACTATTATTTCCCAGCTTCTGACAGGGAAAGAGGTAATTAAGCTGGGCGCCCTGACTCCCACCAGGGATTTTAATTATGTGAAGGATACGGCGGCAGGATTTATTGCTATTGCGGAATCTGACAAAACCATCGGAGAAGAAATCAATATTGCAACCCAGCAGGAAATTTCCATTGGCGATCTGGCAAAAGAAATTATTTCTCAGATTAATCCAAGGGCAGAGATTGCCTGCGACGAGCAGCGTTTGCGGCCCGAAAAGAGTGAAGTGAACCGTCTTCTGGGTTCTAATGATAAAATAAAGAAACTGACAGATTGGAGACAGCAGTATACTTTTGCAGAAGGAATTTCAGAAACAATCGACTGGATGCGTCATAATATGAATGCATACAAAGCAGATATTTATAATGTATAATGTCTGCAGAAGGAATAAAGGATGGTGGTATAAATGGAATTGGAGCAGCAATTTTTAAGTCTTTTGGGGATTGTAGAGGGCTTACAGAGAAGGGTATATCAATTGGAAGAAGAAAATAAACTGCTGATTCGAGGGCAGAAGCAGCTATTGGAATGGTCAGAGCAGAATCATCAGGAGCATTTGAATTTTCAGGAAAATGCGGCGTATGAACTGTATGACAGGATGAAGGAGCCGTTTGAAGGCTTTTTTCCTAAGATTTCCAGCGGAGAACTTGCCGTGGAGGAGATTGTAAATCATGGTAAATCTATGGCAAGATTCGGAGACGGGGAATTTGCAGCGATTGCGGGACGGATTCGCCACAGATTTCAGACACAGGTGGAGGAAGAACTGAGCCGGAAGCTGAAAGAGACATTACAGTCGGAGGATGAAAATCTTCTGGTAGGAATTGCTGATAATTATGGAAGCCTGGAAAAGTATACGGAACAGGCAAAAAGAGAAATAAGGTGTTACCTGAACCCGCAGGTGCGCAAGGAGCATCTGGAACTTTTGAAGTCTGAGAAAGAATATTATGACGCTTATGTGACCAGGCCCTATGTGATGTATGCAGACAATCAGACCAACGCGCCGAGACGCAGGTTTGATAATCTGAAAAGGATCTGGGAGGGAAGGGATTGCATTTTTGTGGAAGGATGCTATACGGGCCTTGGAGTTGGAAATGATTTATTCGATAACGCCGGAAGCATTCAGAGGATTATTGGCCCTGCAGAAAATGCGTTTTCCAGATATCAGGAGATTCTGGATTGCTGCCTGAAACAGCCCAAAGACAAACTGTTTTTACTGGCCCTGGGTGCGGCTGCAACCGTTCTGGCTGCTGATTTATCCCAGGCTGGATATCAGGCGGTGGATATTGGGCATATTGATTTGGAATATGAGTGGTTTTTACGGGGAGAAGGGCAAAGAACTCCTATAGACGGCAAATATAATAACGAAATCGGAGAAGAACAGAAATTATCGCTGGTAAGTGATGAAACTTATCTAAGCCAGGTAATCGCAGAATTTTATGGCGAAGAAATAAGTCTTTAGTGGACTGAACAATGTATTGAGGAGCAGAAATGAATATACTATTTTACCGTTACAACAGCATTTGTGAACCGGACATTATTGCAATTATGAAACGTCTGGGACACACAGTAACTGAGATTACAGAAGAGATGAGGAACAAGGAGCTGGACGCCAGAGGGCAGATGAATCTGGTCAGCGCAGAATTGAAAAAGCAGGAAAGTCAGATTGTTTTCAGCATTAATTTTTTTCCGGTGGTTTCTGAAGTCTGCAATATTTTTCATATTCCCTATGTGTGCTGGATTGTGGACAGTCCGGTGATGGAATTGTATTCCCATTCCATCCGAAACAGCTGGAACCGTATTTTTTTATTTGATTATGCGCTGTATGAAGAATTTCGCGGGGAGAATCCCAAAAGGATTTTTTATCTGCCCCTGGGCGCAGATTATGAGCGCTTGGATTCCCTGATAGAAACCATAACAGAAGAAGACAGGAAGAAATATTCTGCGGATATTTCTTTTATCGGTTCTCTGTATACGGAAAAATGCCCTTATAACCATCTGAAAGAAGAATCCTGGCTGAAAGGTTATCTGGACGGCGTCATTGAGGCACAGACCAAGGTTTATGGTTACAACTTCCTGGAGGAATGCATTACAGAGGAAGTGCTGCAGCAGTTTAAAGAAAAGGCGCCTTTTTATCAATTTCCAGAAAAAGCCAACCATAACGACCGGGCGGCCATGGCCCATCTCTATCTTGGCAATAAGGTCACGGAACAGGAAAGGCTGCGTCTGCTGAAACGGGTGTCTGAGGAATACAGCCTGGATTTATATACCGCAAGTGATTTCAGTCCTTTGCCAAAAGCAAATTACAGGGGGCTTGCCAAAAGCGCCACGGAGATGCCAAAGATATTTCATTTATCAAAAATCAATCTGAATTTCACCTCAAAGCCCATCCGGACGGGACTTCCTCTGAGGCTTTGGGATATTCTGGGAGCCGGGGGATTTGTACTGACTAATTTCCAGAGTGAGATTCCGGAATATTTTGAGGTTGGAAAAGAACTCGATATTTATGCCAGTGAAGAAGAACTGATTGAAAAGATCAGGTATTATCTGGAACATGAAGAAGAACGTCAGACAATTGCCAGAAACGGCTATCAGAAGGCGAAGGAACAGTATTCCCTGGAGCTGCGGGTGAAACAGATTCTTAGGGCTGTTAGCTGATGAATATACAAGAGAAAAAGGAGGAAGCACATCATGGAGGATATGCGTGCACAGCAGATAGAGGCATTGGAGGTTTTGGAAGATTACAACAATCGCCTGATGAAAAGTATGAAGAACATTATTCCGGAACTGGAAGGAGACCGGAAAGAGGACACAGATAAATTTCTGGATGAGATTGTCAAAGGCATCAATTGGGAAATCGGTATCCTAAACGGCACTATGACGCTGCTGAATGAAAAAGAGGAGCGTATCAATAAAGAGGACATTAATAGCAGTATTTTGAAGCTCAGCCAGGCGCTGGAAGGGAAAAATGACAGCGAGATTGCCGCTTCCCTGAAAGATACGCTTCCGGTATTTGAGAAGTTTGGAAAGGCTGCAGGGGAAGTCCTGGAGGAAGTGAAATAAGGCTGTCTATCGGCGCCATAGCGCTCCGTTAGCCTGCAAAACTACGGGCTGGCGCTTCCGACAGCAATGAAAGATTTTCCAAATATCCATTGCAAATTTTTCTTCCTTTGTTATAATAAAATTAATAACAGCAGCAGGTTTTGACATAAGAATATATAGCGATGAACAGGAAGGAGGTCATTTTATGAGTATTTCATCCATTGGCAGCAGCCGGAATTTGTACCAGAACCGCAGTTTATACGCCAAGCAGAATCAGAATCTTCACAAGAATTTCCAGCAGTTATCCAGCGGAAAGCGGATCAATAAAGCTGCAGATGATGCAGCAGGCCTTGCAATTGCAGCCAAGATGCTGACGCAGAGCAACGGTTATGATGTGGGCAGGCGCAACGCCGCTACTTCTCAGGATATGGTGAATGTGGCAGAAGGCGGTCTGTCTAAGATTTCAGATTCTCTGCAGCGTATGCGGGAGCTGAGCATTCAGGCGTCCAATACGGCAATTTACGGAGACGATGACAGGGAGGCAATTCAGCAGGAAATTGACCAGTTGAAGGATTATATTTCTGATGCGGCTAAGAATACCCAGTTCAATAATATGAATGTTCTGGACGGCTCCATGAAGAGCTCCCATGTGGCGTCCGGCCCGGACGGAAGCGGCATGAACATCAGTATGCCTAATGCAGTTTTGGATTCCCTGGGGCTTTCTGATTATGATGTGACAGGAGATTTTGATATTTCTGCCATTGACAGCGCCCTGGAGAAGGTATCTTCTGCCAGAAGCAGTCTTGGGGCAACCTACAACAGGCTGGATCACACGATGAATTACAATTCCTATGCATCCTACAATGTTACAGCGTCACGCAGCCGGCTTGAGGATCTGGACTATGCAGGAGCGGTTTCTGATATGAAGAAGAACAGCTTGCTGCAGGAATACAGGGTTATGATGCAGAGGAAGCAGATGGAACAGTATGGAAGCGTGAATCGGTTATTAAATTTCTAACAAATAAAGAACTGCCGGAAAATACTTTTCAAGTTATTTTCCGGCAGTTCTTAAACATTCTTTCATATTTCTCATTAACAATACCGATCCATCATCATTCCGGAGTAAATAGAAGTAATGTAAGGCGTTACCAGAGTTTTCCCCGGATTCTTGTAAGTAACAATAATTTTATCCACATATTTCATAGGATCCAAAGAAGCGTTATTCGCTTTCGTGTTCAAAAGATTCTTAAATTCATTCAGTACAGACAAATGCTCTTCTGCGTTTTCTTCCGAAACGGATTCTGTTAACAAAGCTTTGTCTATCGAAATTTCGCCCTTGTCGTCTACCAGAAGTCCCATGCTTTCCAGGCTGTTCTGGAAAGTAAATGCAGTACTGCTCATGTCGCGGTATAGCTTCACGCTCTGATGCTGAGAATCAGAATATTTATTGGCAGTATGCAGAATAGAATTATAAGAATCTACCAGTATTTGGATGTTTTCAGCCATGGCGTCTGCATTAGTTTTAAATCCAATCATGGCAGGATCTCCCTCCTGACTGAGCCCTTTGAGAGTTAATTCAAAGGCATGATTGATCGTGAAGGTGTTTGAATAAGCAGAACGTTCTATGCCGTCTAATAGAAAAACAGCATTACCGGCTTCCTGAGCAACATGGTCGATGCCAAGTGCATCAATTGCAGAAATAGAATCCCGGGTTCCCTGAGGAAAGATGGAGAAAAGAAAATTCTCATCCGGTGCAATTCCGGTGGAAACCGATTCGATCTGCAGTGCGCTTAAGTTGTTTTGATCTTCAACCACCGATGCTTTTAAACCGATATCTGCATTGCTGATCAGATTCGCCAGTTTTAGCTGAGTGGTATAATTGGTATCGTCTGAATTGACGGTAAATTGGAATTCAAAAGCAGACGAGGTGTTTTCCAAATCAAAAGAATAAGAGCCTGGCTTTAAGGATAAATTGTTCTTATCCAGAAAATTCCCCAGATTAACCTGAGAAGAGGCAAGCTGTTTTACCTCGATCAGGAAACTATCTGTTTCTTCGGATTCTTTGTTGTCGCCAATAAAATCAGCGGAAACAACGTCTTCCTGGGAAGACACAGCTATCTTTTTCTGAAATGCATTGCCGATTCCTTCTTCTGCATCGGAAAGAGAAGCAATCACATTCTTGATGACCCTGGTGCTTTCCTTGATATCAATGGCAAACTTCTGAACATCCCCCGAGTGTTTAATCTTATAGAGGGGGGAGTCTTTATTGATTTTTACAATAGTATTATATATATTGCGTAATTCGCTTTTTTTATGCGAATCATAGCGGGAAGCCGATTGTTTTCCATAAGTGCTCAAATAATAATTATAAGCAGTATCAATGGTGGCCATAAAAATCCCCTCCTTTCATCCGTGAAATCATGCCAAAGCATGGGGGCGCAAAATAACTCCTTGTACTTTTTGCGTGCGATATATAATTCAATAGTTATATCGGATGCTTTTTTTGATTTATTAAGGTTTTTTTGCACTTTCTTAAATATATATTAAGGAAAGTGCTGAAAATAGTTCCTGCAAAGGTATTGACGGAAACCCTCAAAGTGTGCTATATTAAACTGGCGATGGAAGTAGGTCTTTTTTTTATGCCTAAAATTAGATAGCAAGTGGAGGTGGAAGTTGTGCGCACAAGAATTACATTGGCATGTACAGAATGTAAGCAACGTAATTACAATACGACCAAGGATAAGAAAACTCATCCGGACAGAATGGAGATCAAGAAATACTGCAGATTCTGCAGGACACACACATTACACAAGGAAACCAAGTAACAGAATGGAGCAGCGTGAAGGTTAAATTATTTTGACCGTCCCTGAATGATGGTGCATGTGATGCGCCGCTGGAGGTAAAAATGGGAGAAACCAAAACAGAAAAAGCTTCAAAAACGAGCTGGTTCATCGGTCTTAAGGCTGAGTTTGGCAAGATTATCTGGCCGGACAAAAAATCACTTAGCAGACAGACGGCTGCTGTAGTAGCTGTTTCTGTTGTCTTAGGTCTGATCATTGCCGTATTGGATGTTATCATTCGGTATGGCGTGGATAACCTGGTGAAATTATAGGAGGCATAGGTGATTTATGGCAGAGGCAAACTGGTACGTAGTTCATACCTATTCAGGTTATGAAAACAAAGTTAAGGAGAACATTGAGAAAACCATCGAGAACCGCCATCTGGAGGATCAGATTCTGGAGGTTCGGGTTCCGATGCAGAGTGTTGTGGAAATGAAGAACGGTGTGAAGAAAACCGTAGAGAAAAAGATGTTTCCGGGATATGTTCTGATTAATATGGTTATGAATGATGATATATGGTATGTGGTTAGAAATACCAGAGGCGTTACCGGGTTTGTTGGTCCCGGATCCAAGCCCGTACCGCTCACTGAAGCTGAAATGAAACCATTGGGTATCCAGGTTGATCATAATGTGGTTGTAGATTTTGAAGAAGGTGATTCTATTCAGGTTACCGGCGGTGTCTGGAAAGATACGGTTGGAATTATCCAGTCCATGAATCATGGAAAACAGATGGTTACAATCAATGTTGACCTGTTCGGCCGTGAAACGCCGGTTGAAATAAGTTTCACAGATATCAGAAAGTTATAATATGCAGTATTGCAAAGGTTTTTGAAAAAAGATGCATCAGTTACAGAAGTTCCGTACGGATGTAACGATATGAGTTAAAGGAGGAATTTTCCAAATGGCAAAGAAAGTAGAAGGATATATAAAATTGCAGATTCCTGCTGGAAAAGCTACACCTGCACCACCAGTTGGACCTGCACTTGGACAGCATGGCGTGAATATTGTTGAATTTACCAAACAGTTCAATGCCAGAACTGCCGATCAGGGAGATTTAATTATTCCTGTAGTGATTACCGTATATGCAGACAGAAGCTTCAGCTTCGTAACAAAGACGCCCCCTGCAGCGGTATTAATTAAAAAAGCATGTAACATTAAATCAGGTTCTGCAGTACCTAACAAAACAAAAGTAGCAACTATTTCCAAAGCAAAGATTCAGGAAATTGCAGAATTGAAAATGCCGGATTTGAATGCTGGTTCTTTGGAAGCGGCAATGAGCATGATTGCAGGAACAGCAAGAAGCATGGGCGTTACGGTAGAAGAATAGAATGCAGTCATAATTCGTACCTGCAAACCGTGGGAGGGGCAGGCTCCCGATATTACCACTAGGAGGTTATCAGAATGAAACGAGGAAAGAAATATACAGAAGCTGCAAAAGGAATTGACAAAGCAGCACAGTATGATACAGCAGAAGCAATCAGCCTTGTAAAAAAATCGGCAGTTGCTAAATTTGATGAAACAATTGAAGCTCACATCAGAACTGGTTGTGACGGACGTCATGCAGATCAGCAGATCCGCGGCGCTGTTGTATTGCCGCACGGAACCGGTAAAGCGGTGAAGGTTTTGGTATTTGCCAAAGGCGATAAATTAGATGAAGCTCTGGCAGCAGGCGCTGATCATGTAGGCGGAGAAGAATTGATTCCGAAAATCCAAAATGATGGATGGCTTGACTTTGATGTAGTAGTTGCTACGCCGGATATGATGGGCGTGGTAGGACGTCTGGGACGTGTACTTGGACCGAAGGGCCTGATGCCGAATCCCAAGGCAGGAACTGTTACGATGGACGTTACCAAGGCAATTAATGATATCAAGGCAGGTAAAATTGAGTATAGATTAGACAGAACAAATATTATCCATGTGCCAATTGGAAAAGCATCTTTTTCAGAAGAACAATTAGCGGACAACTTCCAGACCCTTATGGATGCAATCATTAAAGCAAGACCGTCCGTATTAAAAGGACAGTATTTAAAGAGCGTTACCCTTGCTCCTACTATGGGACCGGGCGTAAAACTCAATACGGCAAAATTTGTTTAAATTTGGTGTTGACATCCGAAATACACAATGATATACTAAACAAGCATATGACCGAAGACAGCAGGTGCCGAGTGGCGTAAAGATATGGCCTGCCGAGGGAATTTACAGGACTTTTTTATGTCGGTAAATGAATGAAAGATGATTTCAGCCTCTTTGTTTTTGGACAAAGAGGCTGTTTTACGCATAAGGGCATTTTAACCTGCCCAGTGCGCGGGCAGGCTTCCTGCTCGGTTTAAATAAAATAAGGAGGTGCACAATTCGTGGCAAAAGTAGAGTTAAAGCAGCCTATCGTACAGGAAATTTCTGATTACATCAAAGATGCGCAGTCTGTAGTGCTGGTGGATTACCGTGGATTGACGGTAGAGGAAGATACACAGTTGCGTAAACAGATGAGAGAAGCTGGTGTTGTATACAAGGTATATAAGAATACATTGATGAACTTTGCATTTAAGGGAACTGATTGTGAGAGCATGAGTTCTTTACTGGAAGGACCCAATGCCATCGCTGTTTCAAAAGATGATGCAACCGCACCGGCAAGAATCCTTGCTAAGTTTGCGAAGACAGTTCCGGCGCTTGAGTTAAAGGCAGGCGTGGTAGAAGGAACTTTCTATGATACTGACGGAATCAAGGTGATTGCTTCTATTCCGTCGAGAGAAGAACTGCTTTCCAAGTTCCTTGGAAGCATTCAGTCACCGATTACCAACTTTGCTCGTGTTCTTAATCAGATTGCAGAACAGGGCGAGGGCGGCCAGACAGGTGAAGCAGCAGAAGCCGCTCCTGCAGCAGAGGCTTAGAACCAGAGATTTCTGGCGGAAGCGTTGGGGATCACAGCGGAGATTTCTGCATGGAAGCGTTGGGGTTGAACAGAGATTTCTGGGTGGAAGCATTGGAGCAGAACAGAAGATTCTGCGTGGAAGCCTTCAGAGGATCTAATCGTTTACAGGCGCGGGCAGGAATTCTAATTTTTTGGCAGTATTAAAACAAATATAAAATGGAGGTAAATTATAATGGCAAAGTTAACAACAGAAGAATTTATTGAAGCGATTAAAGAGTTAAGCGTATTAGAGTTAAATGATTTAGTAAAAGCATGTGAAGAAGAGTTCGGCGTATCCGCAGCAGCAGGCGTTGTAGTTGCAGCAGCAGGCGGAGACGGCGCAGGCGCAGCAGAAGAGAAGACTGACTTTAATGTAGAGCTGACAGAAGTTGGCCCCAACAAGGTTAAAGTTATCAAAGTTGTCCGCGAAGTAACCGGTCTTGGACTGAAGGAAGCAAAAGAAGTGGTTGACGGCGCTCCGAAGGTAGTAAAAGAAGGCGCTGAGAAGGCAGAAGCTGAGGATATTAAGGCTAAACTGGAAGCAGAAGGTGCAAAAGTTACCTTGAAATAATTGCAGTTTTGCAAAAGAAAACAACAGCATGGTTTTCCAGATTCAAGTGGAGGATCATGCTGTTTTTGATGGAAGAAAAAAGTTTTTATATGTTTTGATAGATTTTCCTTTTGTCATCCGTAATAATAAGTGTAAGACAAAACAAGCCGGCGCGCAGGTTTGGAAAAGAGGATAATTTATGAAGATTGGAGAAAAGAATTATATTCAGCAATTACAATTGCATAATGAAAAAGCACTCATGTATGTAATCGATGAATACGGCGGGCTTTTGATGGCGATTATCCGCAAACATCTTTTCAGTCAGCCGGGGAAGCAGGAAGAATGCTTTGATGATGTACTGCTGAAAATCTGGCAGAATATCTCTGAATTTGATGAGAAAAAAAATTCCTTCAAAAACTGGGCGGCGGCCATTGCAAGATACCGGGCCATTGATTACCTTCGCCAGTATCAGCGGGAACTGGTAACGGTGGATATTGAAGATACCGCCATCGCCCAGGAGGACAGTATGCTGGTCAAAATGATTGAGAAAGAGATATCTGAGGAAATGGAACAGCTGTTGGGATGTTTAAAACCTCTGGATCGGGAATTATTTGAGAAATTATATGTGGAAGAAAAGACGATGGAGCAGGTAAGCGAAGAAACAGGCATGAAAAAGGAAGTAATTTATAACCGCTTATCCAGAGGAAAAGACAGAATCCGCAGGCAGTACAGAGCTGAAAGGGGCATTTCATATGGCAAATAATATTTATGGATTACTGAATGAGATTGAAACTGATTTTAATGAATATGAAGAAATAGAATTATCCTCCAAAGAAAAAGAAAAACATAAACAGAGAATTTTGATGGAGGTAAAGCGGATGAATAAAAGGAATGAAAACAAAAAAGAAAATAGAAAAACCAGAGTATGGAAAACAGCAGCCGGGGCAGCAGCGGCGTGTGTGATTACCGTAGGAGCATTCAGCATTGCCAATCCGGTGCAGGCGCAGGAGTTATTCAGCAGCGTATTCGGAAAGCTGATTGAAAACTCTCAGGGGCAGAAGTATGAACAGGAAGATACCGAGAGATATCAGACCATCGGTGAAAATGCTGTGGCGGTTCAGGAAGAAGTGGACAAACGCCAGGGAGAAGAAGGCTATGTGCTGACGGCGGAGCAGGACGGCGTTACCATTTCCGTATCTGATGTATACTGTGACGGATACGTGCTCTATTACACCACCACCCTTAAGACAGACCGTGAAGATTTGAACAGCGGAGACGGAATTGTCCTTGAAAAAAAAGACGGCCAGCCCTATGACATTACAGTCAATGGAACACATCTTGCAGAAGTGATCCGGCCTTTTGAAAAGTCGGCAGATGGAACTTTCGTGGCAGCTCAGCAGATCGATTTAATGAATCCTTATGACAGCAGTGCAAATCCTGTTGAACTGGGCATGGAAGAAGACGGAACCCTGGTAGTGGACTGGACGGTGCGTCAGCTTGACAGCTACCTCTGGGACGCCCGGGATGAAAGCGGCGAATATCAGGCAACCGGAACTGCAGCCGGAGAGTGGAGCCTCCGTTTCCCGGTAACAGTTGACACTTCCCAAAATGAATCCTTTGATATTAATAAAGAAGAAAATGGTATTCTTGTAAAATGCGGCACCAAGACCAAAGCCGGCCTTGTCCTGGAAGTGGAACTTCCGGATTTCCGGCAGGAACCCTATAATGACAAGTATAACGATCCGGATATGGGCATCAAAGACAGCGAAGGAAATTATCTCCAGTGGCTGAATCAGAAGGGGGATCTCAGAGAAGACGGTACCTGTACCAGCCAGATTATGGTGCTTTATGATGGACAAAAAGATTTGTCCTTCTGTGTGACCACCAGGGATGAAGACCAAATCAAGATTGCGGATATTGGATTCCAGGTACCGTAACAAAATAACTCCGCAAGTCTGAAATCTGCCATGGGGCTGTCGGAAAATGAAATTTCTAAACAATATAAGGTTGTGATGTCGAAAAATCACAATATATATTGCAGAATTTGTCATTTTCCGACGGCTCTTTATATTTTGGACTGTTTTGGTACACAGAATGGGATTGCGGGACATCTCTGAACAGCTCTGGCCTTTCAAGGTTTTCATCTGAAAATTTTTCCAAAATAATCCTTGACATAAAATCAGCTCTTGTGCTATCATATAGGGTGCACTATTGTGATAAAGTGTGCTTATTATAATTAAAGATAGATTGACAGCAGAAGCGTACTTTATAGGCTATTGATTGTTGTAAATAAGAAAACGAGAGGTGAAACGTCAATGGAGAAAAACAGAATACGTCCGATTAAAGCAGGAAAAAGCGTTCGTATGAGTTACTCGCGACAAAAGGAAGTATTAGAAATGCCGAACCTGATCGAGGTTCAGAAGAATTCTTACAACTGGTTCATTAATGAAGGGTTGAAAGAAGTATTTGCTGATATCTCTCCCATCGCGGATTACAGCGGACAGTTAAGTCTGGAATTCGTCGATTTTACATTATGCGAAAAAGACGTGAAATATTCGATAGAAGAATGTAAAGAAAGAGACGCAACCTATGCCGCACCTTTAAAAGTAAGAGTGAGATTCTACAATAAAGAGGCAGTTGAAGAAGTCAAGGATTATGAAATCTTCATGGGCGATTTACCACTTATGACAGAAACAGGAACTTTCGTAATCAACGGGGCAGAACGTGTTATTGTAAGCCAGTTGGTGCGTTCTCCTGGTATATATTATGGAATTGCACACGATAAGGTGGGTAAAACTTTATATTCCTGCACTGTAATCCCCAATCGTGGTGCATGGTTAGAGTATGAAACAGATTCCAATGATGTTTTCTATGTGCGTGTGGACAGAACCAGAAAGGTTCCGGTTACTGTTCTGATTCGTGCCCTGGGTATCGGCACCAACCAGGAAATCATTGATTTGTTCGGTGAAGAACCAAAGATTGTCGCAAGCTTTGGCAAAGACGTTGCAACCAATTATCAGGAAGGCCTTCTGGAATTATATAAGAAGATACGCCCCGGCGAACCGCTGACTGTGGAAAGTGCAGAAAGCTTGATTAATGCAATGTTTTTTGATCCCAGACGTTATGACCTTGCAAAAGTGGGAAGATATAAATTTAATAAAAAGCTGTCTCTTCGGAACCGTATTCACGGACAGGTTCTGGCGGAGGATGTTGTAGATGTTTCCACCGGAGAGATTATTGCAGAACATGGAACTACAGTGACCAGGGAACTGGCGGATAATATTCAGAATGCAGCGGTTCCTTATGTGTGGATTCAGGGAGAAGAACGCAATATTAAGGTATTGTCCAATTTGATGGTGGATGTTACCAATTATGTGAATATTGACAGGCAGGAAGCACGGAAATTAGGAATTGTGGAATTGGTGTACTATCCGGTTCTGGAGACGATATTAGAAGAAAATGAATCTTTAGAGGATATCAAGAATGCGCTCCGCAGGGATGCTGCCGATTTGATACCCAAGCACATTACAAGGGAAGATATTTTAGCTTCTATTAATTATAATATGCATCTGGAATACGGCCTTGGAAATGATGACGATATTGACCATTTGGGCAACCGCCGAATCCGTGCAGTAGGCGAATTGCTGCAGAATCAGTATCGTATCGGCCTTTCCAGGATGGAGAGAGTAGTCCGCGAGCGTATGACTACCCAGGATTTACAGGGTATTTCCCCTCAGAGCCTTATTAATATTAAGCCGGTGACTGCTGCAGTCAAAGAATTTTTTGGTTCTTCCCAGTTATCACAGTTTATGGATCAGAATAATCCACTGGGAGAGCTGACCCACAAGAGACGTCTGTCTGCATTGGGACCAGGAGGCTTATCCAGGGATCGTGCCGGATTTGAGGTGCGTGACGTGCATTATTCCCACTATGGAAGAATGTGTCCCATTGAAACTCCTGAAGGGCCCAACATTGGTTTGATTAACTCTCTTGCAACTTATGCAAGAATTAATGAATATGGATTTGTGGAAGCGCCTTACCGCAAGATTGACAAGTCCGATCCCAAGAACCCCAGGGTTACGGACGAGGTTGTCTATATGACAGCGGACGAAGAAGATAATTATCATGTGGCGCAGGCGAATGAAGCGCTGGATGCGGAGGGGCATTTTGTGAGAAATTCCGTTTCCGGCCGTTACCGGGAAGAGACGCAGGAATATGAAAAGACCATGTTTGACTATATGGACGTTTCTCCGAAAATGGTATTTTCTGTGGCTACGGCATTGATTCCTTTCCTGGAAAATGACGATGCTAACCGTGCGCTGATGGGATCTAACATGCAGCGTCAGGCGGTTCCGCTTCTGACTACGGAGGCGCCGGCAGTTGGAACCGGAATGGAGACGAAAGCGGCAGTGGACTCAGGCGTTTGTGTGGTTGCAAAGCATTCCGGCGTGGTGGAACGTGCCATTTCCAATGAGATTACCATTAAAACAGAAGAGGGAAAACGTGAAGTATATAAGCTGACCAAGTTTTCCCGAAGCAATCAGTCCAACTGTTATAACCAGCGTCCTATTGTATTTAAAGGCGACAAGGTAGAAGCGGGACAGGTGATTGCCGACGGCCCTTCCACCTCCAACGGGGAATTGGCGTTGGGGAAGAATCCATTAATCGGATTTATGACCTGGGAAGGTTATAACTACGAGGACGCCGTTCTGTTAAGTGAAAGATTGGTGCAGGAGGATGTTTATACTTCTGTGCACATTGAAGAATATGAGGCAGAAGCCCGTGATACCAAGCTGGGACCAGAGGAAATTACCAGAGACGTTCCTGGCGTGGGTGATGATGCCCTGAAGGATCTGGATGAAAGAGGAATTATCCGAATTGGAGCAGAGGTTCGTGCCGGAGATATTCTGGTGGGAAAGGTAACTCCTAAGGGCGAGACGGAGCTGACGGCAGAAGAGCGGTTATTAAGAGCGATTTTCGGTGAGAAAGCCAGAGAGGTAAGGGATACTTCCCTGAAAGTTCCTCATGGAGAATACGGAATCGTGGTAGACGCCAAAGTATTTACCAGAGAAAATGGCGATGAGCTTTCTCCAGGCGTGAATCAGGCGGTGCGGATTTATATTGCCCAGAAGCGTAAGATTTCGGTGGGGGATAAAATGGCAGGCCGTCATGGAAATAAGGGTGTGGTTTCCCGGGTGCTTCCTGTGGAAGATATGCCATTCCTTCCCAATGGCCGGCCGCTGGATATTGTGCTGAATCCTCTGGGCGTGCCGTCCCGTATGAATATCGGACAGGTGTTGGAGATTCACTTAAGCCTTGCAGCGAAAGCCCTTGGATTTAACATTGCGACGCCGGTATTTGACGGCGCAAGAGAAGATGATATTATGGATACCTTGGATTTGGCAAATGATTATGTGAACCTGTCCTGGGAAGAATTTGAGACAAAATATAAAGAAGAGCTTCTTCCGGAAGTTTTGGAATATCTCTATGAGAACCGGGATCACAGGGAGGTCTGGAAGGGAGTGCCCTTATCCAGAGACGGTAAGGTAAGGCTTCGGGATGGAAGAACGGGAGAATATTTTGACAGCCCGGTAACCATCGGCCACATGCATTATCTGAAGCTCCATCATCTGGTGGACGATAAGATCCATGCGCGTTCCACAGGGCCGTATTCTCTGGTAACCCAGCAGCCTCTGGGCGGAAAAGCTCAGTTTGGCGGCCAGCGTTTCGGAGAGATGGAGGTTTGGGCCCTGGAAGCGTACGGCGCATCTTATACCTTACAGGAAATCCTTACAGTGAAGTCCGATGATGTGATCGGCCGTGTGAAAACTTACGAAGCGATTATCAAGGGTGACAATATTCCTGAACCGGGAATTCCGGAATCCTTTAAGGTACTTTTGAAAGAATTGCAGTCTTTGGGGCTGGATGTAAAAGTTCTGGATGAAAACAGAGAAGAAGTGGAATTGATGGAAACCAGCGAATACGGCAATACAGATTTGAATTCCATTATTGCCGGCGACCGGAATTTTGCCTTTGAGGAGGAAGAATCCTTTGGAGCCATGGGCTTCAGCAAACAGGAATTCAGTCCGGAAGAGGAAGAACTGGTGGATATCGAAGAAGATGAAGAGGAAGAAGCATTGGAATTAGAGGACGATTTCGCCGATTTTGACGATGTTCTGGATGAATAGTCAAATATCCTGCAGGAAAAGGAAGGGAGAGTCACATGCCGGAAACAATGAACAAAGAAAAATACCAGCCAATTACCTTTGATGCAATTAAAATTGGTCTGGCATCACCTGAAAAAATCAGAGAGTGGTCCCGGGGAGAGGTAAAGAAACCGGAAACCATTAACTATAGAACCCTGAAACCGGAAAAGGACGGCCTGTTTTGCGAAAAGATTTTCGGACCCAGCAAGGACTGGGAGTGCCATTGTGGAAAATATAAGAAAATCCGCTATAAAGGCGTCGTCTGTGATCGATGCGGGGTGGAAATCACCAAAGCGAGCGTCCGCAGGGAGCGTATGGGGCATATTGAGCTGGCTGCCCCTGTTTCCCATATCTGGTATTTTAAGGGGATTCCCAGCAGAATGGGATTGATTCTGGATTTATCGCCCAGAACGCTGGAAAAGGTATTGTATTTTGCTTCTTATATCGTATTGGATAAGGGAAGCAGCGATTTACAGTATAAGCAGGTTCTGTCAGAAGCGGAATATCAGGAAGCAAGAGAAAAATACGGCAGCGATTTTCGAGTAGGCATGGGTGCAGAATCCATCAAAGAGCTGTTGGAAGCCATTGATTTGGAAAAAGACGCCATGGAGTTAAAGGCAGCCTTGAAAGACGCGACAGGACAGAAACGTGCCAGAATTATCAAGCGTTTGGAGGTTGTAGAAGCATTCCGCGGTTCCGGCAACCGGCCGGACTGGATGATTATGGATGTCATTCCAGTCATTCCTCCAGATCTTCGTCCGATGGTTCAGTTGGACGGCGGGCGCTTTGCCACTTCTGACTTAAATGATCTGTACCGCCGGATTATTAACCGCAATAACCGACTGAGAAGGCTGTTGGAGCTGGGTGCGCCGGATATTATTGTAAGAAATGAAAAGCGTATGCTGCAGGAAGCAGTAGATGCGCTGATTGATAACGGCAGAAGGGGACGTCCGGTAACTGGACCCGGAAACCGTGCGCTGAAATCTTTATCTGATATGTTAAAGGGAAAATCAGGCCGTTTCCGCCAGAACCTTTTGGGAAAACGTGTGGATTATTCCGGACGTTCTGTTATCGTGGTAGGACCAGAGCTGAAAATCTATCAGTGCGGTCTGCCAAAGGAAATGGCAATTGAGCTGTTTAAACCTTTTGTTATGAAAGAACTGGTATGCAACGGTACTGCCCATAACATTAAGAGTGCCAAGAAAATGGTGGAGCGTCTCCAGTCGGAGGTCTGGGATGTTTTGGAAGAAGTAATCAAGGAGCACCCGGTGATGTTAAACCGCGCTCCCACGCTGCACAGGCTGGGAATCCAGGCATTTGAGCCGATTCTGGTAGAGGGAAAGGCTATTAAGCTGCATCCGTTGGTGTGTACGGCGTTTAATGCAGACTTTGACGGAGACCAGATGGCGGTTCACCTTCCCTTGTCTGTGGAAGCACAGTCTGAGTGCCGGTTTTTACTGCTGTCACCCAACAATCTGTTAAAACCGTCCGACGGAGGGCCGGTGGCTGTGCCTTCTCAGGATATGGTGCTGGGAATTTATTATCTGACCCAGGAGAGGCCGGGCGCAAAAGGCGAAGGAAAGTTCTTTAAGAATGTAAACGAAGCGATTCTGGCTTATGAAAATGATGCATTGACGTTGCATTCCAGAATTATTGTCCGTGTGACAAAGACAATGCCAGGCGGAGAAGAGGTAACCGGCAATGTGGAATCCACATTGGGACGCTTTATTTTCAATGAGATACTTCCTCAGGATTTGGGATTTGTGGACAGAAGCAATCCGGAAAACATTCTGAAGCTGGAAATTGATTTCCATGTGGGCAAAAAGGGATTAAAGCAGATTCTGGAGAAGGTAATTAACATTCATGGAGCCACCATAACGGCAGAGGTGCTGGACGATATCAAAGCCATGGGATACAAATATTCCACTAGGGCGGCTATGACCGTTTCCATTTCTGATATGACAGTGCCGGAGAAGAAGCCGGCATTGATTAAAAATGCCCAGGATACCGTGGATAAGATTACCAGAAACTATAAGCGCGGCCTGATTACCGAAGAAGAGCGGTATAAGGAAGTTGTTGAAACCTGGAAAGAGACAGACGATATTCTGACAAAAGAGCTGTTGGATGGTCTGGATAAATACAATAACATTTATATGATGGCGGATTCCGGAGCCCGTGGTTCTGATAAACAGATTAAGCAGCTTGCCGGAATGCGCGGATTGATGGCGGATACCACAGGACGTACCATTGAGTTGCCGATCAAGTCTAATTTCCGTGAAGGATTAGACGTTTTGGAATACTTTATGTCCGCTCACGGCGCACGGAAAGGATTGTCTGATACCGCTCTGCGGACGGCAGACTCCGGATATCTGACCAGGCGTTTGGTAGACGTATCTCAGGAATTGATTATTCGGGATATTGACTGCTGCGAAGGAAAAGAAGCTCCGGGCATGTATGTGAAGGCGTTTATGGATGGCAAAGAAGAAATTGAAAGCCTTCAGGAGCGTATTACCGGAAGATTCGTATGTGAAGATATTTGTGATGCAGAAGGCAATATATTAGTGAAAGCAAACCATATGGTGACTCCGAAGCGTGCGGCCCTTGTAATGAGCAAAGGCGTCAATGAAAAGGGAGAACCTCTGGACAGGGTAAAGATCCGTACGGTTCTTACCTGCCGTTCCCATAATGGAATCTGTGCAAAATGCTATGGTGCAAATATGGCTACCGGCCAGGCAGTGCAGGTGGGAGAATCCGTAGGTATTATTGCAGCCCAATCCATCGGTGAGCCAGGGACACAGCTTACCATGCGTACCTTCCATACCGGCGGCGTTGCCGGAAACGACATCACACAGGGTCTTCCTCGTGTGGAGGAGCTGTTTGAAGCCCGTAAGCCTAAGGGACTTGCGATTATTACGGAATTTGCCGGCGTTGCCACGATTAAGGATACCAAGAAAAAGCGTGAAATTATCGTTACTAACGATGAAACCGGAGAAACCAAGGCGTATCTGATCCCCTACGGTTCCAGAATTAAGGTTATGGACGGCGCAGTGCTGGAAGCGGGCGATGAATTGACAGAAGGTAGCGTGAATCCTCATGATATTTTGAGAATTAAGGGGGTTCGGGCAGTGCAGGATTATATGATTCAGGAAGTGCAGCATGTATACCGTTTGCAGGGTGTGGAAATCAACGATAAGCATATTGAAGTGATTGTCCGCCAGATGCTGAAGAAAATCAGGATTGAAAATAATGGAGATTCTGAGTTCCTGCCTGGAACTTTAGTAGATATTCTGGAATATGAAGATACCAATGAAAGATTGGAAGAAGAGGGTAAAGAGCCTGCAGAGGGCAAACAGGTGATGCTGGGAATTACCAAGGCGTCTCTTGCCACCAATTCTTTCCTGTCTGCAGCATCCTTCCAGGAGACCACTAAGGTGCTGACAGAGGCAGCCATTAAGGGCAAGGTTGATCCCCTCATTGGTTTAAAAGAAAATGTAATAATCGGTAAACTGATTCCTGCCGGAACCGGTATGAAGCGTTACCGTGACATTAAGCTTTCCACAGATGTGGATGAGACAGATGATATTTTCTTCGAAGAGGAAATGCTGGATTTCAGTTATAATCCGGAAGAGGACCCAGAATTGGACGAAGAGCTGGAAGAAGAATTGGAAGCTTTTGAAAAGGAATTCGGAGAGTCATTGGACGAAGAAGCTGTACTGGAAACAGAATAGTAAATATAGCGTTGTACGAATCCCGGATTCGTTAGTGGTTTGGTAAGGATGAAGACAACGTTCCTGGAGCTGTCAGTTTTTGGCAGCTCCATTGTTTGTTATCCCAAAGGAAATAGAAGGAACTGTGAATAAGAAGTTAAAATTTGGGGAAAATTAGAAAAAGTCCTTGACACGGCGATTTTATCTTTATATAATGTCATAGTGTGCATGGGATCATGCACTTATATTTTGAAATTTTTACAGGAGGTGAAAAGAATGCCAACATTTAACCAGTTAGTAAGAAAAGGAAGACAGACATCTGAGAAGAAATCTACGGCACCGGCTTTACAGAAAGGATACAATTCCCTGAAGAAGCGCCCGACCAATACTTCTGCACCCCAGAAGAGAGGTGTTTGTACTGCAGTTAAGACTGCGACTCCTAAGAAACCTAACTCTGCTCTTCGTAAAATCGCCAGAGTACGTCTCTCCAATGGAATCGAAGTAACAAGCTACATTCCGGGAGAAGGCCATAATCTGCAGGAGCACAGCGTTGTTCTGATCAGAGGCGGAAGGGTAAAAGACTTACCTGGTACCAGATACCATATCATTCGTGGAACATTAGATACCGCAGGCGTTGCAAACAGACGGCAGGCACGTTCCAAATATGGTGCAAAGAGACCGAAAGACGCTAAGAAATAATTGGCAGACAATAGTATCACAAAACGGTTAGTGTTGGAAAGCGCAAGAGCGTACATTCTTTTTGACGCAGGAGTGCAGAAAGCGAATGCTTTCTATAGATGAAGATTTTCCGCACGAACACAGAAACAGTGAGTACCGTTGAATTAATCGAAAAGATCATAAAATGATTAAGGAGGGAAGCGACGTGCCACGTAAAGGACATACTCAGAAGAGAGACGTATTAGCAGATCCGTTGTACAATAACAAAGTGGTTACCAAACTTATCAATAATATTATGTTAGACGGTAAGAAAGGCATAGCTCAGAAAATTGTATACGGAGCATTTAACAGAGTTGCAGAGAAAACCGATAAGCCGGCAATTGAAGTGTTTGAAGAGGCTATGAACAATATCATGCCTGTGCTGGAAGTAAAGGCAAGGCGTATCGGCGGTGCAACATATCAGGTGCCCATTGAGGTAAGACCTGACAGACGTCAGGCTCTGGCTCTCCGCTGGCTCACTCTATTTTCACGTAAAAGAGGCGAGAAGACAATGGAAGAGAGACTGGCAAATGAGATTATGGATGCGGCTAACAATACAGGTGCATCTGTAAAGAAGAAGGAAGATATGCATAAGATGGCAGAAGCAAACAAGGCTTTTGCGCATTATCGTTTTTAACATTTTTAGGAGGAAAAAACCTTGGCTGGAAGAGAATATCCATTAGAGAGAACCAGAAACATTGGTATTATGGCTCATATCGATGCGGGTAAAACAACATTGACAGAGCGCATTCTTTATTATACCGGTGTTAATTATAAGATTGGTGATACTCATGAAGGAACTGCTACCATGGACTGGATGGAACAGGAGCAGGAAAGAGGAATTACCATTACTTCAGCCGCTACAACCTGTCACTGGACAGAGCAGGAGAACTGCAAGCCCAAGGCGGATGCTTTGGAGCATCGTATCAATATTATTGATACTCCGGGACACGTTGACTTTACCGTTGAGGTGGAGCGTTCACTCCGTGTATTGGATGGCGCCGTAGGCGTTTTCTGTGCAAAAGGTGGAGTAGAGCCTCAGTCTGAGAACGTATGGCGTCAGGCCGATACCTATAACGTACCAAGAATGGCATTTATTAACAAGATGGACATTCTTGGAGCTGACTTTTACGGTGCGGTGGAGCAGATCAAAACACGTTTGGGCAAAAATGCAATTATCCTTCAATTGCCTATCGGCAAAGAAGATGATTTTCAGGGAATTATTGATTTGTTTGAAATGAAAGCTTACATCTACAATGATGATAAAGGCGATGACATTTCAATCACAGATATTCCGGATGATATGAAGGATGATGCAGAACTGTATCGTTCTGAATTAGTAGAAAAAATATGTGAGTTGGATGATGACCTGATGATGGAATACTTAGAAGGAGAAGAACCTTCTATGGAAGCCCTGAAACAGGCATTGAGAAAAGGAACCTGCGAATGTACAGCAGTTCCGGTTTGCTGCGGTTCCGCATACCGCAACAAGGGCGTTCAGAAATTATTGGATGCTATTTTGACTTATATGCCTGCTCCTACAGATATTCCTGCAATTAAGGGAGTTGATCTGGAAGGAAATGAGACAGAGAGACATTCTTCGGATGACGAGCCTTTCTCTGCTCTGGCATTTAAGATTATGACAGACCCCTTTGTAGGGAAGCTGGCATTCTTCCGTGTGTATTCCGGTACTATGAATTCCGGTTCCTATGTACTGAATGCAACGAAAGATAAGAAAGAACGTGTGGGACGTATCCTTCAGATGCATGCAAATAAGCGGGCAGAGCTTGATAAAGTTTATTCTGGTGATATTGCAGCGGCCGTTGGATTTAAGTTTACCACTACAGGAGATACCATTTGTGATGAACAGCATCCGGTTATTTTGGAATCCATGGAGTTCCCGGAACCGGTTATTGAGCTGGCAATAGAACCTAAGACAAAAGCAGGGCAGGGTAAGATGGGTGAAGCTCTTGCAAAACTTGCAGAAGAAGATCCTACTTTCCGTGCGCATACCAATGCAGAGACTGGACAGACAATTATCGCCGGTATGGGCGAGCTCCATCTGGAGATTATTGTAGACCGTCTGCTCCGTGAATTTAAGGTGGAGGCAAATGTAGGCGCACCGCAGGTTGCTTACAAAGAGACATTTACCAAGCCGATCGATCAGGAATACAAATATGCAAAACAGTCCGGCGGACGCGGACAGTATGGACATTGTAAAGTCAGATTTGAGCCGATGGACGCTAACGGCGAAGAATTGTTCAAATTTGATTCCGAGGTTGTGGGCGGCGCGATTCCCAAGGAGTACATTCCAGCAGTTGGGGAAGGTATTGAGGAAGCTACCAAAGCCGGTATCCTGGCAGGTTTCCCGGTCGTAGGCGTTCACGCTACTGTATATGACGGTTCCTACCATGAGGTAGACTCTTCAGAAATGGCTTTCCATATTGCAGGTTCCATGGCATTTAAGGAAGCAATGAAGAAGGCGACTCCGGTATTATTAGAGCCGATTATGAAAGTGGAAGTAACTATGCCGGAAGAATACATGGGAGATGTTATCGGAGACATCAATTCCCGCCGGGGACGTATTGAAGGAATGGATGATCTGGGCGGCGGCAAGATTGTACGTGCATTTGTACCTCTTGCAGAGATGTTTGGATATTCCACAGACTTGCGTTCCAGAACACAGGGACGTGGAAACTACTCAATGTTCTTTGAAAAATATGAGCAGGTTCCGAAAAATGTTCAGGAAAAAGTTATTACCGCAAAAGGCTAGGAAAGTGCAGAAAACACTTGAAAATCCCGTGATTATCGAATATAATCATAAATAGCTGATTAAAATTTTCTATATTTAATGAAACAGCCCATAGGGGGCAGAAAATTAAGGAGGACGTTACAAAATGGCTAAAGCTAAATTTGAAAGAAACAAACCACATTGCAATATCGGAACCATTGGTCACGTTGACCATGGTAAAACAACTTTAACAGCAGCAATTACCAAAGTATTATCTGAAAGAGTTGCCGGAAACGAAGCTACTGATTTCGAGAACATCGACAAAGCTCCGGAAGAAAGAGAAAGAGGTATCACTATTTCTACTGCTCACGTTGAGTATGAGACAGAGAATAGACATTATGCACACGTTGACTGCCCGGGCCATGCTGACTATGTAAAGAACATGATCACTGGCGCTGCACAGATGGACGGCGCTATCCTTGTAGTAGCTGCTACAGACGGCGTTATGGCTCAGACAAAAGAGCACATCCTTTTGTCCCGTCAGGTAGGCGTACCTTACATCGTTGTATTCATGAACAAATGCGACATGGTTGACGATGAAGAGTTGCTTGAATTAGTAGAAATGGAAATCACTGAAATTCTGGAAGAGTATGAATTTACAGACTGCCCAATCATCAAAGGTTCTGCTTTGAAAGCTCTGGAAGATCCAAGCGGAGAATGGGGCGACAAGGTTATGGAACTGATGGCTGCAGTAGATGAGCATATTCCAGATCCTCAGCGTGCAACAGATCAGCCGTTCCTGATGCCTATCGAGGATATCTTCACAATTACTGGTCGTGGAACTGTTGCTACTGGTAGAGTAGAGCGTGGCGTTCTGCATGTAAATGAAGAAGTTGAAATCGTTGGTATCAAAGAAGAGACCAAGAAAACAGTTGTAACCGGTATTGAAATGTTCCGTAAATTGTTAGATGAGGCTCAGGCTGGTGATAACATTGGTGCACTGCTTCGTGGTATTCAGAGAACTGAAATCGAAAGAGGACAGGTACTTGCAAAACCCGGCACTGTAACATGCCATACCAAATTTACCGCTCAGGTTTACGTTCTGACAAAAGATGAAGGTGGACGTCATACTCCGTTCTTCAACAACTACAGACCTCAGTTCTATTTCAGAACAACTGACGTAACAGGCGTTTGCAACCTGCCGGAAGGTACAGAAATGTGCATGCCTGGTGATAACGTAGAGATGACCATCGAATTGATTCATCCAATCGCTATGGAGCAGGGTCTTACATTTGCTATCCGTGAGGGCGGACGTACAGTAGGATCAGGCCGTGTTGCTTCTATCATTGAGTAATCAATAAAAAGCTAGATTTTATGCAATGTCATTAACTTAAGGAATCTTTTACATTTGAATTGTAAAAGGTTCCTTTTT